>NZ_WTVN01000001.1 GCF_012910905.1 Aromatoleum toluvorans
TCCCCGCCCATCTGGGTGTTGGGCAGCATGGCCGGGCCGCTGTACATGGCCATGGCATGGCAGCCGATCCCGCCGGCGGCAATGCTGCCTTCCGTGGTACGGGTGCCCGAGTTGTGGGGGCAGCCGGAGCAGAAATAGGGGGATCGAGCCGCCTCGGCGGGCGCCAGCGCGGCGGCCCAGGTCAGCTCGTCGGCCAGTTGGCGGGCGCGCTCAGCCACACCCACCGACTCCACCCCGAGGCGACGCAGGCGCTCGGCGATCACCACCGCGATCTGGATAGGCTCCAGCTGGACGTCGGAGGGGATCATGAAGGCCCCGTCCTCGTCCTGCTTGCCCACCACCAGGGGCGCGCCGGGACGACCGTAAAGCAGCGCCTTGGCCTGGGCCTCGGTAAAGCCCTCCTTCTCCTCCACGAAGAGCAGTTCTCGCTGGCCCGCGGCAAACTCGAACAGTCCCTCGGGTTCGACCGGGTACATGCAGCCCAGCTTATAGAAGGAAATGCCCAAGGCGGCCGCAGCGGTCTCGTCCAGCCCCAGGAGCTGCAGGGCCTGGATCACATCCTGCACCGCCTTGCCGGTGGCCACGATGCCCAGCACGCGCCGGGGGGCGGCGATGCGAACCTGGTCGATGCCATTGGCGCGGACAAACTTGGCGACCAGGGGCCAGCGGTAGCGCTTGGCCACCACTTCCGACTGCTGGCGGTCCAGGTGGGTGGGATGGTTGTGGAGTCCGCCGGGAGGCAGTTCCCCCCGATCCGGTTCGACCGACGCCGGGGTGGCAACGCCCCTTGCCTCCACGGTCATGGTCTGCTCCAGCACCTCGTTGCAGAGCTTGAAGCCGGTGTAGAGGCCGGTATAGCGGGACATCGCGAAGCCGAGGAGGCCCAGGTCCAGCACGTCCTGGACATTGGACGGCGCGAGGACGGGCATGCCCGCGTGCATCAAGGCCATTTCGCTTTGATGGGCCAGGGTGGAGGACTTGCCGGAGTGGTCGTCTCCCGCCACGACCAGCACGCCGCCATGGGGATGCGTGCCGGCGATGTTGCCGTGCCTGAGGGCGTCGCCGGAGCGATCCACGCCGGGCCCCTTGCCGTACCAGATGGCGAAGACACCGTCCTTGTTGGCTTGCGGCGTGGTGGCCAGCATCTGGGTGCCCCACACGGCGGTCGCGGCGAGGTCCTCATTGACCCCGGGCTGGAACAGGATGTCCTGCTGTTCCAGCAGTTCGCGGACCCGCCACAACTCCTGGTCGTAGCCCCCCAGCGGCGAACCGCGATAGCCGGAGATGAAGCCGGCGGTGTTGAGCCCGGCCTGCCGGTCGAGCGCCCGCTGGATCAAGGGCACCCGGACGAGGGCCTGGGTGCCAGTCATCATCACGGTGCCGGTTTCGAGGGTGTACTTGTCTTCAAGCTTTACGTCGCGCATGGCAGTTCCAATCAGGGGCATCAAGGGCGTTTGGGGGTCACGCGGGGCGATACACGGCGTTCTTCTCCGCCAGGTAGTCGGAGAACGCCTCGTCGAAGGCGGCCAGCACCACCCGGGCGCTGTCCCGCTGCGCCATTCGAGCCGACCAGCCGGAGAGCCCGTCCACCTGCGCCAGGAGGGACTCCCCGTACACGAAGCGGCTCAGCCGCTCGGCGATGTCCAGGCAGTAGAAGGCGAAGAGATCGGCGTAGGTCAGGGCCGGACCAAGGAGGAAGGGCCCGGGGGCAACCAGCTGGCGCAGAGCCCGCATCGCACGGGCGAGGACCGGGCGCGCGGCGGCGACCGTCGCCTCGCTGTTGCTGCCACCCATGAATACCCCGGGGAACAGGGAGCGGGCCGGCACCTCCACGTACATCTGGACCACGTTGATCGTCTGGCGGACCTTGGCCCGCTCGAAGGGATCCCGCGGGTGCAGCCGAGGCTCGGGCAGCACGTCCTCCAGGAATTCGAGGATCGCCACCGTTTCGGCGATGCAGCCCCGCGGGGTTTCCAGGAAGGGGATCTTCCCCATCGGGCTCAATTCGAGGAATTCCGGCTCCTGGCTGGCGCGCCGGGTAATCACTTCGAATTCCACACCCTTTTCCAGCAGGGCGGCGCGCGCGATATTGAAGTAATTGCTCACCGCATAGCCGTGAAGGCGGAGGTGCGATTGGGCGGGAAATTGGACGTTGTTCACGGTCGGCTGTCCGTCATCAGCTTTGCGCGGCCGGTTCCAGATCGAAGATCTTTCCCGGATTGAGAATCGAATGGGGATCCAGCGCACGCTTGATGATCTGCATCACGAACCGCTCATCCCGGCTGCGGCTGATCGGGAACCAGGCCTTCTTCTCCAGCCCGATGCCGTGCTCGGCGGAAACCGAACCGGCATACCCCGCCAGCGGCTCGTACACGCAGGCTTCCACGGTCTCCCGGTCCTCCGGCCCGCCGGCGCCGATGGCGATGTGGAGGTTGCCGTCCCCGACGTGGCCGAGAAAGGCGATCGCACCGGCCGACCAGCGGGCCGCCAGCCGGGCCTTGACCTGCGCCATGTAGCCCTCCATCGCCCCAACAGGAACGGAGATGTCGAAGGCGTAGAAGGGACGAAAGTCCCGCACCACGTGCTCCAGATCTTCCCGGATGGCCCAGATGGCGTCCCGCTCCCGCTCGGAACGGGCGATCACCGCATCGCTCGCCAGGCCGCGCTCGAACGCGGTTTCGAGGGCCTGCTCGAACAGCTCGGAATCCCGCGCCTGATTGGCCCCCAAGGCTTCGATGATCGCGTAGTAGGGCTTGTCCGTCGGCAGGGGCGGGGTGTGGCGCCCTTCCTTCGTGTTCAGGGTGTAGAAGCTGTTGTCCAGCATCTCGAAGGCGCTGAGCTGGCCGCCCAGAGCGCCATCCATATGACGAAGCAGGCCGGCGATCTGCTCGAAGCGATCGGCGCACACCATGGCCGTGTTGCTGCTCGACGGCCGCTCCCGCAGCCGCAGGACCAGGCGGGTGATGACGCCCAGTGTTCCCTCGCTGCCGATGAAGAGTTGCTTGAGGTCGTAGCCGGTGTTGTTCTTGATCATCCGATTGAGGGAGGACACGACCCGGCCGTCCGCCAGCACCGCTTCGACCCCCAGAACCTGCTCCCGCATCATCCCGTAGCGGATCACTCGCACGCCGCCGGCGTTGGTCGAGGCATTGCCCCCGAGCTGGCAGGAGCCCCGGCCTCCCAGGTCCAGGGCGAAGATCAGGCCGTCCTGCTCCAGCCGGTCCTGGAAAGCCTCGAGCACGACTCCCGCCTGGACCGTCGCGGTCCGGTTCGCCAGGTCGATTTCCTCGATGGCGTTCATCCGCTCCAGGGAGAGGATCAAATCTCCGCGACGGCTTTGCGTGGCCCGCACCCAACCCGACATCCCCCCCTGTACCACGACCGGCTGACGGGCCTCATGGCAAAGGCGCAGGACTTGGGAAACCTGGGCCGTAGTGGACGGCCGGACCAGGATGGAGGCCTCGATGCGGGACATGAAGACGCCGGGATTGCGGGCATGCACATCGTCCCCGGTCAGGATCCCTTCACTACCCACGATATCCCGCAGCCTGGAAATGAACTCGCGGTCGATGACTTCCCGTTCCATGCCACTCACCTCTTCTTGTGCGGCGCGCGAGGCGCCTTCGTCTCTCTGTCCGTATTGCCGGGACCCCGCCCGCCTGCTCCACTGCCGGAATCGGGCCGACGTTTCATGGGGCCTATTCTTCGTATTCCACACAGGCGATTCGATGGCACCTCGGCGGCCGAAAATGCAATTCGTGCCAAAATCGGCCATCCGGAGTCGGGGACCAGCAACTCGATGTGCAGGCTGAAAAAACGAAAATCCCGCCGGCGGCGGGATCTTTTGAACTGCTGGGCACGGGGCGGAATGCCCGTGGCGGATACCGCGCTCAACGGCCTTGGAACTGAGGTCGGCGGCGTTCGAAGAAAGCCGCAACCCCCTCGCGGAAGTCCGGGCCCGCGGCGCATGCACGGAATTGGTCGTGCTCGCTTGCCAACTGGGCAGCGTAGTCCCGGTTGCCCGCCTCCCGCAGCAGGCGCTTGACTCCGCCATATGCGAAGCTTGGACCGGCTGCGAGACGTGCGACGAGGAGGTCAGTTTCTTCCGCCAGGCGCTCCGTGGGCACCACCCGCGCTATGAGTCCGAGGGCAGCCGCTTCGTCGGCGGAAATGCTGCGATTGGTATAAGCCAGCTCCATTGCGCGCTGCAAGCCCACCTGCCGGACCAGATGCCAGGAACCACCGCCGTCGATGGTGGTGGCGATGCCCAGATAGGCCAGGCAAAATCGGGCATCCTGGGCGGCGAGGGTCAGGTCGCAACCCACGGCCAGACTGAAGCCGGCCCCGGCGACCGCCCCATGGACACTACCGATCACCGGCACCGGCAAGGCGGCCAGGATTTCCAGAGCGGCGTGGAGCGGGCGGATGATGGCCGAGGCCAAACCCGCCGGATCCTCCGTGGTGCTGAAAGCCGCCAGGTCGCCACCTGCCATGAAGGCGCGGCCGTTGCCCGCGAGCACCACCACCCTGACATCGTCCCGCTGCTGGAGTGCCCGACAGTGCGCCAGCAGGCATTCGGACGTCGCCACGTCCACCGCGTTGAGGGCCTCGGGGCGATCGAAGATCAAGCGCGCCACCCCATCCGATACCACCAGGTTCACTGGCTCCATCCGCTTCTCCATGCTTGCAGACAGGCGCGGTCAGGCGGCCGCCAGGGACTTCAGGGGGGTGGCACCGTCCGCCAGGAGGGGCGGTTCCACCTTCATGCGCGCCTTCACGAGCGCCTTGCCCTGCACGTAGTCGCGCACGATATTGACGCAATCTAGAGCGATCACCGCCCCGTCCTTCAGATATACGATCGAGAAGGAGCGGGTCGCCGGATCGCCGCGAACCACGGTCTCGTCATAGCCGGTCGACAGCCCCACCGTCTGAAGCCGCAGGTCGAACTGGTCGGACCAGAACCAGGGCACCGCGTCGTAGGCCTCCGGCTGGCCGGTGAGGAACTTGGCCACCACCTTTGCCTGATCGTTGGCGTTCTGTACCGATTCCAGACGGATCGGCGCGGCGC
The DNA here is from genome assembly GCF_012910905.1 of Aromatoleum toluvorans. Lineage (GTDB taxonomy): Bacteria > Pseudomonadota > Gammaproteobacteria > Burkholderiales > Rhodocyclaceae > Aromatoleum > Aromatoleum toluvorans. The sequence goes on from NZ_WTVN01000001.1 coordinate 5,069, forward strand.
TGGCCGCGTAGGGGTTGCGATGGGCGGCGCAGTCGCCCACGGCGAAGACGTCCGGAAGAGCCGTGCGGCAGTACTCGTCCACCTCTACGCCGTTGGCAGGAGGCAACCCGGCCGCCACCAGGGGCTCCACCGCCGGAACGATGCCGATCCCGACGATCACCATGTCGGCGGGCAGCAGGGAGCCGTCCACCAGGCGCACCCCCGTGACGCGGCCGTCCTCGCCTTCCAGACGTTCCACAGCCACCGACAGCCGCACGTCCACCCCGCGGGCCCGGTGCTCCGCCTCGTAGAAGCGGGACAGGGCCTCCCCCGCCACCCGGGCCAGGACCCGATCCTGGGCCTCCAGCACGGTCACCGACTTGCCGAGTTTGGTCAGCACGGACGCGGCTTCCAGGCCGATGTAGCCGCCACCGACAACCACCACGCGCTTCGTGCGGTCCAACCCCGCCATCATCCGATCCACGTCCGCACGGGTACGGACGGAATGCACTCCTTGAAGGTCGTGACCCGGGCAACTCAGCTTGCGGGGCGCTCCCCCGGTCGCCCATATCAGGGACCCGTACCCGAATTCCTCTCCACTGGCGGTTCGCACCCGGTGGGCCTTTGCATCCACCGCGACTACCCGCCGGCCCGGCACGACCTCGATTCCTTGCTCTGCCCAGAAGGAGAGAGGACGCAGCGCCAGGCGATCGAAGGTCTTTTCGCCGGACAGATAGTCCTTCGACAGAGGCGGACGTTCGTACGGATGCTCCGGCTCATCGCCAAACATGGCCACCGAGCCCTTGAAGTTCTGCTGCCGCAGGAGGGAAGCCACCTGCGCCCCGGCGTGGCCGGCCCCGACGATCAAAACGTCCCAGTGTTGCATTCTGCTACTCCCGTTTGGCAAATGATTGATGGATAGGCGAAAGGTCTTCAGTCCTCGGGAGCAATCTTTACCCGGAGACCGTCCATCGTCTCTTTGAAAACGATCTGGCAGGCCAGTCGGGACGTGGGACTGCGGTGTTCCGAGTTATCCAGCAGATCGTGCTCGTCCGAACCCATCGGGTCCAGGCGGTCCACGAAGGCCGGGTCGATGATCACGTGGCAGGTGGAGCAGGAGCATGTCCCGCCGCACAGGGCGAGGATCTCGCCCACTCCGCCCTCGCGCATGACTTCCATCAGGTTCCGGGAAAACTCCGCCTTCAACGTCGTTTCCACGCCTGCCCGGTTCTCGACAAGAATCGTTCCCATATCGCACTCATTTATTTGATCAAGCGTTCATCTCGGAACGTGCTCCCCGCGGGGAGACAGCGTTCAGCCATAAAAGCCTTGCCCCGCGACAACACGCTCGCGCAGGCTGGGCGAAACCTGAAAGCGCGGCCCGAACCACGCCGCCAGGTCGTCCGCCCGGGTTACGAAGGCTTCCATTCCTTCCATCTCGACAAAGGAAACCGGTCCTCCCGTCCAGGCAGGGAAACCGGCGCTCACCGCAATGGCATCGGCTTCCAGGGGATCGGATACCAGGCCTTCGTCTAGAGCCTGCAGCGCCGCCAGAACCTGGGCGTAGAGCAGGCGCTGCTCGACGCTGCCGGCCTCGGCCAGGTCGAAATCCGCCGCGCTGCCGTTCGCCACCGTCTCGCCGGCACCTTCGGATCGAACGGCGACCTGGGCGCAAAGTCTGTTCAGGACGGTTTCCGGTACGTCCTCCTGCGCCAAGGCCTTGCATTCCCGCGCCACCGCCAACCGCAGGCGCTCCAACAAGGGGGCCGGATCGTCCCGGTGCGGGCGCTTAGCCAGCTTCTGACGCGACAGGAAGAAGGTGCGCACCATCGCCCGGGACCGCGCGGACCTGGCCGTATTGAAGAAGTAACGGGCCTCGATCCGCAGGCCGGAGTCGATCGGCACCTGCGTGCCTTCGTAGACGCACTTCAGGATGTTGCCAGTGGCCGGAAGCCGGTCGCCCCCATCCGCCAGCCGTGCCGCCATGGCCGGCGCGAAGTCGCGATAACCGTCACTGCCCTGGGCGCCGCCGCCGGGCACGCGGAAGCCCTTTTCGTCCCAGGGTGCGACCGCCCCCGGGTGCTCCAGCACCCAGCGGCGGGCCATCTCCAGCAGCTCGCCGGCGGGAGCGGTGGCATGCACCACGCCGCTGCTCAAAGCGTCGGCCAAGCCGATGGGCTTGCCGTCCAGCAGATGCGGCAGCGTGGCCGAGACGCCCATGATGCGCGGCAGGCGCTGAGTCCCGCCGGCGCCCGGCAGCAAGCCGACCCCGGCTTCAGGGAAGGCCAGACGCAGAGTGGGGTCATCCACCGCCACCCGGTAGTGGCACGCCAGGGCAAGCTCCAGGCCGCCCCCCAAGGCCATCCCGGCGATCACCGCCGCCACCGGCTTGCCGCAGGTTTCGAGGGCGCGGACGCGCCGCGACCAGCTGCCGGCATCAGCCACCCCCGCCTTCAGTTCCTCCTGACTGCGGGCCTCACTCCAGCGGGCCATGCTATCCACCAACTCGGCGAGATCGGCTCCGGCGCAAAAGCCGCTGGCCTTGCCCGACACCAGCACCGCGCCGCGGATCGCCGGATCGGCGCGCAGGGTTTCCACCACCTCGTCGAACTCCCGCTGCACCTCGTCGGAGATCACGTTCATGCCCTTGCCACGCACGTCGAAGCGAACCACCGCTACGCCCTGTCCGTCCACATCGATCGAAAAGTTGTTCATGATTCAGGCCTCAAACACGCTCAATGACGGTGGCGGTACCCATTCCGGCACCCACGCACAGGTTCACCAGGGCCGTGCCCTTGCCGGTGCGCTCCAGTTCGTCCAGGGCTATGCCCAGGATCATCGCGCCGGTAGCGCCGAGGGGATGGCCCATCGCGATGGCGCCGCCATTGACGTTCACCTTTGCCGGATCGAGGTTCAGAACCTGGAGGTAGCGCAGCACTACCGAGGCGAAGGCCTCGTTGAGCTCGAACAGATCGATGTCCCCGACCGTCATGCCCAAGCGGTCCAGCACCTTGCGGGTGGCCACAGCCGGCCCGGTCAGCATAATGGTGGGCTCGGAACCCACCGAAGCCGCCCCCAGGATGCGGGCGCGGGGCTTGAGGCCGATAGCCTCCCCGGCCTCCCGCGAGCCGATCAGCACTGCCGCCGCCCCGTCCACGATCCCCGACGAATTCCCGCCGTGATGGACGTGGTTAATCTGGCTGACCTGGGGGTAGCGGCGCAGCGCTGCGGCGTCGTAGCCCGACGCCCCCATGGCGAGGAATGCCGGCTTCAGTCCCGCCAAGGTTTCCAGGCTGGTCTGGGGACGGATGGCTTCATCACGGTCCAGCAGCACCACTCCGGCTTGATCGGTCACCGGCACCACCGAACGCGCAAAACGTCCTTCCGCCCACGCCAGGGCGGCGCGACGATGGCTTTCCACCGCATAGGCATCGACGTCCTGCCGGTCGAAGCCGTAAAGGGTCGCGATCAGATCGGCCCCGATACCTTGGGGCGCATAGCAATGATCGAAGGCGAAGCTCGGGTCCACCATCATGGCCCCGCCGTCGGCAGCCAAGGGCACGCGGGACATGGACTCGACACCACCGGCCACCACGAAACGCGCTTCGCCACTGGCGACCTTGCCGGCGGCCATGTTGCAGGCCTCCAGGCCGGATGCGCAGAAGCGGTTTACATGCACTCCAGGCGTGGTGACGTCGTAACCGGCCACCAGCGCCGCGATGCGGGCGATGTCGCTGCCCTGCTCTCCCACCGGCATCACACAGCCAAGGATTACGTCGTCCACCAGGCGCGTATCCAGCCCGTTGCGATCCCGGATGGCGCCCAGCACTTGGGCGGCCAGGGCCAGCGGGGTGAGCTCGTGCAGCGCCCCGTCGGGGCGGCCCCGCCCTCGGGGAGTGCGGACCGCATCGAAGATATAGGCGCCGGTACTCATCGCGGTGCCAGCCTGATGGCGCCGTCCAGCCGCACGGCTTCACCATTGATGTAGCGGTTGCTGACCATGAAGGCCACCAGATCCGCATATTCGGCAGGATCGCCGAGACGCCGGGGGAACGGCACACCGGCCGCCAGCGGCTCGCGGACCGCATCAGGCAGGGATGCCATCATGGGGGTATTGAAGAGTCCGGGCAGGATGGTGTTCACCCGGATACCTTCGGTCATGAAGTCCCGCGCCACGGGCAGGGTCATGCCCAGCACGCCGGCCTTCGATGCGGCGTAGGCGGCCTGCCCTATCTGGCCGTCCTGGGCCGCCACGCTCGCGGTATTGACGATCACCCCCCGCTCGCCGTCGACCAGCGGTTCGGCGTCCATCATGCCGGCGGCGGACTGGGCCATGCAGCGGAAGGTGCCCAGCAGATTGATCTGCACCACCCGCTCGAAGTCCGCCATCGGAAAGATCTTGACCTCACCACTCTTGCGGTCCCGGGCGGCGGTCTTGACACCGGTGACGATGCCGGCGCAATTCACCAGGATCCGCTCCTGGCCGTTGACCTTCCGCGCACGGGCGAAGCCCGCTGCAACCGATTCGTCGGAACTGACGTCCACCTTGCAGAACACCGCCCCCAGTTCCCCGGCGAGGATCTCTCCCCGCTGCCCGTTCATGTCGAAGATCGCGACCTTGGCCCCCTCGGCCGAAAGGCGTCGCACCACCGCTTCCCCCAGACCCGAAGCGCCGCCCGTCACCACGGCTGAAATCCCTGCTCCAAGCTTCATCGATACGCCCCTCGCAATATGCACTTTGGAAATCCCTTGCTCCGGTACCGGAGGCCCGGGCTTGGTAGTAAATGTGCCCGTCCGCACCGCTGCGAGACAGAACCCAAGGTGCCAGCAGCTAACATTTCATGCCAATAATGCGAATCACCCGGAGAAGCCTGCTCGGATTCGCCCGGCACAAAAAAAATCGGACGGCCGCCGGAAACCCGCCTTTCGGCGAACCCCGGACGAACCGCCCGCAAAGTGGAGAGTTCGGATCAGTTCTGGACGTAGGCAACCTGGGTGTGAGTGAACTCGTACAGGCCGTGCTTGCCGTCGGCACCACCGATACCGGACCGCCGAACGCCGGCATGGAAACCCTGGATCGCCTCGAAGTTCTCGCGGTTCACATAGGTTTCGCCGTACTTCAGGCTGTTCATGGCCTTGAAGGCCGCCCCTAGGTTGGTGGTGAAAATGGAAGACGTCAGGCCGTATTCGCTGTCGTTGGCGCGGGCGATGGCTTCATCGAGGTCGTCCACCGGGTCCACCAGCACCACCGGCCCGAAGATTTCCCGCTGGAGAAGCTGCATGTCCGGACGGGTACGTGTCACCAGCGTCGGCTGGAAGAAGCAGCCGCTGCCGACCGCCGAACCTTCACCGCCCGCCAGGATCTCGGCGCCCTTGGCCCGGGCGTCGGCGACCATGGCGCCGATCCGCTCCACGGCCGCGCGGTTGATGACCGGCCCCATTTCCACCGGCGTCGTGCCAAGGGGATCGCCGTACACCACCGAGCGCAGGCCCGCCGCCAGCTTGTCGCAGAACTCGGCATAGACTTTGCGCTCGACATACACCCGCTCCGCACAGTTGCAGGCCTGGCCGCTGTTGAGGGCCTTGGCGCCGCGGACCGCCGCCACGGCCAAGTCCAAATTGGCATCAGCGAGCACAATGGCCGGGGCCTTGCCGCCCAGTTCCAGGCTCACCTTGGTGATGTTGCGCGCGGCACTGGTCATGATTGCCGAACCCGCCGCGGAGCTACCGGTGAAGCTCACCATGTCCACGTAGCGATGCCCAACGAGGGACTGGCCCACCGTCCTGCCGAGCCCCCCCACCAGGTTGAACACACCCGGGGGCAGCCCCGCCTCATGAGCGATCCGGGCAAATTCGTAGGCGCAGTAGGGCGTCTCCTCGCTCGGCTTGACGACGATCGTGTTGCCCGTCACCAGGGCTGGCGCTACCTTGCGGGCGACCATGAAGAAGGGAAAGTTCCAGGGAAGGATCCCCGCCACCACGCCCAGTGGCCGGCGAAACAGGAAGATGTTCTCGCCCTTGCGGTCGCTGGTGATGACCTCGCCTTCGATCCGGCGCCCCCACTCGGCGTTGTAATCGAGGTATTCGGCCGTGATGAACACCTCCATCTCCGCCAGCGGCAGCACCTTTCCCTGCTCCAGCGCCACCACGCGGGCGAGCTCGGGCAACCGCGCGCGTATCAGCTGGGCCATCTTGCGCAGGTAGTTGCCCCGTTCGTTGGCCGGGATTGCGGCCCAGCCGTCCTGGGCCGCCCGCGCGGCGGCCACGGCCTCCTCGGCCAGGCCCTCACCGCCGTCGCTGACGGCGCCGATCTCTCTCTCGTTTGCGGGATTGAACACCGGGATGCTTGCCGATGGCCCCGACACGAATCGTCCGCCCAGGTAATGCTGAAAATTCAGTTCCAAATTAGCCATCAAGTCCTTCCTCCGATTTCTGTGAATTCCGTCCGGACACGCCGCTCCCGAAGGAAATCGGGCACCCGGGCATTAACCGTCAGGTGATGACGACCCACCTCGTCCACGCTGGCGCAACCGATCAGCGCCAGGGTTCGTTCCGTTTCCTTGCGCAATAAGGTCAGCGCCCGTGCCACCCCGGCTTTGCCGAAGGCCGACAAGCTGTACAGGTAGGGGCGCCCGATCATGCACGCGCGGGCCCCCATCGCCAGGGCCTTGACCACGTGGCTGCCACGCCGGACGCCGCCGTCCATCACCACCTCGAGCCGATCCCCCACCGCATCGACGATGTCGGCCACCAGGTCGATGGTGGCCGAGCCGCCATCCAGCTGACGGCCGCCGTGGTTCGAGACGATGATTCCTGCAACACCGCAGGCGGCTGCATTGCGCGCATCCTCCACCGACTGCAGCCCCTTCACGACGAAGGGCTTGCCCCAGTAGGCCATCAGCCGCTCGAGGCGCGACCAGGTGATGTTCTGTTCCATCTTGCTGGCGAAGTAGGCCGCCAGGCTCCCCAGATCGCCGCCGCTTGCGGCTGGCACGTTGGGCAGGCCGACTCCACCCGCGGCCAGATAGCGCAGGCACCAGGCCGGTCGCTGGACGAAGTGGCGCAGGTTGCGCCGGTTCAGGCGGGGCGGCACCGTCAGTCCGGTACGGTGGTCCCGTTCCCGGTTGCCGGCCACGATGGTGTCAACGGTCACGCAGATGGCATCGAAGTTCGCCGCTTTGCACCGATCGATCAGGCCGAAATTGAGCGCATCGTCGTTCAGCAAGTAGAGCTGGAAGATCTTGGGTCCCTGCGTCGCCGCCCCCACTTCCTCGATGCTGCTCGTAGCCATGGTGGAAAGTGCGTAGGCCGTCCCCGCCGCCGCTGCCGCCTCGGCCACCCCCACCTCGCCGTCGGGATGGAATACCCTGGTGAGGCCCGTGGGGGCCAGCATCAGGGGCCATTGCAGCTCGCAGCCGAACACCGTTCGGCGCATGTCGATCGCGCGGATATCGCGCAGGTAGCGCGGAATCAGGTGGTACTGCTCGAAGGCCGCAGTATTCGCCCGCTTCGTCACCTCGTCGTCGGCACCGCCGTCGATGTAATGAAAGACGGGGCCGGGCAATACGTCCCGCGCCGCACTCTCAAAATCGACCACGTTCAAACAGTCCTCGAGTCGCCTCATTGTCGGGCCCCGCTTCAGTCCTTCAACGAACCTTGAACCGCACCGGCAAGGTGTGCGGACCGCGGGCGAAGTAGGAGTCGATCCAATGCACGTGATCCGACACCGGGCTCAATTCGGCGAAGCGCCGGAACACGACCTCCAGCGCCACCTTGGCTTCCATGCGGGTCAGGTAGCTACCCAGGCAGAAGTGGGGCCCCTGACCGAAGGACATCAGCGGCGACTCGATGCGGCGGTCGATGTCGAACACCTCCCCGTTGGGGAAGCGGGTCTCGTCCCGGTTGGCGGAAGCCAGTAGCGGAATCATCGTGGAACCCTTGGGAATCTTCACCCCGCCCAGTTCGGTATCCTTGGTCGCGTGGCGGAAGATCATCTGGACCGGGGGGTTGTAGCGGAGCACCTCCTCGAGCAGCGGGCCGATCAGCGACGGATCCTGACGCACCCGCGCGTACACCTCGGGATGGCGATCGAGCTCCACCAAGGTATTGCCGAGCAGGTTGGTGGTGGTTTCCACCCCGCCGATGAGGAGCAGCACCGACATCTGGAGAACTTCGGAACGGGTCAGCTTCTCCCCATTCACCTCGGCCTGGATGAAGGCCGAGATCAGGTCCGGACCGGGATTGGCGGCGCGCAGGTCGTACAGTTCCTCGAAGAAGGCGCGCAGCGAGTCGCGGCTATTGGCGATGTGGGCCAACCGCTCGGGGCTATAGGCCAGCCGGTTCGCGGCGGAGAGGATGTCATCCACCCACACCTTGAACTCTGCCCGCCGCTCGGTGGGCACCCCTAGGAATTCGGCGATCACGGTTACCGGAAACAGGGCGGTGAATTCCCAGGCCCAGTCGAATTGGCCTTCCTGTCCATGCTTCGCGATGATGTCATCCACCAGGGCGTTCGCGATCTCGCCGGCGCGGTTTTGGAGTTGGGCCACCTTCGAAGGCGTGAAGGCCTTGGTGGTGAGCTTGCGCAGGTGGGTGTGGTTCGGCGGGTCCATGGAGATCATGGGAGGCACTTCCGGCACCGGATCGTATTCGCCGAGAAGCTCGGGCCAGAACTTGGTCGAAGTGTAGGTGGCGGGATCCTTGAGCATGGCATCCACATCGTCATAGCCCGCGACCGCGAATGCCTTCATGTTCTCGAGCCAGATGATGGGCTGCTCCCGGCGCATCTTCTCGTAATACGGATAGGGACTCTGCTTCACCTCCGGGTCCAGGGGATCGTACTTCTTCCCGGATTTTGCATCGGGGCGCATCTCATGTTTTTGTGCGGCACTCTCGATCATGATTTTCTCCTCCTGACCTGTTTGAAGTCCGACCCCGGCCTCGCCGATTTCCTTCCGGAAGGTTGCGCGGACTCGATGTGTTGAATGGCAGGGCGAGATTAGGCCTGCCCCCTTGGGCCCCGAAGAGCCGAACGTGCCAACGGCAAACAAGCCGTGACAAATCAAGGCAGCTGACTACCTTTTCTGCTCCGCCACACCCCGCGAAATCGAAGTTGTCACGATCAGCCACGCCATGACTTCCAATGCAGTGGAGTCCGCTTGAGGGACGGGCTAAAACTCTGCTCGCTGCAACGCACGGCATTTGACGATTCCGATATTTCGAGGAGACAACCATGCATATCCTTTATGGCCATCAGGTTCGCGACGAGCACATGTCCCGCGAACAGCAGGAGTTCGCCCGCAGGCTGCGCGGCGGCACTTCCCCCTCCATCCACGGTGAATCCGCGATGGCAGGCGGCCGCCCGCGCAAGAATTTCGCCTCCGCTCAGGACTGGGTGACCGCCTTCTTCGAAAAGGGCGCTGATGAGGTGCTGGGTTACTACGCCGACGATTTCGTCTGGGAAGACATCGAATTTGCCCAGACCATCACGACCAAGGAAGAGCTCTACAAGGCCTTCGTGGTGTTCAACAATTCCGGTCCCGACTCACCGTTCGGCGTACACCTCTTCGAGATGATCAGCTACGACGGCGGCACTGCGCCCAGGGGCAGCAAGCCCGAAACGCGCAAGGACGGCGTGCCCGCGGGCTGGAACGCCAAGGACTATCACCGTCTGGCGGACAACATCCTGATCGGCTCGGATTTTGAGTACGACGAGTGGGGCTACATGCAGTGGGTCTGGAAAGCCACTCACAATTCGGACTTCTTCGGCATTCCCGCCGCCGGCAAGACCACTGTCACCCGGGGCACCACGACCCAGTTCTACCGCGACGGGAAGATCGTTCGCTGCCGCACACACTGGAATTTCCGCGAATTCGCGATGCAGCTGGGCGTCATCCCGGCCCCCGACGAAAGCTGGCGCAACAATCCGGAGTTGGTCCGCTGAGCCGGGAGACGAGCATGCGCTATTCCATTCTCGGACGCAGCGGCCTGCGGGTCTCCCGACTGTGCCTGGGGTCCATGACCTTCGGCCCCGGCGCCGACTGGTCCCGTCCCGAAGGAGACGTCCGCGCGGTGTTCGACGCTTACGTGGAGGCCGGAGGCAACTTCATCGACACGGCCAACATGTACACCGGCGGCGAGAGCGAACGCATCGTCGGCCGGCTGGTTGCCCCCGAGCGGGAGCGATTCGTCGTCGCCACCAAATATGCGAACGCGACTCCCGGCAGCGGCAATCCCAACGCGGCGGGCATGCACCGCAAGAGCCTGCGGCAGTCCCTGGACGAGAGCCTGAAGCGGCTCAACCTGGACTACATCGACCTTTACATCGTGCACTGGTGGGATTTCACCACGCCGGTGGAAGAGGTTCAGCGGGCTCTGGACGACGCGGTACGGGCCGGAAAGATCCTGCATGTGGGTTTGTCGGACGTGCCAGCCTGGGTGGTATCCCGGGCCCAGACCTTTCATGAGCTGCGGGGCCTGGCACCGGTGAGCTGCATGCAGCTCGAGTACAGCCTGGTGCAGCGCTCGATCGAGCGGGAACACTTGCCGCTGGCCAAGACATACGGGATGGGCGTAACCGCCTGGTCGCCGCTGGCAGGCGGCATCCTCAGCGGAAAGTACACTCGCCCCCGGCGCGCCGACGGGCCGGTGCGGCTCGACTCCATGCAGCTGCAGGCCCTAACCGAGCGCAATCGGGAAATCGCCCTGGCGGTGGACTCGGTCGCGGACCGGCTGGAGGTGGCGTCCTCCCAGGTGGCCCTGGCCTGGATCATGTCGCGGGGCGTGATCCCCATCGTGGGGGCGACCACCGCCGCGCAGATGCGGGAAAACATGCGGGCCGCCGACCTGCGTCTGGACGACGCCTCCCTCGCCATACTGGACAAGGCCAGCACCTTCGATCCAGGCCACCCCTACAACATGCTGGAATGGGACATGTCCATGTCGCTGGGCTACGGCGGAATGTTCGAGCAGATCGACGTCCCCCACTTTCCCTTATCCCGCTAGGCACGTTCATTTCGTACTTGAAAGGAGATCATTCATGTGTACTTTCCATCGGGTTTGCTCTGTCGCCGAGTTGCAGAGCAAGGGGCAGCTCGGCGCTGAAGTGGGCAATCAGAAGCTCGCGCTTTTCAAAGTCGGCGAAGACTTCGTCGCCACCAACGGCCTGTGCCCGCACGCCAACGGCCCGCTAGAGGAAGGAGAGCTGGACGGCACGACCATCAGCTGCCCCTGGCACGGCTGGACCTTCGACCTGACCACCGGCGTATCGCCGGACGACCCCTGCATGATGCTGCAGCGCTACGAGGTCAAGGTGGAAGGGGACGACGTGCTGGTGGGACTATAGAGCGACCCGTAACGACAAGAAGAGAGGGGCGGATCCTGCGATCCGCCCCCTCTCCTTTGCCCCCTTGCAGCCCCGCCATGCCGGTGACGGGCTGCCGGGTGACAGAGGCTAACCCGCAGGCATCACGCCCCGCAAAGCAACGCCCACATCCCCCGCCACGTGCTGCACCACCAAAGTCCGATGGACGATCCGCCAACCCTGCGGACGTCGCTCCAGGCTATCCTGGTACTCGCCCCACACCGTCATCGTATGCCCGGCATGGGGGCCGATACCGCCATGGGTGGCCTGAAGGTAACAGCTGGACCGCGCCGTGCTGCCCTGGAGCTCTATCCGGATGTTGGTGATCATGTGCTGCGTCGGGCCGCAGGCCCCGAGAAAATCCTGCACCACGGCAACGATCGCCTCGCGCCCCTCGAACACCCCGATGCCTCGGTAGTCGGTCACCGCGTCGGTGCTGAACACCTCTTCCAGGCCCGCCCAGTTCCGCTCGTCCAGCGCTGTGGCATAAGCCAGCAGCACCCCCTCGACGTTCTTCTGCTCCAGCAGCACTTCCAGTTTCACGATGTCACTCCTGTCTCCATGTCGCAGGTAGACGCGGGCGCGACCCCGTAGATCGCTTCCAGCACCGGGGTACTGCGCTGGTTCTCCGCTCCGGCGGCCGCAATCGTGTTCATCACACTGAACCCACGGAGACCGAGATGCGTGGGGCGTCCGCCGCGCACCATCTGGAAACGGCCCCGCACCTCATACGCGTGCAGCTTCCCCAGCGTGTCCAGCTGGCTCGGGGAAATCCGCCCCAAGCCCTGATTGACCAGTTCCACGACCCGGCTACCCGGCTCCCCCGTCAGCTGGAGCACGATGTCGAAAGCGGTGGCGGATGTCTGCCGGTTTTCGACGCCGGTCGTACACCACAGGCTCGGATCGCCGGATGCCAGGGCATGGGTGCGCAGCTTGCGGATCCCCTCCTCTTCTGCCAGGGCCGGAATCAGACCGGCCTCCAGGCTTGCGGCAAACTCGTCAGGCGAGCAGCCCTTGCGACGCCCCAGCAGCAGGAACAGGGTGGCGTTGGCCGCCGTGCTCACGGTTGCATCGGACTCCGCGCGCCCCCGGCACACATGCGTCCGGCTCGCCCCCGGCGCCAGGTTGTAGAGCAAGGAAGTCCGGAAGACGTATTGCTCGTCCCCCTGGATATGAGCGGCTACCGTGCTGGACGCGAGCCCAGCCCGATCCTCCTCCGCATTGAGGATCACTTCCGCGATCCCGTGGATGCGCGTGCCCGACGGCACCGCCGTGGACACCCCCTCGGGCAGGTTCAGCCATCGTTGCATGGCTCGGCCGAGGTGGAACTGGGTGTAGGCCTCGAATCCCGGGATGCGGGCGGCAAGAATGCCGTGCACATCGCGCCAATAGGCGCTGAACAATTCGGGCGACAGGCCATTCTTCCTCGTCAGCAGGGCGATGGTTGTCACCTGGCTCGCGGGCCCCACCTCCGGGTTATTCACGCTGCGCATAGGAAGCCCCCATCCACCTGGGTGATGGTGCCGGTCAGGTAGGCACCGGCGCGCGAACACAGGAAGATCACCATGCCCCCCAGGTCCTCTGCGGTCCCGAGCCGATGAGCCGGGATCTTCCCGATCACCGCCTGCTTCAGGTCCGGGACAGCCTCGAAGAAACCTGCAGTCATGTCGCTCGGGAAAAATCCGGGCGCAATGGCATTCACATTGATGTTGCTGGCTCGCAGGTCCGACGCGAGCATCCGGGTCAGCTGGTGCACGGCCGCCTTGCTGCACCCGTAGGCGTAGGCGCCATTGCTCTGGGGCATCAGGCCACCGATGGAGCCGATGTTGATGATCCGGGCCGGATCCGCGCCGGAGGCCCGGGCGGTCAGGAGCGGCATTAGCGCCTGTACCAACAGGAAGGGCGTACGCAGGTTGAGGGCCATCAGGCTGTCCCAGTCCTCCGCCTTGACTGAAGCGATGTCGGCCGCGTTGAAGCTCCCGGCATTGTTCACCAGGATGTCCACCGCGCCGGCTCGGCGCCCGAGTTCCGCCGCCAGGACCTCGATTTGGGCGGGGCTGGCCAGGTCATGCTGAAGATAGGTGCACGACCCATGGGCCGCCATCCGCCGGGCAAAGGTTTCCCCGGCGTCCCGCGAGCGGCCGGTGACGAACACCCGGCAACCCGCCCGCACCAGCGATTCGGCAATGAAGGCACCAACCCCCTTCGCGCCGCCGGTGACCAGCGCCGTCTTGTCGGCCACCGAAAACAGTTCTTCGTAAATATTCATGTTCGCTCAGACCCATCCGCACTGGAAAATGAAGGTCGGGAGCCGGTCTGCTCCACGACAAGCCGCCCCGGCCGACGCTGGCGTCGTCGGGGCAAGAGCCATTCCGAGCCGGCCTCGGAGGGCCGGCCCTAGGTCAGGCTATGACTTCAAGTTGGCGGAACACGGGCACCGCGTCCCAGATGCTGCGCTCCAGAATGATCTTGCCGTCCCGCCAGCCCATCACCGTGACGCCCCGGGTCTTGGTCACCTTGCCGGCCGCCGGCACGCCAAGGAAGTCCCCCGCGTGTTTGGTTTCCCACGTCCACTGGAAGGAGCCGAGCTTGTCGTCGCCCATGTAGTCGAAGACCTCGAACTTGTTGTAGGACTCGTCGGGGTTGGCGATCACGAAACCGGAGAAGAACTCCCGCAAGGCCTTGAGATCCCCGTTGATACGGAGGTCGAAATTCACGTCCTCGAACTGGATATCCGGGGAATAGAGGGACATCAGTTCATCGGTGCGGCCGGCAAAGAGGCCGATCCAGTTTTGGGCCCATTTCAAATTCATCTACGTCTCCTCGGGGAACGGCTCGGCGGCGCGCCGGTGCGCGCGACGATGGCGGTTCAGTATTCGTGGGATCGACGGGCGGCACGAAGCCGGCGTCGATGAGGAGACGTTAGACGACGCGCTGCGGAGACGGGATGGCAAAGGGCGCCACGGCAGGGCCGGACACGCCAAATATCATCACCAGGTCCCTCCTCCGCTCAGGGCAGGCGGGCGATGAGCCCGGCAAGTCGCGCCTTCTCGATGACCTGGAAGCGGTCTGCTGCATCCAATTTGCTGAAAATGTTCTTCAAGTGCCATTTGACCGTGTCGATCGAGACGTTCATCGTCGTCGCAATACGCTTGTTGGGCATCCCCTGGGCGAGGAATTGAAGAACGTCTCTTTCGCGCATGCTCAACTTGAACGATCCGACCTCGGGAGACATCTCCCGTCGAGTCGGCACCGTCTCAGGCATCGGTTGTTGGGGTGCACCGAACGAGGCCAGAATCCGATCCAAATGAGCGCGCACATCATCGAGGTCCCGCTTACCCCCATCGAACTTTGCAGCAATCGCTCTAAGCACGGTCTCGCAGGACTTTCCTTCATCGGTAAAGCTGCGCACCACGCCTGCCGACGCACTCAACCGCAGTGCGACATCCATTTCCTGCTCTGCCCCTTCCCTTTCCTTCTGACTTTCCAGCGCCATCGCCCGCAGTATGTGAACCCGAATCGAGATATCGAAGCGCTCTGAAATCACCGGAAGACGTGCAAGCGAATCCAGGAATTGCAGCGCGTTGGCCGCATCGCCACTGGCGATCATGCAGCGGATACGTGACAGACGCGCCGTCAGCGGTATCTCAAGGGCGCTACCCAGAGACGGCCAGCAACTCTCGTCGCCATAACCATCGGCGATGCCATCGAGTCGGCTTTGCAACGACTGCGCACTTGCTCTGTCTCCCTGCAGCAGCGCCATCCGGACCCGTTCACCTATCGCTGCTGCGACCGGCCGCACGAGGCCCTTGCTGTTTCCATAGCTCTTGAGTCGGTCCAGCAGGTCATGGGCGCCATGCACATCACCCTGCACGAACCGTCCCCTCGCGCCCATCACGTACGCGCGAACAAGGCTTTCGAAGAAAAGCATCCGGTTCATCACGTCCAATCTGCCTGCCAACAGACCTTCCAAGTCGTCGAGTGCATTAGTCACATAGAGCACTTCGGCGAGATAGCCTGCAACGGCGCATGCCGGAATCGATCGCCGCCCGTACTTTTCCTCGGTAATCGAGACGGCGTCACGGAGCATCCTTTCAGCCGACGCAAGATCGCCCTGAATCACCGAAGTCCAGGCGATGACACCACGGTTGTATGCGAAAGTGATATTTGGCGCACGCACATTCTCCATGAGCCACGCCTGAACCTCCCTCACCTTCTCATGCCGTCCGGCAAAGGAATAGGCATAGCTCAGTGCGTTGCAAGCCACCTCATTATGAAATGTGTCGCCCGAAGGCGGCCAAAGTTCGTCGAGCTCCAGCACGTCCGCACTCTGTTCAGCCACGCAAGCGAACGCGGCCCGGCACACGGCAAACTCGAAGGGGGTGATTCCATTCGGAACAGAAACGCCAGCAGAGAGCTTCTGCAGATCGACTGACGAGGCGCGCAGATCATTGCTCAGCACCGCTGCCCAGTACTTCGCCAGACGCAGGCGCCAGCGCTTCGACAATTCCGCCTCCGGCATGTTGGTCAGCCAGGCGAGCACGGTGTTCAAGTCCCCGTCCGCCACGACCGTCATCGCGCATCGTTCAATCAGGTCGTAGGCATACTCGTCCTCATCTGCGCCGACAGCATGCTGCACAGCCTCGATATAGTAGCCGTGCTGCTCGAACCACACGCTGGCCTTGAGATGCAGGGATCCAAGATCTACGGTGGAAAGCGCGACGCGGCATTCCCGAATCAAGGCGATGAACTCGCGCGAAAGAGACGCGTCCTTACGCTCCAGGTGGGCGCGCGCCCTAGCATGCAATACACCCAAGTCGTCGACAACACCTGCCACCAGACGACGACCCAAGTAGTCCGCGAAGAGCGGATGAAAGCGATACCAACGGTCCTTGTGATCCAACGGCACGAGCAGTGCGCAATCCGCAGCCAACTTTTCAAGCGCTTCTTCCGCATTGCTTATGCCAATTACAGCTTCGCAGAGCTCTGCCGAGAAACGGTCGAAAATGGATAGCCGCTGAAGCATGTCGGCAATTTCGGGTGCCATGCTGTCGAGCGTGCTCTGCAAGATCGCTTCCGACATCTGGGGGCGCAGGGCACTGAGCGCCGTATGCGCGACGTCAGGATCGTCCGCACGCCAGGCCATCGAAAGCATCTGAATGCCCGCCACCCAGCCTTCCGTGGCGTCGTGAATCTCACGACTTTGCTCCTGACTGACCTCTGCGGGCACGCGCTTGGATAACACCTCGCGAGTCTCGTCGTGGGTGAACCTCAAAGCCTTGATCCCGACCTCGGTGACCCGATCGTGAATTCTTAGCTGCTGCAGCGCAAAAGGCGGTTCAGTGCGGGATGAAATCGCCAGATGAAAGTTGGTTGGCGCATACGCAAGCACACGCTCGAGCAATGCATGGATCTCGTGGTTGGTGATGCAGTGGTAATCCTCGAGCACGAGATAGATTTCGCTGTCCAGGGTGGACAGGTCATTGATGAGCGCAGTCACGAACAATGCCGCCGCGTTGGGCTCACCCCGCTGATAGACTGCCAGTGCTCCCTGGCCGAAATCGCAGCCTGCCTGTTGCAGCGCCGCCATGACATATCCAAGAAACTGGCTCTCCTCGTTGTCCGAGTCGTCCAGGTTTATCCAGCCGACCTTGCAGCCCTGCGCCAGCAAACTCTGGCGCCACTGGCTGAGCAGCGCCGTCTTGCCGAACCCGCTAGGAGCCTTGATCAGGAAGAGGCTGCGATAAGCCTCCTCATTCAACCGATCGACCAGGCGCGGCCGTTCGACGAGCTTGACTCGGTATGACGGAGGGACAAGTTTGGTCGCAATCAACACGGGATTTCAAGCCAGAACGGGTTGAAGAAAGCGATGCCGCAACGGGAACGTGCGCTATCACTAATGGAATTTGGTCGGGCCGGGCGGTTCGCACAGGGACCCACAGCCCCTGTGTCGAGTTGACGCCACCTGTTACGGGGCCACCGACCGTTCGCCCCCACTCTACCCAAGGAAGCCGGCGGGACGCCACAGACCGCAGCGGCGGCGCAAATGCATCAATCGCCGCAGTGAGGCGGGACAAGAAGCCCCAGTTCATCCCAAGCTCGAATCGAAGTCAAGTCGCGGAAGTGCGGCCGACCGTCAAGACCCGGAAGCCCGAGGGTGCCGCCACCCACCCCAAAACCACTCGTTCGGAGTGGGCCAAATTCCCCACCAACGCTCTAAATTGCACTCAACAAAAACAAAACCGATTGCACAGCCAACGGAGTGAGAGAGACAAATGAAAACAGGAATGTCGGGATGGGTGCTTGCCATTGCTCGCACCCTTGACGCAGAAGGCGTACCTCATGAGCGGATCTTTCGTCAGATCGGGATGGATCCCCGGCGCCTGAGCGACGGCGTAAACCGCTACTCGCAAGAGGCCGTCAGCAGCCTGTGGCGCGCCGCCGTAAGCGAAACGTCGGATCCGTACTTCGGCCTGAAGCTTGCCGCGCACATTCGGCCTTCGACCTTCCACGTCGTGGGTTACGCAATGAGTTGCAGCGCTTCACTCGGCAATGCCCTGCAACGCTTCGCGCGCTATGCAAAGCTGGTTTCCAGTTCCGCGACAGTAACGCTGACCCAGACCCCCGGTCACCGCCGACTCGCGTTCAGTTTCGACACCGGCGATGCGCCCCCCATCTTCCAGACGATAGACGCCGTTGTGGCCGGCATCGTGCATTTCAGCACTTGGATCGTGGGTGAGGATATCGTTCCCGCCGCGGTGCATTTCAGGCATGCGCCACCCGACGGAAGCGAGGAATACTCCAGAGCATTGAAGTGCCCCGTCGCTTTTGGCCAACAGGAAGACTGCATCGTCTTCGATGCCAGCGACATGGATCGCCCGATCCTCGCCGCCGACGAGCAGCTTGCGTCCTTGCTCGACCACATGGCGCTCAATCACATGGCCCAGATGTCGAGGCGCTTTTCGAGCAAGGTGCGCGACTACTTGTTGAAGGAGCTTTCGAACGGCGAGATCTCGAAGAGAGGAACGGCGTCCGCGATGCACATGACAGAGCGAACCTTGCTCCGCAGGCTGAAGGATGAAGGAACGACCTTCCAGGAAATACTGGACCATCTTCGCGAGCAGCTCGCCTATGACTACCTGCGTCGCTCCGACCTGACCGTTCAGGACGTCTCCGCGATGCTGGGATTCTCCGACGCTAGCACCTTCTCGCGCGCGTTCAAGCGCTGGACAGGCCGCCGACCGAGTTGCGCGCAACACGATCGCGGGTATCACGAAGAGGTTCCGAAGGTCGCAGATGATGAGCTTCCATCTACGTCGCCGTGGTCGCGGGGCAGTTTCAGCCGACGGCACGTCCCTGTCATGCAAGCGGGCTGCTGAACGCGAGCAACGCGTCACGACGCGACGTTATAGTCCCGGCGCCAAGCTGCGATGAGGACACGCCCGAGACCCTGATCAACCGCGAACTCGATCGCCTTCTTCGTGAAATGGTCGACGATGGTCAGGATCTTGATCCGTCGTCCATTGGCCAGCGTTTCGCGTCGCCGATACCCGAATCGGCGCCGCTCGGCTGCCAATTCAATGAGCCGGCCCCACAAGGCGGCAGTATCGGCCCTATCGCTGAGTCGATAGTGCAAGACGGTGCGCGAGATCCCCACAAGACCGCACGCGCGGCGCCCAGAGAGCGTCGTCTGCGCCTGCGTTGCCATCACTGCCTCTCGTCGGTCCTGTGGGGTCAGCGCTTTCGGCCCAGCGCAGCTTTGAGCGCCTTGCTGTCACTGACCGGCACAATAGAGCCACCGATGATCGGCATATAGGAGCCAGCAGGAAGGGCTCTGACGAACGTCTTCGGGGGTTCAAGATTGGCTGTTTTTCGGGGTGCCGGCAAGGGCTGTTTTGGCCTTGTTCGGGCCCTGTCGCGGAGCGCGGTAAGAGGCCCCGTCGAGCGTCAGGCAATAGGCGTTGTGGCGCAGGCGATCGACGGTGGCGGAAGCCAGCAGGCGATTGCCGGGGAAGGCCTGGTCCCACTCGGTGAAGTCGAGATTGCTGGTGACGACGGTGGCGGACTGTTCGTAACGCTCGGCGATCAGGTCGTGCAGATCTTCGTCGGCGGGTGAACGAAGTGGTTTCAGTCCGAAGTCATCAATGATGAGGACCGGAACGCGCGCGAGTTGTTGGAGCTTCCGTTCATAGGCTCCCGTTGCCCGCGCGGCGTTGAGGCTCGCGAGCAGTTGCGAGCAGGAGGCGAAGACGACGTCGTGCCCCTGGCGCACGGCGCAGTGCCCGAGCGCCTGCGCGAGGTGGCTCTTGCCGGTGCCGCAGGGGCCGACGATCAGCACCGGGGCACGCTCGTCGATGTAGCGGCCGGTGGCGAGATCATGCACCAGCGCGCGGTTGGTCGAGGGCAGCCGGTCGAACTCGAAGCCTTCGAGCGTCTTGGTGGCGCGGAAGGCCGCGCGGCGTAGCCGTGTGGCGAATTTCTTCTGCTCGCGCCGCGCGACCTCGTCCTGGATCAGCAGCGCGAGGAATTCCGTATAGGCGAGCTTCGCGTCGATCGCTTGGCGGTTGCGGGCATCGAGCGAATCGAGGATGCCGGAGAGGCGCAGCTGCTTGAGTTGCGGCGCCAGTTCGGTGGTGGGATTCATGGTGGCAGACTCCTTGGGTTAAAAAGGGCGCGACGCGCCCGGTCAGTGACAGGTGGTGGATTCGTCGGCGAAGAGCGCCGCGGTGGCGCGGGCGAACCGGGCGCGGCCGGCATACGGTTCGGTGCTCATCGGGGTGAGCGGCTGCAGGTCGTGACCGCCGGCGAGGATGGTCTTGACGGTGCGGTAATGCGGGCTGTCATGGGCGAGCGCACGCTCGCAGGCCGCCTCCAGACGGGCGGCGCCGTAGCGGGCCTTCAACTGCAGCACGCCCTGCGCGGCACGTAGCCGCTCACTGATGCGGTCGCTGAGCAGGCGCCCAATGAGCCGGGCGCAGGCCTCGCCGATCTCCCCGGCCTGCTGCAGACACCAGCTGCGGTCGTGCGCGAAGAAACGCTGGGCGGCGAGCGGTAAATGATCGGCGACGGTGCGTCGCTCGCCGGGACGACGGGCGCGGGCATGCGTGGCAACGGGCTTGAAGTCCAGATAGACCGTCACCACGGTGTCGGTCGCCCGCAGCCACAGGCGCTTGCCGACCAGCGCGCAGGGCACCGAGTACAGCGCACGCTCGAAGCTGACGTGGCAGTCGCGATGCACCGACACCTGATGCCACGAGCCCAGATCCGGCGGCACTGCGGGCAACGGCCGCAGCACGCAGCGCTCGACGGCGAAGCTCGCGAGCGGTTTGACGCGGGTCGTGCCGTGAATGCGCAGCCCCGCTTCCTTCAACACCCAATCGCGCACCTGGGCGTTCAGGTCGGCCAGATCGCGGAAGTTGCGCGTGGGCAGGAAGTTGCCTTTGACATATTTGACGCCCGCCTCGACGACCCCCTTCTTCTGCGGATCCTGGGGCGGACACGCGTCGATCCGGAAACCGTAGCCTTCGGCGCACTCGGCGTAGGCGCGCTGCACTTCGGGGTCGTGCGCGCAGGCCTTGGTGATGGCGCACTTGGCGTTGTCGATGATGAGCCGTGCAGGGACCGCGCCGAACCACTCGAAGGCACGCCGATGGCAACCGAGCCAGGTGCGCACGCTCTGGTCCCACACGAACTCCACGTACTGATGCCGCGAGAAACACAACGTCATCACGAACGCCCACGTGCGGCGCAGCTCGCCGGTGGCGGGATCCACAAGGTGCGGTCCGGCGCCGAAATCGACCTGTGCTGCTTCGCCCGGCGCGAACGACAGGCGCACGGTCGCCTCAGGCGGGCGCTCGCGCTCGATCGCCGCGACAAGCCGGCGCACGCTCGAATAGTGCCCGGTGAAACCGTGCTCGCGTTTGAGCGTGGCGTGGATCACCACGCCCGACACCCCCTGCGCCAACCATTGCTCCACCAGCGGCCGGTAGGCGGCGATCGACGATTGCGCGCTCGCCGGCAGCCGCGGACGGCCGATCGCCGCTGCGATCTCGGCATCCTCCGGCACCGGACTCGCCGGATCGAGCCAACCGCGGGCCGCGGCCAGCTCGCGGAAACGGGCGGCCTTCACCCGTCCCATCAGTTTCGCGCGCGCAATCTCGCGTTCGGAATCGCCCTGACGCATGCGCATCAGGGCCTGGCGGTACTCGTACATCTCGATGCTCCTGCGGGCCACCGGCTCCCTCCTGCCAAACCAAAACCCGGCAGGGTAGCGATGGACCGCTCAAGGTCGAGACGTCCGTCAGAACATCGCTGGCTCCATTACGCCGATCCGGCGCTGGCGCCTATGTGCCGATCCGTGACTGGCTCCAATATGCCGATCACGCGCTGGCCTCAATGTGCCGATCACAAGGTGGCTCCATTGTGCCGATCATCAACTGGCTCCTATGTGCCGGTCGGTGACACTTGCCATCAAGTATGGTCTCGGCCAGCAGCATTTTGGGGAGAGCCGTGGAAGTTTCAAAACAACCTGCGACCTTGGGGTAGCGTCGGCCTAGATGTATCCCACATCATGCCCGGCACAAGCCGGGACGGAGGGGCTGAGAGCCGTGTGAGAAGACGGCTACGCGGGATCTAGGACCGTGGCGCACAGGAACCGGAGAGCTGCGCTCCTGTGCTCGCGTCTGGTAAAATAGGCACTTACAGCGCATTTCGTAATTTTCATAAGATGCTCTAAGCATCTCGAAAACACGTAAGTGCTTGAAAAAATGGGGCGACATACCGGGATCGAACCGGTGACACCTGGAGCCACAAGACTGGGGCCTAACGCGTAAAATCAAACACTTGCGCCACTTTTTTTTCAAAACAACGTCTCGCCAACCCCAGCAACGGCACCGAACTACGCCGGACTTTTGAAAGTTTCTTGGGTGCAATCTGACCTTTCCAGCGTCCTAATCAAACGCCAGTCACCGCGGTCACTGCGGCTGGATTACGGCCACTCACCGGGCAGCAATAATAGGTCGAGCAACGGCGGTGCGGGTATGACTTGTGATTCAGCACAATTCAGAGCGCCCTTGTCCGGAGAGCCCAATCATCGGGACCGCTCTCGGCCGGGTCGAAGTCGAGTTCGACTTCGACCCCGTTCGGATCCATGAAAAAGACCTGCCACGTGCGCAGTTCGCCCGGCGCGCGAATGATGCGGTAGCTGACGCCCGCAGCATCCAGGCGCTCCAGCGTGGGCATCAGTCCCTCCGCGCGAAATGCCATGTGGTCGAGAACGCCCCGACGCGGCTCGGGCATCTCCTTGACACTGATGACGTGCAGCACGGGTTGCTGCGATATGTAGAGCCAGCAGCCTGGGACGGGAAAAGGCGGACGCGGCCCTTCCTCCATCTCGAGCAGTTCCGTGTAGAAGCGACGCGTCACATCGAGCCGATCGGTAACGATCGTGAAGTGGTCCATTCGCGTGATCATGAATTGCTCCGTCGGAGGTTGAATTCTGTAAGGCGTCCGGACGCCGTGAGTTGCAACGGGTGAATGCTCTTACATGAGCCCGCTGTAGCTTCCCCCATCTACCTGCAGGTTCTGTCCCGATATGTAGGAAGCCTGCATTGAACAAAGAAACGCACATGCGGCGGCGAACTCCTCGGGGCGGCCGAATCTGCCTGCAGCGACGGGCTTGAGCATGTCGTTCCGGGCCTCCTCGAAGCTGCACCCGGCTCTCCTCGCCTGCTGTTCGATTATGTAGCGCAGCCGGTCGGTTTCGATCCGCTCCGGCAGCAGGTTGTTGATCGTGACATTGTCACGCGCGACAGCTCTCGATAGCGCCTTGGAGAAGGCGGTCAATCCGGCACGCGCGGCAGTCGAGAGCCCTAGCGGGAGCTGCGGCGATTTCACCATCGCGGAGGTGATATTGACGATGCGCCCGAACTTGCGTTTCCGCATTCCCCCCACGACGGCCTGGATGAGGAGTATCCCGGACAGCATGTTGGCTTCGATAGCGCCCAGCCACGCTGCGTGATCCCAATCCTCGATCCTGCCGGGCGCGGGCCCACCGTTATTGGTGACGAGGATGTCCGGTTCGTCGCATGCGGCGAGCAGAAGCTGCCGCCCTCGCTCGGTATCGAGGTCGGCGACGACGGTGGCGGGCCTCACTCCGGTCTCCCACGCGATCTCGTCTGCCGCCAAGGTCAGGCGCTCCTCCTCGCGTCCGTTGAGGAAGACCGTACAGCCTTCCCGCGCCAACTCCAAGGCACAGGCTTTTCCAAGTCCTCGCGAGGAGGCGCACACGATCGCCCGACGTCCATTGATTCCGAAATCCATTCAGCTCTCCTGCCGTCTTGAATTTGCCTCGCAGGGACGGCATTGATTCACTTTTTGTAAAAAGTGTTCAACTTCACCAAAGCCACGCAAGCCTGCGCATGTCGCGTTTAGTCGAGGCACCACTGCCCGTTTTGTTGACATAGATCAAATCGAACCGTGAACAACGGTAGGATACTGCGCTTAAATTATACATCTTTTGTGTTTGTGTTCAGTTTTTAAGCGCAGACGAACGGACAACCTTCAAGGAGGAGGAACACATGGACAGAACATCAAACCCCAAACTCTCGGACGGCACCCTGCTTTCCGACCTGATCAACCTCGAAACCCGCGAAGTCAAGATGCGGGCGCTTTCCGATCCCGAACTGTTCGAGCTCGAAATGGAGCGCATCTTCGCCAAGACGTGGGTATTCCTGGGGCACGAAACCGAAATCCCGAACAAGGGCGATTTCGTCGTCCGCGACATGGGATCGGATTCCGTGCTGATGGCACGCGGGTCGGACGGCGAGGTGTACGTCTCCCTCAACGTATGCCCCCATCGGGGCATGAAAATCTCGACCCATGACGTGGGTAATACGATGACTCACGTCTGTATCTACCACGGCTGGGCATTCAAGCCGAACGGCGACTTCATCGGTGCGCCGGTCGAGAAGGAATGCATGCACGGGAAGATGATGACCAAGCAGGAACTCGGCTTGAAGAAGGCGCGCGTCGCGATCTATGGCGGCTTGGTCTTTGCGACGTGGAACATCGAGGGCCCCAGCTTCGAGGACTTCCTCGGGGACGCGAAATGGTATTTCGACACGCTCTGGTGCCGCACTGACAAGGGCATGGAAGTGCTCGGCCCCCCGCAGCGTTTCACCATCCGTGCGAACTGGAAGACCGCCTGCGAGCAGTCGGCGTCGGACGGATTCCATGTGCTGACCTTGCACCGCTGGCTGTCGGAAGTGGGTCCCTATCGCAAGCCAGGCAGCGAAGGTGGTGGTGGCGACCTGACGCCGGAGATGTACGGCACCGAGGTCTACACCGCGCACGCACACACGATGCGATGCATCGAGTTGGACCGCAAGATCCGACGCCTGACGGGGAAGGACCCGAGCGAGTTGTCGATCAAGGAGAAACTCGAGGCGCTGCCCCCGCCGGGCATCACGCCCGAGATGCTGCCGGAAGTGCTCCGTCGCTTCAGTGATGACCAGCTGCGCGTCATGGCCTGGCGTCCGCCCCAGGTGGGCAACTTCTTTCCCAACGGGCTGTTCGAGTTCGTCTACATCCCCTCGCCCGATGGCGTGATCGGGGTCATGGCGCTGCATGCGTATGTCCCGAAGGGGCCGGACAAGCTCGAATTCGTGAACTGGATCCTGGCCGAGAAGGACACTCCGCCGGAACTGAAGGCCAAGATGCTGCGCCTCGGCGTCCAACTCCTGGGCACCTCGGGCATGGTCGAGCAGGACGATTCGGACACTTGGCCGCACCAGACGCTCGCGGCGAAGGGTGCCGTTAGCAAGCACATCACGATGAAGTATCAATCGATGTACGAGAACAAGCGGCTGGAAGGCTGGCCAGGCCCCGGCGATGTCGGCGACGGCTTCACGAAAGACGACACCCAGTGGCGCTGGTGGGAATACTGGTACGAACTGATGACTGCCGAGAACTGATCACGAGTACCTACACCTATTTCAGGAGACCTCCATGCTTCAGCAACTGCTCGAACCGACTCCGCTGCCGCCCTCGATCAAGGCGAACCGTATTCCCTCCGGCAGCGACACTTACAACGAGGTGCTCGACTTCCTCTATGACGAAGCCGAAATGCTCGACAACCTGCGCCTCGGCGAATGGGCGGAACTGCTCACCAAGGACCTCGAATACAACGCGCCCCTGCGCCACACACGTTCGACGTCCCAGTTCGACCAGACCTATTCGCGCAACGTCCAGCACCTGCACGAGAATTACGGCTCGATGCTCATGCGGGTCAAGCGCATTACCGACACCAAAAGCGCCTGGGGCGAGGATCCGCCATCGCGCATCAAGCGTCTGGTCACGAACGTACGCGTCTACCGAATCGACGACAGCGATGACCTGAAGGTCGAGAGCTATCTGCTCCTCACACGCAGCCGCTTCGATTTCGACTACTTCGACCTGATCCCCTGCGTCCGCCACGACATTCTGCGCCGCGAGAATGGCGCGCTGAAACTCGCGCGCCGCGAGATCCTGCTCGACCAGGTCGTCATCGGCACCCCCAATCTGGGCGTGATCCTTTAGACGCGCGACGGCGGCCACTACCACAAACACACCGCCTGCATGCCGCTCGGCCACGTGCGCGGCATGCCAGGCGGGATCGGAGACAACACGCCATGAAACTTGAAGATCTCATCCTCGTCAGCATCGACGACCACGCCATCGAACCCCCGAACGCCTTTGCGCGCCACATGCCGGCCCGCTTCAAAGGGCGCGAGCCTCACATCGAGAAGCATAAGGGCCGCGATGTGTGGGTTTTCGAAGGACGGGCCACCGGCTACATGGGCCTCAACTCGGTCGTCGGCCGTCCCAAGGAAGAGTACGGCATGGAACCGCTCGGTTACGAACACATGAGGCGCGGCACCTGGGACGTCCAGGCGCGCGTCGACGACATGAACGCCAATGGCGTGCTCGGCTCGCTGTGCTTCCCGACCTTCCCCGGTTTCGCGGGCCAGCGCTTCCAGCAGTACGAGGACGCGCGCGACGTATCGCTCGCCGCCATCCAGGCCTACAACGACTGGCACCTGCACGACTGGTGCAACGCCGCCCCGGGTCGCTTCATCCCGATGGCGCTGATTCCCTGGTGGGATCCACAGGCGGCCGCCGCTGAAATCAACCGCATGGCGAAGGACGGGGTGCATGCGATCTCCTTCTCCGACAACCCCGCCCTGCATGGTTTCCCGTCGATCCACGATTCGTACTGGGACCCGGTGTGGAAGGCCTGCGCGGACAACGCGGTGGTCATCAACTGCCACATTGGCACCGGCGTCAAGGCCGAGCACGCCTCCGACCTGTCGCCGATCGACGCGTGGATCACTTCGATGCCGATCTCGATCGCGAACTCGGCGGCCGACTGGATCTGGGCGCCGATGTGGAGGAAGTACCCGACGCTGAAGATGGCGCTTTCCGAGGGCGGCATCGGGTGGATTCCCTACCTGCTCGAGCGCGCGGATTTCACCCACCGGCATCACAAGGCCTGGACGAATGCCAGCTTCGGCGGCAAGAAGCCGAGCGACATCTTCAAGGAGCACATCATCACGTGTTTCATCGAGGACGACTTCGGGCTGCAGAACCTGAAGCACATCGGTGAAGACATGGTTGGCTGGGAATGCGACTACCCGCATTCCGATTGCACCTGGCCGAATTCTCCGGAAGTGGTGTGGGAGAGCTTCAGGCACCTCCCCGACGAGACCATCGTCAAGGTCACTCACCGGAACGTGATGCGCGAATACAGCTATGACCCGTTCGCGATCCTCGGCCGCGAGAACTGCACCGTCGGCGCGCTGCGCGCGCAGGCTCGCGCCAAGGGCATCGACACCTCGCCCACGCAAGGCATGGGGGGCGCGGCACCGAAGCGGGAAGCCGGCAAGCCGGTCACTTCGGGCGACATCAACGCCATGTTCAAACAGGCGGACGCCGAAACCGCACTCTGATCCGGGGGCGCTTCACGGCGCCCGCAGCATGAGAGGAAGACATCCCGCGCTATCCGCGATAGCGCGGCGGGCGCCCTCACGCCCGACGATGGAACCGATAACGGGAGAAATCCATGAGCGAACAATACGACATCGTGGTCGCCGGTGGCGGCCACAACGGTCTGGTGGCCGCGTGCTACCTGGCGAAGGCGGGACTGAAGGTATGCGTTGTCGAGAAAAACGACAAGGTCGGCGGCGGCGTCATGACGCGCGAGCTGACAGTGCCGGGCTTCAAGCATGACGTCTGCTCGGTCGCACACACCCTGCTGCAGGCCAACCCATTGCTGCGCAACGACGAACTACAGCTGAAATCGAAGTTCGGGCTGAAGTACATCAATCCCGACAAGATGACTGCGATCTTTTACGACGATGGGACCACGCTCGAGTTCTACACCGACCTCGAGCAGACCGCCCAAGCGATTGCAAAATTCTCGCAGAAGGACGCGGAAGCCTACCGGCGCTTCAACAAGGAGGTTTTCCAGAACCTCGACATGATGGTGATGGGCATGTTCCACGCGCCCCCGAACGCGGGGGCCCAAGCCGTTATGATGGAGCAGAGCGTGGTCGGGCAATCGCTGATGCGAACCCAGTCGATGAGCGCATGGGACTTCATCTGCGAATGGTTCGAGCACCCCAAGGTGCGCATCGCGCTGGCCCGCTATGCCTCGGAAGCCATGATGAACCCGTTCAACAACGGCACGGGATTCGGCTTCTACATCATTCTGCCCTTCATGCACCGTTACGGCGTCGGCATTCCGGTCGGCGGCTCGGGTGCCTTCGCGGACAAGCTGCGGGAGTGCTTCGAATCGCATGGCGGCGCGGTACGCGTCAATGCGCCCGTCAAGCAGATGCGCATGGATGGTAGCAAGGTGACGGGCGTCGTGCTCGAATCGGGCGAGGAGATCGTCGCGAAGAGAGGCGTCATCTCGACGATGCACGTGCAACAGGTGTTCCCGCACATGGTGCCGGGCGCAAATCTGCCGGAAGGATTCGAGCCGCGGATTCGGGGGCTGAAACGCAACAGCTTCCAGCCCTTCAACCTGCACCTCGCGCTGCACGAGGCGCCGCAGTACAAGGTCGGTCCGGCGGTGGACGATTTCTTCTGGGTCGAGCGTTCGCACTCCGACTGGGAGGAGTTCGCACGCGCCTTCTCCGATCTCGAATACGGCATCCCGCGCCGCGACTTCGTCGCCTACGTGATGCAGGACGTCTATGACAAGACGCGGGCACCCGAGGGCAAGCGCGTACTCAACATGTACGCTTTCTGCCCCTACAACGTGAAGGGCGGCCCGCAGCGTTGGGACGAGATCGGCAAGGAAATCGCTCACGGATTCCTCGACGACCTGCGCAAGCTCACGACCAACATGAGTGACGACAACATCATTGGTTTCTCGTGGTTCACCCCGCTCGATATCGAGCGCCACAACAACGCGATGATCGGCGCGGACATCCTGCACTTCGGCTCGTACAACTGGCAGATCGCGGGCAACCGCCCTGCCCCGGGCTACGGGCAGTACAAGTCGCCGGTGGCCGGTCTGTACATGGCGGGCGCCTCCACCCATCCGGGGGGCGGGGTCACCGCAGCGTCCGGACGCAACGCGGCGCAGGTGGTGCTGGAAGACCTGGGCATGGATTTCGATGAACTCATCGAAAACTGACCCGTGGAACGCCGCGACCGCGTCACGCGGTTGCGGTCATGTCCAAAGTGATGGAGAGCGGCAGCCGTGAAGATGTTCAGCAAGGAAGGCGTGGAGATGGTCGAAGTGAAGTCCATCCAGCGAAAGGACGACACTTTGGTCATGAAGGGCAAGGTCATGGGCTCGATGGCGACGACGATCCTGATCCGCCCCGAAGACTGCTGGCAGGCGCTCCAGCTGCTCGGGTGGCGGACGCTGCTGCGAATGCCGCTGATCCTGTTCAGGGGCTACCGCCAGGCCGCAAGATCAAGCTGATTCGCGGTCGCTCGCAGATAGCGCAGCCGTAAAGGAGCGCCCCCCTCATTGATGGGCCGCGGATCTTCAGCTGGACAGGCGGCCTGCCGCGACCACACCGACGACGCCGCACAGGGCGAGAGCAGCCGCTCCCAGCGCGAGCGACAGCAGCGAATGCCACATCAGTGGCGCCAGCACCGCGGCAATCCAGGCGTTGAATCCCGTCTGGATGAACAGCTGAACCGATGAGCCGGTGCCGCGGCGCTCGGGTACGCAATCCAAGCCGCGCACCGTGATCGTTGGAATCATCACCGACATGCCCAGATTGAAGAACAGGAGATACGCTACATACCACGCCGTGCCCGCGGGTTCGACGAGGCACACGGAGAGATTCCAGAGGGTGGCGGCAGCCATGATTGTGAAGCCGGCCTTCAGCGTGGCGGCCGTGGACCAGCGCTGCGCAAGGCGGCCTGCAAGCGCGGAGCCCAACATTAGACCCACCGTCGCAGGTCCGAACATCCACAGGAAATCGGTCTCGCCCAGGCCAAGGTGCTCCATGAGAAACACTGGCGCAGACAGGACGTAAAGGAAAAAGCCGCCGAACATGCAAGCATAGGCCAGTGCCCAGCTCATGAAGCGAGCGTTTCCGAGCACGGACGCGTAACCGCGAAGCACACTCCCTGGATTGAACGGGTGACGCTGCGCGGCTGGCAGGGTCTCCGGTAATCCGAAAAACACGGCGACGAGCAGGCTGGTAGCAAGCAGGCACAGGAACACGAAAACCGAGCGCCAGCCCAGTGCGACCTGCAACCAGCCGCCCACCAAAGGAGCGACGGCGGGCGCGATCGAGAACATCAATACCACCTGCGACATCATGCGCTGCGCACGCGGCCCTTCATGCAGATCCCGGACGACGGCGCGACCGATCACGATCCCGGCACCGGCCGAGAAGCCCTGGAACGCCCGCAGAACCCACAACTGTTCCACTTGCGTCGCAAGCGCGCATCCCAGCGACGCTAACGCATAGACGACCAGACCGGCCAGCACCACGCGGCGGCGCCCGAAGGAATCCGAGATGGCGCCATGCCACAAGGCCATGAAGGCAAAGGCGGCGAAGTAGATCGCCACTGTCTGCTGCAATGCGACTCGATCCGTGCCCAGCACCACCGCCATTTCCCCGAAGGATGGCAGGTAGGTGTTGATCGAAAACGGGCCAAGCATCGCCAAGCCCGCCAGGATCACGGTCGTGCCGAGTTGCCCTGTACCGGGACGGGATCCGGATTGCAGAAATCAGCCCCGCATGCCGAGCACTGCCGAAATGTCGGCACTCGGGTCGGCGTCGGCGCCATAGCCGAAGTCCCCGCGCTGCTGCCTCTCGGCGAGACGCACCATCAGCAATCGGTAGCGGTTGCCGGGGCCGTCGAAACGCGAGCTCAGGTCGCGGCGTTCGGTGGACTCGAAATAGCGTGCGTTCTGAGGGCGCAGCACCGAGTTGTCCTGGGGCTGGATCACGTAGGAGATGCGCGGCATCAGCCAGCGAAATGGTGCCGGCGCATGGACAGTGTAGTTCGTCTGGTCAACACGAGAACGGTGCTTGCCGACAGGCACAAAGGGCTGCACGTTCGGAATCGGGTAGCCTGGGGTGAAGTTCGGGTAGGAGATGCATACGTTGTTGCGCAGATGGACATGCAGCACTGCACGCAAATCCTGGTACTGGGCGCGTACGCCTCCGATCCAGCGCATCACCGGTGCAACCGACTTGCGGGTGACGTTGCGGATGCGAGTCACCGTCTCGGAGGTCGAATGGACCTCGACGACGTCGTTTTCAGACTGGCTGTCACCGATCGCATTGGCATGCAGGAAGTCGGCATGCGTCAAATCGATGAGGTTCTCGACGGACAGCGGCGAGGCCGCATCGAAGCGCACCGC
This sequence comes from Aromatoleum toluvorans, assembly GCF_012910905.1. Classification (GTDB taxonomy): domain Bacteria; phylum Pseudomonadota; class Gammaproteobacteria; order Burkholderiales; family Rhodocyclaceae; genus Aromatoleum; species Aromatoleum toluvorans. The sequence continues at coordinate 36,295 of NZ_WTVN01000001.1, forward strand.
GCGCTGTGTGTAGCGCGGGATCCCCTGACCATCGGGCGGCAGGAAGGGGATGTTCGGGATCAGTTCCTCGTGCGCGTTATCGGGGTTTCCGTACCACGCCCAGATATACCCGTAGCGCTCGACAGCCGGGTAGAAACCGGAGCCGTTCGTGAAGGTACTTGCGCCGGCGCGCATCGCTTCAAGGCGGTCGGGGCGAAACTCGGCCGCATATAACCTCCCGCCGTCGCGCCATAGATATACGTCCTGCGCATGGACGATACGCCGTACCGCCCGCTCGCCGATGTCCGCACTGTAGGCGACCGGAAACCAGGTGTCGCGCAGATCGAGATTGATCGGTACCCAGTCGCGCTTGGACGTCACCTCCGCTTCGCGCCCTGCCGCATCCATCATCGGGACTTCGCTCATACTGCGCACCTCTCCTGCACGGGCACCACGCGCTCGGCCGGCGTGCTCGCATCGGTCTTCGCCAATCTGCGATCGCGTGACGGTGCAACTTCGAGTGCCGCCACGGCTGCGCCGTCGATATGGGGGAAGATTGCGAACGGAGCACGTCCGATCGCCCGCGCCATCCGCCACCGCCACGACAGCGGAGCAGGCGCGGTATGAAGAAAACCGCGCCAGACCAGACTGGTGGTACCGCGCCTGTTCTCGCTGGCAGCGATGAAGATCGTGACGAGCGGGTCTTCGTCGGCGCTGAGGAGTTCCACGCGAATGTCGCCGCCCGTTAGCGGTACGCGAGTACGTACCCACAACGAATGGTCTCGCACGAAGGCCGGCCCATTTCCCTTGCCCTTCCACACCGCGCCTCGATCGAGGACAAGATGCCCGCCGTCGCGGCGCGCATCGCCGAGGAAAAAATCGGTGATGTGCACGCTGGGGAAGGAAAGCAGGCATTCCGGGCCGTCGAGCATCACGTCGAGATATTGCTCGAACGCGATATTGGCCACCGCTGAACCGGTATGTTCGCGACCTGCAGCCCGATACGACGCGCCCGGCAATTCGGCGGCAGGAGTTCCCTTCCCCCGCCAGACGTGGATGAAGCCGTTCGCCTCGGACGCCGGAAAGACGCGCGCCGCATAACGCGCGGGCACCCGCTCATCGCGGCGCAGATTGGGGATGTCATTGCACAGGCCCGTCGCGCCGTCGAAGGTCCAGCCGTGGTAGGGACACTGCAGACCGGCGGGTTTCACGGGTCCGGGCGATAGCGGCACACGCCGGTGCGGACACCGGTCCTCCAGCGCGAACACTGCGCCCCTCCCGTCGCGAAACACGGCGAGTTGCTCGCCTTCGCACGTCACCGCGAGCGCCTTGTCACCTTGCACCGCCTCGGACAGCGCGACCGCCCACCATCGTCCCATGCCCAGCCTCCCCTGCCCTTGCCGGTCAGCCCCTGATCCGCGCGGTGATCTTCGCGTGCGGCCCGGCAATCTGCGACGCCCAGGCTGCGGCAGCCTGATCCAGCGTATAGTCGACGTAGTCGACCTGGATATTTTCTGTGCGTGCAATGCGCAGCAGACGCTCCCAGATCGCGCGGCGATCGGCCGGCGGGCGCTGCCCCGTGCCCACGCACGACAGCGTGCGGAAAAGCAGATCTGCGATATCGAGATTGATCTGACGCCCTGCACCTGTGCCGATCGTCATGATGCGCGCGCCCCAGCGGGTCGCCTTGAGTGCGTTGAGCATCGGTTGCCCGCACACCAGATCGAGCACGACGTCGAAACCGTCGCCCGCCGCGTCCTTCAACGCCGCGACATCGTTCTCGCTACCGAGCGCCACGACTTCGTCGGCAATCCCGCGCGTCTTCAGGCGCTGCAGGGTCTCGGCGGAGCGCGCGGCCGCGACGACCCTGCCCGCGCCGAGATAGCGGGCGAGTTGCAGCGCGACCTGCCCGAGCGTGCCGGTCGCACCGAGCACCAGCACCTGCTCACCCCGCTGGATGTTGGCCTGCTCGAGCGGCACCAGTGCGCCGGTGGCGGCGATGCCCATCGTGATCGCGGTCTTGTCGTCGACCTCGTCGGGCACGTTCCACATCTCATCGGCCGGCACCAGCGTACGCTCGGCCCACGCCCCGAAGGGCATCACCGAGCGCTCGCCGAAATACACGCGGCGGCCGTCCGGCGCCCTGCCCACGCCTTCGCCGCGGATCACGCACGGGTATTGCACGCCCAGCCGGTACGCGCCGAGTACGTCCCAGCCCCCGAGCCCCGCCGTGTCCATGTCGATGAGGACGGCGCCTTCCTGGGGCGCCGGTTCCGGAAACTCCTGCACGACCGGAGCGGCACCCCGCTCGCTGATGACAGCTGCTTTCATGGATGACTCCTCACATGCCCTTCGCGCCGGTCTGCGCGAAGAGGACCTTCATTGCGACAAGCGAGGGCGTGTGGCAGGAGAAACCGCCATCGGCGACCAGCGTCGTTCCGGTCACGAAGGACGACTCGTCGGACGCGAGGAAGGCCACCACGTCGGCGATCTGGCGCGGGGTGCCGACATCCGGCGTGAGGTGATTGTCGCGGAGGATCTGGATCACGGCCGGCGGCATGCTCCCGTGGGCGTTCTCTGCTGGCGCGAGGCCGATCTGCAGCGCGTTGGAGCGGATGCCCTCCTTGCCGTACTGGGTCGCAATCGACTTGCTGAGCATCATCAGCGCCGCCTTCGAGGCGGCGTAGGCCGACAGCGACAGGTCGCCTTGGGCGCCGAGCCCGGAGGTCGCGAAGATCAGGGAGCCTTTCTTCTGCTTGAGCATCTCGCGAATCGCATACTTGGCGCACAGCATCGCACCGCGCAGATTCACCGCCATCGCCCGGTCCCAGGCCTCGACGTCCATGTTGGCAACGTCGCGGTCACGCTGGCGTTGCTCGACGCTCAGGATCGCCGCATTGCTGTACAGGACGTCCACTCGCCCGAAGCGGTCCACCACCGCCGCGACCATCGCCGCGACATCCGCCTCGGACGAGACGTCGGCCTGCACGGCGAACGCACGCCCACCGCCGGACTCGATCTCGGCGGCCACCTTGCGTGCGCCGTCGAGGTCAATGTCCGTGATTGCCACACTCGCACCGTGCATCGCCAGCACGCGGGCCGATTCGGCGCCGAGGCCGCCGGCCGCACCGGTCACGATCGCGACACGGCCATCCAGTTTTCGCTCGCTCATCTGTCTGTCTCCTGATTCTTGTCTGCGCGGAGCGCTTCGCTTAGCGACCGGTAAAGCGCGGTTCGCGCTTTTCGCGAAAGGCGATCGCCGCCTCCGTCGCGTCGTCGCTGGGTTTGAGCAGTGCGAAAAGATCCAGCTCGAGGTCCAGGCCCTTCTTGAGGTCCACGTCCAGTGCGGCACGCGCGGCGCGCTTCACGCACAGCGTCGCCGCCGGCGCCCGTGAGGCGATGCGCATCGCGAACGCGCGCACCTCTTCCACCAGCTTGTCCGGCGCGCTCGCCACCCGGGTGACCAGGCCGATCGCCTTCGCTTCATCGGCGCTCAGGCGGTCACCGGTGAGCAGCAGGTCCATCGCCCGGCCCGGCCCCACCACGCGGGGCAGGCGCTGGGTTCCTCCTCCGCCGGGAATCAGGCCCAGGGCAGTCTCAGGCAGACTGAAAACCGCGTCGGGGGTGGCAAAGCGGATGTCGCAAGCGAGGGCGAGCTCCATCCCCCCTCCCATGCAATAGCCATGAATGGCCGCAATCGTGGGTTTCTCGGCGGCATCGAACGCCTCGACCCAGCGCGCGCCCTGCATGCGCCGGCGCACTTCGATTGAGGTCTCGGGGCCACGCTGTTCCTTGATGTCGGCGCCCGCGCAGAAACCCCGCGGGCCATCCCCGCGAATGACGATCACGTGGATCGCCGGGTCTGCCTCGAGATCCTGCAGAGCCTGCGGAACGCCGGTGCGAATGTCGTCGTTGATGGCATTGATCTGGGCCGGGCGGGTCAGCACGACCCAGCCGATATTGCCCTGACGCTCCACGGCCACGGCGTCGTTGAGCGGGACCGCCATCGATTCGGCGCCCGCATTCTTGACCGCAAGGTCGGATGCCATGTCAGACCTCCTCGAACTCGATGAGCTGCCCGCGCATCTCGCTCGGATCGATCCGGATCATCGCGCCGCCGCCGACGGCTTCGGACTCCTCGATCCATTGGAAACGGGTCCCGCGCGCGCGCAAGTCCTCGGCCTTGGCCTTGAGGCCGTTCACTGCGATGCGGATGTAGTAAAGACCCGGCCCCCAGTTATTCAGGTACAGGCCCGCGTCGCTGTCCCAGCGGCTGGGCTGGATCACGTCGAGGCTGGCGCTGTTGGCGACGGTAAAGGGCATCGTCGCGCGGCGGTATCCCTCGCGATGCAGCGCTTCGACTTCGCCGCTCGGCTCCCAGTCGAGATTCTTCGAGCAGCAGCGCAGCGTCTCGTCCAGATCGCGGACGAGGAATCCGCGCGCACTGACGCGCACCATGTCGCCCGGCTTCGGGTCGCGCGGCTGCACGGGTTCCGCGGCGAATGTCTCGGACGGCATCTGCAGCGGTTCAGTCGGCATCACCTCGATGCACAGGCCGCCATCCACCACCGGGGTGTAACGCGGCCGCTCTGGCGTCGCGCCGAGCCACAACCGGTCGAACGGCATGTCCGGCGTGCGCTGGGCCATGCGGAACGGCAACCCGCGCCGCATCAGCTTGTCGACGAAGGCGTCGAATTTCGGCCCTTGCAACGCGAGCACGACCGAGTGGGTGAGCATCGGACGATGGCGTCCCTGGTAGTCCTTCAGGCTTTCGAGGAACTCGTGGAACATCGGGTCGCCGGGATTCTCGCGATCCAGATGCCATTGCGGTTCGAGCCGGGTCGGAGACACCGCCAGCGACTTGTGCACGCGCAGGAAGTGCGCGACGTAGGGATGATCGTCGAACGCCTGACGCCAGTTCGGATGGCCATGCACGCCGAGCTTGTTCACCAGCCGCGCAGCCATGTCGTCGGGATCAGGCAGCATCATGTCGGCACTCAGCAAGAGGTCGAACATTGTCTTGTCTCCAGTTGTGGTCTGTCTTGTCCGCCAGTCGCCCGCCGGGGCGATGTCGGCTTTCTTGAATTTCTTGAGGGATCAGGCAGCCGCACGCAAAAGGGCTCCGCGTGCGCCGCTCGGTTCGCGCGGGTTGAGCATGAAATGCGACAGCGCCGGAATCAGGATCAGGGCACCGAGCATGTTCCACAGGAACATGAAGGTCAGCAGGATCCCCATGTCGGCCTGGAACTTGATCGGCGACCATGCCCAGGTGATCACGCCGGCAGCCATCGTGAGTCCCACCAACGCGACCACCTTGCCGGTGAAATCGAGCGACTTGCGATAGGCATCGCGCAAGCTTCCCCCGCGACGCTGGACGGCAATCTGCACACTCAGCAGATAAAGCGCGTAGTCGACGCCGACGCCGACCGCGATGACCGGCAGGGTCGCGACCTTGAGTCCGATACCGAGCCAGACCATCAGCGCCTTGCAGAGGATCGTGGTGATGACGAGCGGGATCAGTGCGACGATCGTCGCGCGAACGCTGCGGAACGTGATCAGGCACAGCAGCGCCGTTGCACCATAAACCGCGAGATACATCGTGACGATGCTCTTCTGTACCTCGATGTTGGTCGCCGCCTCGATACCAGCGCTGCCCGCAGCCAGCAGGAACTGCACCGGCTCCTTTGCATCGGGCGCGGTATTGTTGGCAGCCGCGTACGCTTCCGCAGTCTGCAGAATGCGTCCCACGGTATCCGCCTTGTGGTCCTTCAGGTAAGCGACCAGGGGCGACACGGAGCAACTCTGGTTCGTGATGTCCGGCGTCGCGATCACGGCTGCCGACACGGAGCCGTCGGTGATCGACTGGTTACGGCTGATCGTGAGCCACTTGCCACTGCCCTCGAACATCGCCGAGGTCACGAAACGCACCGTTTCGGCCAGTGAGGTCGTCGTCTGGACCGCCGGATCCTGCCGCAGCAGTTGTGCCAGCCCGTCCATCTTCTGCAGGCTCGAATACAGGCGACAGCCCTCGTCGCCGGTCTTCATGATGACCACGAACTGGTCGCTCGAGAGCCCGTAGTGTTCCGTGATGTATGCGTTGTCGCGGTTGTAGCGCGACTCGGGCCGAAGTTCGGGCGCCCCGGCATCCAGATCTCCGATGCGAAGGTCCTGCATGACGATTGCGGAGACGACGGTCACGATCGCGGCAATGGCGATGACCGGAATCGCCCACCTCCGCTCGGTGAGTTCGTCCAAACCGTGCCAGATCCGCCCCGGCAACGAACGTCGGCCGCCCGCCTTCATGTCGTCCGCCGTGGCATGCCGGATGGCCGATTCGCTGACGCCGAGATAGGAGAGTGCGACCGGGATGAGGAAAAGCTTCGTGAAGATCAGGACCGAAACGCCGACGCTGGTGGTCAGGGCCAGATCGCGGATAACCGGGATGTCGATGATGATCAGTACAGCAAAACCGACGATGTTCGCCAGCAGTGCCGTAAGGCCGGCCATGAACAGGCGCCGGAAGGTGTAGCGCGACGCGACGTACTTGTGGGTGCCACGGCCAATGTCCTGGATGATGCCGTTCATCTTCTGCGCGCCGTGCGACAGCCCGATAGCGAAGATCAGGAAAGGCACCAGGATCGAATACGGATCGAGCTCGTACCCGAGCAACTGCATCAGCCCAAGCAGCCACACCACGCCGATCACGGCGACCGTCACGAGAAGCGCCGTGCTGCGCACGCAGCGGGTGTAGAGATAGACGAAGAACGCGGCAACGACGACTGACACCGCGAAGAACACCATCACCTCGCGCAGGCCCGCGATCAGATCGCCGACGATCTTCGCGAAGCCGACGATATGGATGCCGACCGTGTCACTCTCGTAGGTGCGGATCTTCGCTTCGAGAGCGTCCGCAAACTCGCCGTAATTCAGCGCTTCACCGGTTTTCGGATGGGTATCCAGCAGCGGCGCCACGATCATGCTCGACTTCATGTCATTTGCAACGAGTCTGCCGACGATGCCCGCCTTGCCGATGTTCTCGCGCAGTTTCGCGATCTCGTTCGCGCTGCCGTCGAAGCTCGCGGGCATGACCGCGCCGCCGGTGATGCCGTCTTCGGTCACCTCCCGCCAGCGGACGATCGGCATCCAGATCGACTTCATCCACGAACGATCGACGCCGGGAATCAGGTAAAGGTCATCATTGACTTTCTTGAGCACGTCAAGGTACCCGGGGTCGAAGACGTCCCCCGACTTGTTCTCGACGACGATCCGGATCGTGTTGCCCAGACCCGGCAACTCGCTTTTGTTATCCAGGTAATTCTTGATGTACGGGCTGCCGAGCGGAATCATCCGCTCGAAATTCGCATTGACCTGGATGCGCGTCGCGGCGAAGCCGAGTACGAGAGTCGCCACAAGGCATGCCAGGAGCACGACGATGCGATTGTTGAAGATGATGCGCTCGAGCACGCTGCCGGAACCGAGATCGAAATCCTTCAGGTCCCGGATCACCGGCATCACTCTTTGTTCGCTGTGGCCTGCCATGCTGTGTCTCGCAAATTTCAGTATCAGGAGAGGCCGTTACCGGAGGGGCAAACGGATCAGATCAACGCCATTGACTCGGGCGAGCAGGAGCTCTTCCGGACCGGCCATCGCAGCGGCGAATACCTCCCCGCCGCGTTGCACCTCGAGCGCTGCCACGCTCGCCCCATCATCGTTACTCAGCAGAACCTGACCAGATTGGGTCACGAACACCATGCGTCCCGCGCCGCGGTCGAGGGCGGCGACAAGGCTCGCATCGCTGCCCATGGAGAGAGAGGACCAGCTCGCCGCCCCATCGCGGCTAATAAAGGCATTGCCACGCAGCCCGTAGACGATCAGCTTCGAGTCCCCTGCGGTGATACCGAAATACGTGCCCTTATAGGGCGTTTCGACGGTCTGGAACCGGGCCGCGTCTCGATCGAGGCGACGCACCAGACCTTGCTCTCCGGCAAGAAACACCCCACCGTCGGGCGTCGGCTCGATCGCATACAGGTGCATGCGACGCCCGTTGTCCGCGCGCTCGATCCACGGCTCCCATGTGCTGCCACCGTCAGTCGTATGCAGCAGCAGACCGAAAGCGCCAGCCAGAAAACCCTCGCCGCGCTCGTTTACGTTGATGTCGAGAAACGGATAGGCCAGCACGCCCGGCGTCGCGGACTGCTCGGCCGCCATCTCGACGTCCCGCAACACGCGTCCTGCCTCTTCATTGCCCGCATTGGCCAGAGCGCTGTAGTGTTTGGAGAGCAGTTCGAAGAGAGCATGACCGTCCATTACCCGGGACCAGGTTTCCCCGCCGTTATCCGAACGCAGGACGACTGCATCGTGTCCGAGCGCCCATGCGGTGCTGCCCGCCCCGAAGCGCACCGTCGTGAAGTCTGCGCTCAGCGGCGCGACGATCTGGGACCAGTTCCGACCGGCGTCGCGTGACAGCAGAATGATCCCGCGCGGCCCGACGGCCAGGGCGCGCCCATCCTTGCTGGCGATACCTGACATTGCACCCCGCAAGGACTGGGGAGAGATCACCGCGGGGACGGTTAATACGTCGCGCACGGCGGAACCCGTGGCGAGCGCCACGCCTGCCGCGCCGAGAACCGCTGCCGCAAGGGTCAGACGCAGACGCCGGCCCGGGACCATGGAACGGGAGATCGAACTGCTAACGCGATTCAAGAGACAACTCCTTGCCGATGCGATCCCCGCCGCCCACAACAAGCACCGGGCGGGGGTATCTATCTGGAGTGAGCCGGAACCGGAAGGGGCAACACGGCAAGCCGCGATGCCCGCTTCCACATGAGGGCTGACGATCAGCGCGCGGTTTCCTGCGCGACGATTGCCTCGGGGTTGAGTTCGCGGTTGGCCATCGGCGCCTTCAGAACGCCATAACCGCCGACCAGGCCGTCATTCACCAGCGCGTACATGCCCTTGTTGAAGTCATACACCACGTTCTTCACGGTGTAGGGCGCCTGGACGTCATAGAGCTGAACCATCGAGTTGAAGATCGAGCGATACAACTGGCCGCTCTGGTCGAAGGCGTCGTACAGGCCTGCGCCGTATGTATCCTCGTCAAAGTAGTACATGCGCTTGGCGTACACATGGCGGACGCCCGGCTTCAGCGTCGCTTCGACGACCCAGACGCGGTGAAGCTCCCAACGCCAGCAGGCCGGATTCGGGTGCTTGTCCATGAACTGCTCTTCGACGCCGCAACCGAAATAAAGCTTGTAGGCGTTGTAGGGGATGTACATCTCCTTCTTGCCGACCAGCTTAAATTCGAAACGGTCCATCTGTCCCGAGAATACGAAGAGCTCGTCGAACAGCGTGACGCCGCCCATGCTCGCGACCGGCGTGTCGTAGGCGAACTCCGGAGCGAGCTTGATGCGGCGCTGTCCCGGCGTGTAGCTCCACGCGCGGCGTGGCTTCTCGGTCGGATCGAGGAAGTCCGAGAGACCGGTCGCCTCGCCTGCCTTGCGGATCGGCGCCTGCGTTACCGAGTAGGTGCGCCAGTAGAGCTTTGCGTCACGGCCGTCCAGGTCGTCATGGTAGTAGGGCGTCTCTTCCATCGTCTTCTGCTGCGCCGCCATGACCACCTTGCCGTTGGAGTCCACGACCCACGAGCGCGACGACTTGGTCGTCGTATCGGCCTTGTAGCGAAGCTGCTGGTTCCACATCACCTCGTAGCCGGTCTTCGGCATGGGGAACGGCAGACCGCCCCGGCATGCTTCCTCGACGGAGAGGCCGTTCTTGGCGGTGTTGCATGTCGTCGCATTGCGCACCGTGTTGTTCAGGACCTTGGCGGGATACGACGCCGTACGGTGCGACGGATAGATATCCATATAGAAGCTCGGGTACTTCTTCAGGAGCTCCTTCTGCCCTTCCGACAGCTTGTCTGCGTGCTGCTGATAGTTCTTGCCGTCGATCCGGAGCAGGGGCTTTTCGTCCTTGAACGGATCCGCCCAGAAACCGCTGTCGGGCTTGAAGTCGGCCGGAGCCTTGGTCAGCCCTCCGGTGTATTCCGGGATCGTCCCTTCCTTGTTGCCCGCCTGGATCGCGCCGTACTTGGTCAGCGTCGCACCGAGCTGTTTCGCCTCTTCTGCCGTAACCGCCGCCATCGCGTGGCTCGAGAGGACCGCCGCGGCGGCCCATACGAAATTGCGCATCTTCATGTCTCTCGTCTCCTGTTTGCGGCCTGTCAGAAAGCCGTCTTGAACGTGAAGGACAGCCAGCCACGGTCGATCACACCAACCGAGGAGTTGCTGTGGGCCGCACCGCCGGTAATCCGTTCCTCACCGCGAACGACGCCCTTGCGCACCGGCAAGCTGCGGTCAGAGTAGTTGAGGGCGAATTCGTACTTGGACGCATAGGTCCAGGTGGTACCGATCGACCAACGCAGCTCACCCTCTGTGCCGCCACCTGAAGAGGGTGCGTTTCCGGAAAGCCCATAGTTGATGCTGACCGGCACCGCCAGGTCCCATGACGGAAAGATGTTGAGATATTGCGGCGAGAACCTGACCGCGAGCTGCAGGGCATCGACGGTCGAACAGCCATCCCGCTTGGTGCCGGTCCCCGGGCGTCCGACTGCCGAATTGACGCAACTTGCCGCACCGACCTTGCGATACAGCTGCTCGTTCTCGGTCACGCGATCGAGTCGGTTGTATGCGATCTCCGCGATCAATGTCCCGGTATCCCACATCGGCGTCTGCGGTAACAGATAAACGCCATTCACCACCGCATGCCAGGTGTCGCCGCGCGCGCCCGAGTCGAGCGTATGCGACGCCGGCGTATTCAAAGGCCCGTTCTTGCGGTACGACAACTCGGTACCCACGCTTACGCCACCGATCACACGCGAGAAGCTCACACTGTATTGCTCGATGTCCTCGGGATACAGGAAGCGTGCCTTGCTGGGTAATACGGCGGGACCGAGGCGAACGAAGTCCGAGAGCTGCACACCGAGTTCCGGCGCGTAGTCGTCGAACTTGCGGTAGTAAGCACCGAAGGTCGACTCGATCGCCTCCACGTTCCAGCGCGCACCCACGCCCCAATTGCCGCGCTTGCTCGGTTCCTTCGCGTCGATGATCGAGGCCTTGAGCTGGCCGACCCCGAAGGAAAGGTTATCGGACGACGGCGCGGTGTCAGCACCCATCAGGTAAGTGCCGGCGTGCGGTACGCGGGTAGGCTCCCAGTCGTAGAAATACTGCCCGACGACGGTCACGCTATCCGTGAGCTGGGCACTCGCGTGTACCTGCCCGATCGGAAGGAAAACTTCCTTGGTCTCAATGCCGGGGTTGGTTACGGCCTTCACGCCGTCAACCGGGGACTGTCCGTAGGAGATTGCATGCGCACCGATCAGCAGGCCTTCACCCCACACGTTGGTCTGGCGACCGACCTTCAGGTTGAGCGGCACCTTGCCGAGATCGAGGTTGGTCCAGACGAAGGCGTCGAGGATTTCGCCCGAGGGACCATTCACATAGCGCTTGACCGTGCCGTTGTACTTGTCATTGCGATAGGCGGTGGCAGTGCCGGTCGGCGCAGTCACCGAATGATCGTCGTAGGCATGGTCGTACCACGCTGCACCGGTCACACGAGCGCCGATTTTGCCGCGATAGCTGACATCGAATTCGGAGAGCAGATCGAGACGGTTGGTCACGATGTCGCCTCGATCGAACTTGCTGTCGCCCTCGTCATAGACCGGATTGCGCATCAGCTTCTTGTCCTGATCCTCGACACGCACGCCCGCCGTATATCGGATCGTGTTATCCCAACGCATCTTGACGTCCGGGTTGCCGGTTTCGACCTCGAACGCCGACGCCCCCCCCACCCATGCAAGTGCAAGTGCGGCAGTGACGCCCCTCAGCGCGAACCGGGTACGGACAGACCTGCTCCCATTATTCATGAATTTGTCTCCTCTGGTTATATCGATGACCGTGACACCCTGACCTTGTCTTTTCACGCCTCGTTGGAGGGCGAATCCGGCCTGTTTTCAGATCAATCGCTGTGTCCCGGTACGTCGGGTTTTCACACAACTGAATTGTAGCGGGTAATTTCTCTTAATTCTACCCTTGAACGTAGATTCTCTTATTAGAATTTTGCCCCACGCGAGCAATCTGCTTGATAATTCATTTGCCATAGTCAAAACACACACCGATCCGGGTCCGCATCGACGAATCAGACTGACGCCGAGCCCTCGTTGCGCCGCTTCACTGCTTCGGTGAAATCGCGCTTGAGTGTCGGGTAGTACGCGATCTGGCCCTGCAACCCGCCGGCGATATCGATCGAGGCCGCGCTGATGAAGCTGGCGTAGTCGCTGGCAAGGAACAGCGCCATGCCCGCCACGTCTTCCGGCTTGCCGAAACGCCCGATCGGCACCACCTTGAGGACCATTTCGTTGAACTCCTCACGGGAGACGCCGGGGCCGACCTCCCTGAAATGACGCTCCCACTGGCCGGTGTCGATCCAGCCCATGTTCAGCGAGTTGACGAGGATGTTTTCCTTCGCGAGCGACATCCCGAGAGACTTGGAGAGCGCGAGGCAGGACGCACGATTGATGACCGACGGGATGCCGTCCGGAGTCGGGATCGCACCGGCCAGCGCGTTGATCTCGATGATGCGACCCCAGCGCTGCCGGCGCATGTACGGCACCACGGCCTGCACGAAGCGGAAGTGCCCCATCTGGAGAATGTTGGCGTGCTCGAGGATCGCCTCGGGGGTGAGCGTGTCCAGATTGCCCCCCAGCCCCTGGCCAGCATTGTTAACGAGGACATCGACCCCGCCCCAGCTCTCGGCGACCTCATCCACGAAGGCCTTCACACCCGGCGTGTCGGTCACGTCCACCGCGCGCGCGATAACCGCCTGGGCCTGCTGCGCAAGCTCCCTGCCGGTCTCTTCGACCGCTTCGGGAGTGCGTGCGCAGATCGCAACGCGCGCACCTTCCGCAGCGAAGGCACGCGCGATCGCACGCCCGATCCCGCGTGAGGCGCCGGTTACGATTACGCGCCGGTCGCTAAGGTCGATATTCATGTCGTCTCTCCTGTCGTTTGCCTGCCGCGACGCCCGCTTACATGCGTTCGATGATCGTCGCGGTGCCCATGCCGCCTGCACAGCAGATCGCCTGCAGGCCGTAGCGCGCTTCACGTCGTTCCAGTTCGTGCAGCAGCGAGGTCATGATGCGCGAGCCGCTTCCGCCAAGCGGATGCCCGAGGGCGATCGCTCCGCCATTGACGTTGAGCCGGTCATGCGACACACCGAGCTCCTTCATCCACACCATCGGCACCGGCGCGAACGCCTCGTTGACCTCGAACAGATCGATGTCCTCGACATTCAGCCCGGCCTGGGCGAGCACCTTCCGGGTTGCGGCAATCGGCCCGGTCAGCATCAGCGTCGGGTCGGAGCCGACCGTGGTGAAGGCGCGGATGCGCGCCCGGGGTTTGACGCCGAGCCGGTCAATCGCCTCTGCGGACATCAGCAGCAGCACCGCCGCACCGTCGGAGATCTGCGACGAATTTCCGGCGGTCATCTTGCCGTTGTCGCGAAAGCTGGTCTTCAACGTGGCAAGCTTCTCGGCACTGGTGCCGGGGCGAATCGTTTCGTCCGCAGCGAAGACTTCCGGCGCGGGCTCTACGTAGTCTCTATCCTTGAGCGCAGCGACAGGTACCGGCGCGATCTCCTTGCGGAAATATCCCCCTTCGGCCGCGGCCGCGGCGCGGCGGTGACTCTCCACCGCGAAGGCGTCTAGCTGGGCGCGAGTCAATTCCCATTTGTCCGCGACCCGCTCGGCCGCCTCACCCTGGCTGGTGAGCTCGTAGCGCTCGGAAGCCAGCCAGCCGAAGGTCTCGCCGTAGATTTCGCGGTTGCCGCCCATGCGCACGCGGCTCATGTTCTCGGCACCGCCCGCCACGACGACCTGCGCCGATCCGGCGGCGATCAGGCCAGCGGCGACGTGCACCGCAGCCTCGCCGGAGCCGCACTTGCGGTCGATCGTGAGACCGGGAATCGCATCCGGCCAGCCCGCCCCCAGCAGGGAGGTGCGCGCGATGTTCGCGGATTGTTCGCCGACCTGGGTGACGCAGCCGAAGATGACGTCGTCCACCTCGGCCGCCGCGATGCCGGCGCGCTCGACCACAGCGTTCAGGACGTGGGCCCCGAGGTGATCCGCGCGTACGCCGGCCAGACTCCCCCGGTACTTGCCGACCGGCGTGCGGACGGCCTCGACAATGAAGACGTCGCTCATAGGTTGCTCGCCTTCAGGCCCGAGCCCGGAACGCGCTGGCCGGTCTCGTCATATTTGTATACCCCGTGCCCGGTCTTGCGCCCGTAACGGCCGGCCGCCACCATCTTGATGATCAGCGGGCAGGGACGGAACTTCTCGCCGAGCGTCGAATGGAGATAGCGCAGCACCGACAGGCGCGTATCCCAGCCGGTCAGGTCACCCAGCTCGAGCGGCCCCATCGGGTGGTTGAAACCCATCCGCAGCGCGGTGTCGATGTCCTCTGCGCTGGCGGTGCCTTCCTGCAGCATCCACATCGCTTCGTTCCCCAGCATCGCGGACATGCGGCTAGTGGTCAGGCCGGGGGACTCATTCACCAGGATCGAGGTCTTGCCGATCGCATCGCACCATTCGCGGCTGGTCGCGACAGTGGCTTCGTCGGTCGCGATACCGAGCACCAGCTCGACGAGCTTCATCTTGTGCACCGGGTTGAAGAAGTGCATGCCGATGACGCGCTCGGGACATGGCACCGACGCGGCAATCTCGGTGACGCTGAGCGCCGATGTGTTGGTCGCGATCACCGCGTTCGCGGCCAGCACGGGAACTGCCTCGCCCAGCACCGCCTTCTTGACCGCGAGATTCTCCGAGACGGTCTCGATCAGGAGGTGCGCACCTTCGGCCGCCTGTTTCAACACGGTATTGGTGGAAAGACGCGCTTTGGCGGCGTCGGCCACATCCACCGCGAGCTTTCCGAGCTTCACGCCACCATCCAGGATGCCGTGGATGTTCTTCTCCGCCCTGGCGAGTGCCTCTGCGCTGGTATCCACCAGTTGCGTCGCGAAGCCGCTGCTCGCGAACGCATGCGCGATTCCGGTACCCATCAGGCCGGCACCGACCACCACAACCTTGTGATTCTTGTCGAGCATTTGTCTTGCCTCCTTGCTCAGACGCCGGGTTTGGGCCCGACGACGTTCGTGATCGTCCCGACCCCCTCGATTCCGGCTTCGACGACGTCGCCGGGATTGAGGAATCGGCCCGTACCCTGTCCCACGCCAGCCGGCGATCCAGTAAACAGGATGTCGCCGGGCGCGAAACTGGAACGCTCTTCGACGAACTTCACCAGCTGCGCGACGTTCCACGTCATCTCGCCGGTATTGCCGTCCTGGCGCGTCTCGCCGTTCACCTTCAGGGTCAGTCGCAGCTTCGGGCTCCCCTCCGGGAACTCGTCGCGCGTCACGATCCACGGACCCACTCCCGTGCTGCGGTCCTGGCTTTTCGCCGCGAAGAGATCCATGCCGATGCCGGCCGGACCGCTGCGCTGCAGGTCGCGCGCCGATACATCGTTGCCCACGGCATAGCCGAGAACGCTGGCGAGCGGGTCTTCCGGGTCGACCGGCACATCCCCCACGATGACGACGAGTTCGACCTCATGATCGAGTTCGTTCGTCAACGGCGGATAGCGGATCGGATCATTGGCACCGATCAGGGCGCCGTACGCCTTGAGGAACGCGATCGGCTGCGGGGGAGACTTCAGGCCGAAGTCGTCGGCCAAATGCTTCGCGTAGTTCGCGCCCGCGACGACGACCCGATTGACCGGCTCGATCGGCGGCAGCAGCCTTACCGAATCGAGCGGCCGGGCATCGCCGTCGGGCGTCAGCAGCGAATGTGCTGCTCCGCCCTGCCCCGCGGCAATCGCGCGGGTCAAGGCAGGCCCCCAATCCGCGAAGCTGCCGACGATCGGGGTGACCGTGCGGGCTTCGGCATTGACCACGGCCCAGAATGGCGCGCCGCTATCGCTGCAGCGCGCGAGCTTCATGCTGCCACCTCGGCCTTTGCGATGGAGCCTACTTTCGCCGGGTCGAGGTGGAGCAGTTCGCAGGCATTCTTCCAGCGGATCTTCTGCAGATCCTCCTCCGAAAGGCGCAGGCCTTCGGTGAGGTCGTGACGCACCGCATCACTGCCTCCGAAGTTCGAACCGTAGAGGATGCGGTCGGCGCCGATGACGTCGATCAGCGCCTGACGCATCGGCAGTTCGTGCAGTTCCACGTCGAACCAGAAGTTGCGCATGTACTCCAGTACAGGCTTCTTGTTGTGGTACGTGTCGAGGTTGGGGTTGGTTTGCGCCAGTCGGCCGAGCTGATAAGGCACATAGCCGCCGCCGTGCGTGATATAGACCTTGAGCTTGGGGAAGCGGTCGAACACACCGCCGTTCACCAGGTACCAGAAGGCCTTCGTCTCGTCGTAGTTCATGCCGACGATGGCCGTGGTTTCGTAGCGGTCGGTGTTGGCCTTGTTGCCCCACGTGACCGACTGGTTATAGCCATGCACGAACATCGGCAGGTCGAGGTCGCACAGGGCCTCCCACACCGGATCCATCTCAGGCGAATCGAACTCCAGGCCGCCGAAATTCGAACCACCCGCACCCAGACCCTTTGCGCCCAGTTGGGTGCACGCGCGGCGAATTTCCTTGGCCGCCTCTTTCGGATCCTGCAGGGGCGCCTGCGCCCAGAACATCAGCCGGTCGGACGCCGCCGAGCAGTATTCGGCGAGCACGTCGTTGACCTTGCGCGAGAACGGGATCGCGTAGTCGAGCTCCGTCCAGTACATGTAGCAATGCGAAGGCACCGAGACGACCTGGGCGTTCTGGCCGGCTGTATCCATCCCCGCCAGGCGCGTCTTGGGGTCGCGCCAGCGGCTCATGTAGTCCTGCACGTTCAGGGCATTGCCCTCGGCCTTCGCTTTGCGCAAGGCGGCTTTTCGCTCGGGCGCGCCGAGTGTGAGGATCCAGTCGCCGACGCGAAGCTTGATGTCGCCGTCGGGCTGCGACTCGAAAGCCGGCCCCCAATAGGGGTGCTGGTCGTAGTAATCCGGATGGGGGGCGTGGGCGTGGAGGTCGATGAGCATGTGGTGTCTCCCAGTGCAGGTTGGTGGAACCTGCCGAGTGCCGCAATCGCGGACGGGAGCATCGATGCGCCGGACGGACCTCGCCTGGCTATCGGGGATTTGTCTCCTGCCTGCGACACTCGACCGGTGTCTTTGCAACGATGAGATTCATCATGCCAAACATAAACAGATTTTGCAAATCTGTTTATGTTTTTTCTTTTTCGCGGCGTCGAGAGCCCGTGAAACGTGCCGGCGCAGCTACCTGGACAGCGTCATCGCCCTTGGTGGCAGGAAAACCGATCAGCGAGCGCACGAGACGCTCGATGCGCGCCGTGCCTTCGTTTGCGCGCTCATTGGGGACGAGCTGTTCGCTCAATACGTAGCGGATCAGCATTTCGCACACGAGCTCGCGATCGATGCTGATGCCGAGACGCCCATCCCAGGCGTCGAAGACGGTCCTGAGGACGTCCTGCAAGCGCACACGCGCGTCGTTGAAGACGCGGCGAAAAAAGCTCATCGCATAATCGGGCGCCACCACCAGCAGACGCCGCGCCTGTCCGTGCGCCGCGTAGTGCTCCAGGTAACCGATCAGGGCGCGAAATTTCTCGTCGGGGTCGTCGTAAGGGGCGGTGACTTCCTGCATCGCGCTGTGAAAACCCTCGCGTTTGTGGCGCGAAAACGCATCGAGCAGATCATCCTGCGAGGAGAAATAGCGGTAGAACGTGCCCCGCGAGACACCTGCGTCGTCGCACACATCGATGATGGAAATGCGCTCGGCACCTGCCCGGAGGATGATCCTTTCCGTCGATGCCAGGATTCGTGCAATGGTCGCATCCGAGCGGCGATTGCGCCGAGCGGACTCCATTACCGGTCCGTCTTCAGCGACTGCCTCGGTTTCGTCGTTCATGCCTGTGCCTTGGGAATGGACGGACCGCGGGGCGAACCGCAGGGCCCGCCAGAAATTCGATTCAGTATTCGCGCACCGGCACATCCGCCGGACGCGAGTTGTAGCCCGGCAAGTGCAGGCCGCCGTCGACATGCAGCATTTCGCCGGTGACATAGCGGGACATGTCCGATGCGAGAAAGACCACAACGGGGCCGATGTCGAGTTCCGGATCGCCACACCGGCCGAGGGGGCGCATCGCGGCGGAGCGTTCGGCGAAACCAGGGTTCTCCGCGGCCAACTTGTTGAAGGTCGCTCCCATTGCCGTCGGTGCGACGGCATTCACAGTGATGTTGAAACGCCCCCATTCCGCCGCCGCACTGCGCGTGAGGCCGACGATGCCGCCCTTCGCCGTGTTGTAGTCGGCATGCAGCCACGCGCCGATCTCGACGTCGATCGAGTAGAAATTGACGATCTTCCCGCCCCCGCGCGCCCGCATGTGCGGCAGCGACGCCTGCATCGCCCACCACGACGCCTTGATCGTCGAGGTCAGCGTCTGCTCGAGCATTTCGTCCGTCTTGTCTTCGAGGCGCACGTTCGGCGTCGGAACGAAGGCGTTGTTCACGAGGATGTCCAGCCCGCCGAAATGGGCGACTGCCGCCTCGATCGCTCCCGTCACGGACGCCTTCTGCATCACGTCGGTACGCACGAACAGCGCCCGCCCGCCCAACTCCTCGAGTTCGCGCGCCACTTGAGTTCCAGTCTCTTCGTTGATCTCCGCGATCACCACGGCTGCCCCCTCGCGCGCGAAGCTGTGCGCCACGCCGCGCCCGATGCCGCCGCCGGCCCCGGTAATCAACGCAACCTTGTCCTTCAGCAAACCCATTTTCGTCTCCTCGCATTTATTGCACACTATTTTTGTTATTGTACACATTCATAAGAAAGAAACACTTCCAACGGAAGCCATTGCAATGCCCTCCTTTTGCCGACGGATCCAGCTTGAAGGCCGCCAGACCAGCCAAGCGGGCGAAGTCCGTGCCGTCCTCGAAGACGACTTTCACCACTTCCGCGTCGCGCTGCGTCATCGCCTCGGCCGCGTGAGCGAGATCTCCGCCGAGGCTCCGCGACATCCGTTCACCGAGTGCCCGAATGCCGCCGCACCGCTGAACGCACTACTCGGCATGCAGCTGGAACCCATCGCCAGCGCAGTAACCCGCCATACCGACGCCAGCCTGCAGTGCACGCACATGTTCGACCTCGCCGGCCTCGCGATCGCCGCAGCGGCGCGGGGCATCACCCATCGCCGCTTCGACATCGAAATTCCCCGTCATGTCGACGGCGGTTCGCACGCCCGTCTGGTCCGTGACGACGGCTTGCGGCTCGACTGGGAAGTGCAGGAACGTACGATCGTGTCCCCCCCGCCCTATGCCGGCATCGACATGCGCCAAGGCATGGCGCGCTGGGCGCTCAGCAGTCTCGCGCCCGACGAGGCGGAAGCGGCCCTCGTGCTGCGCCGCTGTGCGCTGATCGCGCTCGGACGCCTGCGGGACATCGACAAGGACTTGCACGCCCGCCCGAGCGGCCGTTGCTTCGCGCAGCAACCCGAACGCGCGCCCCAGGCGATTCGCATCGTGGGCTCGACCGGGGACTTCACCGCGCATCCTGAACGCCTTTGCCGCGACGACCAGTCCTGGCTCCACGCTTTCGCAGAGTAAGCGCGCGGTCGAGGTGTCGTCGCGAGCGCCACATGGCGGCCTTCGCCGCTGGACGTCGATCAGCATGTGATCTGCCTCCCACGTGGCGTGCTGCGGCCGGCACGACGGACGCCGGCATGCGATCGGCGCCCCGATTTGCCGGCCGAGCAGCACACCGGACGATCAGGGCCGGTTGGCCGCTTCCCAGGCTTTCAGATCGAAGTCGGGCGCAGCGGCGGCAGCGGGCGTGAGCGCGGGGGGGCGTGCGAGGATCTTGCGTGCAAACACGTGATCGCCGGGACGGTTGCAGGACTCGACCGCGATCAGCTCCTCCCCGCGGAAGCACAGCACCGAGAGCTGTTGCGCGGCGGCGTCACCCAGCGTCACGTAGTTGTCTGCCCCGATCGACAGACCTGCGATCTGCAGCTTGAGATTGCCCTGGTCGGTCCAGAACCAGGGCAGCGCTGTGTATGGGGTGGGTTTGCCCACGAGGCGGGCCGCGATGAGCTTGCCTTGGTCGACCGCGTTCTGTACGGACTCGAGGCGAGTCAGATTTTCGCCGTTTTGCACGCACGGGAAGGCGGCGACGTCACCCAGCGCCGAGATGTGCGGGTCCGAAGTCAGGAGACTGGAATTGACGCGAATCCCGTTATCGATGTCGAGTCCGGCCTCGAGCGCGAGCTGCACGTTGGGAATCACGCCGATGCCGTAGACGACCAGCTCGGCAGGCAGGCGTCGTCCGTCCGATGTCGTCACGGCGCTCACCTTGCCGTCCTCGCCTTCCAGCTCCGCCAGCCCGGTACGGAAGTTGAACTTCACGCCCCAGCCTTGATGTGCGGCACGGAAGAGCTCCGACATCTGCGGGGACACTGCCCGGGCCATCGGGCGGTCGCCGAGTTCAAGCACTTCGACCGCAGCCCCTTCGGCCGCCGCCACCGCGGCGAACTCCAGACCGATGAAGCCGGCTCCGATCACGACGACATTCCTGGCCTGCTTCACCAGCGGCGACAAGAGGTCGGCATCCGCCTTGGTCTTGATGCCGAAGATACCGCTCAGCGTCGAACCCGGCACGTTGAGCGGCCGATTGTGGGCACCCGTCGCGAGCACCAGATGGCCGAAGTCGAGCGCACTCCCCGAGTCGAGCATGACACGACGGTTCTGCCGATCGATCGCCGCTACGCGGTCATGGACGAGCTCGATGCGCTGATCGGCGTAGAAGGTCTCCGGCCTGAAGAGCATCGCAGTGGCGTTGATCTTGCCGAGAAGGTAGGCCTTCGACAGGGGCGGCCGTTGGTAAGGCAGACCGGGCTCGTCGTTCACGAGCACGATGCGGCCCCTGAAACCTTCCTGGCGCAGCGAAATCGCCACTTGCACGCCCCCGTGCCCCGCCCCCACGATCACCACTGAATCGAGCGACATCTTCCCGTCTCCTTGTCGTTTTTTTAGATCGCCGTCTTCAGAACTGCGCAGCCGGCAGGCGCAGCGTGAGGCCGTCCATGTCCGCTCCGACGACCAGCTGGCACGTGAGCCGACTGGTGGGCTGGCGCTCGACGACGTTCTCGAGCATGTCGTATTCGGTGCCTTCGGCGGGCGCAAAACGCTCCACCCAGGCT
The DNA here is from genome assembly GCF_012910905.1 of Aromatoleum toluvorans. GTDB lineage: Bacteria > Pseudomonadota > Gammaproteobacteria > Burkholderiales > Rhodocyclaceae > Aromatoleum > Aromatoleum toluvorans. Next base: position 57,577 of record NZ_WTVN01000001.1, read on the forward strand.
TCGTCCACGTAAGCGTGGCAGCTGGCGCAGGCGCAGGCGCCGCCACAGTCACCGGGAATGCCGGGAACGCCGGCAAAGGTCGCGGCCTGCATGGCCGACTGGCCGACTTCGGCGTGCACTTCGTGCCGGGTGCCGTTGTGTTCGATGAAGGTAATCGTGGGCATTTATTTGCTCCGATGAGAGGGATGAAATCAGGCCCGCTGCGCTTCGGCGTGCAGGGCAAACTGGGGACTGCGCCCGAGCGTCAGCAACAATGACGCGCCGAGCAGGGTGGCCACGGTGCAATAGACGAGCATCGCAAAGTAGGTACCGGTGACACTCAGCATCGCTGCAAACATCAGCGGCGCGGCTGCCGACGCTACCGTGATGAGCCCCTGATGCACGCCGAACAACCGGCCGTAATCCTTGAGGCCGAAGTAGCGCGCGATGAGGAAGGCCGCGATGTCGAACTCGGCGCCGGCGCCAAGTCCGACCAGCGCCGCGGCAAGACTCATGACAGCCGGATCGGTGGTTCCCGACAGGAAAATCAGACAACCCACCCCGGGCAGGGAAAGGCTCAAGGCCGCCACGCCGGGCGGCCACAGCCGATCGAGCAGGTAGCCGACCACCAGGCGACCGCAAATCAGCGCAATGCCGAAGTAACCGAAGACCAGGGTCGCATCCGCCGCCGACAGCCCCTTATCTCGCAACATCGGCACGGTACTGGTAACGAGGCCCACCACCGCCGACACGACCAGCGACAACGCCACATTGCAGATCCAGAATCGCGGCAGGAGCATTCCTTCCTGGAAGCTCACGCCGCTCCGCACCAGCGGCGGACCGTCGTCTGCCTTCGCGCCGCTCACCGCACGTTCGCCAGGCAGGCGGAACCACCATAGGGTCAGCGGCAGTCCCACCAGCACATTGAGCAGCGCCAGGATGACGAAGGCGGCCCGCCAGTCCCAGTTCTCGACCCCCCAACCCAACAGTCTCGGTACCAGCGCGGCGGTGATGCCGGTGCCCGAAAGCCCGATCGCGAGCGCCAGTCCGCGGTTGCGGTGAAACCAGAGATTGAGGAGTTGCGTCCACGTGACCGCCAGCGCACCCATGCCGATGATCGGGAGCAGGAAAAATGCTGCGTAGAGCGACCAGATCGAGCCGCCAATCTGCGTCGTCGCCAGATAGCCGAGCGCCATCAGCAGCAACGAAAGCACTGTCACGCGCTTCATGCCGAAACGCAGGTTGAGCCAGCCGACGAGTTGCAGGCCGAGCACGGCGCCGGCGAACAGGAAGGTTATTGCCGCCTGCAGCGAACCACGGTCCCAACCGAAAGCCTGCTGGAAGGGGATCACCAGGACGCCGAAGCCATACAGCAATGCGGCGTTGATACTGATCGCCACACCGATCACCGACAGAACCACGATCTGCCAGCCCTGCCTGAACTCGGTCAGATCGATCGCCGCGTGATTTCCGTTTAATGCCATTTTTCTACTCCACTCCCCGTCCCGGCTCTCGTATCAGCCTCGTGGCGAAGGACAGATCGGGCACCGTCCGATCCGTAACCGGGCCGGCGGCGCCCGCGTTGCCTAGAGGAAGATCGCGAGGTTCGGCGTGCCCAGCACCGCCTGGTCGAGAATGACTTCGCGACGCACGAGCTTGAATCCCTCGCCATCGACACGCAGCAGATCGTTGCGCTCGCCGCTGATGAGATCCATATCCGGAAAGTCGAAACGGCTGCGTGTCAGCAGCAGATAGCTCACGACCGCGAACTCGTCGGGCCTGTCGGTAGCGAACACCTGCACGTTGCTGACCATGCGGCGGGTGCGCGAAGGGGGATCCTCGGCCCACGCGCTGCGCGTCTCGGTGAGCCGCATGATGCGCCCCATGATCGAGCGGTAGTTGTCGTGGTAGTGCTGCACCGTGCGGATAACCGACTGGGCCTGCTGGGACATCGGGCGGGTCTGCCGCAGAGGCACGGTGTAGACCAGGTCGGGCGCAAGCGTCGCGCCCCACTCCTTGAGACGGATCGTGTCGAGCAGCGTCGCTTCCTGATAGAGGAAACCGACGATGCGGTTATAGACTTCGGCCCCGACCGGGATCGGGTTTCCGATGACGGGGGCGTTCTCGGCAACTTGTTGTGCGGCGCTCATGTGTCGCTCCTTCGAAGGTGTTGGGTCGGACCGGACGGCTCAGGCCTTGGCGTTCATCAGTTCGTTCCAGTACAGCCACCAGTGCCACTGGGTGTCGTCCTTGGTGAACCCTTCATTGACAATGCCCGGCCCGGGCCAGCCGGCAGGGGCGCCGGTCTCGTACACCGCCTGGTACTTGAGGGTCGAGCGACGCCCGCGCGCGCCCTTGGCGGCGAGGGTCATGTGGGGCCAGGTATCGGAGTCGTCCTGCTCGACCATGCCCGAGGTGCCGAACAACTGGATGCTCTGCATCAGCATCTTGTCCTTGAGCTCCTGCGGGGCATCCTTCTCAGCAAGCACCCAGTTCACGAACTCGAGTTGATCCGGCCCCTTCGGCACGTAGGCGTGCAGCAGCGTGAGGCCGAGCACGGAGCCGTCGGCCTGCGGGATATACACGAACGCGAATAGCACGTTGGGGAAAATCCCGCCCACCTGCGGCGGCATCGACACCATCACTTCGAGTTGCTCTTCGCTCAGGCGCTTCCTGAGCTGAGGCAACATTTCATGCGTCATCCCCGGCGGCGGCAGTGCTTCGAGCTTCTGGTCCACCGTCAGCTCCGCCGGATCGAGGCCAGTGAGCTTCCTGATTTTGCGTCCGAGGTCGATGCAGCGCAGCGCATGGCCGTGCGGCGAACTCACCTCGACGCCGTACATCTCGGGCGACAGGTCGGCGCTGCCGCCCTCGCCACTCTTGGAATAGTTGCCTACCTCACCCAGCCAGCGGTGAAGGGTCAGCGTGTGGTAGCCGTCGGCGGCCGACTGCTCGCCAGCGGCTTTCCAGTTCGCGCGCACGATGAAACGCTGCGGCGGGCCGAGCACTTCGAGCCCCTTGTCGCTGCGCTCGAACAAGGTGTCGAAATACCATTTCGCATCACCGAGGAACTCTTCGAACGACGGTCCCTCCAGGTCCCACGTCGCGAAAATGATGCCGCCGTAGAGCGTCACCCGCGCCTGCGGCAGGCCCAGATCCTCCTTCGGCATCATCTTCCCGTGCATGCACTCCTTCTCGACCGGCGCACCGATGAACTCGCCACTCGGCTTGAACGCCCATCCGTGGTAGATGCACTTGTGAATCTGGGTATTGCCCGCATCGACCGTCGAGATGCGCATGCCGCGGTGGGGACACACGTTGAGCGAGACGTGGATGTTCCCGTCCTTCGCACGCGCGACGATGACCGAATCCGACCCCATGTCGCGCACGACGAAATCGCCGGAGTTCGGCACTTCGGATTCGTGCCCGAGCAGCAGCCAGGTCTTGCCGAAGACGCGATCCATCTCCAGCTGATAGATCTCCGGATCCGACAGGGCCCGCATCTGGACTTCCCGCGTCGGGACGCGAACCAGATCGGACAGCGGCGTACCGTCCGCCAACGTGTAGCTTGCCTTGGTCAACATTGTCATCTCCTGTGGAGTGAAGCCGTCCGTGAGGACGATCCTCGTTCGATGGGCCTGACGGCCACTTCTTGTGGGTTGTTCATTTGCTCGAGCTCCGGTGCTCGGCACCCTGTGTTTCGGCAGCCGTAGCCCGCCGGCCGACGTCCTTATTGCGAAGACGTGCGTGGTTCCGTCATGGCTTCGTCACGCGCGTGCGCAGCGTGCCGATCGCCTCGATCTCCAGTTCGACCACGTCACCCGGTTTGAGATAGCGCAGCTGCTCGAGTCCGCAGCCGTTGCCGACCGTGCCCGAGCCCAGCACTTCACCCGGATAGAGCGTTTCCGAGCGGGAGATGTGCGCGATCACGTCCTCGAACGTCCAGCGCATGTCGCGGGTGGTGCCGCGCCCCCATTCCTCGCCATTCACGCGAGCGATCATTTGCAGGTCGTAGGGATCGGGCACCTCGTCCGCGGTGACGAGGCAAGGCCCCATCACGTTACCGGTGTCGAAGTCCTTGCTCTTCGCCGGGCCGAGCATGCCGGGCATCTCGAGGGCCTGCGCATCGCGGGCGCTCATGTCATTGAAGATCGTGTAGCCCACGATGTAGTCGCGCGCCTTGTCACGCGGCACGTCCTTCCCCTTGCGGCCGATGTAGCACGCAAGTTCGAGTTCGAAGTCCATCGCCTTGCTGTACGCCGGCCACACGACGTCCTCGTCCGGACCGATCACCGCGAAACGATTGCACTTGTAATAGATCGGCTGGCGGTTGAAGGTCTCGATGACGCGTTCGTCGGCGCGCGTGTTCATCTGCCGCAGCGCCTCCTCGGGGTCGGGCAAGTGCGCCACGCGCGCGCGCCGCGCAGCAGCGAAGCTCTGTCGCAGATGCAGCTCGAAACAGGAGCAGTCGCGCATCTGCGGCGGCGGCTGGATGGGTGCGCACAGCTTCACGCCCTCACGCGCGATGACCGCCGCCGACGGAGCTTTCCGGACCAGGACGCGTGCCGCTGCAAGCGCCTCTTCACCGGCCTCGACCAAACCGAGCACGCTCGCGAAGGTGGGGGACACATGGCCGTTTACGACTTCGCAAGCCGTGGCGAGGTCGACGATCGCCGAATCCGATTCGATCAGCGCGCCGGCACGCTGAAAGCCGTGAGAGTCACGATATGTGACGAGTCGCATCTATTGTCTCCTGTCGGGGGACTCGTCCCGCTCGATGCGGGCGAATCCTCTCTTCTTCGAGTTCTGCCCCTCCCCACAGGAGAGGCGCTGGCGGTTGCTACACCCGGCCGCTCACCGGCACGCAGGCTCCGGTGACGGCCGAGGCGTCATCCGAGAGCAGGAAAGCGATCACCGCGGCGAGCTTGTCGGGCGCCACCCAGCGGCTGGCATCGGCGTCCGGCATGTCGGCGCGGTTGGCGGGAGTGTCGATGATGCTCGGCAACACCGCATTCACGGTGACGCCACGGTCCTTGAGCTCTTCGGCAAGTGATTCGGTCAACCGCGCGACGCCGGACTTCGATGCGGCATACGCCGCCATCCCCATCCCGGCCTTCTGTGCGGCCAGCGCGCCGACGTTCACAATGCGCCCCGCCCCGCGCGCCAGCAGATGCGGCAGGGCCGCCCGGCAACTCGCTACGGCGGTACGTACATTCATCGTGTACAGGCGATCCCAGGTCTCGAGCGCTCCGCCTTCGATCGGCTCCCACGCGAAGCCACCTGCCACATTCACCACGCCGTCGATGCCACCAGCGGCCACACGCACGCGCGCATAGGCTGCCGCGCAGGCTGCTTCGTCGCTCAGGTCGACCTCGCCGAGCACAACCGCGACGCCTGCAGGCAGGCCGCCAGCGGGCGCCACCACACGATCCACAAGCGTGACATGCGCGCCGTCTTCCACGAGGCGCTGCGCGACCGCGCGACCGAGCGCGCCGAATCCACCGGTTACGACGATACTTCTGGCTTCGAGTCGAGTACTCATGAGATGAGAGTTCCTTGTATGGCCTCCGCGTCGTTGCACGCTGGCAGGCAGGTCCTTGCGACAAACTTTAGACAGATTTTGCACTTCTGTCTATATGTGCATGTAGAATCCCGCTTGACCGATCGTCAAATCGTCGAGAGCGCGCAGACCATGACCCGAAAACTCCCCCTCCTCACCGAGGACAACTCCCCGTTCTGGCAGGGCGGCGCGCAGGGGCGCCTGCTCATACATCATTGCGCGGACTGCACGCGCTTCTTTCATCCGCCCGCCCCGATCTGCCCGCACTGCGGCAGTTTCGAGGTGACACCGCGGGCGGTCTCCGGCAAGGGCAAGGTCCTGAGCTACACGATCAATCACCAGGCATGGCGCCCCGACCTCACCGAGCCTTATGTCGTGGCGATCGTCGAACTCGCGGAACAGGCCGGCCTGCGCTTCGTCACGAATATCGTGGGACTTCCCGCCGAGGCCGTGCATATCGACATGCCCGTCAGGGTGCGCTTCGAGCAGCACGAGGACGTGTGGCTCCCCCTCTTCGAGAAGGACGCATGATGTTCGATCGAATCTTCGAAAAGGACGTCGCCATCACCGGTGTCGGCCAGTCCGAGGTGGGACGCCCGGTTGCACGATCGGGCATGCGACTCACGCTGGACGCCTGCCTCGACGCCATCGCCGACGCCGGACTCACGCGCGCGGACATCGACGGCGTGGCGTGCTGGCCGGGCGACAACAACAATGGCGATGCCTTCTCACCCGTCGGCCCCAACGCGCTGATAGGTACCCTCGGCCTCAAGGTCAACTGGTACGGCGGAGGCTACGAAGGCCCCGGACCGCTCGCAGGCATCATCAATGGCGCGATGGCGATCGCATCCGGCCTGTGCCGCCACGTGCTGGTCTTCCGCACCATCACGGAGGCGAGCCGACGCAAGGTCGACAAGAATGCCAGCGCCCTGACGAACAAGACGATCGGACGCGACAGCAGCTTCTTCTGGCAGTGGTACACGCCATTCAACGTGCTCTCCGCGATCAACCTCATGGCGCTCTATACCCAACGCCACTTCCATGAATACGGCACGACGCCCGAACAACTCGCCCAGATCGCCCTCACCTGCCGCGCCAACGCCGCGCTTAACCCGAAGGCGATCTACCGGACGCCGCTCTCGCTCGATGACTATTTCGCCTCGCGCATGATCTCGACTCCACTGCGCGTGCTCGACTGCGACGTCCACTGCGACGCCTCGACCGCGATCATCCTTTCGCGTGCCGACGCTGCCAACGACGGGCCAAATCCGCCGATCCGCCTCGAGGCGATCGGCGCCGCACTGCACCAACCCTGGTCGTGGGACCAGATCGACCTCACCGCGACCGCCGCGCGCGATGTCGGCGAAATGATGTGGGCGCGCACCGATCTCAAGCCCAAGGATGTCGGCTCGGCCCAGCTTTATGATGGATTCTCGATCCTCACGATGATCTGGCTCGAAGCGCTCGGGCTATGCCCGCGCGGCGAAAGCGGCCGCTTCGTCGAAGGTGGCCGCCGCATCGCCCGCGACGGCGAGCTGCCGATCAATACCAACGGCGGCCAGCTCTCCGGGGGGCGCACGCACGGCCTGGGCTACGTTCATGAAGCCTGCACGCAATTGTGGGGACGCGCGGGCGAACGACAGATCGCACCGCATCACGTTTCAGTGGTTGCGGCAGGCGGTGGACCGCTGGGCGGCAGTGTGTTGTTGGTCCGGGACTGAGCCCGGCCACGGTGGCAGACGGATTACTGCACAATCAGACTTAGTGTCCAATTTTTGACTACACGGAGGGGAGCATGGCCATAAGAACGCTCGCGCTGGGACTGTTCATTCTTGCGACCGCCTGGCTGCCGCCGGCAAGCGCGGCCGAAGCGCTTTCGGGTAGCCAGGCGTCAGCACCGGATTCCGCCACGCGCGCGCAGGCTTTGCTGGAGAAGGCCACCGCCCGACTTCGTGCCGTCGGCGACCGGGCACTGGCGGAATTCGGCCGGCAGGGCGACTTCATCGACCGTGAGCTCTACGTGTACGTGCTCGACATGGACGGCACCATGCTGACCAGCGGCGGCTCGTCCACGACGCTGATCGGCCGCAAGGTTTCCGAGATGCGCGACGCCAGCGGAAAGGCTTTCTTCGCGGAGATGCTGAACAAGGCGCGTACCGATGGCCGCGGCGAAGTCGAGTACCGTTGGGTCAACTGGACCGACAACACCCTTCAGCGCAAGCATGCGTTCTTCGAGAAGGTCGGCGAACGAGTGGTCGCGGTGGGTTACTACATCAGCCGTTCGTCCCCGGACCAGGCGCAGGCCTTCCTTGAACAGGCCGTTGCGGCAATGAAGGCCGCGCCCACCAGCGCCATTACCGAATTCAACCGCATCGAAGGCCGCTTCGTGCAGGACGATCTCTACGTGTTCGTGATCGACCGGAAAACGGGACGCTTCGTCGCCCACGGCACGATGCCGCGCCTGGTCGGCTCCGACGGCCGCGACCTATACGACCAGGCCGGCACACCCATCGTTCGCAAGATGCTGGAGCAGACCGCCAACCGGCCACGCGGCGAACTCGACTACCTGTGGAAAAACCCGGTCACGAAAAGAACAGAGGAAAAGCACACGCTGTTCGAAGTCGTCGGCGACCACATCGTCGCGGTGGGCTACTTCAAACCCTGAAATCATTTCCCCTTGTCGTAAGCCGGCCCGGCTGTCGCATTTTCGCCGTCGCCGTAGTATTCTGCGGACAGAATTTAATTCTAATACGCAAACACAAAGCCGTTTTGCGTGCAGATTCTCCGGCTCACGGATGGACACCCTGATTCCTGATGCGCCTCGCCTGGGGCGCACGCGAGGAAGAAGTCTCCCGCTTGCCGACCGGGACGCGTGCACGACGGACGGAGGAGACAAGGGATGGACACCACACAAGAGGATGAAACCGCGGGCCGGTCTTCAAGCGGGGTCACCGTCAAGCCTGTCGTCAATGCGGTGCGGATCCTGCGCTTTCTGACGGAGACCGACACCCCGGAGCGCGCAGCCGACATCGCCCGGCAGTTGTCGATCAACCCCAGTACCTGCTTCAACATCCTGCGCACACTGGCAGCGGAGGACATGGTTGCCTTCGATTCCGCGTCGAAGACCTATTCGCCCGGCCTGGGGCTCGCCAAACTCGTAGGACACCTCGTGACGCAGGGCCAGCGGCTCGACATCGCGCGCCCACTGCTGCAGCAATTCGCCGCCCGCTTCCATGTCACGGTCACCCTGTGGCGTCAGATGGGATACGACCGCATCGTGCTGGTGAGTTCAGAGGCAAGCCCGACCGATCTGCGCATCGACATGGCGATCGGTCAGCGTCTGCCCATCTTCATGGGCGCCAGCGGCAGACTGTTCGCGGCGGAGGTGGATCTCGACCCAACCGCGATGCGCGCCGCATTCGACAAGATCCGCTGGGCCCGACCGCTGGAGTTCGACGAGTACTGTCAGCAGGTGCAGTTCGCCAAGGAACACCAGTGGGCGATCGATGACGGCTACTTCTCGGCCGGCATCATGGCTATTGCGGCCCCCGTGCGCGACCGCGCCGGTGCCATTTCCTTTGCCGTATCGGCGGTGATGTTCCGGGGCCAGTACATTGGCGCCGACGCGGACAAGCTCGGGGGCGAGGTGCGCAAACTCGCGGACAAGCTGTCGAACCTGCTGTTTTGAGTGTCGTCGCGAGGGCGGCCGTCGGTCCTTCGGCAACCCTTTTGCGACCCTGCGATACGCACAGCACAAAATAGTGACACTTTTTCGTTTTCTGTGCATAATCATCTCGCAGGCCTCAATGGCCCCAAGCAGATGAGGAGACACGCCATGAGCGAACAGAACGAAAAACTTCACAAGGTTATTGTCGATCGCAGCCGCTGCTGCGGTTACGGATTGTGCGCGGCCCTGTGCCCCGACGTGTACAAGCTGGACGGCGACGGCATCGTCTATCTCGACAGCGAGTTCGTTCCCGCCGGCCAGGAAGAGGCCGCGATCGAGGGGGCTGCCGCCTGCCCCGCCGAGGCGATCCGGGTCGAAGCACCGGGCGCCTGAGTTCTTCGCCGGACTGGTAGCGCGAAAAGCGCTGGAACCGCCCACTTCGCGGAGATCCGAATGAATCGTCTTGAAGGAAAAGTCGCGCTGATCACCGGCACCGGCGGCGGTCAGGGTCGCGTCGCAGCCTTGCGCTTCGCGCGCGAGGGCGCCGTGGTGGTGGGTTGCGACACGGATGCCGCGGCCCACGCCGAAACGCGCCGGCTGGTCGAGGCCGAAGGATTCGAGTTGCACGGCTCCGCCCCGGTGGACCTCGGGGACCACGAACAGGCCCGCGCCTGGGTCGAGTCCGCGGCCGAACAGTTCGGGCGCATCGACGTTCTCTACAACAACGCATCGGCCGCGCGTTTCGGACCAGTGGCGGAATTTTCGATCGCTGACTGGCACTACACGATCCGGAACGAGATCGACCTCATCTTTTACACGACCAAATACGCGTGGAAGCACCTCACCGTGCGCGGTGGCGTGATCATCAACATCGCCTCGACCGCTGCCTGGGGCGGCTCCAAGGTTGCAGGCATCAGCGCCCACTGCGCCGCCAAGGGTGCGGTCGTCTCCTTCACCCGCCAGCTGGCGGTCGAAGGGGCGCCGGTCGGCATACGCGCGGTCAGCATCAGTCCGGGCTTCGTGAAGACGCCCGGCACCGCGGCCTTCGTCGAGAACCCCGTCACCCGCCGGGCGCTACTCGACGGCGTGCTGCAGGATCGGCCGGGGGAACCCGAGGAAGTCGTATCTCTGGCCCTGTACGTGGCGTCAGACGAAGCCGCCTTCATGACCGGTTCCGACCTCGTCATCGACGGGGGCCTGCTCGCAATCTGAGCACGAGCCCGAAAGTTCGTGACCCAACAGTGAACGAACGGACGCCGTGCCGCTGCGGCACTGTCCGAAGTCTGCGTAAAGCGCGGTGCAAATCGCGGGCGCAGGTCGCTCAAAACAGGAGGAAGACAGCATGGACATCATCGGTATCGGCTACCTGGGGTTCGAATCGGCGAACCTCGATGCTTGGCGCGAATACGGCCCGAAGGTCATGGGCTTTCAGATCGGGACATCCCCGACTGCGGATCCGGACACCCTCTACTTCAAGCTGGACGACCGTCGTCATCGGCTCGCATTTCATCCGGGCAAGATCGACCGCCTCGCCTACATCGGCTGGGAAGCCAAGGGCAAGCTGGAGTTTCACGCCGCCGTCGAGCGCTTCCGCAGCCATGGTGTCGAGGTCACCTTCGGCGATCCGGAACTGTGCGAGAAACGCGGCGTGAAGGAGCTGATCCGTTTCCGTGACCCGGTCGGATACCAGCACGAACTGTTCTACGCGCAGAAGTGGAGCCCGCGCTCCTTCGTGCCGGGCCGTCCGCACGGCGGATTCGTCTGCGGCGAACGGGGCGTCGGCCACATCGTCGTGATCACGCCCGAATACACGCCCGAACTCGAACACTTCCTCACCGGCATCATGGGCATGCACTGGTACGGCTCGGGCGCCGGCAAGGGCAAGACGGGGTTCTTCCGCTCCAGGCTCAACGACAAGACGAGCCACGACATCGCTTACGGTTTCGGGCCGGGCAAGGCCGGCGTGCAGCACATCGGCCTCTTCGTGCGCTCGGTTCGCGACGTCGGCGAAACCTACGATCTGGTCAAGAAGAACGGACTGCAGATGATGATGACGCTGGGACAGCATTCGCAGGATCCGCACATGTCGTTCTATCACTTCACACCGTCCGGCTTCGCGATCGAATGCATCACGGAACTCGAACCTTGGCACGATGATGGCTTCGAACTCAATCCGGAGCAGCTCTCGACCTGGGGTCATGAAATCGTCGGCCCCATCCTCGGCCCAAGCGTGCGCACACCGGCGGAGGTCTTCGACCCCGAGGTTCTCCACGCCAGGGGCTGAATGCCTGCGAGCGCACCAGTCGGAACGGGTTCCTCACCGCGCGCGCCGGTTGCGGCGCCGGCCGCTACCGCGCACCCTATCGACATCATCTGAATGCAGACACCGGAGCACGCGATGTACAGCCATATCCTCGTTCCGACCGACGGTACCCATCTCGCCAGCCAGACGATCTCGCAGGCCGTCCAGTTCGCCCGCAGCGTAGGGGCGCGCATCACGTTCTTCTATGCCGATGCGGATGCCGGCGCCTCTCTGACCGACGACGGTGCGCTGATTCACCTTCTCGACCCCGGCCTGTATCAGGACGACTTCGGCGGGCGCGCCCGCGAGATCCTCGCCAAGGCCGAGGTGTCGGCGCGCGCAGGCGACATCGACTGCGAGTGCGTGACCCGGCGGAGCAACCGACCGCACGAGGCCATCCTCGCCGCCGCGACGGAAATGGGCTGCGACCTGATCTTCATGGCATCGCACGGGCCGCGCAGCATCGGCGGCGTCATGCTCGCCTCCGAAACGCTCAAGGTGCTCGCTGGCAGCCGCATCCCGGTGCTCGTGTCGTCAGTCGAAAAGAACGACCCGAACCCGGCGATGACGAAGGTCTGCGCGATCATCAAGGACGAGCACCGCTCGATCGCGGTGGTGTCCTACGGCATGCGGATGCTGGCCGGCGGACTGCGCGACGGCAAACCTGCGGATATCGGGCTGGTGGACGGCATGCTCACCTACCTCGACGAGTTCCCGGCCAAACTGCACCATCCGAAGGAAGATGCCTACCTCTTCGCGGCGCTCAAGCGACGCACGTCCTCGCTCGACCAAGTCATCGACGATCTGCAACAGGAGCATCTGGATGGCGACCGACAACTTGATGCCCTGCGCGCGGCCGTCGCCCACTACCAGGCGTCCCCCGACCCCGACGCAGAAACGCTCGCTAGCGCCATCGACGCCTTCGCCCTCGGGCAGCTCAGGCATATTGCACTCGAGGAGCGGGCGATCATCCCGGGCGCCTGCGAACACCTGGCGGAACAGGACTGGAAGGAGATCGCGGCGGCCTTCGGACCTAACGGCGACGCGCGCTTCAACCATCGCGAACGCGAGACCTACCGACGCCTGTATTCGCGGATTGCCAACCTGCACCAGACGCTGCCCCGCATGAGCACGCCCGGCCAGTCATGACGACTCCGGTGTCCCGCCCGTGAGTGTCGAACGCAACGCCACGGGTGCGTGGGCGCCTCTCCTCCATCGGCCGTTTCGCGCGCTGTGGATCGCGGCGATCGCGGTCAACCTGTCGATGTGGATGCAGAACATCGGCGCCGCCTGGATGATGACCGAACTGCGGCCCGATTCGCCGCTGATGGTGTCCCTCGTCCAGACGGCGATGGCGCTGCCGGCCTTTCTGCTCGGGCTCCCGAGCGGCGTGATCGCCGATCTGGTCAACCGCAGGCGCTTCCTGCTGATCACCCAGACCTGTTCCCTCGCATTCGCCTGCCTGCTCGCCGCCATGGCCCTGGCTGGGGGCATCGGTGCCTGGCTGCTCCTCGGCCTCACCTTCGCGCTCGGATGCAGCAACGCGTTCGGCATGGCAGCGTGGATTGCCGCCAACATCGACAGCGCGCCGAAGGGGCAGATACCGGCAGCGATCGCCTTGTCCACGGTCACGCCCAACATCGCGCGCGTCGTGGGGCCGGCAGCCGCGGGGGCACTGATTGCACTCGCGGGCGTCCCGACGCTGTTCGTCGTGGTCGCGGTCGGTTTCGTGATCTCACTGGGGCTGCTGCGCGCCCTGCCCGACACGGATCTGCGGTCCGGCCTGCCGCCCGAGCGGCTGTGGAGCGGCATCCGCAGCGGCGTGCGTTACATGCGGCACTCCGCGCAGCTGCGGCTCGCGCTGCGCCTGGTCTTCGCTTTCGTGACCGCGGGCAGCGCGATCTGGGCATTGTTGCCGCTCGTCGCCCGTGACCAGCTCGGGCTCGCTGCAGGCGGATTCAGCCTGCTCCTCGGCAGCCTCGGCGCGGGCGCAGTCATTGCGGCACTCCAAGTCACCCGACTGTATCGACGTTTCTCGGTGCGCCGCATCGTGACCGGCGGCGGCATGTTGTTCATGGCTGTCACAGCGCTGATTCCGGTGGTACACAATCTCTTCGTCATGAGCGCGCTGCTCGTGGTCGGCGGAATGGCCTGGATGGCGGTCAATACCACCACCGGGACCGTGATCCAGACTTCCGCCGCAGGCTGGGTGCGCGCTCGTGTTGCGTCGGTATACCTGCTCGTCATCATGGGGGCGATGGCAGCGGGCGGCGTATTGTGGGGCGCGATCGCCGAACGCATGGGCGTCGGGGCAAGCCTGTGGATTGCAGCCGGATCGATTGCGGCCGGGCTGATGCTGACCGGAAGAGCTCGCATGCAACTTGGATCGGAGTCCGATTTCAGCGTAGCCGACGCGGAGGAAACGGGCCCCGCTGCCAGTCCCGCCGACCATGAGCAGGGTCCCATTGCGGTAGAAATCACTTACCGCGTACCGTCCGAACGGCACGAGGAATTCGTGCGCGCTGCCCACGAACTCGGCATCTCACGCCGACGAAACGGGGCGATCGCCTGGCGCCTCTACAGGGATCTCGAACACACGGATTGTCTTGCCGAACGCTTCTTGGTGGACTCGTGGCTCGACTACCTGCGCCAGCGCGCCCGTGTCACCCGGCAGGACCGCGACATCGAGCGCCGCCTGGAGGCACTCACCACCGACGGGAGCTCGCTCACACGCCGTTTTATCGCGGAAGCGTGACGCCTGAAAGCGGTCGGGAGAACCTTCCGCAGCGTGCCGGCGCGGCCGGGGACGCCTTAGCGTCCCCTCGACACTTAGCGGTGCATCAACACCATGCCGACGAACTCGTTCATCGTCTTGTGCGCATAGAGATGCGACACCGCATACGCATGAGTCTCCATCGTTCCATCGCACGACGGAGCCGAAGCGCACGCCTTGGCCACACCTTGCGGGTGCAGCGAAACGAAGGAACCGTCGGTAGCGGTCAGCAACGCCGCCGCGACAGCGCTGATGCCGAGAGTTCTGAGAGCCATGATGTCTCCTCCTGTCGAAGGTGCGCCTCTATCGGGCGATATTTATTTATTTGCACAGTATCTGCGCTTCCGTTCAAGAATAGGCAATACCCTGAACGAGCGCAAGGATTTTCTGCCGCATACCCGGCGTGGTCGAATAAAAAAAAACCCATCGGTTTGCGACCGATGGGCGAAGGGATCTTCGGCGGGGATTGCAGCGGGAGAGGAATAGCTGCCACCGAAGAATCCAACGGGAACGGGTTGGCATCACGGCCAGCCAATCGGCATGGCCTGCAGATCAAAGGGTCGCTGTCAGTTCAGGAACCACGGCGAACAGATCCGCTACAAGGCCGTAGTCCGCGACCTGGAAGATCGGCGCCTCCGGGTCCTTGTTGATCGCGACGATCAGCTTGGAGTCCTTCATGCCCGCCAGATGCTGGATCGCACCGGAGATGCCGATCGCGATGTAGACCTGGGGCGCGACGATCTTGCCGGTCTGGCCGACCTGATAGTCGTTGGGGACGAAGCCCGCATCGACCGCGGCGCGGCTCGCACCGAGCGCGGCGCCGAGCTTGTCCGCGAGCGGCTCGAGCAGGGTGCGATAGTTCTCGCCGTTGCCCAGCCCCCGGCCACCGGAGACGATGATCTTGGCGGCACCGAGTTCGGGGCGTTCGCTCTTCGTGAGTTCGCGGCCGACGACGCGAGTGAGGCCGAGGTCCTTCGCGGCGGGGACGGCCTCGTTCGGCGCGGAGCCGCCAAGCGGCGCGGCGTCGAACGCGGCCGTGCGCACGGTCACGACCTTCACGCGGTCGGCGCTCTTCACGGTCGCCAGCGCATTGCCGGCGTAGATCGGTCGCACAAAGGTATCGGCCGACTCCACCGCGACGATGTCGGAGATCTGCGCGACGTCGAGCTGCGCGGCGACGCGCGGCAGCATGTTCTTGCCGGCGCTGGTTGCCGCAGCGAAGACGTGACTGTAGTCGGCGGCGAGCGCGCGCACGAGCTCGGCGACGTTCTCGGCGGTCTGCGTTGCGTAATGGGCCGCGTCGCATACCAGCACCTTCGCGACGCCGCCGATGGCGGTCGCAGCCTGGGCGGCAGCCGAGCAGCCGCTCCCCGCGACCAGGACGTGAATGTCCGCACCGACCGCCTGCGCGGCGGTCACGGCGTTGAGGGTCGCGGTCTTGATCGACTGGTTGTCGTGTTCCGCAATGACGAGGACGGCCATCAGATCACCTTTGCTTCATT
The DNA here is from genome assembly GCF_012910905.1 of Aromatoleum toluvorans. Classification (GTDB taxonomy): domain Bacteria; phylum Pseudomonadota; class Gammaproteobacteria; order Burkholderiales; family Rhodocyclaceae; genus Aromatoleum; species Aromatoleum toluvorans. The sequence continues at coordinate 73,360 of NZ_WTVN01000001.1, forward strand.
TTTCAGTTTATCGACCAGTGTCCCGACGTCCGGCACCAGCACCCCGGCACTGCGCTTGGGCGGCTCGGCCACATTCAGAATCGCCAGTCGCGGTGCGACATCAACGCCTAGCTCCGCGGGCTTCACGCTATCGAGCGGCTTCTTCTTTGCCTTCATGATGTTGGGCAGCGTCGCATAACGCGGTTCATTGAGGCGCAGGTCAGTGGTCACCACCGCGGGCAGCGTCATCTCGAGAGTTTCGAGGCCGCCATCGATCTCGCGCGTGACCGTGGCAAGGTTCCCGTCCACTGACAGCTTCGACGCAAAGGTGGCCTGCGGCCAGCCCATCAGGGCGGCGAGCATCTGGCCGGTCTGGTTCGCGTCGTCGTCGATCGCCTGCTTGCCGCAGATCACCAACTGCGGGGCTTCCGTGTCGCACAGGGCCTTCAGGAGTTTGGCGACGGCGAGCGGCTGCAACTCCGCGTCGCTCAGTTCACCACAATCGACGAGGATGCCGCGGTCGGCCCCGATCGCCATCGCCGCGCGTAGCGTCTCCGCGCACACCGCCGCGCCGCAGCTCACGGCGATCACTTGGGTCGCGATGCCCGCTTCCTTCAGCCGCACTGCCTCTTCCACCGCGATCTCGTCGAAGGGGTTCATGGCCATCTTCACGTTGGCGAGGTCCATGCCCGTGCCGTCGGCCTTCACGCGGGCCTTCACGTTGTAGTCAAGCACGCGCTTGACGGGTACCAGGATCTTCATGAGTCTCCTTGTTGCTGATTTGTTGGTTGATTTGCTCCGTACGACCATCAAGGGCGCGAGCGCCTCGGTGTTGTCGTCCGGCGCACTTCAGGCTGCCCGTTCCGACCGGCCAGCCTCGAACCGCGCCAGCAACTCCTCGCGACGCCTGGCAGCGCCGGCCATGCTGCGTTCCTTGACGTGGCCATAGCCGCGAATCTGTTCCGGGATGCGCGCAAGCTCGATCGCGACATCCAGCCGGTCTCGTGACAGGCCGTCGCAGATGCGGTCGATGAAGACGAAATAATCCTTCACCTGTTCACGCTCCTGGCGCCGCTCCGCGCTCCTGCCAAAGGGGTCCAGGGTGGTGCCACGCAGGCCCTTCAAGCGGGAGAGCAGGCGGAAGGTACGCATCATCCACGGACCGTAGGCGCGCTTCTGCGGCATGCCGTCAACGCCACGCTTCGCGAACAGGGGTGGCGCGAGGTGAAAGTTGAGCCGGTAATCCCGGCCGGGCTCGCCCTCGAACTGTTCGCGCAACTGGGCGAGGAATTCGGGCGCGCTATGCAACCGCGCCACCTCGTACTCGTCCTTGTACGCCATGAGCTTCGCGAGGTTGCGCGCGACAGCCTCGGTCAGGGCGAGTCGGCCTTGTCCGACCAGCGCTTGTTCGGCCTCTCGCACCCGCGCCACGGCCTTTCGGTAACGCTCGCCATAGGAGCCATTCTGATAATCGGTGAGCAGCGTCACGCGGCGCTCGATCAGCCGGTCGAGCGACTCGGGCATGGCCAGCACCACCGCCTCGCCCCGCTCCGAGGCGTCGACCACCGGCAGCCTTCCCGCGTCATGTGCCGCGAGCCGTCCCCACTCGAAGGCCTGCTTGTTCTTTTCGACCGAGACTCCGTTGAGTTCGATCGCGCGCAACAATGCAGCCTTGCCGACCGGAATCCAGCCTTTCTGCCACGCGAACCCCAGCATGAGCGGATTGGCGTAGATCGTGTCGCCGAGCAGCCGCAGAGCGAGCGCGTTCGCGTCGATGAATTCGCAGGCATCGCCCACACTGGCGCGGATGTCGCCCTCGGCCGCCGCCCCCGGAAACTTCCAGTCTGGATTCGACAGGAACTCCGCCGCCGGGGTCTGCGCGCTATTGATCACCGCTCGCGTACGTCCCTGACGAACCTTGGAGAGCGCTTCGGCCGAAGCCGAGACGATCTCGTCGCAGCCGATCAGCACATCGGCCTCGCCAGTAGCGATCCGGGTGGCGTGAATGGCCGCCGGGGTCGCCGCGATCTGCACGTGGCTCAACACCGCCCCGCCCTTCTGCGCGAGGCCGGTCATGTCGAGCACGGTGACACCTTTGTGTTCCAGATGAGCCGCCATACCCAACAGCGCACCGATCGTGACGACCCCCGTTCCGCCGACCCCCGTCACGACGATACCGCAGGGTTTGTCTAGCCCGGGCAGCGCGGGTTCAGGCAGCGCCTCCGCGGCAATTGCCGGCGCGGCCTTGCCCGTTGCGGGCTTGCGCAATTGCGCGCCCTCGGCGGTCACGAAGCTCGGGCAGAAACCCTTCAGGCAGGAGAAATCCTTGTTGCATCCGCTCTGATTGATCTTGCGCTTGGTGCCTAACGGCGTTTCCAGTGGTTCGACCGACAGGCAGTTGGAGGCTACGGAGCAGTCGCCACAGCCCTCGCAGACTGCCGGGTTGATGAATGCGCGGCGGGCCGGGTCAGGGTAATCGCCGCGCTTGCGGCGGCGCCGCTTTTCGGTGGCGCAGGTCTGATCGTAGATCAGGATCGACACCCCCGAACTCTCCCGCAGTTCGAGCTGCAACGCGTCGAGCTCGTCCCGATGGTGCACCGTCACCGCATCGGGCAGACCGGTGCGCGTCGCGTACTTCTCCGGCTCGTCGCTCACGATCAGGACACGGCTTGCGCCTTCGGCGCTCACCTGCTGCGCGATCTGCGGAACCGTCAGCACCCCGTCGACCGGCTGCCCCCCCGTCATCGCGACCGCGTCGTTGTAGAGGATCTTGTAGGTGAGGGTCGCCTTGGCGGCGATCGCCGCGCGAATGGCGAGCAGGCCCGAATGGAAATAGGTCCCGTCGCCGAGGTTCACGAAGACGTGCTTGTCGCCCGAGAAGTGCATCTGGCCGAGCCAGCTCACGCCCTCCCCGCCCATCTGCGTGAAAGTCTCGGTGCGCCGGTCCATCCACATCGCCATGTAGTGACAGCCGATGCCGGCGAGCGCGCGCGAGCCTTCCGGCACGCGGGTGGACGTGTTATGCGGACAGCCCGAACAGAACCAGGGCTTGCGCTCGACGGTCACGCGAGGCCGCGCCGCTTCGCGCTCCTTCGCCTCGATGACATCAATGCGCGCGAACACGCGGGCGCGAAGGTCCTCGGGCAGCCCCACACGCTCCAGTCGCGCCGCGATGGCTTTGGCGATGATCGCCGGCGACAACTCGTAGCGTGCGGGAAGCAGCCATTGCCCACGCGGCACTGACCACTCGCCACCCGAGTTGTCGCGCTCGTCGAACTTGCCGTAGACGCGCGGGCGGACGTCGTCGCGCCAGTTGTACAGTTCCTCCTTTAGGGCGTACTCGAGGATCTGGCGCTTCTCCTCGACCACCAGGATTTCTTCCAATCCGGTCGCGAACGCGCGCGCATCGTGGGCGTCGAGCGGCCACACGCAGCCCACCTTGAAGAGGCGGATCCCGATGCGTCGGCAGGCATCGTCGTCCAAACCCAGGTCCACCAGCGCCTGACGCACGTCGAGATAAGCCTTGCCTGCCGCCATGATCCCGAAGCGCGCTTGGGGCGAATCGATCACGATACGGTTGAGCTTGTTTGCGCGGACGTATTCGAGCGCCGCATACCACTTGTAATCGAGCATGCGCGCTTCCTGCGCGAGCGGCGCATCCGGCCAGCGGATATTGAGCCCGCCTTCAGGCATCGCGAAGCTATCCGGAATGACGATCTGCAGGCGGTCCGGATCGATCTCGACCGAGGCGGATGACTCGACAACGTCGGTGACGCACTTCATCGACACCCACAACCCGGAGTAGCGGCTCATCGCCCAGCCATGCAGGCCGAAGTCGAGATACTCCTGCACGTTCGCCGGATACAGCACCGGAATGCCACAGGCGATCAGCAGGTGCTCCGACTGATGCGCAACCGACGACGATTTCGCCGCATGGTCGTCGCCGGCGAGCATCAACACGCCGCCATTGGGCGAGGTCCCTGCGGCGTTCGCATGCTTCAGAACGTCGGCAGAGCGGTCCACGCCCGGCCCCTTGCCGTACCACATGCCGAATACCCCGTCGCGCTGGGCGTGGGGGTAAAGATTCACCTGCTGCGTGCCCCAGACGGCGGTCGCGGCGAGGTCTTCGTTGAGACCGGGCTGAAAGACTACGTCGTGTGAGGCAAGATGCTTTTTCGCCTTCCACAGCGCCATGTCCAGCCCGCCCAGCGGCGAGCCGCGATAGCCCGAGATGTAGCCGCCCGTGTTCAGACCGGCGCGCCGGTCGCGCTCCTTCTGCAGCATGGGCAGGCGCGCCAACGCCTGCGTACCGCTCAGGTAAATGCGCCCGGACTCCTGGGTGTACTTGTCCTCAAGCGTGACCGAAAGCAGTGCATCCCTCGCCTCGGCAGACAGCGGTGAGTTCATCATCCCCTCCAGACTCTCTATTTATATCGACACATAGTACGAATATGTACATATATCGTAAAATCACCAATACTGAGTTCTGGTATTAGGAAAACGGATGCCAGCCGACAGCAATGTCACCCTGCGCCAGCTGCGCTACTTCATCGCCGCCGCCGAGACCGGCCAGTTCTCGATGGCCGCCGCGCGCGCCCACGTTTCGCAATCGGCCATCACCAATGCGGTACTGCTCCTTGAAGAATCGCTCGGGGTGCGTCTGTTCGACCGCAAACCTCACGGCGTGGGCCTCACCGCCGAGGGGCACAGCTTCTATCGACGCACGCGCGACATCCTCGACGCGCTCGAAGACGCTCTGCGCGAACCGCGCTTCCAGGCCCACCACTTGAAAGGCGCGATCCGCATCGGTGCTTCGTACACCGTGCTCGGCTATTTCCTGCCCCCGCTACTCGCCCGCTTTCGCGCAAACTATCCGGACGTCGAACTCGACCTCCACGACATGAACCGCGAAGCCATCGAAGCCGGGGTCGCGGCCGGCGACATCGAGCTGGGCGTGGTGATCCTGTCCAACGTCGTCGAACGCGAACGCTTCGGCCACCACGTACTGCTGCGCTCGCGCCGCCAGCTATGGACTTCGGCCGCCCACCCGCTCCTGCAGAAAGACAACGCGGCCCTGGCCGACGTCGCTGCCTATCCCTACATCCAGGTCACCGTCGATGAAGGCGAACTGTCGACGCAGCGTTATTGGACAGCCAAGGGTATTCGGCCCGACATCGCGTTTCGTACCGGCTCGGTCGAAGCGCTGCGCGGGCTCGTCGCACACGGCTTCGGCGTCACCATCCTGTCGGACATGGTGTATCGGCCGTGGTCGCTGGAAGGCAAGAAGATCGAGGCCCGCCCCATCCTCGATGTGGTACCCGACATGGAAGTCGGGCTGATCTGGCGGCACGACGGCACGCTAGAACGACCCGCCGACGCGTTCAGGCAGTTCCTGATACAGGCTTGCGGGAGCTGAGCTGCGCGACGGTCTGAAGGGGAGTGGCGGCCTTACATGGGAGTCGTAATTGCCGCCAAGGGACTAAAGTCGCAAGGCAAGCACCAGCGACACGAAGAGCAGCGCCGAGGCGTTGCCGATCATGACGATAGAGGCGACTTTGTCGGGCTCCTGATTGAAGCGTTCGGCGAAGATGAAGTTTACAACCGCAGGTGGCAGGGCTCCGAAAACGACGAGGATGTCCTGCTCCACCGTTGTCAGGCCTCCGAACGGGCCATAGACCCAAGCCACAGCCATGCCGGTGAGCGGTGTCAGGATTGCCCCGACGATACCGATGCGCCAAGCCCCCACCGATGCATTCGACAGCCGCACGCCGAGTGAAAAGATCATCAGGCCAATCGAGATGTCGCCGAGGATTTTGCTGGCAGTCATGATTGGCGGCAAGACAGTGAAACCGGAGAGGCTCACGGTGATACCCAGGGTCGCCGCGACGAATACCGGCTCCTGCCAGAGTGCGCCGAGCCGCATCTGGCGACTCATCAGCCAGGGATGAAGGGCGAACTGGAGCAGTGTTTCCACCAGCATCAGCACCAGCGCCGCACCGAGCGCCTGCTCGCCGAAGGCCAGCACGATCAGCGGCAGCCCCATGTTGCCGGAATTGTTGAACATGACCGGTGGCACCAGCGTCTTCGGGTTGAAGCCGAAAGCGTGAGCGAGAGGCCACGCCAGCAGACCGGACCCCAGCACGACAACTGCGGCACCGATGGCCAGCGAAACGTTTTGCGCCAGATCAAAACTCTTTCCGGCCAGCGCCGAGAAGATCAACGCCGGCAAGAAGACCTCCATGTTCATTCGGTTCGCAGCGATCATCTCCGGCCTGTGTTTGCGCCCGTAGGCGTAACCGGCAAGCACGATGATGAAGATCGGGAAGACGATACTGACGATGCGAAGCAGCATGGCGGGCTCGAGCACGAGACGAGGCCGTCTGGCCGGCGTCCTCCGGTACCTGGACGATGTTGCGGGAGATGCTTACTTCGCGGCCGCACGCGCGGCGGACACGCCCGCGCGCAGCGCCAGCAGGTAGCTATCTACGCCGAAGCCGCAGATCTGGCCCTTCACGATCTCGGCGAATACCGAGTGGTGACGGAACTGCTCGCGGGCATGGATGTTCGACATGTGCAGTTCCACGATCGGGCAGGTGAGGATCGCCAGCGCATCGCGGATGCCGTAGCTGTAATGCGTCCACGCTCCGGCGTTGATGAGCACGGCGTCGACCTGGTCGAAGAAGCCCTGATGGATGCGTTCGACCATCTCGGCTTCGCTGTTAGTCTGGAAGCTTTCGATTTCGGCGTCCAGTTCGCGGCCAAGCGCACGCAGTTGCTCGTCGATTTCCGCGAGCGTGATCGTGCCGTACTGCACCGGGTCGCGCTTGCCGAACATGTTGTGGTTGATGCCGTGGAGCATGAGCACTTTCATGATGTTTCCTTGTGGCTTAGTGCTAAGGGCGCACCCGTGCAATCACTGGACTACACAGGCGCGGTTTCCGTACGGACTGCACGGGTATTGGTCGTCCAGCTTCAGCGGTCTACTTGCGGCGGATCGCTTCGAGGTCTGCGTACATGGCCTTGACGGTGTCCTCACCGACGCTGGCGGTGTGCTTGTCGATCACCGGCTTGACTTTGTCGCGCAGGCGCTGCGTCTCGGCCGCCGACAGTTCCGTTACCTGCATGCCGGCCTTCTTCAGATCCTCGAGTGCCTCGGCCGCCTGCTGGCGCGACACCTCGCGCTGGTAGCGTGTGGCCTCTGCTGCTGCGTCGGACATGATCTTCTTCTCGTCCGCGCTCATCGCATCCCACAGTTTCTTGCTGATGATGACCGACTGCGGGTTGTAGACGTGGCGGGTCACGGCGACGTGCTTCTGCACTTCGTTCAGCTTGGCCGCGCGAATCACGGTGAAGGGGTTTTCCTGCCCGTCCACCGCCTTCTGCTCGAGCGCGTTATAGACCTCCGGCCACGCGAGCGGAGTCGGGTTCGCACCCAGTGTGCTGAACAGGTCGACATAGATCGGGGACTGGATGACGCGCAACTTCAGCCCCGCGATGTCTTCGAGCCTGGTGATCGGATGCTTGCTGTTCGTGATATTGCGGAAACCGAGCTCCCAATAGGCAAGGCCAATGATGCCCTTGTCGGCGAGCTTGGCATGCAGGCTTTTGCCAAAGTTGCCGTCGGTAACCGCGTCGACTTCCTGTGGGTTGGCGAACAGGAAGGGGAAGTCGTAGATGGCGAATTCTTTCGCCTGGGCCTGCAGGATCCCGGAGTTGAGCACGGTCATCTCGATCGTGCCGCCTTGGATTGCGGAGACGGTCTGGACGTCGCCGCCGAGCTGGCCGCCCGGGAAGAGCTTGACCTTGATCTTGTTGTCGGACTTCGCGCTCACGAGGTCGGCGAACTTCTGGGCGCCCATTTCCTGCGGATGGCCTTTGTTGTTCTGGAACGCGAACTTGATCGTGCGCTCCTTGATGTCCGCGGCGCTGGCGGCGACCGGAAGCAGTGCGGCGACAGTGACGCAAAGCGCGCTGCGTAGAAATCCTTTCATGTGTGTCTCCTCTGGTTTGACTACATCGAGGGCAGATCGCCTCTCAAAATAAAACACGGTTTCTGCAGAAGCGGCGAAGTCGCGATTCTGGTCGCTGGTTGCACGAAACTCGATGCCGGCTTCAGGTCAGCGGTACGGTGAGCTGCGCAATCATTGGGCGGGTATCCGGCCGCACACCCCGCCACCAGAAGAACGCCTTGGCCGCCTGCTCGACAAGCATTCCGACACCGTCAGCGAGCCGGCCCACGCCGGCCCCCTGCGCAAGACGCAGGAATGGGGTCAGCCCTTTGCCATAGGCAAGTTCGTAGGCGAGGCTGTCGGGCCGGAAGACGTCGGTGTGAACCGGTGGCAGCTCGCTGCGCAGGCTTGCCGAAGTCGCATTGACGACGATATCGAACGAGCGATGATCGAGATCGGCATAGCCGAGGCCGACGATGTTCCCGTAGGGCGCGAACTGTGCTGCGAGCGCCTGCGCCTTCTCCGCCGTGCGATTGACGAGCACGAGTTCGGCCGGCTGCGCCGCGAGGAAGGGTTGCAGCGCACCGCGTGCGGCACCACCGCCCCCCATCAGCAACACCCGCTTGCCGCACATCAGCCGGCCGAGGTTTTGTTCGACGTCGCGCAGCAGGCCGACGCCGTCGAAGTTATCGGCGTACACCTTGCCGCCTTCGAACTTCAGCGCATTGACCGCACCAGCGAGGTGCGCGCGATCGGTAAGGTCCGTCGCGTAGGCGAATGCGTCGAGCTTGAAGGGGGCGGTGACGTTCATGCCCCGGCCGCCCGCTTCGCGGAAAGCCGTCGCCGCGGCGGCAAAGCCACCAAGTGGGGCTTCGAGCGCGGTGTATTCGAGCGCCTGGCCGCTGTTCTTGGCGAAGGCGGTGTGGATCAGCGGCGATTTCGTGTGGCCGATCGGACTACCGATCACGGCGTAACGGTCCATTGTTGGCTCCTTACAAACGGGATACGGCTTCTTCGGCGTACAGCACGCCGTCGCGCACCATCGCGTCGATGTCGGCATCCGCGTAGCCGAGGCTCGCGGCGATCTCGCGGTTGTGCTGGCCAAGCAGCGGCGCCGCCTCGGTGATCGTGGTGTCGCAACCGGAGAAGCGGTACGGCAGATTGGCGAGACTGACCTTGCCGAGCACCGGATGCTCCTGTTCGACCAACATGCCACGCGCCTGGATTTGCGGGTCGGCGAGCACCTCGGCGATGTCCTGCACCTTGGCCGAGGGCACGTCGATCGCGTCGAGCGCGGCGAGGCACTGCGCGACCGTGCGCTCGGCGGTCCATGCCCGCACGACCGGCAGGATGTCGAGACGGTGCTCGTTGCGACCGCCCGCACTGTGGAAACGGGTGTCCTGCGCGAAGCCGGGATTTCCGGTCTCCTCGCCCACGAGCCTGGCGAAGCGCTTCCACGCATCGTCGACCTGCGCCGCGATCACGAGATAACCGTCCTGCGCGGTGAACACGCCGTAGAGCGTCGAGTTCGGCATGTCGTGGCCGGTCTGCACCGGAACCTCCTTGCCGCCGGAGAGCGTGTAGCACTGCACCGCATACTCGTGCATCGACACCAGGCAGTCGTACAGCGCCATGTCGATGTGCTGGCCACGGCCCGATTTCACGCGTCCGAGAAGCGCTGCGCAGATGGCGCCGACCGCATTGCTGCCGGTGAAGATATCCCCCAGCGCAATGCGCAACAGCGGCGGCGCCTCGCCCGGTTCGCCGACCATCGCCATGATCCCGCTTTTTGCTTCTGCGATTAGGCCGAAGCCGGCGCGGTGCGAATCCGGCCCGGTGTGCCCGTAGGCCGAGATCGAGCAATAGACGAGACCGGGATTCCTTTTCGACAAGTCTTCGTAGCCGAGGCCCAGCTTCTTCAGCGCGCCGGGGCGATAGTTCTCGATGAAGACGTCGGCGCCGTCACACAGCTTTTCCAGCATCTCGCGGCCGCGCGGATCCTTGATGTTGATGCACAGGCCCTTCTTGCCCATGTTCTGCTGCAGGTAGTAGCCGCTCGTCAGGCCATCGACGAGCCAGGCATGCTGGCGGCCGGCGTCGCCGGTGGTCGGGCGCTCGATCTTGATGACCTCGGCACCGAGCGCCGCGAGGCAGCGGCTCAAGTAGGGGCCGGCGAGGAAGTGGCTGTAGTCGATGACGCGGATGCCGGAGAGCGGTTGCGCTTGTGCGTTCATGGACTGCTCCTTACGCGGTCGCCTGCGGGCGGCGCGGGATCATCAGGCGGTGCTCGCCGCGCTGCACGACTTCACCGTTCTGGTTGATCAGTTCCGACGGCAGCACGACGATGCCCCAGCCCGGCTTGCTTTTCGACGCGCGCATCGTGCCGACACGAAACTTCACGCGCAGCGTGTCGTTGATCCTGATTGGCAGCAGGAAGTCCCACGTCCAGCCGAGCGACATGCCAGGCAGGAAGCGATATTCGCACTGGGTCTTGAGGCCGTCGGCGATCGAAAGACCCAGCAGGCCGTGCGCGACACGGGTGCCGAAGGGCGTCGTCTTCGCGTAATCTTCGTCGACGTGCACCGGGGTGAAGTCGCCGGTGAGTTCAGCATAGGCACTGATGCGCGCCTCGGTCACGGCGTAGGCCGGACTGACGCATTCGTCGCCCTCCTGCGCGTCGTCCCAGTAACGTTCGGGGGTCTGGAATTCCCGTTTGGGGATATTGATCATATCGTTCTCGGGTACGGGGTTATTGGTTCAGGCGCGCGGCTTGAGCGCGAGCGCCTCGGCGACGGCATTGCCGTTCGCCTGGATGAGTTCGATGGCGAGGCCGTCGGGCAACTGCAGCCAGTTGCGTCCCTGCGGCAGTTCCCTGACCTCCCAGGCGCGCGCCGCGTCGAGCGCCGCTTCGAGGTTCTCGACCATGATCCCGAGGTGGGCGAGCCAGCCGGCATCATTGCTCGGCGGGGCCTTGAAGCCCGGCACCGACATCAGCTGCATGCCGCCGATGGTCCATACCTGGTAGGGCGCCTGCCCTTCCGGCGTGGTCTCGCGGATCGTCATGCCGAGCACGTCGCGGAAGAAGCGGATATGCCAGTAGATGTCGGCGACGCGGATTGCGACGTGCTCGACGTAGGCGCGGTGAGTGGTCGTCATCGTCGTCACGTCATGCCTTGGCGGCGAAGTTCGCGAGCCAGTGCTCGATCCCCTTGATGCTCGCGACCAGCGCCTGATTGACTGGCGTGGACACGGCGGTCTTTTCGCCCCAGCGCACGACCGAACCGTTGATGAAATCGATCTCGGTGGCGTCGCCCTTCTCCAGGCTCTGCAGCATCGAGGCCTTGAAGTCCGGCGGCAGGCCTTCCGCCGCCTTGATCCAAGCGTCCTTCGGCGCGCGCGTCGACAGTTCGACCCCGGCAGCCTTCGCCACCGCCATCGCCTCGCCGACCGCCGCCAGCGCGCAGTCCATCACCTCCGGAATCTTGTACAGACCGCCGTAGGGCAGGCGCGTGATGCCCGAGAGCGCGCCGGTCGCCACATTGACGAGCAGCTTGTCCCAGATCGTGCCCATGATGTTCGCGCTGACGGTGGTCTCGAGGCCGGCGCGGTTGAACTCCGCCGCCACCGCTTGCACGCGCTCGCTGACCGTGCCGTCGAGTTCGCCGATGATGGTTTCCTTTCCGCGCGTGCCGGCGATGATGTGCCCCGCCCCCAGCAGCACGCCGCCGACATAGGTCTTGCCGGCGAGCACGCGGTGGCGGCCGACGACTTCGGCGAGGATATCCTCGTGCCCGAGGCCGTTCTGCAGCGACAGCACCAGCGTGTGCTCGCCGATGATCGAGGTCGCGCCTTCGATCGCTTCCTGGGTATGGAAGGACTTCACCAGCACGATCACCAGGTCCACCGGGCCGATGCCCTCGCACGAGGTGCGCGCCTTGGCCTTCACGAAGCGCTCGCGGTCGCCGTCGCGCACCCGCAGGCCGTCGCGGTTGATCGCGTCGACGTGTTCCTGCAGACGATTGATCAGGACCACCTCCGACCCGGCTTCCGCCAGCACGCTACCGATCGAACATCCCAGTGCGCCTGCACCGAGCACGCAAATCTTCATGTCCCGCTCCTTTCCATTCGTTCGACTCGTCATCGAGTGATGGGCGAACTTTAGGGGTGGCTGGACATGTCGTAAATGCAGCACATACAATAGATCACATTGCAATTCTCAATATTGCGGGACAGATGAACCCAGCCGCCGACGGCGATGCGGCCCTGCTCGACATCAAGCTCCTGCGGCTCTTCGACCTGCTCTACAGCACCCACAGCGTCACCCGCGCGGCGGAGCAGCTGGGCCAGAGCCAGCCGACCGTGAGCATCTGGCTCGCAAGGCTGCGCGAGCAGTTGGCGGACCCCCTTTTCGTCCGCACACCGGCCGGCATGCAGCCGACGCCGCGCGCCGACGCGCTGATCCCGATCGCGCGCGAGGCGCTCGAAGCGTTGCGTCGTCTCTCGACGGAGGACACGAGCTTCGAGGCGGCAAGCGCGGAGCGGCGCTTCTGCATCTGCATGACGGACGCGAGCCACGTCACGCTGCTGCCTCAATTGCTCGCGCACGTGAGATCCGCGGCGCCGGGCGTGCGCCTGGAAGCCGGCCGTATCGACGCGACGACAGGGGAGCGCCTGCAGTCGGGCGAAGCCGACCTTGCGCTGGGTCTGATTCCGGAGCTGGGCGCCGGCTTCTATCAGCAGGTGTTATTCACGCAGGACTGGGTATGCCTCGCCAACCGCCACCACCCGCGGATCGGAGAGGCGCTTACGCTAGACGACTACCGCCGCGAAAGCCATGTCGGCATCGTTTCCGGCACCGGCCATCGCTTTCTCGCGAGCGCGCTCGCGTCGCACGGCGTCGAGCGCAGAGTGGTGCTCGAACTGCCAGGCTTCCTGGGCCTAGCTGCGATCGTATCGACGACAGATGTGATCGTGACGCTGCCGCTGCAGATCGGCGAGACGCTTGCGCGCAGCGCGGACCTGCGCGTATTCCCCTGCCCCTTCGCCATCCCGTCGTTCACGGTGAAGCAGCACTGGCACGCCCGCTATCACCACGACGCGGGCAACCGCTGGTTACGTGGCGTGTGCGCAGGTTTGTTTCTGCGCAGCTAGAGCAGCGGTGCTACACGGACAAGTCCGACGACTCCAACCTCCCCGGCGAGATGGTGACGACGGTCACCCTGCGCGAGGTCGCCAGCAGGGCGGAGGTGAACATTGCGCAGGAAGGCGTTCCGGAGCCGGTTCCGGTGGAGTTCTGCTCCCTTGGCTGCCAGGAGTCGCTCCACCATCTGGCGACGGCTCGTCGAACTGGAAATTCCGGATTGAAGTTCCTGCCCAGACCCTTCCGCGGGATAGGGCGCGGCCGTCATTAGAAGGAAAGGCGGGCGCTCGGGATGATTCCATGGCGGAGTGACTGCTCTAGGCCGCTGCGTCCCAGCGGTTCAACCCTCATGCCACCGCCGACAGGTCAGGCCGAACCGCTGACGAGGTCATTGCCGAGGGAACATCACAACTGAGTGATGAATGGTCGCACGAAGTGCCCTTTGGATACCGCAGCAGACAGCACCGAGCGAATCCCGCTGCCATAGCCGCCGCGACCAATCGCAGCGCGCCGACCTACCCGACCTTCAGGTCGTCACCGTGCGCTTCAGGACCAGCGGCACGCCGCCCGTGCTGCGCTTGACCATCCATTGCGCCAGCGCCGAATCCATGTAGGTCGCATGGCCCGGAAACCAATCCTCGAGCGCGACAGCGAGGCGGCGCCCGACCTCGATGTTGCCCGCCGCGACCATCTGCTGCACTTCGCGCACTGACGCCATGACCTTCTCGTGTTCCTCGACGTGGCAGTCCCGCGCCGGGAAGTTTCCTGCCGACATCCAGGCGGCTTCCTCCGCGAAGTGGTGCTCGGCGTGGGCGGCGAAACGGTCGAGCAGCACCGGGAAGACTTCGTCTCCGACAACCTGCATGGCGTGCACGAGCTCGACGAACTCGTGGTGGATGTCGTCCATCGGCCCATAGCCGAGGAGGAATTCGTCGCTCCAGGGGGTCGCCTGCTCGCTCATTTCCGGTCTCCGTTCAGGTATTCGGCAGGCCGCGCGGGCCGCCCATGCCGATCATCGCGAGGAATTCGCGGCGCGTCGAGGCGTCTTCGCGAAACGCGCCGACCATCCGGCTGGTGACGAGGCCTGCGCCGGGCTTGTGCACCCCGCGCGTGGTCATGCACTGGTGGGACGCCTCGATGACAACCGCGACGCCCTTGGGTTGCAGCACGGAGTGCAGCGTGTCGGCGATCTGCACCGTCATTTTTTCCTGGATCTGCAGGCGTTTTGCGTAGATCTCGACCAGCCGCGCGAGCTTGGAGATGCCGACCACGCGGTGGTTCGGGAGGTAACCGATGTGCGCCTTGCCGATGATCGGCGCCATGTGGTGCTCGCAGTGGCTTTCGAAGCGGATGTCGTTCATGACGATCATCTCGTCGTAGCCCTCGACCTCGGAGAAGGTGCGAGCCAGGATTTCGGCCGGGTCCTGCGAATAGCCGGCGAAGAATTCTTCGTAGGCGCGCACGACGCGCGAGGGCGTATCGACGAGCCCCTCGCGGCCCGGTTCGTCGCCGGCCCAGCGGATAAGGGTGCGTACGGCGTCTTCCGCCGCCTCGCGCGATACGCCACCGCGCAGGTCCGCGTCACCGGCGTCGTCGGTTTGCCCTTCTTTCATGCTGCGTTCTCCCGTTTGTCCTGCGGCGTGCGGGGGCGCCCGTGACGCAGGGCGTCCCCACAGAAGAAAGAGCGGGACCGTGTTGCCGAGGTCCCGTAAACCGGCAGCGCACCGCGCACCGTCGGAGGAGAAGACATAATCTGCGTCACGCCCGCGCGGTCTGGTCTGCTCAGAGCGAGCGGGCGATGATTTCCTTCATGATCTCGGACGTGCCACCGTAGATACGCGCGACGCGTGCATCGACCCAAGCACGGCTGATCTTGTACTCGCTCATGAAGCCGTAGCCGCCGTGCAGCTGCAGAAGTTCGTCGAGCACCTTGCCCTGCATCTCGGAACCGACCAGCTTGCACATCGCGCCGACCTCGGGCGAGAGTTCGCCGCGCATGGCCTTGCCCAGGCAGTCGTCCACAAACACGCGCAGCATGGTTGCCTGCGCCTTGCATTCGGCGAGCTTGAACTTGGTGTTCTGGAAATCGAAGACCGTCTTGCCGAACACCTTGCGCTCGCGCACGTACTCGAGCGTGTCGTCGATCAGCGCCTCGATGGAGGCGGCAGCGCGAATGCCGATGATGGTGCGTTCCCACGCGAGCTGGTGCGTGAGATAGCCGAAGCCCTTGTTCTCGTCGCCGAGGCGATTCTCGACCGGGACACGGACGTCGTCGAAGAAGAGTTCCGAGGTGTCCTGGCCCTTCAGTCCGATCTTTTCAAGCAGCCGGCCTTTGGAGAATCCGGGGCGATCGGCCTCGACGCAGATCAGCGTGAGCTCCTTCGCATTGGGGTCGAGCTTGGTCGCGGTGACCATCAGGTCCGCGTTGCCACCGTTGGTGATGAAGGTCTTCTGGCCGTTGATGACGTATTCGTCGCCATCGCGCCGTGCGCTGGTGCGCATCGAGCGCAGGTCGGAACCGATGCCGGGCTCGCTCATCGCGATGACGCCGATGATCTCGCCCGCAACCATCCGCGGCAGCCACTTCTTCTTCTGCGCCTCGCTGCCGTAGGCAACGATGTAAGGGGCGACGATCTCGGAGTGGGTCGTGAAGCCGATCGCGGTCGCATTGACCCGCGCCAGCTCCTCGATCATCACCGCCGAGTGGCCGAAATCGCCACCCGCACCGCCGTATTCCTCCGGCACCGTCGAGCACAGCAGGCCGACCTCGCCCGCCTTGCGCCAGACCGACTTCGGCACGATCCCGACCGCCTCCCACTCGTGCAGGTGGGGGACGATCTCGTTCTCGATGAAGCGCCGCGCCATCTCGCGGAACATTTCATGATCTTCACGGAATACGGTCCGCATCCTTGTTCCTCCGCCTGTTCTCGTGCAGTTTCCCGGCTCAGCGGCCGGTGAATTTCGGTTCGCGCTTCTCGACGAAGGCTGCGACCGCTTCCATGTGATCTTCGGTGTGATGGGCAAGCGCCTGGTAGGCCGCCGACATCTCCAGCAGCGAATCGAGACGCATGTGCTGGCCTTCCCGCAGCAGGCGCTTGGTAAGGCGCAGGCCGTGGGCCGGATTAGCCGCCATGCGCCGGGCAATGCCCAGCGCCGCGGTCTCGAGCTCGGCTGCGGGTACCACCTCGGTCACGAGGCCCCACGCGAGCGCGGTCTGGGCGTCGATCATGTCGCCGGTGAGCGCCATCAGGCTGGCCCTGGGCATACCGACGATGCGCGGCAGCAGCCACGCACCGCCATCACCCGGCACGATGCCGAGCTTCACGAAGCTTTCCGCGAACTTCGCGGTGTCGGCGGCGATGCGCACATCGCACATGCACGCCAAGTCCAGGCCCGCGCCGATCGCCGGTCCGTTCATCGCCGCGATGACGGGCACGTCCAGGTCGTAAAGGCACAGCGGGATGCGCTGGATGCCATTGCGGTAGCTCTCGCGCACCTCATAGGGCGACCCGGCAAAGATGCCGCCGCGTTCGCGCATGTCCTTGACGTTGCCGCCGGCACAGAAAGCCGGTCCGTTGCCGGTGAGTACGACGACCTTGATCGAGCGGTCCGTGCGGACGTTGGCGCACAGGTCGACGAACTCCTGCATCTGTGACGGGTCGGAGAGCGCGTTGCGCGTCTCCGGGCTATCCATGCGGACGGTGAGGATGGCGTCCTCGCGTTCGAGGATCAGAAAGGGTTTCATGCTGCAGTCTCCTCGTATGCGGCGAGCACGCCGGCGGTAACCGATGGCCACAATGCCTGGGAGCCGGCGCCGCAGAGCGCGCGACCGAGCTGCTGCGACCAGTCGGTGAGCGAGCCGAACTCGCTGCGCCACGACCACAGCCTGCGGGTCGTCAGGTGCAGGGCGTGTTCGTGGGTGAAGCCGATCGCGCCATGCACGGCGTGGGCGACACCCGCCCCGATCCCCGCGGCCTCGGAGGCGCAGATCTTGGCCGCCATCACCGGCAGGCGTGCGAGCCGATCGTCCGACTCGGCGAAGGCCGCTTCGGCGGACATCACGGAGGCCGCCGCATGTTCGGCGAGGACTGCAATCTGGTGCTGGATCGCCTGGAAACTGCCGATCGGCTTGCCGAACTGCACGCGCTCACCGGCATACGTGGTGGCCATCGCCAACACGGTTTCGAGCGCGCCCGCAATCTGCGCGGCACGCATCATTGCACCGCCAAGCTTGAGCACGTCGGCCGACAGTGCCGTCGGCAAAGCCGCGCTTGCGAGCGGCACCACCGCTTCGAATTTGAGCGTGTCGCGCGGTTCGGCGGCCGTATTCACGGTACGCACCACCGTCGCCGCCTCGGTCGGCAGGAGCACCACCGCCGGCGCCGCGCCCGCTGCGACGGCCACCACGTGGCGGACGTGGCGCCCCCATGGCACATCGACAGCGGCCCCGGTCACACGGCCGTTTTCCAGGCGCAGTGTGCCGCGCGCGGCAACACTCAGCGTTCCCAACACGGCGGCCAGTCCGCTCGCACCCAGCAACCAATTGGCGAGCATCGCTTCGGGCAGCGGCAGCGGGAGGTTGAAGCGGCCGGCCAGACGCAGCACACCACATACATCCGCCCACGTGGCACCTGCACCGCCGAGCGACTCCGGCACCAGTGCCAGCGTGAATCCGGATGCTTCGACAGCCGTCCACAGCTCCGTCGGCCATTCGCCGCCCTCGCAAGCCAACACCGCGTCGGCGGTGACGAGGTCCGAGAACAGGCGCTCGACAGAGGAATCGAATAGGTCTCTCATGATCAACGCAGCCCCAATCCGCGCGCGATGATGCCGCGGAGAATCTCCCGCGTGCCGCCGCGCAGTGAAAACGATGGCGCCATCTGGGTCAGATAGGCCAGCACCTGGGCGTGGTCGCTGCCGCCCTGAACGGTTGGCGGAAGCTCGCACAACAGCTGCGCGACTTCCGGAATCTCTTGCTCGAAAACCGCACCGAGATCCTTCACGACCGAGGCCTCCCACGCCGGGTTGTTGCCCGCCGCGAGTTGGGCCGTCACCGCCAACGACATGTTGCGCAGCGTCACCAGTCGCGCGGCGAAGCGGCCGATCTCCTTGGCCTGCAGGGCATCAGGACTACGGCCCACCGCGTCGATGAGCGTGTGGAGCAGCGCGATCGAGCTGAGGAAGCGCTCGGGACCGCTGCGTTCGAAGGCGAGTTCGGCGGTGACCTGCCCCCAGCCCTGCCCTTCGGTACCGATGATGGCGTCGGCATCGAGTACGAGTTCGTCGAAGAAGACCTCGTTGAAATGCTCGGCGCCCGTCAGGTCCTTGATCGGCCGGATGGTGATGCCCGGCAGACTGAGGTCGATGATGAACTGCGAGAGTCCTTCCTGGCGCTTGCTGTTCTCGCCGGTGCGTACCAACGCGATCATGTAGTGCGAGCGGTGGGCGTTGGTGGTCCACACCTTCTGCCCATTCACCACCCACTTGTCCCCTTCACGGCGTGCGCGCGTCTTGATCGAAGCGAGGTCGGAGCCCGAATTGGGCTCGCTCATGCCGATGCAGAAAAACTGTTCGCCGCGGCAGATCGCCGGCAGGTGGCGTTCTTTCTGCGCATCGGTGCCGTAGTGCAGGATCTGCGGGCCGCTCTGGCGATCGGCGAACCAGTGCGCGGACACGGGCGCGCCAGCGGCGAGCAGCTCCTCGATCACGACGTAGCGCGCGAAGGGACTCGCCTCGCCACCACCATGGCGCTTGGGCAGGGCCATGCCGACCCAGCCCTTCGCTCCCAGGCGACGGCTGAATTCGGCGTCGAACCCCATCCAGGAATCCGCACGGCGGACCGCCGGGTAATCCTTCAGGGCTTCGGCGAGGAAGGCGCGCACTTCCGCACGAAGTGCTTCGGCCTCCGGCGGAATGCGACTGTACTTGAACTGGTCTATGGACATGGCGCGTTCGATAGTGGGCCGTCGGCTTGAGCAACGGCGTGGATGACCCGGGTCGCGTCGCCCGCTAATGGCACGGACGACCATCGGCCGGCGGACACGCCGCGCGTGCCCGCCAACCGCACTGCAACCGGACTCAGAGCGCGGTCTGCGCGTCCGCCGAGGCGAACATCTTGTTGATGTCGCCCGAGGTCACCGGCTTGCTGGGGTCGCGTTGCGGAGCTGCGCCGCCGAGACCCAGCGCCGGCTCGATGCTGACATGCGTCGCCTGCGCGCGCAGCGCGCCGACGGTGCAGTTCTCGCGCCCCAGGATGGCGAACGGGTCATACGAGAATTCGCGCATCGCGTTGAGGTGGCTGATCTTGTTGATGATGTCGTCGGGCAGGTTCTTCGCCTGCTGCCAGAACACGTCCGCGGAGTTCGGCCAGGTGCAGTCCGAGTGCGGGTAGTCGCACTCCCAGGTGACCATATCGACGTTGATCGAGTCGAGGTTCCTGAGCCCGAACGCATCCTCGATGAAGCAGGTGATGACGTGCTCGTTGAAGATGTCGCTGGGCTTCTTGCCGCCGAAGTTCGAGTTCGTCCAGGCGTGGTGATGGTTGTGCGTGAAATCGGCGCGCTCAAGCAGATACGGGATCCAGCCGATGCCGCCTTCCGACAGGGCCATGCGCAGCTTGGGGTACTTCTTCCACATCGGCGCCCAGATCCAGTCCGCCGCCGAGTTGGAGATCGAGATCGGCATCGAAGTGATCCAGGCGTCGATCGGCGATTCGTCCGAGGCGTGAGCCGCCTTCACGCCGGTGCCGATGTGGCAGCAGATCACGACGTTGTTCTCTTCGCACGCCTTCCACAGGGGATCCCAGTGCGGGTTGTGGATGGACGGGTAGCCATGAACGGTCGGGTTGTCGGACAGCGTGATGGCATGCACACCCTGATCGGCCATGCGCTTCACCTCGGCCGCAGCGGCCTGCATGTCCCACCATGGCACCATCATCAAGGGGATGAAGCGACCCGGAGCAGCATTGCACCAGTCGTGCAGGTGCCAGTCGTTGTAGGCCTGGATGGCTGCAAGGCTGACGCCCTTGTCCGGCATGACCTGGAAGCGCTGACCGGCGAAACCGGGGAAGGTCGGGAAACACAGCGACCCGAGCACGCCGTTCGCATTCATGTCGTCGACCCGCGCCTTGATGTCCCAGGTACCACGGCGCATCTGTTCGTAGGAGAGCGGCTCCATGCCGTACTCCTCCTTCGGACGCCCGACCACCGAGTTCAGCCCCATGTAGCCCGTTGCCTGCTCCTCGAACACCCAGATGTCGCGGCCGTTGCGGTTTTCGACACGCGGCTGGCGGCCCTTGTACTTGGCGGGCATGTGGCGGTCGAAGGCGCCACGCGGTTCGATCGCATGGTCATCGACGCTGACAAGGATGAGATCTTCGAGCTTCATGTGTGTGTCCCCTGTTGGAGTGGCGTCCGCGTTGGGCGCGAACCGGTTATGAGCCTCTATCTTAGAGCAAGAAATTCGTTTTGTTAAACACTTTTTTGTATTGTGTTCATGTTTAACAAAATTTCCATCTCGGCCACTGGCTCAGCCGGTCCGCGCGTCACCTCAATCCCAGATGACCGGGACGGAGTGAGGGCCGCGAAGCTGTGCGCCGGTAATCCGCGGCTTCGGCTGGTCCGGGTCGAGGCGGATGTTGGGGAACAGATCGAGAATGGCGTTCAGCGCCACCTGGAGCTCGGTCTTGGCGATGAACTGCCCGATGCACATGTGAGGGCCGAAGCCGAAGCCGAATGAAGGCTTGAGCTTGCGATCGATGTCGAACTCTTCGCTGTTCTCGAAGGCTTCCTCGTCGCGGTTGGCGGAAGAAACGATGCACTGGACCATGGCACCCTTCGGGATCCGGACGCCGCCAAGTTCGAGATCCTGCGCCGCCTGACGCACCTTGAAGGTCGCCACGGGCTCGAACCGGATCGCTTCGTCGATGGCCTTGCCGACCAGACTGCGATCCTTGCGGACCCTGTCGAGCACGTCCGGGCGCTCGAGCAGCAACACCATCAGCGAGCCGAAGGTCCGCGTCGTGGTCTCACCGGCTGCCGGGAGCAGCGAACGCACGAAGGTGGTGATCTCGTGGTCGTCGAGCTTGCGCCCTTCGTATTCGGCACGGATCAGGCGGCTGATGAGGTCGTTTCCTTCGGCACCGCGTTGGCGCACGGCGACGACGGCTTCCTTGACCGCGTCGTAGAGCGCCTTTGCGGCTTCCATTGCAGCCTTGCGTGCAATCGCGGCCTTCTCGGCATCGACCTGGGGGCCGGCAAGGATCGCCAGCGCCCACGCCGCATACTGTTCGACCTTCTCGGGTTCGTCGTCGGGAAAACCGATCAGCGCGTAGATCAGGCGAATCGGGAAGTGGAGGCCGAAGTCCATCAGGTCGGCCTTCTTCTTCGGCACCAGCGGCAGCAGGTACTCGTTGCGCACGATGGGATCCATCTTGCTGTCGCGCCACGTGTTGACCACGTCGGGCATGAAGATGGGCTGCAGCAGGCCGCGTGCCTTCTTGTGCGCCTCGCCGTCCATGCCGGTGAGGATCAGGCCGTCGAAGAAGGCCCCCAGCCCTTCGGCGATGAAACCGCTGGTGTAGTTTGCGGCATCGCGCAGGACGGTCATCACGTCCTTGTATTTGAACACGGTGTAGGTCGGCCGGTTCGGATCCAGCCCTGCGATGTTCGGCACGCCGAGCTTGCCCATGAAGTTCTCGGCAATGATCGGCGAGTTCTTCCGCATCTCGCGGTAGATCGCATGCAGATCGACATCCTCACCGCGGTAGTTGTCGGCCACTCCGGCGAACGCGCTCTCCAGCGTAACGTCCTTGACACTGCTCATTTCGTCTTCCTCCGTTGGCGCACCGCCCGGTCGTGAACGAACACGCTGTGCCGGCCATGTGCAATGGCCTCGACACGGTGCCTTCACGCCGGATAAGACGGCGCTGTTTCTGAACACTTTTGCGCATAGTGCTCCATTTAATGCGTACTGCCAAGTGTTCAAGCAGGGACCAGGGCAGGCCGGAGGACACCTGCCCTGCCTGGGGCGGGAATGCGGACGTGGCGCGCGTTAGTGCAGCCGACAGTGCAACGGTTCTCGCTCCTGCATCACGGAATCATGAGTCCACCGTCGACGGCTAGCGTCTGGCCGCTGATGAAGCGAGCCCCGTCGCTCATCATGAACACCACGAAAGGCGTCATGTCGCGATCGGGGTCGCCGAGCTTGCCGCCGAGCGGGATCAACCCGGCCATCATCGCGTCGTGCGCCCGCAGGGCATCTTGGTCCATTCGTGCGCGGTGGGCGTCGTACATGGGTGTCCACATGCCCGGCGCAGCGGCATTCACGCTGATGCCGTGTCGCCCCCACTCCTTCGCCACCGTTCGGGTCCAGCCGAGGACCGCTGCCTTGGCGGCCGAATAGTGGGCACACCCGGGCAGCCCCATGACCCCCGCCGCGGAGCCGAAGTTGAGGATGCGACCGCCCTTCTCCCGCAGATGCGGAAAGACGGCCTGGTTGGTGTTCAGGGTACCGCGCGCATTGACGTCGAATATGAGGTCCCAGTCGGCCTC
Organism: Aromatoleum toluvorans; assembly: GCF_012910905.1. GTDB lineage: Bacteria > Pseudomonadota > Gammaproteobacteria > Burkholderiales > Rhodocyclaceae > Aromatoleum > Aromatoleum toluvorans. The sequence goes on from NZ_WTVN01000001.1 coordinate 95,979, forward strand.
GACGATCGCTTCGGCCGGCGCCGCGCGCTCGACGCCGGCGATGTTCACCAGTCCGTCGAGGCCGCCCAACCAGGCGACGGCCTGCGCGACGATCCTATCGACTTCGGCACGCTCGCGAATGTCGCAGTGGAAATACCTCGCCTCGCCCGAGGCTCCCACATTGGCGCGCGCCACTTCCGCGCGGCCAGCCTCGTCATTCACGTCCAGCGCCGCCAGCCGCGCACCGGCCGCCACCAGTCCGCGCAGTGCACTCGCACCGATGCCCCCTGCGGTGCCGGTCACGATGAGGCGCTTTCCGCTCAGCTGCATGTCCTCTCCTCCTGTTGTGGATGTTCCTCGCGGCGCCCGGGAGCCCCGTTGTCCGTGTCGATCCGCCGGGCCTGCAGGCCCCCGAGACCGAGCGCCGCGGCCATCACCCAGAACAGCACGGCCGCGCCGGCACTCGCCCCAATGGCGCCAAAAAGGAGGGGCATCGCGGTCATCCAGGCGTGCACCGTCATCGAGCGGAAAGCCAGCGCCTCGCCGTGCCGCTCGCGGGGCGTGACCTGATGCAGCGTCGCGAGAATCGTCGGTTGGATCGCGCCCAGCGCAAGGCCGAGGGTCGCGGCGCACAGCGCCATGGCCCATGCACTCTGGAGCAGTGGATACAGCACGAACACCAGACACGTGATGAAAAGCGCCCCCGCAAGCAAATGGCGTCGCGGCAGGCGTTCGGCCACAAACGGGATCACGACGCGCACCGACATCGACGCCACCGCATAGGCCGCCAGCACCGCCCCCAGCGCCGATGCGCTGAAGCCGCGTTCGACCCCGAGAATCGGCAACGCGAAGCCATGCACGTCCCAACTGGCCGACACCAGCCAGTTGACGAGGAGCAGGCGCCGGAACGACGGCAGGCGGAGCAGGCCCCAAGCGGACGGCTGCTTGCGGTTCAACGCGGAGACCGGCGCCCGGCTTTCATGCGGGACCGCCTGGGCGATCACCAGGGTCGCGAACGGAAGCAGCGCGAGCGCGGCGAACGCCGCCGAAAAGCCGAGATGATCGATCAACACGCCGGCCATCATCGGCCCGAAGAGTCCCGCCACGGCCGGAGCGAGCGCGATCCAGCTGAACACGCGAAGTCGATCCGCCTCGTCCCGCGCGAATCGGCTGGCCGTGCGCTGGATCGCGATCATGCCGAAGCCCGAGCCCGCGCCGCACAACGCAGCGGCCGCACACAGGGCAATGAGATGGGGTACCGACGCTGCGAGCAACGCACCCGCGAGCGACAGGCCGGCCGCAATGCGCAGCGGCAGATGGTAGCCGTGCCGATCGGCAAGCCGTCCGGCCGGGATCGCGAAGATCGCGGGAAATAGCGCGAACATCGTCATGACGAGCCCCACTGCCCACTCGGAATGCCCCAGCCGCAGGACGCTCAGCGGCGCGGCCAGGCGAGCCCCCTGCACGCAGGCGTGCAGTCCGACCTGGCATGCGACCAGCGCCACCAGGGCGCTGCGCATGGATGCCGGGGAAACCCCGTGCCCATTCACGCCCGCACCTCGATCCCCGCGATCGCCGCTTCGAGCAGGCGCACCGCGGACGAATGATGCTGCGCGCCGGTTTCCGCCGGAGCCTTGCCTGCGCAGGATCGCGCATGGCTGGCCTCGAGCATGATGCCGAGCTTGAAGCGTGCCATCGCGACGTACCAATTGATCGCCGACAGATCGCGCGCGCTGCGCTGGCGATAGTGTTCGACGAGTTCGGCGGTCGAGGGAAGACCGTCGGCGGGCGCGATGCGGATGGTGCCGGCGCCCCGCCCGTCGCGGTCGGGCCAGGTCGCGACGAGCCAGCCGAGGTCGAGCAGCGGATCCCCCAGCGTCGCAAGCTCCCAGTCGATGATCGCTGCAAGCGCCGGCCGGTCATGCCGGAACATCACGTTGCCGAAGTGATAATCGCCGTGCATCAGCCCCGGAACGTTGGCTGCCGGCACGTGCGCTTCGAGCCAGTCGGCCACCTCGCGCACACCAGGCAGCGCCTGCGGCCCCGGCCAACCGGGCTGCTCCGCGCAGCGCTCGAGGTGCATGAGCCAGCGCGGCACTTGCCGCTCAAGAAACCCTTCCGGCCGCCCGAAGTCCGCCAGTCCGACCGCATCGGGCGCGACCTCGCCCAGGCGCAGCAAGGCATCGACCATCGACAGCCCCATCGCATGGCGCCACGTCGGATCAGTGGCATAGAGCCCCCGGAGCGGCGTGGGCGTTGCGGTAAAGCCATCCACCGGAGCCATCAGGTAGAACGGCGCACCGAGCACCGACGCATCCCTGCAGGCAGCAATCAGGCGCGGGTGGGGTACCGCCGTGCCGGCAAGTGCTCCGAGCAGCCGCGCCTCACGGAGAAAGGTCGCGTGGATCTCGGGCTTTGCGCCCGGCGGCGGGCAGCGCAGGACGTACTCGGCGCCGTCCCGAAAAAAGCGCAGCAGGACGTTCTGCGTGCCCCCGGTGAGCGGCGTGACCGAGTCGATCGCCCCACTACCCAGCCCCTGCGCATCCATCCATTCGGCGAGTCGTCCGAGATCGACCTCCGCCGCCCACCCGTGAGCGCTCATCCCAGCACCGCGCTGAACTTCGCCCGTGCAGCGGCCTCGGCCGTCGGCCGGTGATAGTCCGGGAACAGGTCCTCGCAACCGGTGTACTCGCGCAGCAACTGCTTGGCGACGGTGACCTTGTGCACCTCGGTGGGACCGTCCGCGAGCCCCATCTGGTAGGCGCGCACGATCAGGCCGACGAAGGGCATCTCGCACGACACCCCTATCGATCCATGCACCTGCAATGCGCTCGACGCGATGTCGTGCAGCACCTTGGGCATCGTCGCCTTCACCGCGGCGATGTCCTTGCGCACCTTCATGTAGTCCTGGTACTTGTCGATGCGCCAGGCAGTGCGCATGACCAGCAGGCGGAACTGCTCGAGCTGGATCCACGCATCGGCGATCCTCTCCTGCACCATCTGCTTGTCCGCGAGCAGCGAGCCCTGGGTGCTGCGCGACAAGGCCCGCTCGCACAGCGCGTCGAGCGCCTTCTGCGACTGGCCGATGACGCGCATCGCGTGGTGCACGCGCCCCCCGCCGAGGCGCACCTGCGCGACGACGAAGGCCTCGCCCGGCGCGCCGAGCATGTTCTCCGCCGCCACCCGCACCCGGTCGAAGTTCAGGTAGCCATGAGTCGCCTCGGGATCGTCAGGGACGCCGACGTTACGGACGATCTCGATTCCCGGCGTGCAGGCAGGCACGATGAACATGCTCATGCCTTTGTAGGGCGACACGGTCGGATCGGTGATCGCCATGACGATGTAGAACGCGGCATAGCGCGCGTTCGACGCGAACCACTTCTGCCCCGAAATCAGCCAATCATTGCCATCCTGTTCGGCGCGCGTCGTGAACACTTTCGGATCGGCGCCCCCCTGCGGCTCGGTCATCGCAAAACAGGACACGATGCGGTTGTCGAGAAGCGGCTCGAGGTAGCGCGCCTTCTGTTCGGGCGTGCCGTAGTGCGCGAGGATCTCGCAGTTTCCCGAGTCGGGCGCGTGCGCACCGAACACGATGGGCGCGAACAGCGCGCGACCGAGGATCTCGTTCATCAGCGCCAGCTTGACCTGGCCATAGCCCGCCCCGCCGAGTTCCGGTCCGAGGTGGCAAGCCCACAGATTCCTGGCCTTCACCTCGCGCTGCAGTGGGCGGACCAGCGCCTCGAAGCGCGGATCGTGGATATTCCAGGGACTGCCGAGGACATGCTCGAGCGGCTCGACCTCCTCGCGCACGAAGCGGTCGATCCAGTCGAGTTCCTGCTGGAATTCCGGGTCGGTCTCAAAATCCCATGCCATCTTCGATCTCCATCAGGCGAGCAGCAGGCCACCATCGACCAGCAGGGTCTGGCCGAGCATGTAGGACGCCAGCGGCGAAGCGAGAAAGAGCGCCGCACCGGCCATCTCTTCCGGCGTGCCGAGGCGGCCGAGGGGAATATTCTTGAGCGATGCCTCCAGGCGCTTGGGGTGATCCGTCGTGATGCGGGTAAGCTTGGTCGCGACGAGCCCGGGGGCGATGCCGTTCACGCGGATGCCGTCGCGTGCCCACGCTTCGCCCAGCGTGCGGGTAAGGCCGTAGGCCCCCGTCTTGGAAGCGTTGTAGGCCGGGGTGCCGACCGTGGAATGGAAGGCCGCGGCCGAACTCACGATGATCATCGATCCGCGGCTCTCGGCGAGCATGTCGTGGAACTTGTCGCCGCAGGCCATGAGGCTCACGAGGTTCACGTTCACGACCTCCCGAAAGGCCGGCACCTTGAACTCCTCGCGGTTGTAGCGCACCGTGCCTTGCGAGCAGATCAGCACGTCGAGCCGCTCGAACGGCACCGGCGCGCACGCCACCGCATCTGCGTCGGCCACGTCCACTTGCGCATACGCGAGTCCCTCGAGGTTCGAGTCGGCCGAATCCGCATAATCGGCGGCGGTCGGTCGCGTGCCCCAGACGTGGACGCTCGCCCCGCGCCGACGGAAGGCCTGCGCCATGCCGTTGCCGATCCCGCTCGATCCTCCCACCACGAGTACCGTCTTGCCGCTGAAGTCCAGTTCGTTCACGTGTTCGTTTCTCCTTCGTCCATGCGTCAGGGATTGGTCACGGCCGCGGCGACCATGCTTTGAATCTGCCCTTCGTCGAGCCCGACCGATCGCCACACCCTGTGGCTGTGCTCGCCCAGCGCCGGCGGTGCCCGGTCAAGGGCGAGGGGCAGGTCGCAAAAGTTCCAGTACGCGCCGACCTGTTCGAGGTGCCCATACACCGCGTGCGGATAGGCGGCGTGCAGCCCCGCCCGTCGGCAGCCGTCGTCGTCGAGAAAGCTCAGACCGGGGTTTTCGAGCGCGGGCTCGCAAGGCACCCCCGCCGCGGTCAGACACTCGCAGGCCGTCTCGCGGCTGAACGCCGCAAACCAGGCCTCGCGATCGTTCCCGGCCAAGGCGGCGAGCGCCCGCGCTTCCTCCGGCCGCAGCGCGGCGACAGCCAGCCAGCCGTCCGCGCAGCGATACAGACGGTGATCCGGCGACACGCCGGTCTGCGCCGCGTCGAGGTGATCGATCGGGGACAGACTGCCGTCGGCGCGCATCACGGCCTCGCCCACGGTCAGTAGCGTCGCGCCGAGGAGCGATGCCGCCACCGCCTGTCCGTCGCCCGTTATCTGGCGCTGAAAATGCGCGAGCAGGAGTGCGAACACTGACGACAGCGCGGCGAAGTAGTCCCCGACGCCGAAGCGCAACCACATCGGCGGCCTCCCCTCGCCGCCGCATTCCACTTCCCAGCCGCAGGCCGCCTGCATCAGCTGGTCGAACCCGGGCCAGTCCTTGCGCGGTCCCAGCGGACCGTAGGAGCTGATGTGGCAATACACAAGCGCCGGATTGATCGCCTTCAGCGTTTCGTAGTCGATACCCAGCTTGTGCGCGGCCGGCAGGCGGACGTTGTGATGAACCACGTCGGCCCAGCGCACCAGCGCCGCGAGTGCCGGTTGTGCGGTCGGATCCCCGAGCTTGAGCGTCGCACCGAGCTTGCCACGCTGCGTGCCGGCGAAGATCCGTTCCAGACGGCGCATCGCATCGCCACCGGGGGGTTCCACCTTGATGACTTCGGCGCCGAGGTCGGCGAGGAGCTGCGTCGCGAAGGGCCCCGCAAGGTAGGCGCCCAGGTCGAGCACCCTGAGGCCAGTGAGGGGTGCGCTCCCCGACTGCCCCTTCGGCACGCCGTCGAATGCTTGCGCGCGCGGGACGCTCCAAGCCGGGTCCGATTCAAGCGGCAGCAACCCGCCGCGCAGGCGCGGGGGAGGGTCGGTGGTGTACGCCGGCCCGGGTTCGAACACGCGACCGAGGACGGGATCATCCACCATCACGACAAATCCGTTGGCACGCGCCTGTTCGTCGCGGTATATCTCACCGAAAGGGGCCGCCACCTGTGCGGCCACGTCGTGCTGCCAGAAGTGTTCGACCCATTCCTGCGCGGGGCGCGTGGCAATGATTGCTCTATTCGCGCCGAAGTTTGGCGCAACGTGGCTGGGCGGATATTTCGCGTTCTCCGCCGCGACCGCCTCGGGCCCCATCGCTGCGAGCGCCTCTGCCATCCAAGGCGCCTTGTCCGGCGAGTAGTGCACATGGATCCAGCGCCCGTCGAAGCATCGGTGCAGCGGAATAGGCGTCGTCTTGTCGAGCCCTTTCGCGAACACCGGTGTCGGAGTCTCGGCGCGTGACCAGTGCATGCTCATCGGTGCGAGCGCGGCCTGGGCGAGGCTGGTGTGAGCCGCCCCGCCGCGCCCGTCGCGTCGACGTGCGATCAGACGCGCCATCACCCCGATGACGCAGAACCAGGCGGCGAGCCAACTCGCGAATGGCATGCGGACGAAGATCGGGCCCGGCCGATGACCAGGCTGCTCGTCGAGCAGACCCAAGCGCGCGAGCACGAGCGATTCCCGCGGCAAGGCCTCGGCGAGTGGATGCCGGGATGGCCAGCCGGTGATTGCCGAGACAACAAGCTGCGGGCATGCTGCAGCAAGCACGTCGTCCGCCAGCCCCAACGCTGCCGCACGGCGAGGTATGAAGTCGTGGATCAACACGTCGGCGTCGGCCAGCAAGGCACGCAGACGCCCGCGCCCATCATCGCGATCCAGGTCGAGCTCGACCCGACGCTTTCCCCTGTTGAGAACGGAGAACAAGGCCGTGCCCTGCTCCGCATCGCTGCCCGGCGCTTCGATGCGGATGACTTCCGCACCCGCCTCCGAGAGCAGCAACCCGGCCGCCGGACCGGGGATGCCGCATGCGATCTCGACGACGCGGATACCGGCGAGGATGCCTTCGTGCATCGCCCTACTCCGCGTACGCCTGCTGCACATAGGTCATGCGCCCACCCGCTAGCATCAGCGCGCAGAACATGTTCAGCTCGACGATCTGGGCGGTGGAAAAATGGCGGCCGAGCTCGGCGAATACCGCGTCGTCGATGGCCATGTAGTCGGCCGCAAAGAGCTCGGCGTATCGCAGCGCCGCCTTCTCGTGCGGCGAAAAACGAGCATCGTCCGCGCTCAGGCAGGCGATATCCTCCTCGCTCACCGCGTCGTCCTTGCGCGCGAGCTGACACGCCTTGCAGGTCGTGATCGAGGCGATCCTGAGCCGCACCAGCTCGCGGAGGCGGCCGTCGAGCACCCCACTCACGTGCATCGTTTCCAGGGTCGCGAGCCAGGCTTGGGCAAGCTCGGGGCGATGTGCCCAGACCTGCACCGGAACGGTGGAACTCAACATGCGATTGGCGCACCCCCGCGCCACTGCGTCGGCAAGCGGTGCAGGCAACGCATCGAGGGGAATGGGCTGGATTCTCGCCATGGTGGGTCCTCGGTTGGGATGAACGGATTGCCCGGCGAGACGTCGGTCAGAACGCTCAGGCAAGGCTGCAGAACTTCGACGAGCCACCCGACCCTGCATGAAGCGCTCGATCGCGGGGTCGAGCGGCCTCACCGATGCACAGCCTCTCGTAGTTATATGTTCAGTTTTTGCATTTTTGTTCAAATATACGACTGAATCCCCTCCGAAACAAGAACGGCGTGATCTGACCGGGTGTCAGAACACGCCGCACCTGCCTCAGGATGTAGAGAGGACGTTCGCAATCGCGGTTTTTCCCGACCGCGCCGTTACTGCCCGTTCAGGGCTGACGAATGAAGTAGCGCACGTGGAGCTTGCCGCCCTCGTCGAAGCGATAGAGCTCGATGGTTTCGATCGTCACATCGGTCCCCTTCACCCTGTTGCGGTTGTGACAGGCCGCCTCGCAGCCATTGATGATCATCGCGACCTCCTCGATGTCGATCTTGGCGTTCTGTGCGGTCCACATCGCTTCAAGCACCGGCCACCCGTCAGCGGGCGGTCGGCCGACGTATTCGATTGAGAGACCGCCGGGCGCGACCTCGCGGTAAGCAGCCAGAAAACCTTCCTTGTCGGAGGCGTTCCATCGGGCAAGCTGTGTGTGCAGGAAATGCTCGATGGCCTTCGCGTCGATGCTCATGGGAGCTCCTTTTTCGTGTCTCGTGTTGATTGGGCGCGTCAGAGTTCGCTGCCGCGCACATTGCGCGCGCTGCCGTTGCGGCGGTCCGATTCGCCCCAGGCCATCCAGCGATCCGGCTCGCGCGTATCACCCACACGCCTCCAGCGGCCTTCCTGTTGCGCGGTGATCGGGAATCCGCCGACAAAGTCCATCATTTCGCCTTTCGGATCAGGCAGGAACTCCCACTCCTCCCGGCCATCGACCACGATACGGGCAGTTTCGGCGAAATAACTTCCCTCCTTGTGTCGCACCTCGCCCTCGATATCCGTCGTGCAATAGATCTCGCCCTTGTGGTTCTGGAAGATCGCGTAGCCCAGATTCTCGTGACCGACCATAAACGAGCCCGCATCCCAGGTCCCGTCCTTGTAGATCGTCGCGAACGACCACCAGATGACGTGCATCTTGTTGTTTACGACGAGGTCCTTCTGGAAGTGAATGGCGCCGCCGTCGGCCATCCACGCCTGGTCGAGCGCGATGACGCCCTTCACCGGACGCCCCTCGCAGATGCCGGACACGTCGTAGAGTTGCGACACGTAGAAGGTGCCCCAATCCTCGCCGGGCAGGTACCACTGCATGCCGTTGCCGATAAGCGGCCCGCCGATGTCGAGAAGCCCCTCCTCCTTCCAGCTGAAGCGCTCACCCGACGCGGTGATCAGCCACGGCTCGCCGGGTTCGCCGTCCAGGCTGGACCAGCAGGCGGTATCTCCTTCCAGCCAGCGTTTAGGGAACATCGTCATCGCGCGAGGCAGGATCCTTTCCTTGTCGACCCGAATGTGGCGCTCGTCAATCCGGGTGGACTGATAGATGAACTTTGTCGGATTGGGGGAGCTGCCAGGCGCATTTACGGCACGGACGAAGGAATAGATGTGCCCTTCTTCGTCGCGCACACTGCCGAAGGGCATGTGCTTGGTGAGCTTGAGCCCAAAATGATCACGCAGGTCCGCGAGCTTGGCGCCGCTGACTTTCTGCGGTCCGACCAGGCATTGATAGGCGAAATCGCCCCGTTGAGGAACGGTCTGGAAGATTCTCATCGTTGAATTCCGGAAGAGGTCGGGAAGCCGCCCGTGCGCGCGACGGGCGGGAACGGTGCCCGGGTTCAGTCCCAGATCACATGCACGTGGGACGCGCCGCGCAGCTGGGCACCTTCGATGACCGGTGCGGGCTTGTCCGGGTCCAGCCGCAGGTTCGGAAAGAGATCGAGGATCGCGTTGATCGCGCAATTGAGCTCCACCTTGGCAACGAACTGTCCGATGCACATGTGCGGGCCGAACCCGAAACCGAAGGAGGGCTTGAGCTTGCGGTCGATGTCGAACTGGTCCGGGTTCTCGAACACCTCCTCGTCCCGGTTCGCCGATACCACCATGCACTGCACGAACGACCCCTTGGGGATCGTCACGCCGTGCAGTTCCACCTCCTTGGCCGTCTCGCGCACCTTGAAGGTCGCCACCGGCTCATAGCGGACGGCTTCGTCGATCAGCTTGGGCACCAGCGAGCGGTCGGCCCTGACGCGATCGACCAGCCCCGGCGTCGTCAGCAACAGGGTCATGACGGAACTGAACGTGCGCGTGGTCGTCTCGCCCGCCGCCGGCAACAGCGAGCGCACAAAGGTGATGACCTGGTGGTCGTCGAGCCTCTCGCCCTCATATTCGGCACGCAGCAGGCGCCCAATGATGTCGTCGCCGTGGGAGCCCTCGGCGCGGCGCTTGACCACCACCTCCTGAATGGCGTCATAGAGCAGTTTGACCGCAACCCCGGCATTGCGGCGCGCCTCATCGATCTTCTCGGGGTCGACCTGGTTGCCTCCGACCATCGCCAGGGTCCATGCCGCGTACTTCTTGTACTTCTCGGTGTCGTCCGTCGGGAAACCCATCAGCGCGTACATTTCACGGATCGGGAAGTACAAGCCGAAGTCCATCAGATCCGCCTTCCTCTGCGACACCATCGGCTCGAGGAAGTCCTTGCGGATCACGTGGTCGATCTGGCCCCGCCACTTGTTGACCGTATCCGGCATGAAGGCCGGTTGCAGCAAGGCCCGCACGCGCCGGTGTTGCTCGCCGTCCATCGCGAGAATGATCAGGCCATCGAAGAATGCCCCCAGTCCCTCGGCAATGAATCCGTTGGTGTAAGTGTCGGCATCACGCAGCACGTTCATCACGTCCTTGTAGCCGAACAGCGCGAACGTGGGCCGAGTGCCCTGTTTGAGGCCGGCGTTCGTCGGCACGCCGAACTGCTTGATGAAGTCCCCGACGTAGATCGGGGACTTGCCGCGCATCTCCCGGCACGCGGCGTGAATGTCGCCTTTGCCCTTGTAGGTTTCCGATACGGCCGTGTATGCGGTTTCGAGGTCGAGGTTGAGGATATCGGTGCTCACGGTTGTCTCCTGTGTGGCGCCCGTTGCTGCGGTTATCGAGAAACAACCGCCAGACACATGCGCATTTTTTGCAAAAGCGTCCACATCCTAACCATCAAATCGAAGCGGTGGCCGATTCGGCAGCGACTGTCGTTTGACCTCGAGTCAACTGCGCTAAGCTTCGCGGACAACAAGCGGAAACGAAATCTTCCAACATGCCCAGCTCTTCCCGAAACCCGAGCAAGTCGACCGAACGCGCGGCACCCGATAAGAGGGAGACCTTGCGCCGCATCAGCGCTGCGGCGCGACGGGAATTCGCCGCCAAGGGACTGGCGGACGCCCGCATCGACGATATCGCCCATGCCGCCGGCGTCACAAAACAGCTCGTTTATCACTACTTCCGGAGCAAGGAGGAACTCTTCGCCTGCGTGCTGGAAGACTCGTCCGCGACGACCATGGGCGAACTCGTCGCGGTAGAACTGGATCACCTGGCGCCGCGTGACGCGCTGCGGGCACTCCTCAACCACATGATCCGGCCCTATTGCGACCCCATGCTGAGCGCGCTCGCACAGGAAGGGATCCGCTACCACGAGAGCCATGCCACGCCGCGCAACAGCTTTGTCGACCTAGCTCCCGAGCTCAAGCGCAAGATGCGCAGCGTGCTCGCGCGCGGGGCCCAAAGTGGCGATTTTCGTGCGAACGTCGACCCGGACCTGTTCCTCGCCGCAGCCGCGCAGGTGACCACCAGCGCCTTCGTCAGCCGCTACACCGTCGTCACCCTGTGCGGCCTGGACGTGGCGAACGCCGACGACGCGGACACATGGCGACGCTTCGCGGTCGCCTTCGTGCTGGCTGCCGTCGAGCGCGAGCGCAGCGACCAACATCCGCTCATGCGGCCCGACGCCCCGCCGAAGACGCCGCCCGAAGCGGCCTGACAGCTACGGCCACCTTGCGCGACGCGCGCCACATCAGCGTGCGAGGAAACGCTTCACCCGACTGGCGGCGATCCGTCCCGGCAAGCCGTTGACCCCACCACCCGGGTGGATGCCCGCGCCTCCGAGGAAGAGTCCTGCAACCGGCAGGCTGTCCCCACCCAATCCCGCCGCCGGCCTCATCATCGCGGAACGCGTGGTGCTCGTATCCACATGCACCACGCAGCCGCGATGCACATTGAGCCGTTTCTCCAGGTCCGGCGCGGCCTCGACCCGACGACCGATCTCGAATTCCTTGAGACCCAGCATGTATTCGGCGGCCTGGTCGATGACCGTCTGCCCTACCCGGTCCCTGATGGCATCCCATCCTTCGCGCGGCTCGACCGGCGTCGCAACGGGATAGAGGTAGGCCACGTCCTGCCCCTCTGGCGCCTGCCCAGGATCGACAGCGGTCGGCACCGTGATCCACATGTAGGGCAGCTTCGACACCTCGCCGCTCGCGGCGCAGCGGAAGTTGTCGAGCACGGCATCGGAGGTGCCGATCAGGAGCACGCTCTTGCGCAGACTCAGCCCGTCGGCCCGCAGGGCTTCAATGCGGCGGTAATTCACCTGGCTACTGAGCGCGACATCGACCTTCAGTGGCGATGCCCCGTGGCCGTTGGCCGGCGCAAGTGCTACGCGAGTTAGCGTGCGCCGATCGAGCGCCCCGGGCGTAACCATTTCCAGCGCCATCTTCGGGTGGATCGACGCCACCACGGCTTTCGCCGACAGTACACGTCCGTCCTTGAGTCGCACCCCCTTCGCCCGACCATCGCCGGCAATGATCTCCGCCACCGGCGCAGAAACCAGGATCTCCCCACCCAGCTCGCGCAACCGGGCTGCCAGCGCATCCGACAACGCCTGGGTCCCCCCCACGGCGCGACCCAGCCCGAAGCGATGGATGAAGCCCAACAGCGCGAAGTAGATCCCCGTCGCGTCGTTCGCGATGGGTCCGGCCGCGCCAAGCAGGCAGCACAGCGCCGACTGTACGACCGGATGCTCGAAGCGCTCCATGATCGACGTGTACGCCGGACTGCCGATGAGCGCCATGATTTCCGGTTTCAGATGGCGGTTCCTGAGGACCGCCTTCAGGGCCTGCCATTTCGCGCCCAGGTTGCGCTGCGCGGGGTCGACACGCATCATCGGAATGGCCATGTCGATGAAGGCATCCACGAGCTTCATCAGTGCCAGGAACTCCTCCGCGTCTCGGGACGAGAAGCGCCGGATCTCGGCCGCAGTCTTTTCCGGCTCGCGCCAGAACACCAGCGAATTGCCATCCGGATGGACGTACACATATCCGGGAGACATTTCGACCTGACGAAACCCATGACGCTCGAGCTGCAGCTCCTGCGGCATCATGGGATGAACCCGGAGCGACATAAGATCAAGCGCGCAGGGGTTGATCAGATGCCGGGGCGCCTCCGGAATCAGGTAACCACTGGAGGCCATGCCGCCGATCTTCTCGCGGGCCTCGATGACGACGACACGTTTGCCTGCCTCGGCCAGATAACAGGCGGCCGCCAAGCCATTGTGCCCGCCACCGACGATCGCCACGTCATAACTGTTTGCGCCACTCATTCTGTCTCCCTCCGGGGTGTGCCGGATGCGCTTGTTGGTGAAATGCGTCCGATTCGACGAACCAACCGATTGAAGCACAGCGCCCCGGCCGGACACGGCGGAGCGGTTTGACGCGGAGTCAAAGCGCAGTGGAAGACGGACGGATGCCGCACCCTCGCTCGTCCGCAGCGGCGGGCGGACGCGGCGTGTTCAGCGGCGGGAAACGCGGCCCTGCATCAGCATGGCGAACATCCGCTCGAGGCGGCGCGGCAGGCTTCGGCGCTCAGGGCCGGCGGGGACGAGAATCTCACTGAGGATGTATCGGACCAGCAGTTCGCAGGTGAGCTCGCGGTCGATTTTGATTCCCGCACGCGACTCCCACGCATCGAAGACCGGCCCAAGCACGTCCTGGAACCGGATCACCGAGTCGGGGAAGATGCGCTGCAGCCAGCGCATTGCGTACTCCGGCGCGACCACGAGCAGCCGTCGTGCATTGCCGCGCTCGAGGTAATCATCGACGAATCGCAATACGGCGTCGAAACGTTCGTCCGGATCGGTATACGGAGCAGTCGCCTCGATCAGCGCGGCATGGAAACGATCGCGCCGATGACGTGAAAACGCGTCCAGGAGATCGTCCTGCGACGAAAAATACCTGTAGAACGTCCCACGCGAGATGCCTGCGGTCTCACAAACGTCGAGGATATTTACCCGGTCTGCTCCGGACTCGAGAACCACCGCTTCGGTAGCGTCGAAAATGCCCAGGATCGTGCTTTCGGACCGCCTGTTCCGGCGAACTGCCTTCACGGCCTTGACCGGCGCGGGCTCGGCGCCCTCCTTCGCAGAGGCGGTCGCGCGAGGCTTCTTCACCTTTGCCTTTCCCGCCTCGACTGCTTCCGCCATCTCCGCTCCCCGAGAATTCACCGACGGTGATTGTAGCGTGCCCCAACCGCATGAACATCCGAGCCCCCATCAAAATGATCACTCCGCCTCCTTATATTTGACAGTTTTTCTGTTTGTGTTTATGTTTTACCATCACAAGGAAAGCTGCACATCACCCCAACACGGCGAATCGGGACAGGAGACATTACATGGCAGGCATGGGCAATCAGGAAAGCTGGTCGGTCGGCCCACAGGATACGGTCATCGCGGCACTCGACCGGGCAGTTGCAAAGCACCCCGAGCGGGTGCTGCTCGACTTCGGCGGCGAGTTTTACACTTACGGCCAGGTCGACCAGCTTTCGACGCGCCTCGCCCACTCGCTCGCAGCATTGGGCGTCCAGGCCGGGCAGACGGTCCTGAGCATGCTCGACAACAACATCGATGCAGTCGTGGCCTGGCTCGCCATCAACAAACTGTGTGCCGTGAGTGTTCCTGTCAACACTGCGCTGCGGGGCGAGTTCCTCCGCCATCAGATCGCGGACTCGCAGGCTGCAATCGTGATCTGCGAGGCGGATTACGTCGAACGCATCGCGCAGGTGGCGGACGGATTGCCGGAAATGCAGCTGATCCTTCACCGCGCCCACCTCACCAAGGTCCCGGAGTGCCGCGCCCGCATCGCGCCGCTGGACGAACACCGGGGCCGGCGCGACGGCGCGATCGAGACGAAGCCGAATCCCTGGGACCTCGCCTGCATCGTCTATACGTCGGGCACCACCGGGCCGTCCAAGGGCTGCATGCTGAGCTACAACTACATGTGCAATCTCGCCCGCCTCCAGCTGCGCGCGGGACCGGCAACCGAGAATGACATCACCATCACCCCGCTGCCGCTCTTCCACATGAACGCGCTGTGTGTCGGCATCCTCTCGAACATCATGGTCGGCGCCCGGGTCGCGATCGTGCAGCGCTTCTCGGTATCCAATTTCTGGCCCGAAGTCGAGCGCAGCGGCGCCACCATCGCGTCGATCCTCGGCAGCATGGGCGGACTGCTCGCTCAGGCGCCGGACAACGAGTCGATGAAACGTTGCGTCGGACAGATCCACACCGTGCGCGGCAATCCCTTCACCGAGGAATCGAAGAGGATCTGGCGCGAACGCTTCGGCGCCAAGCAGGTGGGCGGCAATGGCTACGGCCTCACCGAAGCGAGCGTCATTACCTCGCTACCCGGCGGCGAGTACGCAGCGCCGGGCTCCTCCGGGAAGCGCATCCCCGACTTCGACGTGCGCATCGTCGACGACCTCGATCGTGAGCTTCCGGCCAACACGCCAGGCGAGATCGTCGTTCGCCCCCTGCGCCCCGACATCATGTTCATGGGCTACTGGGGACGCCCCGCCGACACCATGAAGCTGTTGCGCAACATGTGGTTCCACACCGGCGACATCGGAAAATTCGACGAAGAAGGTTTCTTCTATTTCGTGGACCGCAAGAAGGACTACCTGCGCCGGCGCGGCGAAAACATCTCGAGCTTCGAGATGGAAGCCGCCTTCGCAGCGCATCCGGCCATCGAAGAAGTTGCGGTCCACGCCGTGCCTTCCGACAAGGGCGAGGATGACGTCAAGGTCACCGCGATTCTCAAGCCCGGCAGCGCCCTCATGCCCGAAGAATTGTTCAAGTGGGCAATCGACTCCGTTCCCTATTACGCCCTCCCCCGCTATATCGAATTCCGCAGCTCGATGCCCAAGAACCCGCAGGGCCGGGTGCTGAAGTACCAGCTGCGCGAAGAGGGCAAGACGCCAACGACCTGGGATCTGGAAGAGACCGACATCACGGTCAGCAAACGCTGATCCCCATAAGGCAGAAAAACGGAGAGGAAGACACCATGAGCATCTTTACCCACGTCACGCTCGGGACGCGCGACATCGCGCGCGCGAAGACCTTCTACGACCAGGTTCTCGACCCGCTGCAGTTCAAGTGCCTGCTTGAGGTCGAAGGCAAGGCCTGCGGCTGGGGTATCGAGGCACCGCAGTTCATGATCCTCTACCCGCGTAACGGAGAACCTGCCACTACGGGTAACGGCATGACCATCGGCCTCACAGCCCCGAACCGTGCTGCCGTGCGCGAGTTCCATCGGCGCGCGCTTGAACTCGGGGGTACCTGCGAAGGCGCCCCCGGCCCCCGACCTTTCGCGCCGCATGCCTACGCCGCATACATACGCGACCTCGACGGAAACAAACTCGTGGCCTCCTGCCGCAAATCTGAAGAAGAGGGATAGGCTGTCTATACTGAATGATGAGTACGCCAGCCAATGCTCAAATCACACGACCCAACGCTTCGGCGACGATAGCCGACAACGAGAAGGAACTACTTCGCGTCAACCGCGCTCTTAAGACGCTCAGCGCGGGCAACAGGACGCTGTTGCGGGCCGGCGATGAAGGCGAACTGGTGAGTGCGATGTGCCGCGTCATCGTTGAGCAAGGCGGCTACCGCATGAGCTACGTCGGCTACGTCCAGCACGATGAGCGAAAGTCCGTCTCCCTCGCGGCGTTCGGTTTCGACGACCACTATGAGCAGGAGGAGGAGACGCTTCGAAACCTGTATGCGAGCTGGGCCGACAACGAGTTCGGTCACAGCGTGACCGGTACTTCAATCCGCACGGGCAAACCGTGCATCGTGCGCCACCTGCTGACCGACCCCGATCACGCGCCGTGGCGCGCGGAGGCGCTTCGCTTTCGCTACGAATCCGCCAGCGCCTTTCCGCTGCACGTCGACGGTGAGGTGATCGGCACGCTGGGGATTGCGGCCTCGGAGCCGGACGCCTTCGACGAGGCGGAGGTGAAACTGCTCGCGGAGTTGGCCGACGATCTCGCTTACGGCATCAGCAACCTTCGCTCGCGGCTTCGCCGCCAGGAGGCTGAAGCCACCATTCACCGCATGGCCTACTGCGATGCGCTGACCGGTCTGCCCAATCGGGCGAGCTTATGCGAGCGGTTCGAGTCCGTTCTTGCCACCGCGGTCGCGCAGAACCAGCCGCTCGCGCTCATGATCGTGAGCCTCGACCATCTGCAGGAAGTCAATGACACCCTGGGTTACGCTCAAGGCGATCGGCTCATCCAGACATTCGCTCGCCGACTGATCGAGGCCGAGCTTGCCGAAACAGTCGCCCGCGTAGGCGAAGGCGAATTCGCGCTGCTGTTACCGAATGCCGATTCGGCTCGCTCCTCCGCGACGGCACAGCAGCTTTCAAAGTTGTTGCACACCTCGATTGACGTCGAGGGGTTAGCGTTCGATGTACACACTCACACCGGTCTGGCCCTGTTTCCCGGCCATGGGGCGGACGCGGAGGTATTACTACGACGCGCTCGCGTGGCGATGCGCGATGCGATGCAGGCCGGTCGGGACTACGCGGTCTTTGCACCGGCGCTCGATCAGGAAGCCTCGCGCAGGCTGGCGTTGATGGGGGAGCTGCGCCACGCGATCGAGAGGCACCAACTCGCACTCCAGCTTCAGCCCAAGCTGCACCTGGCTTCGGCAGCGATCTGTGGCGCCGAGGCACTTGTTCGGTGGAAGCATCCACTGCTCGGCCAGGTCCCGACGTTCGAGTTCATCACGCTCGCGGAACAGGCGGGAATGATCACCCCCGTCACTCACTGGGTCCTCGAAGCGGCGTTCCGCCAGCGCTACGCGTGGCACATGGCAGGAATCGAACTGCCGCTGTCGGTGAATCTCTCGGCGCACGATCTGCGAGACCCGACGCTGCTCGACAAGCTCAAGGGCCTGGTCGAGACCTGGGGAGCCCAGCCAGGCTGGATTCAGCTGGAGCTGACGGAGAGCGCGCTGATGGTGGACGCCTCGGCCGCGGTCGAGATCCTTCACTCCCTGAAGCGGCTGGGTTTTCAACTTGCCATCGACGACTTCGGTGCCGGCTATTCGAGCCTGGGTTATCTGCATCGCCTGCCAGTCGATGCAATCAAGATCGACCAGTCGTTCGTCATCCCGCTGGTACAGAGCGAGGATTGCGCGACCATCGTCGGCTCGGCCGCACAAATGGGGCACAAGCTGGGCTTCGAAGTTGTGGCGGAGGGCGTGGAAAGCCAGGATGCGTTGCGGCGCGTGACGGAACTGGGATGTGACATCGCACAGGGCCATTTTGTGAGCCATCCCATGGCGGCCGACCAGTTCGGGGCGTGGCGGGCAGCTTCACCTTGGGCGAGCCCGGCTTCACCCGCGCACTGAGCCCGCGCGGGGCGTTTTCACCCATTGCACGATGCCCGGCAAAGACTCACATTGATCTCAACCACCTCGACCTGCACCGACCGTCAATCGCCGATCCTGGCTGCTTTTCCCGAAACCGTTCGAACGTCCGGCGATAACACGTCGTCCGGCCTGGCAGCGCGGAGCCAACAGAGAACTAGCATGCAGAACAAGTTCAACGAAACGGACAAAACGTCCGGCGCTGAGGTTCTCCACGTCGCCTCGTGTCACCTGCCGACACCGTGGGCGACGTTCGAGCTCCACGGATTCGAAGAAGTCGCCAGCGGACGCGAGCATGTCGCCCTGACCCTCGGCGCCGTGGCCGACGGGGCGCCGGTGCTCACCCGCGTCCATTCGGAATGCCTGACCGGCGATGCGCTGTTCAGCCGGCGCTGCGACTGCGGCCCGCAGCTCGAAGCAGCACTGGACGCGATCGCCACCGAAGGCCGCGGCGTGCTGCTGTACCTGCGCCAGGAAGGCCGCGGAATCGGGCTGCTGAACAAGATCCGCGCGTACGCGCTGCAGGATCAGGGCGCCGACACCGTCGAGGCCAACGAACGTCTCGGCTTCCCTGCGGATAGGCGCGACTACTCGGTCGCGGCGGCGATGCTGCGCAGCCTCGGCATTGCGACGCTGAAGCTGATGACGAACAATCCCCGCAAGGTGCACGCGTTGGAGCACTACGACATTTCGGTGGCCGAGCGCGTCCCCCACATCATCGAGCCCAACCCCCACAACGCCGGCTACCTGCGCACGAAGACGGTGCGGCTCGGCCATCTGTTCCCTTGGCCGGAAGCCTGACCGGGGCGCATGTGTGCGCTGGACATTACGGCCCAAGTACCAAGAGGCGACCCGACCGCACGGTCGTTGCATGTCCCGAACACGGTGCGCGCCGTATAGCGCGCAACGCCTCCCCGTTGAACACCGCGATACTCAAATCCCCGGGGACGGCGCCCACCGTCGCGCGCTGCCACGAGCGCCACCTTGGTCATCCCACCGCGGTCGGCGGCGTCCAGCTGTCTAAACAGGCGGAACGGCATGACAACCGTCCCGGTCTCTCCGCCAACGATCCGCGAGGTGATCCGGCAGATCGCTACGCTCGGCAGGTCTCTCGGCCGCAAGTGCGACGGCGAACCCCGCGTGAAGACCCTGCGGCGGGGTCTCCAGCGCGTCAGAGACTTCGTCGAGGGCGTCGAGCATATGCGGGCTGGTCATGCGATATGAGCTGTGCGAAATCCTATGCGGATAACGCGGCGGACCCCATCGCTGACGCATCAAGCAGGGTGGGCGCAGGCTGCTTTTGACATTACCGCCCGAACGTCACGGATCGCCGAAAACCACCGCCACCATGAGTCGCAGCGCCACCAGGGAAACCGCCCCTTCGTCGTCCAGCTGCCAGGTGCTTTACCTGTTATCGGGAAAAGTGCTATATCAGCCCGAGTTCGAGACGGGCGACAGCCGCCCAGCCGCCGCGATCAGGCTCAGGGATTAGAAGACAAGAACATGACGCTAACAAAAGCAGAAATCGTCCAAGTCGTCGCCGACAACGTCGGACTGAACAAGCGGGAAGCCTTGGAGATGGTCGAGGCTTTTTTCGAGGAAATCAGCGCTTCGCTCGAAGCTGGTGAGGACGTCAAACTGTCGGGCTTCGGCGGATTTCAGCTGCGCGAAAAGCCCGAGCGTCCAGGGCGCAACCCGAAGACCGGTGAGACGGCGCGGGTGACCGCGCGCCGCGTCGTGACGTTTCACCCCAGCCAGAAACTCAAGCTGACGGTCAGTGGAATTGCGAGCAAGCATCAGGAGTCGCGCCAAGCCAACAAATCGGTCGGGGGCTCTTACGAAGTTCAGCGCTGGCGAATAACAGAGCCGGTCTGAGCAGCCGGATCGGGCGGTGGCAGGCCGGCCAACCCGAGGCTTCGTCGCACGCCCCATTCGGCTGCCAACCGTCACATGATTACGCGTCCTCTACCCTGTCGTGATTCGGGCGCCGCTGAGTCTCTGCGTCGGCATATGCGCGTCGCGAGTTCACACCGACCAATAGGAACACCGCTCAGTCGGTCCACTGATCTTACAAGGTTTGCAGGATTCGAGCGTTGGCCGCCGGGTAATGCCTCGCATGCTCCGAGCTACCCTAAGAAACAAGCCGCGCCTAACAGGTGGCGCCTGGCTCCGCAACCACTTTCAGGTTTCCTGCAGCGCTGCGCGACTGGAATTCCACCGTTGCTCCCCATATCCGGGTAGTTACAGTCCAGTGCTCAACACAGCGAAAACAAGCACTTGCGTGACTTTTTGCAATATGTCTTCAGCATGCAAAAGCGCTGCAAGTACTTGAAAACATGGGGCGACATACCGGGATCTAACCGGTGACAACTGGAGCCACAATCCCTATCAGTTTTCTTATCAATCAGTTACTTGAGCATTTTTTCAATCTACAATCTCCACTCATCTGTGGCCCCGGAAGCCGCGTCAGCGCTCATGGCGCCACAGTTTTGTAGAACGGTTTCGGCGCCCTTCTGCATGCGCCGAACGGGTTCCCAAGTAGGCGCTTTCGAACCCGAATCGCGCACCCGACAAATCATTCTAGACACACAGCGCGCGATCGCAACCGATGCTCACCGTTCCACCTCGTGATGGACGCGAAGGACAGCTTTGTGCGCAGCCATGCGTCCATCCGGCTTCGTCAGGACCCGCCGCACTCCGGCCATTCGGCCCTGGTAGGTTCGACGACAGCTACGCCTCCTACAACTGCCTTATTCTTGGCTTCATCCCTGAGCAATAGCTCTTGCACGAGGCGATTTCAGACACACGATGCCGGCGCTACACTCGGATCTTGTTCGGACGGCGGCATACAACTTGGGACGTGTCATTCCTCGAACAAATTAACGATCTCTCGTGGCGTCGCGTCCTCTGCCTCACTCCGTGATTCGTTGCATCACATCACCGCGCACGTCCATCCGACAGCACGTCGTCGACGAGCGATCTCAGCTGTTCATAGCCAAAACTCGGCAACGGCTTGCCATTGACGAAGAACTCCGCGTCTTGGATACATTCAAGATTTTTGCATCCGCAAGGCCCTGCTCGATCACTTTGGCGATTTCGGGCGAAGTCATGTCCAGGGCCCTGCGTTCCATGTCCAGGCCCAGTTGCTCGAGGTACTTCCATACCAGCCCCAGCTGCGGCGTATGGTGGGGTGCCCATTCGTCCTGCGACGCCAGCAGAGCTTCGAGCGCCGCCCAGAACTTGCCCTGCCGGCGGGCCGCCTCCAACACGGCGACGATCATGTTGGATCCGTTATGGAAGGGCGCGTCGCGCTGCATCCACGCGAATCTTGTCCGGATTCTCCTCCATCATCTTCCTTCACGCGCGGGTAGAACGCCCGGCAGGTTTCGCACGCGGGATCGAGAAACTCGACGATGACGACCGGCGCATCGGCCTTGCCCAGCGTTGGCGAATGCATGGGTATCAGGGCGCTGCGATCTGCCTCGATGCGCTGCGTCGCATGCGTTTCCTGCCGGCCGACGCCGAGCGTATAGCCCAAGCCGGTCGGAGCC
This sequence comes from Aromatoleum toluvorans, assembly GCF_012910905.1. Lineage (GTDB taxonomy): Bacteria > Pseudomonadota > Gammaproteobacteria > Burkholderiales > Rhodocyclaceae > Aromatoleum > Aromatoleum toluvorans. Next base: position 117,621 of record NZ_WTVN01000001.1, read on the forward strand.
ATTGGGAAGTCGAGAACCGCCTTCATTGGTGTCTCGACGTCCAATTCAACGACGACCAGTCGCGCGAGCGTACCGGTTTCGCGGCCAACAACCTCGCTATCATCCGCCACATCGTCATCGACCTCGTTCACCTGAACACTTCACGAAAGGCCAGCATCAAGACCAAGCGCCTATTGGCCGCCTCGTCCGATCAGTTTCGTGCCGAACAGCGTGGATTCACAGCATGACAAAAAGGTGCGAAAGCCCTGCCGGTCCATCGGACCGAACCCGATGGACCGGCATCGCTGATGCTCTTGAGCAACAAGATAGCCAGCACAACTTTCGGCCTCATCGTCGGAACGGACAAATCTGCGACACCGCGACAATTTTCGGCACCCCCTCGGTCAGATCGAAAAAAATCGTCGCATCCGCCGATGCCGCAACGGGACGGCCAGCATACAAAGACACATCGACTATTCCCAATGGAGCACACATGGCTGGACCCCTGCATGGCATTCGCGTCGTCGAGATGGCCGGACTGGGCCCCGGGCCCTTCTGTGGAATGATGCTGGCGGACATGGGCGCCGACGTCATCTGCATCGAACGCAAACCCTCGACCGTCCAAAGCGACTTCGACAAGCTGAAGCGGACCGTCACCGACCGGGGACGCCGTTCGGTCGCACTGGACATGAAGAAGGAAGGCGCCGCCGACCTGGTACTGCGTCTGGTGGAAACAGCCGACGTCCTGATCGAGGGCTTTCGCCCCGGCGTGATGGAGCGCCTCGGCTTGGGACCCGACATCTGCCTGGCGCACAACCACCGCCTGGTCTACGGCCGCATGACGGGCTGGGGCCAGCAGGGGCCGCTGTCCCATACCGCCGGGCACGACATCAACTACATCGCGATCAGCGGCGCCCTGGGCGCCATGGGCTATGCCGATCGCCCCCCGACGCCGCCCCTGCATCTGGTCGGCGACATGGGCGGCGGCGGCATGATTCTCGCATTCGGCATCGTCTGCGCCCTTCTTGAAGCGAAAACTTCGGGTCAGGGACAGGTAATCGATGCCGCCATCTCGGACGGCACCGCCAGTCTTGCCTGCATGTATTACGGCATGCGCGCCAAAGAGCAGTGGAGTAGGCAACGGGCCGACAATTTGCTGGACGGAGGCGCGCACTTCTACGGCTGTTACGAATGCGCCGACGGTCGCCATATCGCCATCGGCGCGATCGAGCCCCAGTTCTATCGCCTGCTGCTCGAATTGTGCCAAATCGATGATCCGGAATTTGCCGACCAATGGAACAAGCAGGCCTGGCCGGAATTGCGGGAAAAGCTGCGCCGCATATTCGTGCGCCGCAGCCAGGATGAATGGCGCGCCCTGCTGGAGGGAACGGATGCCTGCTTCGCCCCCGTGCTCGACTTCGACCAAGCCCTGGCGCATCCGCATCACCGCGCGCGCAATACCTTCATCGACATCGACGGCATCGCCCAGCCCGCGCCCGCCCCCCGTTTCAGCCGCACGCCCGGCAGCGCGGGCCGCCTGCCGGAAAGCGCAGGACAGCACACCTCGGAAGTTCTGGCCGAGGCAGGTTTTTCTCCCGCCGAACTGGCCGACCTTGCCGCTGCAGGGATCATTTGAAGCGAATTCAACGACGGGGAGGAAGCATGGCTAGCAACATGGAAACAGCAACACGAGGCCGTTTACAGGACAAGGTCGCCGTCATCACCGGCGGCGCCAGCGGCATAGGGCGCGCTTCGGCACTTTTCTTCCTCGACCAGGGCGCCCAGGTCGTCATCGCCGACCTCAACCCCGTCACCGCCGAGGAGACGCTGGTTTTGGCCGCGCAAAAGGGACACGCCAAATCGATTCGTTTCCTGCGTACCGACGTTTCCCGCGAGGAAGACATCGAAGCGGCGGTTGCCTTGGCCCTCGACAATTTCGGCCGGCTCGACTGTTTTTTCAGCAATGCCGGCGCGGGCGGCACCATGGCCCCTGTCACCGAAACGCCGATCGAGGATTGGGACCGAACCATTGCCCTGCTGCTACGCTCGGTCTTCCTCGGCATCAAGCACGCCGGCAATGCCATGAAACGCCAAGGCTGCGGCGGCTCGATCATCAACACATCATCCACCGCCGGGCTGAACGCCGGCAGCGGGCCGGCCGCCTATTCCGCAGCGAAGGCAGGGGTCGTCAACCTGACTCAAAGCGCCGCCGTCGAACTCGCCCCGGCCCGCATCCGGGTCAACAACATCGCACCGGGAGGAATCTTTACGCCTCTGATCCGCGGCGCGAAAAACGAGCAGGAAATGCTCGCCTTCATGAAAGGCCGCCTGCCCTGGCCCTCGGTCGGCCTGCCCGGGGACATCGCTCATGCCGCCGTGTTCCTGGCGAGCGACGAATCGCGCTTTTGCACCGGAACGACCCTGCTCATCGACGGCGGCCTGCTGGCGTGGGGACCCGGCCTGTTCCCCTTCGGCGGCATCTACAACGAGGACCGCAGTTTCAGCGCCGGCAACATCGGCCAGGGCTGAATACCTGGCGGCGCCGGAGGGGAGGAATATCAGCGGATCCACCCCTGGCGCCGGGCCATGTTCACCGCCTGGGTCCGGTTGCCGGCGCCGAGCTTGGCGTTGATCTTGCGCAGGTGCGATCTGACCGTGCTCTCGGTGACGAACAGCTTTTCGGCGATGGCGTTGTTCGACAGGCCGAAGGACACGAACTCCAGGATGTTCAATTCACGCGCCGAAAGCGAGGCTGTGGCATCGACCACCTCGTCCTCGCTGCCCGCCGGTTCCAGCTTGCATCCGGCCCGCTGCAGAATCCGATCGATGAACAAAGTTAGTTCGTCGCCCTGCTCCTTGCCTTCCACCTGCCGGGCCAGGCGCAGTTCGCGCAGCAGTTCGACGATGGGGGCGCCCTCCTCCAGGAAGGTGCGGACCAGGCCCTCGCTGCACGCCGTCTCCGTGCATTCCTGGATCATCCGCATCGCCAGCCGAACCTGGCCGGACATGTGCAGTGCCTTGGCCAGCAGAATCTTCAGCTTCAGCACGCGGCGGTTCCTGGAATGGTTCTGGGCCGAGCGGATCTCGGCCTTGATCGCATCGATGATTCCCGCATCGCCGCCGCCATGCACGAACAGGCGGAAGCGACACAGTTCCGTGGTTTCCAGATCGTTGGCCGGCATGATCATGCCGCGCAGGCTGGCCCACGCCGCCGGGTATTCGGCGCGTTCGCATTGATTCCTGGCGTCTGCCAGGTCGCCTCTGAGCAAGGCCATCCTGGCCCTTTCCAGTTGGGCGGACGCGATCACGCGCGGCAAGTTGTTGTGCCGACCAAAGTATTCCAGTTCGCTCAGATAGTGGTAGCAGTGGTCGAGATCGCCGCGGTCGTGGGCGATGCGGGCGTAAATGACGTGGCTGATGATCAGTTGATCGGGCAGGACGTACTCCCGCACGATCGGAAGATAGAGCGCCAGCAACTGTTCTGCCTCGTCCAGCTCGTCGATGTCGTACAGGGCCTCAGCGAGATAGACCGCAGCGATCGAGCGCCCGACGCTGCGGCTGCCGAAAGCCACTTCGGCCTCGCCCAGCGCCACGCGAAAATGCGCGATGGCCTCCCGCACCCGGCCTTGCGCTAGGCTTACCAGCCCCTGCAGGCACATCGTGTATACGATGGGGAAGGTCGTGCTCCGGGTTTCGCCGTCCGGATTCGAACGGGTCAGCAGTTCGATCGCGTCGGCATAGCGATTGGCGGCAACCCGCCAGGTCGCCAACGTCGTGGTGAGGATGGCATAGCAAAAGCTGTCCCGGTGGACAACCGCGTGGACCGCCTCCTCCGCCAGCCAGAAACCTTCCTCGTGGCGCTCCAGGATCGCCAGGATATAGGGTCTCAGGGCATCGATTTCATTGGACAAGCCTTCGCTGGCCGGGAGCACCGCCTTGTCGCCTTCAAGCGCATCCAGGCGCCGCAGCGCCTCGGCGCCCCGCCGGGTGAAAGTCAGCGCCCAGATATGGGCAAGGCGCAAACGCGGCTTGAGCCGCAGCGACTCGGTCGGCAAGGCGTCGAGCCAGCGTGCCAGCAGCCGGAAGCGGCCTTCGAAAAGCAGGCTGTTGCTGCGGGCCGCGATAAGCGAAAGTGCATATTCGGTCATCCCCGACGCCAGCGCGTGTTCGATCGCCGGAATGGGCCGCCGTTCCGCTTCGTACCACTTGGCAGCGGTCAGGTGGAGGGCGGAAATTTCCTGGGGATAGAGCCGCTCCAGTTGGCCGCGCAGGAAAGCGGCAAAAAGACCGTGATAACGGTAGAGGTTCTGCTCGCCACCATCCAGGGTCGTGACGCAGACATTGGAGTGCGCCAGGCCGATCAGGACCTGATCGCTGTCGTCACGGCCACACACGGCATCGCACAGGGATTTGTTGAGTTCGCCGAGAATGCTGCTCTTGAGCAGGAAACTCCGCACATCTTCCGGTTGGTTGGAAAGAACGGCCTCGGCCAGGTATTCGGCCACGGCCGAATTCGACCCCGAAAACGTGGCGATGAAGGATTCCGGGTTTTGCCGGTTTTCCAGCGCCATCGAGGCCAGCCACAGCACCGCGGGCCAGCCTTCCGTATCGCCGTAGAGCTTGGCGACGCCTTCTGCCGAGAGCTTCAAACCTCTCTGGGTACGCAGGAAGAAGTCGGTTTCCTCGCGGGAGAAGCGCAGCCACATCTGGTCCACTTCCACCAGTTGCCCTTGGGCGCGCAGGCGGCCCAGTTGCAGGTTGGGCGCCTCGCGCGACGCGATCGCCAATTGCCCGCCGGGCGGCAGGCGACTGATGATGACCCGAAGCAGGTCGTCGATGGAGCGGTTGGATACCGATTCGAATTCGTCGATGAAGAGCGTGAACGGATGTTCGCAATCGGCCACGCTATCGACCAGCCTCAGCGCCAACTGATCGACCCCGGGCGTCACGCCGGTCGAAACCTGGTACTCGTCATGGCTGCCCGCCGGCTGCAACACCTGATCGAAGACTGCGATGAGGTGGGTCAGGAAACGACGGAAATCGTCGTCGAGGGAATCCAGGGTCAGCCAGGCCACCCGCCGGCCGTCGGCCTGCAGGTGATCGAGGTATTGGCGCATCGCGGTGGTCTTGCCGAAACCGGCGGGCGCCCGGAACAGGATCAGCCGGGTATCGGCGGAGCGCGCCACCAATTCGGCGATCTTGCGTCTCGCGACCGGTCGATAGGCCGCCGATGGCGCCGCCAGTTTCGCCCGCCGGACGATGCCGGGCAATTGCACCGGCGATTCTTTTGAATCAATTTCTGAATTATTTGACATATTTTATCTCCTCCTACAATTCCTTGAACTGCTGCTGTCTTGCTGTCTATCTCCTCGACTAACAGGGCTCGATGCATGATATTTATATTTAAAGCATCCGAACCGGTGACTGATTGAGCAATCTCTTCCGAATTCCGCGGACCCGCGAATACTGCCCTGATGCAGCCATCCAGGCGCCGGTTTCGCAAGGCATCAGCTTGCCGCAGCCTGAGGAATTGTTGCCGCATAATGATGCGGAAACAATCTGCGCATCTCTGCTTCAATCCAATTTCTGGCAGCCAAATTGATTTCGTTGGCATCCATGTCCCCGGGCGCGATGGCGGGGCCGATGCTGACGATGATTTCACCGGGCGTCTTCAGCCAGGTGTCACGCCGCCAGAATTCGCCGGCATTGTGCGCGACCGGGACCACGGGTACCTGCGCCTGTTGCGCGAGCCTGGCGCCGCCCGGCTGGTAGCGGCGCGTCGCCCCGAGCTCCACCCGCGTCCCCTCGGGAAAAACCACGACCCAGAAGCCTTCGGCAAGACGCGCCTGCCCCTGCTCGACGACCTGGGTCAGCGCGTCCTTGGCAGCGCCCCGATCGATCGCGATGCCGGAAGTCAAGGCAAGCCCCCAGCCGAAGAACGGCACTTTCAGCAACTCGCGCTTGAATACGAAACATAGCGGCGGAAATATCACCTGCAGCGCCATCGTTTCCCACGCCGATTGATGCTTGGACACGATCACGGCGGATCCGGCGGGAATGTTTTCGCGTCCGATAACCCGATAGCGGATGCCCAGCAGATGCCACGCGAACCACATCACCAGCGGCGCCCAGCTGGCGACGATACGACGGCGCACGGAGGACGGCAACGGAAAGGCGAGTATGCCCAGGATCGCACAGGGCGGCGTGACGATCACAAGGAACACTGCAAACAACAGGGAACGCAAGGCAAGCATGGTTTTCTCTAGGCTGCAGAATCGGCAACCACCGTTGCAGAACCGGATGGATGGGAACTTACCGAGATGTTCCCACAAGTACCGCTGAAACAAACTGTCCGATCCGACGATGCCCCCCCGCTTGTTTCTACTCACACTAGGCGCCAATCAGCAATCGGGCAGCATGATTCCCGGGCAGCCTGCCCATCGATCATGGCACTGCGCAATCTTGGAAGACCTTCAGATGACACAGGAACTCAATTTTTCCGGCAAGACGGTACTGGTAGTGGGGGGATCGAGCGGGATCGGCAACGCCATCGCCCAGGCGTTCCGGGCCCGAGGGGCAAGTGTCCATGTCTGGGGCACGCGGGCCGATGCCGGCGCCTATGGTGATTCCCCGGACTCGGATCTGGCCGGGCTGCACTATGCGCAGGTGGACCTGTCCTCTCCCGCCAGCATCCGGCACTACCAGCCGGCTTTCGACCGGCTCGACGTGCTGGTCCTGAGCCAGGGCATCGTGCTCTACGACCGGGCCGAATTCCAGCCCGAGAATTTCCGCAAGGTGGTCGAAGTGAACCTGAACAGCCTGATGGACTGTTGCGATCGTTTTCACGACATGCTCCAGGCCAGCGCCGGCTCGGTCATCGTCATCAGTTCTTCGTCCGCCTTCCACTCCACCCGCGGCAACCCGGCTTACGGCGCCTCCAAGACCGGCGCCATGGGTCTGACCCGCAACCTCGCCGACGCCTGGGCACCCGAGGGCATCCGGGTCAACGGCATCGCTCCTGGCATGGTGCCCACCAAGATGACCAAGGTCACCACCGACCATCCCAAGCGCGTCGCCGCGATGTGCTCGCAGATCCCCCTAGGCCGCCTGGGCAGCACGGAGGAAGTGGCTGGCGTCGCCCTGTTCCTGGCATCGCCCCTCGCCTCGTACGTGATTGGCCAGACCATCCCGGTGGATGGCGGCCTCACGCTGCGCTGACCGGGAGAGCGGAATGGCGCGCGAAGCCTGGCAGGAACTCGTCGATGTCGATCGACTCGCTGCGTGGATGGACAGCCGGGGCCTGGAGCAGGGACCGATTGCCGATGCCCGCCCCCTGACCGGTGGCACCCAGAATCTGCTGCTGCGCTTCCAGCGCGGCGACCGGCAATTCGTCCTGCGCCGCCCTCCTCCGCACCCGCGCATGGACGGCACGGCAACGATGCAGCGGGAAGCCCGGGTGCTGGGCGCCCTGGCCGGCACCCGGGTCCCCCATGCGCGCCTGATCGTCGGCTGTGACGACAAGACGATTCTCGGTGCCGGGTTTTACCTGATGGAACCAGTGGAAGGTTTCACCCCCACCGGGCCATTGCCTGCCCCCTTCGTCGAGCATGCCGGCTACCGGCAACAGATTGGGCTGGCCATGGCAGAAGCGATCGCCGAACTCGCCGCGGTCGACTACGTTGCCGTGGGCCTTGCCGATTTCGGCAAGATCGAAGGCTACCTCGAACGCCAGGTGGGCCGCTGGCGGTCCCAACTCGAAGGCTATCGCGACTATCCAGGCTGGCCCGGCCCGGCCGGCATCCCGGGGACCGAATCCGTGGGACTCTGGCTGGAAGCGAACAAGCCGGCCACTTTCCAGCCGGGCATCGTACATGGCGACTATCACCTGGCCAACGTCATGTTCCAGCACGAGCGTCCGGAATTGGCGGCGATCGTGGACTGGGAACTGGCCACCATCGGCGACCCGCTGATCGATCTGGGCTGGCTGATCGCCACCTGGCCCGACGCGGACGGCGCCGGCATCGTCCCCAAGCTCGAAGCCTCGCCCTGGGACCGCTTTGTCCGCGCCGACGAACTGATCGAGCGCTATGCGCAGACCAGCCGGCGAGACCTGTCCGACCTGCGCTGGTACACGGTACTCGCCTGCTACAAGCTCGGCATATTGCTCGAAGGCAGCTACGCCCGCGCCTGCGCCGGCAAGGCGCCGATGGATGTCGGCCTGTCGCTGCATGCCGCCACGCTCCGCCTGTTCGAACGCGCGCAGAACTGGATGGAGAGCCGTTAGATGGCTTGCCGCCTGACGCCGTTTACCACCTGTGACGAGGACCATCTATGAAGGCGCTCTGTTACGCGGGTCCACGAACCATCCACTATGAAACGGTTGCAGATGCCAGGCTGGAAGACGACGACGATATCGTGGTGCGCATGGAAGCGTGCGGCATCTGCGGCAGCGATCTGCACATCTACCACGGCCAACCGTTTCCCGGAAACGAAACCCCTTGCTTCAGCGTCGGCCACGAAGCCATCGGCGAAGTCATGGAGGCCGGCAAAGGGGTGCGCCGTTTCAAACCGGGCGACCGGGTCATGCTCTCGGCGTCGGTCGGATGCGGTGCCTGCCGGAACTGCCTCGCCGGGCACGTTCAGGCATGTACCAGCGGACCGATGCGGATCTACGGCATCGGGCGCGGCTTGGCAGGCTGCCAGGCCGAGGCCATCCGGGTGCCGGCCGCGGACTGCAATGCAGCCCCCATGCCCGAAGGCATCAGCGTCGACCAGGCCATCATGCTGACCGACAACCTCCCCACCGCGTGGCTCGGGTGCATCAATGCCAAGATCCACCCGGGCGATACGGTTGCAGTCGTCGGTCTCGGGTCGATCGGTCTGATGGCGGTGGAAAGTGCCTTTGTGTTCGGCGCCAGCCGCGTTTTCGCCATCGACCCCATCGCCGAACGACGCCAGATCGCGGCAAGCCTGGGCGCTATTCCGCTGGAACCGACCACCGCGCTTGCCGAAATCCAAGAAGCCACCAGCGGCCAGATGGCGCATAGCGCCATCGAGGCCGTCGGTCTCGATGCGACGATAAAACTGGCGATTGGCCTGGTAGCAAAGTGCGGCACCGTTTCCGTGGTCGGTGCGGGCATCTCCGCCATCAGCGAATTCCCATTCCGCGAGCTTCTGATCCGCAATCTCGACTTCCGTGCCGGCCTGTGTTCCGCACAAGAGCACTGGGAATCGCTGGTTCCTCTCATCCAGCAGGAACGGCTGCACCCTGAACGCTTCGTTACCCACGCCTTCGCCTTGAACCAGGGCGAAGAAGCCTACCGGATATTCGATGCACGCCTCGACGGTGCGTTGAAGATCGTCATGACGCCGTAGGTTCGTCCTGCGGATCCCCATCACAACGAGGAGTCTCCATGGAATTCGATTTCAGTCCCAAGTCAAAAGAACTGCAACAGCGCCTGTTGCGCTTTTTCGACCAACACATCGTCCCCAACGAACATCGATTTACCGAGGAGGTGGAAGCCAACCGGCGCGCCGGCAACGCCTGGCTGCCGACCGCCATCGTCGAGGAACTCAAGGACAAGGCGAAAGCGGCGGGCCTGTGGAACCTGTTCCTGCCGCATTCCGCGCGGGCGCCGGAAGGTCTGTCCAACCTGGACTATGCCCCGCTGTGCGAAATCATGGGCAAGGTGCACTGGGCGCCCGAGGTGTTCAACTGCTCGGCGCCGGACACCGGCAACATGGAAACCCTCGAACTCTACGGCACCGAAGCCCAGAAGGACGCCTGGCTCGACCCCCTGCTGCGCGGCGAAATCCGCTCCAGCTTCGTGATGACCGAACCGGACGTGGCCAGTTCGGACGCGACCAACGTGCAAACCCGGATCGAGCGCGACGGCGACCACTACGTCATCAACGGCAGCAAGTCGTGGATTTCCGGCGCCGGCGACCCGCGCACGAAGATCTACATCGTCATGGGCAAGACCGATCCGACTGCCGCCCGGCACCTGCAGCAATCGATGATCCTGGTCCCGGCCGATGCCCCCGGAATCACGGTGACCCGCCCGCTGCGCGTGCTCGGTTACGACCATGCGCCCTCCGGCCACATGGCCGTGGAACTGGTCAACGTCCGCGTGCCGGTCGGCAATTTGCTCCTCGGCGAAGGTCGCGGCTTCGAAATCGCCCAGGGGCGCCTGGGGCCGGGGCGCATCCATCACTGCATGCGTTGCATCGGTGTCGCCGAGCGCGCCCTGGAACTCATGGTGCGCCGAGCCAAGAACCGGGTGGCGTTCGGCCGCCCCCTTTCCGAGCAGGGTGTCTGGCGCGAGCGCATCGCCGAGGCCCGCATCATGATCGAACAGGCCCGCCTGTTGGTGTTCAAGACCGCGTACATGATGGACACCGTCGGTAACAAGCAGGCACGTGGCGAAATCGCCATGATCAAGGTGCTGGCACCCAACGTCTCCAGCCGGATCGTCGATTGGGCTATCCAGATGTACGGCGCCAGCGGCCTGTGCGACGACACGCCCCTGGCCGAAATGTACGCCCTGCAGCGCGCGATCCGTTTCACCGACGGGCCGGATGAGGTGCATCGCAACGCCATTGCCAAGCTGGAGCTCGCGCGCTACGACGCATAGAGCAGTCCAGGGCGTGCCCCGAAATCCGAAACAGTCTTGAGCCTAGCCTGGCATATGGGCACTTCTGGAGGTTCTGGTGACTTATCGCTTTGATACCATAACCGGCACGCTCGATCGTGGCGTCTTATTCGCCACGATCGGCAGTCCGCCCTGCAACGTAATGTCGGTACAGATGATGTCCGACCTGACCGAATTGGGCCAAAGGATCTCCGCAGATGACAGTGTTCGTGTGCTGGTGCTGCAGAGCCAGGACCCGGAATTTTTCATCGCACATTTCGATACCCCCGTCGTCATTCAGAAATCCATCGAGGGGTTGCCCAAACGCGCCAGGGAGTTAAGTCCACTGCAGGCCATGTGCGCAATGCTTAGGGACAATCCGAAACCCAGCCTGGTGAAAATTGGAGGCCGCGCTGGCGGCGGAGGCAGCGAACTGGCGTCATCCTGTGACATGCGATTCGGCGTGCGCGGCAAAACAGTGATCAACCAGATGGAGGTGCCGCTTGGCCTTCTGCCTGGCGCCTCTGGATCGCAGAACCTGCCTCGACTCATGGGCCGCGGGCGAGCGCTCGAGGTCATTCTCGGCGGTAACGATCTCGATGCCGAAACGGCAGAACGATGGGGTTATCTCAACCGCATCTTCGACACCGTTAACGAAATGGACAGCTTCGTCGAGGCCCTTGCGTTCCGTATCGCGAAATGGCCACCCCATGCCGTGGCGCTGGCAAAGGAGTCGGTGGGCAACATCGATCTTCCATGGCGGCAGGGATTGTTGGAGGAGCAGTTGCTCGCCGCGCACGCCGTACGCGATCCTGCAACGAAACGACTGCTCCGCAAATTCATGGAGCTCGGTGCGCATACCCGTGATGGCGAGGCGCGCATGGGGACACTGCTCCTCAAAGTCGCAGAGGCGCTGGCTGCCGAGTCTGGAATGAAAAATAAGGGCGATATCCCCTGACCAGCAACAGACGATTACCGCGAGACCGTATTCATCATAAGTCGTTGGAATTCCAGGCGCGGTTCTAGTACCGAGAGCAACCAAAACACTGAATAGAGGTATTCCCGTGGGAATAAAAGAAAAATCTCACAGGGCGTGGCTTCAGCTGGCCTTCAGTTGCCTGCTGGTGGCGACCATGGGGACGACGACCCTGCTATCCTTCTTCACCTTGCCGGTGTCCACGGCATTGGGCGTTCCGCGGGCGGCCTTCACCCTCTATACAAGCATCATGTCCCTGATGGTCATCGTGTCCATGCCCTTCTGGGGCAGGATGCTGCCCAGGATTGGCATCAGGGCCATGGTCGCCATCTCCGGCGCGGGCCTTTCCTACTTGGCAATGTCCCAATTCACCGCCCTGTGGCAATTCTATATTGCCGGCATCGTCGTCGGATTCACATTGCCAGCCTGCTCGTTCCTGCCCGCCTCGGTCATCGTCACCAACTGGTTCGAGAAGCGCCGGGGCACGGCGATGGGCATTGCGATGGCCTTTACCGGTGTCTATGCCGCCCTCGCCAGCACCTTCCTTCCCGGCATGATCATGAAAACTGGCTGGCCGGCTGCCTATCTGTTCCTCGGGATGGTGGTACTGGTGCTGACGATTCCGATTGCACCGTTCCTGCGCGATCATCCGTCGAAGATGGGTTTGCAGCCCTATGGCGCCAGGAAGGAAACGGGCACGCCGGGGCCGTTCGCCGCACCTTCGGGCGTATCCGCCGCCGTGGCGTACAGATCCGGCGCATTCTGGTTGGTATGCGCAGGACTGCTCTTCGGCCACGCCTCGATCATAGGATTCATCCAGCATGCCCCGGCTCATTTGACGAGCAAGGGCATCAGCCCGGTCGAGGCCGGGACCTTCATGAGTCTGTGCATGCTTTCCCTGATCGGCGCCAAGGTGATCCTGGGCTGGCTGAATGATCGTATCGGAACCGTCGGTTCGAATCTCGTTTGCCTGCCTTCGGCGCCCTTGCGCTCTTCCTGTTTACCCGGATGGGCGGGCAGGCGGTCCTCTCCGGCATCGGCGCGGCCTTGTTCGTTGCCTATGCCTTCGGCTACGCCTACAACAGTATCTTTCCGCCGCTGCTGATATCGAGGATGTTCGGCGCAACGAAGGACTTCGCGTCCATATACGGCGTTGCCTATGCCCTGGCCTGCGTCGGCGTCGCCGTGGGCCCGCCGCTGTTCGGGACTTCCTACGATCTGACGGGCTCCTACGACACCATGCTGCTCATCAGCATCGGCCTGGTCGCCCTCTCCGCAGCCATGTCCATCCTGGCCATCAGAATGAGCGCCCAAATTCCCAGGGCGGCGTAGGTCGGACGGACAAGCGAGCATCCATTCGACAAACCGGCATGACCCCTTTTCATTGCCGATTGAAGTTCTGTCGTTTCGGACGATGGCCCGCCGCCATCCGGCGGTAATGATTCAAAGGTCGAGCTGCAGGCTCCCACTGCATCGATTCCACAAGCTAGGCATTGGAGTTTCCGCATGGCAGACACCAGGCAAAGACTGGCTGACACCGTCGCGGTCGTTACCGGGTCGGCACGAGGAATCGGCCGCTCGATCGCCGAACGACTCGCCGGTGAGGGTGCCCGCGTCGCCTGCCTCGACGTCAGCCCAGCCCGCCTCGAAGCGGCAGTCGCGGAAATGCGCACCGACGGCTTGGACGTCCACCCCTACGTGGTCGATGTCGCCCGGCGCAGCGAGGTGCACGAGGTGTTCCAGCGCATCGAAGCCGATTTCGGCGGACCGGTCGCGACGCTCGTCAACAATGCCGTCTGGGCGCGCTACCAGGCGATCGACGCGATCGACGAAGAAACTCTGGAGCAGATGCTGGCCGTGGGCCTGAAAGGCATCATCTGGGCGACCCAGGCCGCGACCGCGCAGATGAAGCGGCGCGGCGCCGGCACGGTGATCAACCTCAGTTCCGCGGCCGCCGTAATGGGGCTCCGGGATTCCGTCGCCTACTGCGCCGTCAAGGCGGCGGTAACGGGGCTGACGCGCGCCGCGGCGCTCGATCTCGGCCCCCACGGCATCCGCGTCAACGCCATCGCACCCGGCATGATCGCTACACCGGCCTCGCTGGGCAAGTTCGACCAGCCCACCCTCCAGGCACGCGAGCGCAACGTGCCCATCGGCCGCTTCGGCGAGGCCGGAGAAATCGCCGCAGTGGTGGCCTTCCTCGCCTCGGCAGACAGCAGCTACATCAACGGCGCCCTGCTCATGGCCGATGGCGGCCTGACCATTGCGGGGACCTAAATCCGGATCTTCATCGGCAAAGGAGGGCAACCCCGTGCAAAGGTTACAGGGCAAGCGCGCGATCATCACCGGCGCGGGCAGCGGCATCGGACGGGCCAGCGCGCTGCGCTTCGCGCAGGAAGGCGCCCAGGTGCTGGTCACGGGCCGCACCGCGGCCAAGGTCGAGGAAACCGCCGAACTGGTCCGCGCCGCCGGCGGCAGCGCCATCGCGATGGCGGCGGACGCGGCAGTCGAGGAGGACGTCGAGGCCATGATCTCCCGCTGCATCGCCGAACTCGGCGGCCTGGAGGTGTTTTTCGCCAACGCGGCGACCTGGGTCGGCAACGTCTCGCTGTTCGAGCAGACGGTCGCCCAGTGGCAGGAGGTGCTGCGGGTCAATCTCATCGGCGCCTTTCTCGCCACGAGGTACTCCGGCCGCCATATGCGGGCGCAGGGCAGCGGGTCCATCATCTTCACCTCGTCGGTCGCATCCCTGCGCGCCAATGCCGGGGATGCGGCCTATAGCGCCAGCAAGGCCGCCGTCAACTCCCTGGCGCAAGTGGCCGCCAACGAGCTGTCTGGCAGCGGCGTGCGAGTCAACGCCATTCTGCCGGGGCTCATCGAAACGGAAGGCACCAAGGCGCTGTTCGACGCAGCCAAGGCACGCGGCGCCGCCTCCCGGCTCGGCCAGGTCAATCCGCTCAAGCGCCCCGGACAGCCCGGGGAAATCGCCGCCATGGCGGCATTCCTCGCCAGCGAGGATGCGTCCTACGTCAACGGCCAGGCCATCGCGGTCGATGGTGGGGTATCGAGCACCCATCCGTTCGGCCGCCTCAGTTGAGGTCGTGCCACCCCCCTCGAGAATAATGAAGGAGCCATCCCGTGGATCTGGAACTGCCAAAAAAACTGACCGACTACCTCGCCGAGTTGGATGACTTCATCGAGCGCGAGATCAAGCCGCTGGAAAATGAAGACGACAACAACCGCTTCTTCGACCACCGTCGCGAGAACGCGCGGACCGATTGGGAAAATGGCGGGCAGCACGCCAAGGAATGGAGGGCGTTGTTGGCCGAAGTGGTACGGCGTGCCGATGCGGCGGGCCATTACCGCTACGCCTTGCCTCCGGCCTATGGCGGCCGGGATGGCAGCAACCTGGATATGGCGGTGATCCGCGAGCACCTGAACGCCAGGGGACTGGGCCTGCACAACGACGCCGCCACCGAGCACGCCATCGTTTCCGTGCGGGTACTCACCGCCCAATTGCTGATCGAGTTCGGCAGCGAAGCCCAGAAGCGGAAATACCTGCCGCCGCTCCTCGACAGTTCCGCGGCGATGGCCATGGCGATCACCGAGCCCGGTCACGGGTCGGACGCCACCCACATGGAAACCATCGCCCAGCGCGAAGGCGAGCACTGGATTATCAATGGCATCAAGACCTGGAACTCGGGCGCCAATTGGGCGGACAGCAATATGGTGTTCGCCCGCACCAGCGGCAAGGCCGGTGATGCGCACGGCATCACCGCCTTCCTGGTGCCGCTCAAGCCCCTGCCACCACAGGGGCATGTGGTGGAGGAACTGTTGTGGACCTTCGTCATGCCCACCGACCACGCCACCGTCAGCCTCACCGAGGTCAGGGTTCACAACGACGACATCGTCGGACGCGAAGGCGAGGGCCTGGCGATCGCGCAGCGCTTCTTCAACGAAAACCGCATCCGCCAGGCTGCGGCGAGCCTCGGCGCGGCGCAATACTGCGTCGACCAGTCGGTCGATTACGCCAAACAGCGGGCGCCCTTCGGCAAGCCGCTGGCGACCAACCAGGGCATCCAGTTTCCCCTGGTCGAATTGCAGACCCAGTGCGAAATGGTCCGTGCCCTGCTGTACAAGACCGCCTGGCTGATGGACAAGTACGGTGCGGCATCGCAAAGCGACAAGGTTTCGATGCTCAACTTCTGGGCCAACCGGCTGTGTTGCGAGGCGGCCGACCGGGCCATGCAGGTCCACGGCGGCCTGGGCTATTCCCGGCACAAGCCCTTCGAACACATCTACCGTCACCATCGTCGCTACCGCATCACAGAAGGCACCGAGGAAATCCAGATGCGCCGTGTTGCCGGCTATATGTTCGGCTTCATGAAGTTGGGGAGCGAAGCATGAGCGGGCCACTGGCAGGGGTGAAGGTCGTCGAAATCGTCGGCCTGGGCGCAGCGCCGTTCTGCGCCATGATGCTGGCCGACATGGGCGCGGAAGTGATCCGCATCGACCGGCGGGGAGGCGGCGAGATCATGAAGTTGGTCGAACCGCGCTTCGACGTCATGGCCCGTGGCCGGCGCTCGGTGGCCATCGACCTGAAGAAGCCTGGCGCCGCCGAGGCGGTGCTCGACCTCGTGGCACAGGCCAATATCCTGCTGGAAGGCTTCCGCCCTGGGGTGATGGAACGCATGGGGCTGGGCCCGGATATTTGCCTCGCGCGCAACCCCAGACTGGTCTACGGGCGCATGACCGGCTGGGGCCAAGACGGCCCGCTGGCGCAGGCCGCCGGCCACGACATCAATTACATCGCCCTGGCCGGCGTGCTGCACGCCATCGGCAAGCCGGACGAACCGCCCTTGCCGCCGATGAACCTGATCGGCGACTTCGGTGGCGGCGGCATGCTGCTGGCCTTCGGCATCCTGTGTGCCCTGCATGAAGCGGGGAAATCCGGCCACGGCCAGGTGGTCGACGCGGCCATGGCCGAAGGCTCGGCGCTGCTCGCCGCGATGAACTGGGGCTTCAAGGCCGCCGGGCTGTGGCGCAACGAGCGCGGCAGCAACGTCAACGACGGCGGCGCCCACTATTACGGCGCCTACGCTTGCGCCGACGGCCGCTGCATCTCGATCGCCGCGGCCGAACCGCAGTTCTACACCCTGCTGCGCCAGAAGCTGGGGCTGGACGACCCTGTGTTCGACGCGCAGCACGACCATCGACGCTGGCCGGAACTCAAGGCACGGCTCGCCGGGATCTTCAAGACCAAGACGCGTGCTGAATGGTGCGCCCTGCTGGAAGGAAGCGATGTCTGCTTCGCTCCGGTGCTTGACTGGAACGAAGCGCCGGAACATCCGCACAACCGCGCACGCGGCATGTTCATCGACATCAACGGCGTCACCCAGCCGGCGCCGGCGCCGCGCTTCAGCCGCACTCCGCCACCCGCGCCCCGGCCCCCTTCCGCGCCCGGCGCCGATACCGCAACTGCCTTGCGCGACTGGGGCTTCGATCCCGGCCGGATCGACGCGCTGTGCGCCAGCGGGGTGCTGCCGCCGCACACCTGAACCCGAACAGCCATCTCCCCCGACAACAGGAAGCCCCATGACCATGTTCATCGACAAGGGCCGGGAAGCGGCACAGGACTGGGACGCCGTTGCCCACTATCTCGCAGGACAAGGCATGACCCTCGACCGTGAGCGGGAGATCCGCCAGTTCGCCTCCGGCATCGCCAATCTGAACTACCTCGTCTCGCTCGACGGCAAGCCGGCGGTGTTCCGCCGTCCGCCCGACAACGACGCGCCCCCCGGCGCCTACGACTTCGCCCGCCAGTACAAGATTCTCTCCCGGCTGGGCAAATGCCTACCGACCACGCCGCGGGGGCTGGCGTATTGCGACGACACCCGAGTGATCGGCGTGCCCTTTCTGATCAGCGAATTCCGCAAAGGCATCGCCATCGGCCGCGAATTGCCGGAGCAACTCGCCGCGGTGGACCACATTGGCAGCAGGCTCAGTGCGCTGATCGTCGCCGCCCTGGCGCAGCTGCACCGAATTTCCCCCGTCGAGGCCGGGCTCGCCGACTTGGGCAAGGCCGAAGGCTTCATCGCCCGGCAGATCCACGGCTGGCACAAACGCGCCTCACGGGTCATGTCGGGCGAGCCGATGCGCAAGGTCGACCTGCTCCGCGACTGGCTGGCCGCCCATCAGCCGGCCGAACGGCCAGGGACCTTGGTACACCTGGATTTCAAGCTGGACAACGTGCTGGTCGCCCCGGAGACCCTGACCGTGCAAGGCATCGTCGACTGGGAGATGGCGACCATCGGCGACCCCTGCTACGACCTGATGCTGATGCTCAGCCTCTGGGGCGAACCGTCGGACGGTCCGGTCTATGCGCAGCAGTGGTACATGCCCTGCACCGCCTCCGGCTGGTGGACCCGGCGCCAGACGCTGGAGGTCTATCAACGGCAAACCGGCATTCATCTCTCCGAGGCGGACGTGAAGTTCTACTGGCTGCTCGCGATGTTCCGCAACGTCGGCGCAATAGCCCAGTTGATCACCCTCTACCAGCGGGAGGCCATGCCCAATGCCAGCACCATCGATATGCCCGCTGTTCTCGCCTCCACCCTCGACCATGCCCTTGCCCTGACCGCCAGGCCGCTCGACTGGTAGCGGGCATACCGCCCGACGTCGACACGACCCGATGACGTGGAAATACCGGAATGAAAAAGAACGCCTCCCTCTCCGTGCTGGAAACACTTTCGTTCGACGAAGTTCTCTTCAGGCGGAGGTCGGTACGCGGCTACCTTGCCGACGAAGTGCCCGCTGACGTCCTTCGGGACGTCTTCGGGCTTGCTCAGCGGGCACCGTCCAACTGCAACGTGCAGCCGTGGATCGTGCACGTCGTGTCGGGCGATGCGCGGCACGACCTGCGGGACAAACTGCTCGCGGCCGCGCGCTGCCCCGAAAAGCTGAATCCGGACTGGCCCGTCGATATCAGGTTCGAAGGCGTTTTCCGCGAACATCAGTTCGATGCCGCAGCACAGCTCTACGGCGCCCTGGGCGTGGAAAGGCAAGACATGGCGGGCCGCAACGACGCCTATCTGCGCAATTTCGCCTTCTTTGACGCACCGCACGTGGCCTTCATCTTCATGCCGCTGCCGTTCGACGTCCGCCAGGCAACGGATTGCGGCATGTATGCTCAGACGCTCATGCTGGCAATGGTCTCGCGCGGGATCGATTCCTGCGCGCAGGGTGCCCTGACCCTGTATCCGGCGTGGTGCGCGAACACCTCGGCATCCCGTCGGCGCATCGGCTGTTGCTGGGCATTTCCTTTGGCTACGAAGACCCCGGCGCGAAGGCCAATGCCGCCCGCGTGGGCCGGGGCGCGCTGTCCAAGCGCCGTCCAGTTTCACCGGTAAACTTGGAGCTGTCCCCGTTTGATGGACGCCATCAAGGGCACTGCGGACGCGCTTTCCAGTTGCCGAAAGGGTTGAAAATGAAGTCGTCGATATTGCTTGCAAAGGCTTCGGTCAATTCCATATGGAAGCCGAGCCTTGGCATCAGATCAACGATCCGCTGCGGAGCGAGATGTTCCGGCAGGTTCTCACGACCGACCAGTTTGCCGAAATCGAGGGAGAAACTGCGCAGATCCCGCACATTCTGTCGCGCCAGCGCCGCCACGGTCGCGGGCATGTCGCGCACCAGCTAGGTGATGTTGTGAATGGCGCGGCCTCGGCGCGCCAGCAATTGCGCCCAGGGGGAGTCCTCTGTCTTCGGGCGGCAGTATTGAAGAACCACATTGCCCAGATTCACATGTACGATATCGAGGGAACCTAGGCTACTGAGAAATTGAGCGAAGCTGCTCTCGACCTTCCTGGAGCCGAACAACCGCTGCAACAGCGCGCAGGGATCGTCCAGATCATCGACGGCGAGTTCGACATGCAAAAGGGGGGACAAATTACCGAACAGCGCATCGCCCGGTGGCTCATCGTCGCCCGCAACCTTCGAACTGCCGCTGGCGCCCTCGATCAGCTCGATGTTGAAGCCGAGACGCTCCATCGTCGCAAACACACAGACCGGCGCCTCGACTGGACCTGTGGCGGCCTGCAACACAATGTCCGAGCGTTCGAGGATGACGATGCCCTCCTGCGCAAGTTCAGTCACCGCGGACGCCAGGTCCTCGACGAAAAACGCCAAGCCATCAACCTGCGGCCCCTGTTCCTTGAGTCGCCGATGAAGTCGTCCGCCCGCCGGCCTCGGCTGGACGAACTGCAGCCGGACGTCACCGAGCCCCGCATGCAATATCCGCGTCGCACTCTCCTGTTGCAAAGATGAAGATACCCGTTTCAACACCGGGGCGTCGAAAACATCGCCGAGCAAGCGCACCGCGGCATCGGCGTCATCCACAATGGCGCTGATATGGCTCAGGGCCGAGAGTCGGACCGACATGCACCCTCCTTTTTCAATCTAGGCCAGCCCGGTGTTCGTCTACCCTGTCGTAGCGTAACGGGGCTGGCGTTTTTCGATGAACGCCATCATGGCTTCGCGGAAATCCTCGCCATGGGCGCACAGGGTCTGGTTGCGGTCTTCCATGGCGATCACCGCTTCCAGGCTCTGGCCGTCGATGGCGTGCCCCAGCGCCTCCTTGGTCAGGCGCAGACCGAGCGGCGAAGCCCTCAACATGTCTTCGATCAGGGCATTGGCTTCCCCATCGAGTTGTTCCGGCTCGACCACACGGCTGACCAGCCCCAGTTCGTAAGCGCGCTGCGCATCGATGAAGCGCCCGGTCAGCATGTATTCTGCGGCAAGCGAGCTGCCCACCATGCGCGGCAGGAAATAGCTGAGTCCCATGTCGCAGGCGCTGAAGCCGATACGGATGAACGCAGCGTTCATGCGCAGGCTGGGTGTGGCGATACGCACATCCGTCGCCAGGGCCAGGGCGAATCCACCGCCGCAAGCCGGCCCGTTGAGCAGGCCGATGATCGGTTGCGGGCAGCGGCGCATGGCGATGGCGATGTCGCGGTAGCGGCGGGTCGCCGCCAAGCCCTCAGACACCGAAAGGGTGCCGGCCTCCTCGCCATGCTCGGTCAGATCGAGCCCGGCACAGAAGGCCCGGCCCGCGCCACGCATGACCACGACGCGGATATCCTCGCGGGTGTACAGGCCGGTGAACAAGGATCCCAGTTCATCGACCAGTTCGAGGTTCAGCGCATTCAGTACCTGTGGCCGGTTCAGCGTGACCCAGAGTACCGGCCCCCGCTGCTCCAGATCGAGACAGTTGTATTTCATTCTGTCAGCCCCCTTAGGCGGTTTGCTGCTTAAGTCGTGCGCCTGGCCTTGTCGGCGGCATTGCGTTCGTCGATCAACTGGCGGGTACGGCGCCAATCCTCGTCGGTCAAACTGGTCAGCTTGGCGAAGTTGCCGCCGGTCGCCGGGTACAGCCCGCCGTCGATCACGATGGTTTCGCCATTGATGTAGTCGGAGCCCGGCGCCATCAGGTAGACCGCCAGATTCGCCAGTTCGGACATCTGCCCGACGCGCCGCATGGGTACATCGTCGCCGGGTTTGGCCGCCCCGGTGGGATCGAGCCTGGCGGCGGCGCTCTCGGTGGGAAAAACGCCCGGCGCGATGGCATTGATGCGTATGCCGCGGCCGCCCCATTCGACCGCTAGGGATTGCGTCATCGCATTCAGGCCGGCCTTCGACATGGCGGACGGAACCGTGAACGCCGAACCGTTCCAGACCCAGGTGACCACCATGGACAGGACATTGCCGCGCCGTCCCGCCGCCAGCCAGCGTTTGCCGCATTCCAGCGTGACGTAGAAGGAACCGTGGAAGACGATATTGGCGATTGCGTCGAAGGCCCGCGGAGACAAATCCTCGGTGCGGCTGACGAAGTTCCCGGCGGCGTTGTTGATCAGGCCGGTCAACGGTCCGCCGTCGTCCCAGATGCTGTCGAGCATGGCGGCGATGGCCTCGGGCTGGCGAATGTCGCAGGCCAGGCCCACCACCTTGCCGCCATGCTGCGCCATCAGTTCGGCGGTGGTCTGTTCGACCACGGCGCCACGACGTCCGCAGATGTAGACCTCGCTTCCCAACAGCAGAAAGGCTTCGGCCATCACCCGCCCCAGCCCCGTCCCGCCACCGGTGACCAGGATACGTTGTCCGCGCATCAGCCCCGGTTTGAACATCAAGTCGTCAAACAACATCGCTACTTCCTCTCATCGCTTGGATCAACGCTCGAAGACGGGCGCACGCTTCTCGAAGAACGCCTTCACGCCCTCCCTGAAAGCGGGTGCGTCCAGCAGTTCGCGCTGCCGGTCACGTTCGTAGCCGAGCTGGGCCACCAGACCCTGGCCGTCAGCCGCGTCCAGTGCGCGACGCGCTTCGAGGGCGCTATGCGGCGGCGCCTGGGCCAGCCGTCCTGCAATATTCCTCGCCTCATCCATCAGCTCAGCGTCGTCGACACAGGCCCAGATCAATCCCCACTCCTGTGCTTTCTCAGCCGGCAAGCGGTCACCCAGCAACAACAGGCCAAGACTGCGCGCCCGCCCGACCAGGCGCGGCAGGAACCAAGTGGCGCCCATGTCCGGCACAATGCCCAGACGCGGCAGAAACGGCGTAAGGAAATAGGCCGAGCGCGCGGCAATCACGATGTCCGCCGCCAGCGCAAGCGCCAATCCCCCTCCCGCGGCGACGCCATTCACGGCGGCTACCACCGGTAGAGGAAACTGCTGCAATGCCAGAATGAGCGGATTGGCGATCGCGTCCATGGTCGCCGCGGCACGCTTGCCGAGGGACATGCCATCAACATCGACGGCATCCATTTTCCCGAGATCGGCGCCGGAGCAGAACGCCTGCCCCGCTCCGGTGAGAATCAATGCCCGCACCTCATCGTGCGCGCGCAGCCGATCCAGCGCCTCGATCAATTCCCGCAGGGTCGCCTCCGACAGGCTGTTCCGGCTGCCGGGGTGGTTCAGCGTCAGCGTTGCGACATGACCGGAAACATCCACGTTGATCGTCGCAAAGCTCATGGCTGCGCCTCCTCAGGATGCAGGATGGCGGTCAGGATTCGAGGGGGTGAGCGCGTTCAGCAGCTCCGACACGTCCCCGACCTGGTCGAGATCCGTGCACAGCTCGACGAGCCTGTTCAGCTTCGCCTCCGCCAGCGGCACCGCGGCATAGGCCGCGCATTTCGATAGCTTGCGGCCCAGGTCGTCCCAGCTCATCGGATTCCTGGTGTGGCCGAGCACATAGGGCGTGCGCTGCCGGAACACCTGCCCGTCTTGCAGCGTGATCTCGACGGTGAAGCCCTCGAACTGCTCCTTGATCCCGGGATCGAACTCGACGGCGATCTTCTGCATCAGGGCCCGCTTGTCTGGCCTATTGACTTCCTCGATCGTGAAATCGCCGAGGAAAACGTCGCCACCGATGATCGCCGTCGCCACCGTGTAAGGCGTGCTGTACAGCGCCTCGCCCACGGTTTTCGGGTTCCATTTCGCTTCCCGAGGCTCGACGGTCATCCGCGCCCCTTCGCTGCCGATGCACAGGACGCTGGCGATGTCCCGGTAATCGAGCCGGTTGCGCCGCATGATCTCGATGGCGCCGGCGATGAATGAATGGGTGAACTTGCAGGCCGAATAGGGCTTCATCGACAAGCCTTCGGCATAGATCCAGCGCTTGCCGAGATCTTCGGTCAGGACTTCCGGACGGACGTCGCTCCAGCCGATATGCCGGAACGAGCCGCCGGGCACGCCGAGGAAAATCCCCTTCGGCCCGGTCACGCCCTTGCGCGACAGCAGCGCCGCCTTGATCGCGGTCTCGCCAGCAAAGGAATGCTGGACCCGCGCCATCTGCGTGCCCTCGGCGTACTTCTGCATTTCCGACATGCCGTGATTCGAATAGGCGATCCCCAGAGCATTCCAGGTTTCCTCGACGCTCAGGCCGAGCAGCCGCGATACCGAGGCCGTGGCGCAGAGAGGGCCCATGTACTCGCCGGGCACGCCAAAAGAAGCATAAGCAGTGCCGTTCATTGCCGTATTCACCCGGACGCTCAATTCACCGCCGGTAATATAGGCGACGAGAAATTCCCTGCCAGTGACCGGCTTCCCGGCGATGCCAAGCGCGGCCAGCATGGCGGGGACGTTCCATTCCGTGACGTGGCCGCCGGTTTCATGCACGTCGCCCATGTCGATGCCACGGGCCATGACGCCGTTGGCGAACGCCGCCAGCGGCGCCGGCACCCGCTGGCCATGGACGAGGATCGGGCTTTGCGGCGCGCCGCCCCACTCCACCACCTGACGCACGATCTGTGGGCTGACTTCCCAGTTGGAGCCGGCGATGGTGACGGCCAGGGTGTCGAGAATGGCCCTTTTCGCCAGTTCGACCACCGCCGTGGGGATATCCTCGAATGCCGTGGTGACCACCATCTCGGCCAGCTTACCGGCGGGGTCCTGTTCAGGCCTGATCGGTTCGAATGCGTTCATCGGCTTCTCTCCATAGCTGTGTTTGCAGCGGGCCGGCGGCACCCGCGACTAGCGGGGTTGTCGCGGGGAGGCGACGCTGACCATCATTTTTCCGCGATTGCGCCCTTCGAGCAGATCGATCAAGGCCTGGGGCGCGTTCTCCAACCCATCCACGGTCTGCACCGGTGCTTTCAATTTGCCGCTGCGAAGCAGTTCCAGGAATCCGGACTCCACGTTCGGGCGCCGATGCAGATGGTCGAAAACGACGAAACCCTGCATCCGGATGCGCTTGGCCACCAACACGCCAGGAACGCCGCGGGGTCCTTCACCCCAATCGTCCTGGTTGTACTGGGAAACCGAGCCGCAACAGGCCACGCGGCCGTGGGCATTCATGCGGGCAAGCACCGCAGCGAGGATCTCGCCACCGGTGTTGTCGAAATAGACGTCGATGCCTTCGGGGCACGCCGCCTGCAACTGCCCGTCCAGATCGCCCGATTTGTAATCGACAGCCGCGTCCGCGCCCAAGTCCTCGACCAGCCACTGGCCCTTGGCGGCACCGCCAGCGATCGCCACGACACGGCAGCCGGCCAGCTTCGCCAGTTGCACGGCGACGCAGCCGGTCGCTCCTCCGGCGCCGGACACCACCACGGTCTCGCCAGGCCGCGGCCTTGCCACCTCAAACAGGCCCACATGCGCCGCGAAGCCGGTCAGGTTCAGTACCCCCACCAGCCATTCAAGTGGTATCCCGGCCTGCCGCCGGCGAACCGCCCCGGGCGCGACAACGGCATAATCCTGCCAGCCGAAGTCACCATCCACGATGTCGCCGGGCGTGAAGCCCTCGCTGCGCGATTCCACTACCTCGGCGAGCCCGTAGGAAGCCATCACTTCGCCCGGCTGCAAGCGCGGCCGGTAGGTATCGGTCATCATCCAGGCACGTTGCCCCGGCGACACCGAAGCAACCAGTACGCGCACCAGAAGCTGGCCGGCCCCGGCTGTGGGTAGCGCAACCTCCCGCATTTCGAAATGTTCGACGCCCACGGCATCTTGCGGGCGCTGCTTGTAGATCCACTGCCGATTGACGCCGATCGGAGCCATCTCAACCTACCCGCACCATCATCTTGCCCCGGTTCTTTCCGTGGAGGAGGTCGATCAGGGCCTGGGGCGCGTTCTCGAGTCCTTCGACGACATCCATCGGCGTCTTGAGCTGACCGCTGCGGATCCAGTTCGTCAGGACTTTCTCGGCTGCCTTGCGCTGCTTGTAGAAATCCATCACCAGGAAGCCTTCCATGCGGATGCGTTTGGCCACCAGCACGCCCGGCACGCCGCGCGGACCGCCGCCCCATTCCGCCTGGTTGTACTGCGACACCGCGCCGCAACAGGCGACGCGGCCATGGGTATTCATCAGCGCCAGCGCCATCTCGAG
This sequence comes from Aromatoleum toluvorans, assembly GCF_012910905.1. Classification (GTDB taxonomy): domain Bacteria; phylum Pseudomonadota; class Gammaproteobacteria; order Burkholderiales; family Rhodocyclaceae; genus Aromatoleum; species Aromatoleum toluvorans. The sequence continues at coordinate 143,085 of NZ_WTVN01000001.1, forward strand.
GATTTCGCCGCCGGTATTGTCGAAGTACACGTCAACTCCGTTCGGACACGCCGCTTTCAAGGCCTCGTACAAATTGCCGGCCTTGTAGTCGACGGCAGCATCGACACCCAGCTCTTCCTCAAGCCAGCGGCACTTCTCGGCGCCGCCGGCGATGCCGACCACGCGGCAGCCGGCGAGCCGGGCGATCTGCACCGCGATGCAGCCCACCGCACCGGCCGCGCCGGAAACCACGACGGTCTCCCCCGGCCGCGGATCGCCCACATCGAGCAGGCCGAAGAACGCGGTGAGACCGGTGATGCCGAGAACACCAACCAGGTGCTCCAGCGTCTGATCCTTATCCCGCCGCCGGACGCTTTCCGGCGTGACGACAGCAAAATCCTGCCAGCCCAGGTCGCCGTCCACCAGATCGCCGGGGGCCAGCCCAGGGGTATTGGATTCCACGACCTCGCCGATGCCGAAAGCCGCCATGACCTCGCCGGGCTGCAATTGCGGCCGGTAGGTCCGGGTCATCATCCAGGCGCGCTGCGCCGGATCGACCGACAGCGCGCGCAGGCGGACCAAGGCCTGACCAGGGCCGAGAGTCGGAATTGCCGCCTCACGCCACTGGAAGTGTTCAAGTCCGACAGCCCCGCTCGGGCGCTGCGCGTAAATCCATTGGCGATTGATTTCTGTTGTTGGCATCTGATGCGTCCTTGATCGTGCGGGCGTTCATGGCCCACGTATTCAACCCGACAGGCCTTCCGCCTTGCCGATGATTTCCTTCATGATCTCGTTGGTGCCACCGAAGATTCGCATGATCCGCGCATCCGCCCAGGCGCGGGCGATCGGGAATTCGGTCATGTAGCCGTAGCCGCCGAAGAGTTGCAGGCACTGGTCCATGACCCGCCCCTGCAGATCCGTGCACCACCATTTCGCCATCGCCGCCTGCTCCGCGGTCAGTTCGTGTTTCAGGTGGAGGCCGGTGCATCGATCAATGAAGACCTGGGCAATCTCGACTTCCGTCCGGATGCCCGCAAGCACCTGGCGCGAGTGCTGGAAGGTACCGATGGGCTTGCCGAAGGCGACGCGCTCCTTGACGTAGGCCAGCGTCCACTCCAGCGCGGCCCGGGACGCGGCTACGGCCGAATTGGCGATACTGAGGCGCTCCTGGGGCAGGTTCGTCATCATGTGCACGAAGCCTTGGTTTTCCGTGCCGATCAGGTTGCTTTTCGGTACCCGCACATCGTTGAAGAACAACTCGGCGGTATCCTGGGAATGCTGGCCCAGCTTTTCCAGATTGCGGCCGCGCTCGAAGCCCGCCATGCCGCGTTCGATGACGAGCAGGCTGATGCCGCCATGACGATTCGAAACGTCGGTCTTGACCGCGGTCAGCACCAGGTCGGCGTTGATGCCATTGGTGATGAAGGTCTTCGAACCGTTCACCACGTAGGCATCGCCGTCGAGACGCGCCGTCGTGCGCAGGGCCGCCAGATCGGAGCCGCCGCTGGGCTCGGTCATGGCAATCGCAGTTACGAGCTTGCCGGCGACCATGCCGGGGAACCAGCGCCGCTTTTGCTCCTCATTGGTGTAATCCAGGAAGTAAGGCAGGGCGACGTCATTCACCAGGGCAATGCCCGAGGCCAGGGAGGTCATCCCAAGGGCGAGGCATTCCTCGGTGAGCACGATGCTGAAGCGGAAATCGGCCAGGCCTTGGCCACCATACGCCTCCGGAACCGCCATGCACAGATAGCCTGACTCACCCAAGGCTTCGAACAGGGCATGGGGGATGATGCCGTCGCGCTCCCACTGTTCATAATGCGGCTGGACTTCCTTGACGAGAAAACGGCGGAAACCATTACGGACCGCCTCGTGGTCCTCGTCGAAAAGCTCGCGCCTGAAACGGTTGTTGTCTTCCCTGGCCATTCAGTCTCTCCCTTCGCCGGCGTACATCGCATCGATCTCGTCGGCATACTGTTCCAAGATGGCCCGACGCCGCAGCTTCATGGTCGCCGTCACCGCCTGGGATCCCGGCAACCATTCACCACCGACGATACGGAACTTCTTGATCTGCTCGACACGAGCCAATTGCTCGTTGGCCCGCGCCACTTCGGCCTCGACCTCGACCAGCACTTCCGGACTGCGGCACAGGGCGTCGATATCCAGCCCGCCCAAGCCATGCTCCGCGGCCCAGGCGCTCAGATAGGCGGAATCGACGGTAAGCAGGGCAGCGTTGTAGTTGCGGCCATCCCCCACGACGATGGCTTGGGAAATGAAGTTGCCCGCACCGGTCAGCGCCCCTTCGATATTCGACGGCGACATGTTCTTGCCGAACGAATTGATGATGATGTCCTTCTTGCGGTCGACGATGCGGAAATAGCCGTCGGCATCCACAGTCCCGATGTCGCCGGTATGCAGCCAGCCGTCAGCGTCCTTGATCGCGGCGGTCGCTTCCGGCTGCTTGCGGTAGCCGCGCATGATCCCGGCGTGGCGAATGAGGATTTCGCCGTCGTCGGCGAGCTTGACCTCGACCCCTGGCTGCGCCCTGCCCACCGTACCGATGCGAACCTTGCCCTTCGGGCTGCGCGTACCGAGCGCCGCCGACTCGGTCATGCCGTAGGCCTCATCCAGGGGCAGGCCGATGGCATGGAAGAACTCGACCAGGGCAATCGGCGCCATGGCACCGCCGGAACCGACGAACAGCCCTTCCGCATCGAGGCCCAGGGCCTTGCGCACCGGGGCGAAGAAGCGGGCGTCGTCTGCCGCGACGGCTTCAGCCAAGGCCGTCGGCACGGGCTTCTCGGCCTGCTCCAAGCGCACCTTCTCGAGCGATCGCTGCTGCGCCTCATGCACCGCCAGGCGGGCGTCCTCGGGCAGCGCGGCCCACTGCTTTTCGATGCCGAGCTTGATTTTTTCCCACAGCCGCGGCGGCGAAAAGAAAATATGGGGATGAACCTGCTTGACCGCCGCCATGATGTTCATCGGGTCGTCGCAGAAGGTGATCGTGCAACCGTTGAGCAGGGGCAGGTAGTGTCCGGCCACCCGTTCGGTGGTATGGGCGGTCGGCAGCCAGGACAGAATTCTTTGTCCGGGGAAGAAGCGCAGCCAGTGCTCGACGATGGTGGCAAAGGCGATCACGCTGGAGTGAGGCAGTTCGACGCCCTTGGCAGGCCCAGTGGTACCCGAGGTATAGACGATGGTCGCCAGATCGTCGGGGCGCACCGCCGCGACCGCCGCTTCGAAATCGAACCCCTCGGCACCGCCTTTTTCAACGTCGGACCAGTCGATGGTTCCTGCCCCGCCGTCGCCGTCGAGCAGGACGACGGTGGCGAGCGCCGGCCAGTCTTTCTGCGCGCCCCGGATCTGATTGAGGAAAGCCCGCTCGCAGAGAACGATCCGGGCGTCCGAATTGTCCAGCAAGGGCACGATCTGCGCTGCCGGCAAGGTGGCATAGAGCGAGAAAGGTGTCGCGCCCAAAGCCATGATGGCCAGATCGGCGAACAGGAATTCCGGCCGGTTCTTCAACATCAGTGCCACCGTATCGCCATGGCGAACACCAATACGACTCAAGCCCGCGGCCAATGCTTCGACACGCTCACGAACCTGACGCCAGGTCAGACGCGTCTTCCCGTCCAGACTGTCGACGGCAATCAAGTCGGCGTACTGCTCGACGGTACGAAGGAAGCCCTTGATGACCGTATCCGGGTGTCGGGGTGGGATGGAGGCAGCCGCCGTCTTATGCAGATCGGGGGAATGTTCCATGACGTCTCCTTTAATTATCGTTTGCCTTTCGGCAGGCATGAACGATCAATCGCCCGTCATTATGGCGCCGTCGCGGCCGAGGACTTCTTCAAGTCCCGGCCGCCATCGATCAGCTCAAAGCCCTTCAGCCTGCCGACGACCCCTTACACCGATACTCGGTTGCGGTAGTTACCGAAGGCGGGGGCGCGTTTCTCGGCGAATGCAACCACGCCCTCCTTGGCTTCGGGGGTGTCGCCGAAATTGATCAGGCCGGTCGACGCGAGGCTGCCGGTGGCGACGAAGTGCTCGGTGTCGGTATTCAGCGATTGCTTGAGGAAGCGCAACGTGGTGGGCGACATGACGAGCATCTCGTCCGCCCACTTGCGCACCTCCGCCTTCAGTTGCGCCGCGGGTACGACGGCATTGACCAGGCCCCAGCGCTCCGCAGTGGCGGCGTCGTATTGCCGGCACATGAACCAGATTTCCCGCGCCCGCTTCTCGCCGACGATGCGGGCCAGCAGCCCGGTGCCCCAGCCCGCGTCGAAGGATCCAACGCGCGGCCCGTTCTGACCGAAGCGCGCATGGTCGGCGGCGATGGAGATATCGCACAGCACGTGCAGCACGTGGCCGCCGCCGATGGCCAGGCCGTTGACCGCGGCGATCACCGGCTTGGGAATGTCGCGGATGACGCGCTGCAGGGCCAGGATTTCGAACAGTCCGCTCTCCGACTTGCCGTAGCTGCCGGTTTCGGCCCGTTCCTTCTGATCGCCGCCGGCGCAGAAGGCACGATCACCGGCACCGGTGAGGCAGACGACGCCGACTTCGGGATCGGCCCAGGCGCGCTTGAAGGACTTGACCAGTTCATCCACAGTTTCGGCGCGGAAGGCGTTCATGCGCTTTTCGCGGTTGATGGTGATGGTGGCCAGACCGTTGTCGACTTCATAGGTGATGTCTTTGAGTTCCATGGTATTTCCTCTTTCATTAGACAGATTGAACGCCGTCCGGCAAGGGCAGGATGGATGGATGGATGGATGGATGGATGGATGGATGGAAGCGATGCTCAGTGCAATGCCAGTACCTCGGCCATCCGTTCCCGATAACTGCGCGGCGAACCGAACAATTCGAGATTGAGCTTGGCCCGCTTGTAGAACAGCTGCAGGTCGTGCTCCCAGGTGTAGCCGATGGCTCCGTGCAGCAACAACGCCCGATCCGCCGTGCGCACGGCGGCTTCAGTGGCGAACGCCTTGGCGATCCAGGCGTGGAGCACGCCGTCAGCCTGCCCTTCCTGCAAGGCCCAGGCGGCGTAATAGACGCCGGAGTGGGCGGCTTCGATGTCGACCAAGGCCTCCGCGGCGGCATGCTTGACCGCCTGAAAGGAAGCAACCGGTACGCCGAATTGGACCCGCTGGCCGACGTACTCCACAGTCATGTCGAGCATGCGCCGGGCCAGCCCCAGCGACTCGGCGGCGACCAGCAGCGCGATGACGGCATTGGCGTCCTGCGCCGCGCCGCGGTCCAGTCGGCCGATGCGGATGCCCTTCGCCTGCTGCAGGCGTACGTCACCGAAGCGGCGGGTGCGATCGATCATCCGCCGCGGCTTGATATCGACGTCCGATCCCCCGTCCGGCACCAGCCAGAGGTCCAAGCCATCGCCGGAGGGCAGCGGAACCAAGAGATGGCTGGCCCCGGGCGCTTCCAGCACCATCGGTATCACACCCGACAGGCGCCCCCCGGCCACCTGCACTTGGAGCGCCCCCTCGTCGGCCGGCCGACCGGCGGGAACGCACAGGACCCCAGTTCCCTCGCCATCGAGGACTTCGCGCAGAAACTCGGCGCCGCCAGGAAGCCTTACGGCAAAACCCAGGGCCCCGCCGGCACCGGCCAGCAGAACGCCGCTGGGCGCGACGGCCCGCCCCAGTTCCTCGAACATCAGGGCCTGCTCGACCCGGCCGCCGCCCTGGCCGCCAAGCTCCTCGGCAACGCCGATACCCACCCAGGCATTGCCGACCGCGCATGCGTCGAAAGGCGACAAGTCCGCCGCATCGACCCAGCGTCGAATCTTGTCCAGCCCCGCTTCACGCTGCAAGGCGACGCGGATCGCGTCGCGCAGCATTTCCTGTTCTTCGTTGAAAGCGAATCGCATCACATGCTCCATTCAGTCGCGCGGCATGCCGAGGACACGTTCGGCCAGGATGTTGCGCTGGATGAAGGTTGTGCCGCCGGCAATGCTGGTGCCCCGGGCCTGGTAGGCCAGGCGCAGCCATTTGGCCCGGGCCGGGTCCATATCGGCCGGCTCCTCCTGCCCTTCGATGCCGATCACCGAAAGCGCGAAATCGCAGATTTCCTCCACCAGCGGCGTCGTGAACAGCTTGGCGGTGGACGCCTCGGGGCCGGGCGCCCCGCCCTCGGCGAGGGTGCTCAAGATACGTTTTCCGGTGAGGCGCTGGAGGGTCATCCGCGTATAGAGCTCGGCCAGGCGTTGCCGCACGAAGGCATCCTGGCCGAGCGGCAGGCCGTCGGCACCCCGGGTGTCCCGCACCAGCGCGATCAACTCGTCGAGCAGGCGCAGCGTATTGACCCGCCCGGTGGCGATTGCCGCGCGCTCGTAGCCCAGCGTGGACATGGCAACCTTCCAGCCGCCGCCTAACTGACCGACCAGCAGATCTCCCGGCACATGGGCGCCGTCGAGAAACACTTCGTTGAACTCGGCACCGCCCAGCATCTGGCGCAGCGGGCGCACGTCCACGCCGGGCTGGCGCATGGGCAGGATGAAAAAGCTGATCCCGCGATGACGCTCCCCTTCGCCGGTACGGGCAAGGAGGATGGCGTATTCGGCCACCTGGGCGGCGCTGGTCCACACCTTCTGCCCATCGATGCGCCAGCCGTCGCCGTCGGGCGTCGCACGGGTGGCGAGGGCGGCCAGATCGGAACCGGCCCCCGGCTCTGAGAAGAGCTGGCACCAGAGATCTTCTCCGGTCAGGATGCGATCGAGAAAACGGGTTTTCTGGGCGGCAGTGCCGTGTTCGATCAGGGTCGGCCCGGCGAAACCGGCGCCGATCACGTCGAGCCGGTCGGGCGCGCCGGCCCGATCGCACTCTTCATAGAAAATGGCTTGCTGCAACACACTCGCACCGCGACCGCCGTACTCGCGCGGCCAGGCCAGGCCCGCATACCCGGCTTCATACAGGCGGCGCTGCCAGGGGCGCCACCATTCGACGCGTTCCTCGAGTTTGTCCGGCGCCGGCCCCAGGCGCGGCACCTCACTCTCCAGCCAGGCCCGCACCGTCTCGCGGAAAGCGGCGTCCTCCGCAGCGTCACGGAAATCCATGCTTCAGCATCCTTTCCAGATTGGCGTGCGCTTTTCGGCAAAAGCCCGGGCGCCTTCGCGTGCGTCCTCGGTTTCAAGAGCAGGCAGGCCCAGTCGATCCTGCAACTCCCAACCGCCTTCTTCGTCCAGATCCAGGGCGCCGCTCACAATCGCCTTGGATGCCTTGACCGCCAGCGGTGCGTTGCGCGCCACTCGGTGCGCCAGGGCCAGCGCCTGCTCCAGGGCCTCGCCAGGCTCGCACAGTTCATTCACCAGGCCGATTTCATAGGCGCGCTCGGCACTGATGTAATCGCCGGTAATGGCTAGGTACATCGCCACCTGGTAGGGAATCCGCTTGGGCAGGCGGATCAGCCCGCCGGCCGCCGCCACAAGGCCGCGCTTGGGTTCCGGCACACCCAGCTTGGCGCCACGCGCCGCCACGATCAGGTCGCAGGACAAGGCAATTTCCAGCCCGCCGGCGACCGCGAAGCCCTCGATTGCCGCGATCAGCGGCTTTTCCGGCGGCTTGCGCGTCACCCCGGCAAATCCTCGCTCTGTCGCAGGCACGTCGCCGCGCAGATAAGCCTTGAGATCCATGCCCGCACAGAACGCGTCGCGGCTACCGGTGATGACGCCGATGCGCAGCGCCGGATCGGCATCGAGTTCGTCCATGGCGGCGGAAACGCCGCGTGCGAGAGCCTCGTTTACCGCGTTGCTATCCGCCGCGCGGTTGAGGCGGACGATCAGCACGCCATCGTCGCGCGTCACGCAAACCGGTGCCTCATCAAGTACGGGAGCATTCATGTTCAGCATTTCCTTTCGGTAAGATCGGGGGCTGGATGAGTTCTGATTGCCAGCCTTGAAATCATTCTGCGGTAGCGCTCAAGCTCTGCTATCGTCCAAAAAGACATACTTTCCTGAGCGACGGGATCCGCTTATTTGGCACCGGTAAAGGAATCAGGCCAGTGCACGCGGGCGATTTCGCCATCACTGCGAAAGGCGTGGCAGCTATTGATCAGCGCTTTCGGATCGCCGACGCGGATCGGCGTCTCGTCACCGCGCGCCGCGTTGCGAATCTGCGCCGCCCACAAGGTCTGCATCGCCGTCGTCGCCAAGGGACCAAGCAGATCGGTCAGATGGGTGCAGCCCAGGCGTCCGCCAAACAGCCTTTTGACCGCGGCGGAAAAACCGGCGGCGATACGCAGGCCAAGCAACTGCCGGTAGGTATCGGAGATGTCCCGGCATTCCGGCGACGGTCCGTGGGCCGTCAGCGGCTCGACCTCGCGGATGATCGAATCCCGATCCACCGTGATGCGCAATCCCATCTGGTGCAAAGGCTCGTTGGCCGCGAGGCGCCCCCCCAAGGGCAAAGGCAGTTCAAAGCTGCGGGTGTCGAGCAACTGTGCCTCGATATCCCACAGGCCATCCTCGCGCTCATAACCTTCGCAAAGAATGCGGCGGCGATGCAGCAGCGCCCTCTTCACCGGCGGACTGAAATCCATCTCTTCTCCCATCCTGCGTCGCTCGCCCGACCCCGCCGGTATCAATAGGATTTCGGCAAACCCAGCGCCCGCTCGGCGATGTGGCACAGCACCAGCTCGTGGCTGACCGGACCAATCAGGCCCATGATCGCCTCGCGGTAATAGCGCTCGACGTGGAACTCCTTGGCATAACCGAAACCGCCGTGAGTCCGCACTGCGCGTGCCGCCGACTCGAAGTAGGCGTCGCCGCCCAGATACTTCGCCATGTTGGCTTCGAGGCCGCAGGGCTTGCCTTGGTCGTACAGGGTCGCCGCCTTGAACATCATGGTTTCCGCCGCCTGCAGGCGAACCCAGCAATCCGCCAGCGGATGCTGGATCCCCTGGTTCATGCCGATTGGCCGGCCGAACACGATGCGCTCCCTGGCGTACTTGGCCGCCTTGTCGATCACCGCCTGGCCGGCACCGATGTTGGTGCCGGCGATCAACACCCGCTCCGGATTCAGACCATGCAACAGATACTCGAAGCCCTTGCCCTCCTCGCCGATGCGGTCCTCGATGGGAATTTCCAGGCCGTCGATGAAAAGCTCGTTGGAATCGACGGCGTTGCGGCCCATCTTGGGGATTTCCCGCACCGTGATCTTGCTGCGATCCAGGTCGGTGTAGAACAGGGTCAAACCATCGGTCGGACGCGGAGAATCCTCGAACTTGGTCGTCCGGGTCACCAGCAGGATCTTGTTGGCGATCTGGGCCGTCGAAATCCATACCTTGGAACCGTTGACCACGTAACGGTCGCCCTTGCGCTCGGCAAAGGTCTTGATGTGGGTGGTGTCGAGGCCGACGTTAGGCTCGGTGACGCCGAAACAGGTGCGGTCCTTGCCCTCGATCAGCGGCGGCAGGAAGCGCGCCTTTTGCTCGGGCGTGCCGAACACCACCACCGGATGCGGCCCGAACATGTTGATGTGCACCGCCGACGAAGCGTTGGCGCCGAGCCGCGAGATGCGCTTGATGATGATCGCCGCCTCGGTGATGCCCAAGCCCGCCCCGCCGTATTCCTGAGGCATGGTCACGCCCATCCAGCCGGCCTTGACCAGGTCGTCCACGAACTCCTGCGGAAAACGCTTTTCGTTTTCTGCGCGCAGCCAGTAATTGTCATCGTAGACATCGCAGATTTCGCCGATGGCCGCTTCGATTGCCCGCTGTTCTTCATTCAACGAAAAATCCATTTCGTACTCCTCGATAAGTGGTCTTGTTATTCCAGCAGCGCCGCCGGCACCCGCACCGGCATGTCCAGCAGCATCTGGGCGAACGCCTTGCCCAGCGGATCGCTGCGCGGCGACGCCATGCCGCCGCCGGCCAGCGCCCCCTGCAGCAGGAAGTTGAAGGCGCCGACGCCCGGCACGTCGAAGCGGCTCACCGCCCCTTCGACGAAGTGACCGAAGTATTCGCGCACCCGCTCCGCCGTGAGTTCGGCGCGCAGCACCCCTATCCATTTCGGATCGCGGGCGATGATGCCGATATTCACGCTGTTGCCCTTGTCGCCGCTGCGCCCGTGGGCGATGCGCAACAGCGGCACTTCCAACGTGGCCACGCCATCCATCGACGACACAGGCTCGGTGTAGGTTGTGGCGACATGCGTCGTCGTTTCCTGCAACTCGGCGGGAAGTGGGACGGGCCAGTGTTCGCCGGCGACCGTTGCGCTTACCTTGAATTCCGTTTTCGGCGCAAGGAAGGAGAACAACTTGACGATGGGCGACGGGCGCGGGCGGCCGCCACCGATGCTGGTCATGCCCGGCGCCCAGGAAACCGCGCCGGGGGCAATTTCGGCGGCGAACAGTTCCAGTGCGTCGCGGTTCGCGTGCTCGACCACCAGCCGCAGCACCACCTCGCGGCTGACGGCAATCCGGGAGTGGGGGCCGAAAGCGGCCTCGGTGCCGATCACTTCCGAATACACCAGGCGGTAGTCGCCCATCCCGCGCGCTTCGAACATCCGCCGCGTGCGCGCCAGGATGGCTTCCGCGACCCGCTGCGCCTTGCGCTCCGCGCGCCCGCCGATCAGGGTGATGTTGGCGACGCAGCGCCAGCCGTCGGCGTAGGTCGCGGAGACCTTGTAGCAGGGGCCGGGCGCGTAGCCGCGCGCGCCCTCCACCAGTACTCGGTCCGGGCCGTCGGCGCTCATGCGCACGGCCGTGAAATCGCAAATGACATCGGGCAGTAGATAGGCCGCCGGGTCGCCGATCTCGTAGACCATCTGCTCGGCGACGGTGGCCGGCGTGACCAGGCCGCCGGTGCCGGCCGGCTTGGTGACCACGAATCTGCCGTCGGACCGGCATTCGACGATCGGATAGCCGATATTGTCCCAGCCCTCCACCGTCTCCCAGTCGGAAAACAACCCGCCGGTGGCCTGGGGGCCGCATTCGATCAAATGCCCGGCCAGGCTGCCGGCGGCGAGCAGGTCGTAGTCCCGCGCCGACCAGCCGAACTCGTGCATCAATGCCGCCAGCGGCAGGGCACTATCCACGCAGCGGCCGGTGATCACCACCTGGGCACCGTGCTTCAGGGCCTCGACGATGGGCAAGGCCCCCAGGTAGGCGTTGGCGCTCATGACCTTGGCCGGCAGCGGCTGCCCCGAGTGGAGGTCCCGGACATCCTCGGCGCGGAAATCGTCGACTCTGGAGAGCACATCGTCGCCCTCGACCACTGCGATCCGCAGCGCCAGGCCCTCTGCTTCCGCCAGCCGCTGCAGGGCCTCGGCACAGGCGCGCGGGTTGACGCCGCCCGCGTTGCTCAGCACCTTGATGCCGCCGGCCACCACCTCGCGCAACACGCTGCGCATGGCGACATCGACGAAATCCCGCGCATACCCTGCCGCCGGTTCCTGCGCCCGCGCACGGGACAGGATCGACATGGTGAGTTCGGCCAGATAGTCGAACGTCAGGTAGTCCAGTTTGCCGCTTCCTACCAACTGAGGCGCAGCCTCCGCGCTGTCGCCCCAAAAACCCGAGGCGCCGCCGATGCGCACGATGCGATCCGTCATTGATCCAATCTCCGTGAAATCCAGTTAGGCGCGACCGTCGTCAGCGCAGCAAGGCACAACCGTTGTCCAGAACCTTCACCCCCCGTTCCTTGCTCCTCGCGCGAAACGACAAGGTCTGCCCGTCGCGCCAGCTTTCGAAGACCAGCGTTTCTCCCGGATAGACGGGTGCCGAGAAGCGGGCGCGGACACTGGCGATGCGCGTGGCGTCGTAGTCGCACCAGGTCTTGAGCAGGGCATGGACCGCCAGGCCGTAGCTGCACAGTCCATGGAGGATGGGACGCTCGAAGCCGGCCCGGCGGGCCAGTTCGGGGTCGGCATGGAGCGGGTTAGTGTCGCCGTTGAGGCGGTACAGCAATGCAGCCTGGGGCAGCGTCGCCAGCTCGGTCGTGCGATGGGGTTCGCCCTCCGGCACGGCGTGCACCGGACCGGCTTCACCGTGGGACGCACCGTTGCCACCGTCTCCGCGGCACATCAGGGTCGCGTTCAGCACCGCCAGGGGCTCACCGGTCGCGTCGTCGACGATGTGGCGCTCGGTGCGCAGCAGCGTTCCCTTGTCGCGCCCCTTGTCCAGGATCGCGACGACGCGCTCCCGCGCCCGCACGGTGGCCGCCGTCGGCAGGGGACGCAGCAGCTTCAGCGCCTGTTCCCCATAGACGATCTTGCGGAAGTCGATGCCCGCGGCGGGGTCGGTCACGTAGGGGCCGGGATGTCCCAGCACCACGGCCATGCTGGGCACGACCATCAGGTCCTTTTCGAACACATAGCGCAATTGGCCGGCATCTGTCGGATCACCGCCGAAACCCACGCTGAGGGCGTACAGCAGGGTATCCCGCACCGTATAGGTCTGGACCACATCCTGAAACGGCCATGCGAGCAGACGATCGACATTCATTCCGAACCCCTTTGCCGTTCAGGCGCTCATGAATCCGCCGCCATCGACGGAGATCACCTGACCGGTGATGTAGGACGAAGCCTGGGACAGGAAGAAGCAGATCGGTTGGGCGGCTTCTTCAACGGACGACCAGCGCCCCATCGGGATGCGCGCCAGCAGGCCCTCGCGGAATTTTTCTCCGCGCACCGTTTCCGTCATCGCCGTTTCGACCACCCCGAAGCAGATGGCGTTGGAACGGATGTCGTGCTTGGCCCACTCGCGGGCGGCGCTCATGGTGATCCCGAACATTCCCGACTTGGCGGCGCTGTAGTTAATCTGACCGATCGTCCCCATGCGTCCGGCATCGGAAGAGATATTGACAATCGAACGCCGCGCCGGGTGGCCGGCCTTGATCTGCGCCAGGGCGGCGCGGCCGAAGGCCTGGACGCAGTAATAGCTGCCGGTGAGATTGACGTCGATGACCTGCCGCCACTGCTCGTCCGTCATTTTTTCGATCATCGCCGGGCGGATGATGCCCGCACTGTTCACCAGCCCGTGCAAGGTGCCGAAACGCGCCGCAGCGTGGTCGAAGGCGTCATTGACGAAACCGCCGTCAGCGACACTGCCGGCGTAGGTCATCACCCGCTCGGCCGCGTAGTCGCGGACAGCCGTCCGCAGGAGTTCGTCCTGCAGGTCGATCAGCACGAGGGAGGCGCCCAGCCCGTAGGCCAGGTCCGCGACCGCCTTGCCGATACCCTGGGCGGCACCGGTGACGACGATGGTTTGACCTTCCAGGCTCATTGGATTAATCATGATCATTCCTGAATGCTGGGTTGCACGGATCGAAGCACATCACCCCCTTGCCAACTTGGGCGGCGTGGACAGATGGAATCCGTCATAGACGGGCGAGGTGGTTTTCCTCGCCGGCAAGGTGTAATTGGGCGTGGCCATGGCGAAGGCACCGTCGATGCAGATCGTCGCGCCGGAAATGTAGGCGGCGCCCTCGGACAGCAGGAAGACGATGGCTGCCGACACCTCGGCCTCCGTCCCCGTACGCCCCAGCGGCACGTCGTTCTTGAAGCGCAGCAACCGCTCCTGGATGGCCGGCGGATAGCTATCGACGCCGGACGAGAACACCAGGCCCGGCGCAACCGCGTTGACGCGCACGTTGGCGGCACCCCACTCCAGCGCGGCGGTCATGGTGAAATTGACCATCCCGGCCCGGGCCGCGCCGGAATGGGCCATCTCGGGCATGCCGTTCCACATGTCAGCAGCCATGTTCACGATCGCGCCGCCATGCTCTTGCATCCATTGCAGATAGCATTCCCGGCCCATCAGGAAGCCACCAGTGAGGTTGGCGCTGATGACCGCCTCCCAGCCATTTTTCGAGATGCGTTCCAACGGCGTCGCATATTGGCCGCCAGCGTTGTTGACCAGGTGGTCGATACGGCCGAAGCGCTTGATCACGCCGGCGACGAGTTCGCGCACACCCTCCTCGTCGCGGATGTCACAGGCATAGATTTCGGCATCCGCCCCGCCATCCAACAGTTCGCCGCGGACTTTCTGAAGCTTTTCGGCATCGCGTCCGACAATGGCGACCCTCGCTCCCAAGGACGCCAGTTCATGAGCCGTGCAACGCCCGATGCCGCTACCGCCGCCGGTGACGATGGCCACCTGCCCAGCAAACAGGCCGGGACGGAAAACCGAACGATATGAATTTGTACTCATCTCTTCCTCCATAATCTGCTTGACGCTGGCATCCGACTGGATGAACCGGTCCGAGATACGACCTGCAACAAGGCGTTCGACCCGAGACCATGTTGCCGACAAGTTGTAAGGAACCCGTCGTCGAAAGCGACAATCTTCAACGGCCTGTTCATGCACCGCGCCAGACCGGCGGACGCTTTTCCATGAAGGCGGCCACGCCCTCCTTCACGTCGTCCGTGCCCTGAGCCAGCGTCAGGTAGTGCTGCAACAGGACGAGCGCACTCTCCAGGGACAGATCCTGGGTTTCGAACAGGGCCCGCTTGCCCAGCTTGAGCATCAAGGGAGATTTGGCGGCCAGCCGTTGCGACCAGTCGGTCACCGTTTCGGCGAAGCGATCGGCGGCGACCACCCGGTTGACGATGCCGAGTTCCAGCGCCTCCTCAGCGGTCAATTGATCGCCGAGGAAAACCAGCTCCGACACCCGCTTGCGCGGGATGTTGCGCAGCATCAGCGTGGAAATCATGAACGGGAAGACGCCGACGTTGATCTCCGGGGTGCCGACGCGGATGCCTTCCTTGGCGAGCACCAGGTCGCAGGCCATCGCCAGCCCCAGACCGCCGGCTAGGGCATGGCCGCTCAAGGCGCACAAAATTGGCACCTTGAGCTTCATCATCGCTTCGATGACGCCGGGGAAGCGGCCGTTGCGGGCGTGCTTGTCGAGGAGGCTTTCCTCGGCGGCGAAGCCCTTGAGATTGCCGCCGGCGGAAAAGACCTTGTCATGGGTCGAAGCGAGCACAACGCAGCGCGCCGCCGGCTCGTTCTCGACCCGCGCCAGCGCCGCGAGGAGGCCATCGACCAGTTCGTCGTCGATGGCGTTGCGCGACGCCGGCCGGTTGAGCGAAACGGTCACTACCCCGTGGCTGTCCAGGGCGTACAGGACCGCATCCGCGTCAGCCGGGGAAACATGTTGTCCGAGCATCGATGGCCTCCTTCGGCGCTCAGGCCATCGTCAGCCCGCCACTGACGGACAGCGTCTGCCCCGTCACGTAGCCGGCCCGCTCGGAAGCCAGGTAGACCACCGCGGCGGCGATGTCCTCCGGCTCGCCGAGGCGGCCGAGGGGTACGGACTTGACCATGGATTCGAGCAGCTTGGCGTTGGTCGGGTCCACCACCGACTCGAACCCCGGCGTCCGGGTCGGGCCGGGGCACACCGAATTGGCGGTCACGCCCTTGCGCGCCACTTCCCGCGCCAGCGTCTTGGTGAAGGAAATGATCGCGCCCTTGGCGCCGGAATAGACGGCCTCGAAGGAAGATCCCACCCGAGCGGCATCCGAACTGATGCTGATGATCCGCCCCCACTTGCGCTCCAGCATGCCGGGCAGGACCGCATGGATCAGGCGCAAGGTCCCGAGGTAGTTGATATCGACCACTTTCTGCCAGAAAGCCTCGTTGGTGTCGGTAAAGGGCTTCAGCTCATCCCAGCCGGCGTTGTTCACCAGTACGTCGACCGGCCCCAGTTCATCCACGGCCCGCTTCAACGCGGCCTGCACCGACGCCGAATCGGCCACATCGAGCGGCACGAACAAGGCCTTGCCGCCTGCCTTGCGGATCAACTCGACCGTTTCGTTGCCTTCTGGCTCGCGCAGGTCACCCACCGCGACGGCATGGCCGCTTTCCGCCAAGGCAATTGCAATCGCGCGCCCGATGCCGCGCCCGGATCCACTTACAAACGCTACTTTTTGAGTCATTTCGGTTTTTCCTTTGGTTGAAGACATGAGAACTACACCGACGCCAGATTAGGGAGTCGGCGAGTATTTGGAATCGTCCGAAACGACAGAGAAGTGCGGCGACGTGTCTATGCCGTCGTCGGAAAGGATATTTCGCGCAAGCGTTCGCAAATGTCGGATCGGACGATGCGCACAAACAAAACGAAAAGGGACACTGCAAGCCAACGAAAACCAGGCAAGACGAGGATAGACAAACGATGTCCACGACCCGAACATTCGGCATCACCGGTTTTGGCGGCTATATTCCGCGTTTGCGCATGCAACGCGCGGCGATTGCCGCGGCCCACCAATGGATGGCCCCCGGCCTGCGCTCCCAGGCCAAGGGCCGACGGGCCTTTTGCAGTTGGGATGAAGACAGCATCACGCTGGCGGTCGAAGCGGCCCGCGACGCACTCGCAAACCGCCCGCGCGAGGCGATCGCCTCGCTCACCCTGGCTTCGACGACGCTGCCCTTCGCCGACCTGCAGAACAGCACCATCGTGGCCGGCGCCCTGGGGCTGGCGCCGTCGGTGCGCACCCTCGACGTGGGGCACTCGCAGCGCGCCACCACCAGCGGACTGATCGCCGCCCTGCGCCAGAGCGACGCACCGGCCTTGTTCATCGCCAGCGATCGTCCGCGCGGCAAGCCGGCCAGCAGCCAGGAGATCGGTTTCGGCGCCGGCGCCGGCGCGTTTACGCTCGGCAGTGACGAAGTCATCGCCACCCTGCTCGCCTCCACCAGCCGCACGGCATTGTTCGTCGACCACTTCCGCAGCGACGGCGCCCGCTACGACTATTACTGGGAAGAGCGCTGGGTCCGCGACGAGGGCTATATGAAGCTGGTCGTCGAGGCGGTACGGGCCGCGTTGCAGCAAGCCGGGGTTGCGGCGGCCGCTGTCGATCATTTCATCCTGGCGGCGCCGTTCAAGGGCGTCGCTTCGGCGGTCATCAAGAAACTCGGCATCGTTCCGGAAGCAGAGAGCGACAGCCTCGAAGCCGACTGCGGCTACAGCGGCGCGGCTCACGGCCTGCTCATGCTCGCCCATGCGCTGGAACGGGCCAAACCCGGCCAGACCCTGGTTCTGGTTGGCTTCGGCCAGGGCGTCGACGTGCTGGTGCTGCGCACCACCGAAGCCCTTGCGTCGTTCGCACCGCGCCGCGGCGTCGGCGGCGCGTTGGCTGACGGGCAGAACCACGACGCCTACCTGCGCCTCGCCTCCTATGAAAATGCGATCGAGCTGGAATGGGGCATGCGTGGCGAGAAATCGATCAAGACCGCGCTCACCGAGCAATATCGCTCCAGCGATCAGCTCTCCGGCTTCGTCGCCGGGCGCTGCCGCGCTTGCGGCACTATCCAGTTTCCACAATTGACTTACTGCGTGACCCCCGGGTGCAACGCGCCGCGTGCGAACTTCGATCCGCATCCGTTGTTCGACGAGCCTGCCCAGGTCCTCACCCATACCGGCGACTGGCTCAGCTATCACCCGGCGCCGCCGCTGTACGTCGGTTTCGTGCAGTTCGAACAGGGCGCGCGCCTGCTCATGGAAATGGTCGATGTCGGCGCCGTCGGCCTGGAAGTGGGCACACCGCTGCGCATGGTGTTCCGCGTCAAGGATGTCGACAAGACACGCGGCTATCCGCGCTATTTCTGGAAGGCCACGCCGCTTCAGGCTTGAGGAGAGAACATTTCATGGCAACGGGAATCAAGGACAAGGTCGCCATCATCGGCATGGGCTGCTCGAAGTTCGGCGAACGCTGGGACGTCGGCCCCTCCGAATTGCTGGCGGAAGCCTTCGAGGAAGCCCTGCTCGATGCGGGCATCGAACGTAAACAGATCGAGGCGGCCTGGTATGGCTCCTGCTCCGATCCGATCAGCGTCGGCAACTCGGCCATCCCCGCCTCGATGGCGCTGCGGCTGGACGGCATTCCGGTGAGCCACATGGAGAACATGTGCGCCACCGGCAGCGAGGTGCTGCGCGCCGCCGCCTATGCGGTGGCCAGCGGCGCGGTGGATTTCGCCCTGGCGATCGGCGCGGAGAAGCTGAAGGACACCGGCTACGGCGGCCTGCCTTTCGTCTACAAGGGAACCTTCAACGACCTGTGGCTTCCCCTGGGCTCGACGCCGGCGGGCTTTGCCCAACTGGCCGCCGGCTACCGGGCCAGGCACGGCACCAGCAAGGAAGATCTGAAGCGGGCGATGGCGCACGTTTCATGGAAAAGCCATCAGAACGGAATGCTCAGTCCGAAGGCCCATCTGCGCAAGGCGGTCAGCATGGAGCAGATCCTCGGCGCCCCCATGATCGCAGACCCGCTCGGCCTCTACGACTGCTGCGGGGTCAGCGACGGCGCCGCGGCGGCGATCGTCACCACCCCCGAAATCGCCCGCGCCCTGGGGCGCAAGGACATGGTCACGATCAAGTCCATCCAGTTGGCGATCGGTTCCGGCGTCGAGTCGGGCACCTCCCAGTGGGACGGCAGCTATGTGCGCACCACCCGGGCGGCGGCGCAAAAAGCCTACGCGGAAGCCGGCATCAAGGACCCGCGCTCGGAACTGAGCCTGATGGAAGTGCACGACTGCTTCTCGATCACTGAACTGTCGACGATGGAGGATCTGTTCGTTTCTCCCGACGGCGGCGCGGTGCACGACATCCTCGACGGCTTTTTCGACCGCGATGGCGGCCTGCCCTGCCAGGTGGACGGCGGGCTCAAGTGCTTCGGCCACCCGATCGCCGCCTCCGGCCTGCGCATGGCCTATGAAATCTACAACCAGTTGCAGGGACGGGCCGGCGAGCGGCAGTTGAGCAATCCGAGCATCGGCCTGACCCACAACCTGGGCGGCGTACCCTATCTCGGCATCGCCGCGATTTCCATTCTCGGCCTACACGGCGGCAAATGAACCGCGCCCTCTCCGCCGATCGCCTGGCCGACATTCTGGCGCCCGGCGCATCCGTGTATGTGCCGGGCGGGATCGCGGTACCCGTCGCCTTTCTCGCCGACTTGCAGAACCGGCCGGAGCGCAGCCGCGATCTGCACATCCTGACCAGCATCGCGCCCGGCATCGACATCCCCTTCGACGTCGATAGACTCCATCCCAGTGCCGTCGTCAGCGGCCTGTTCATGCAACCGGCGTTGCGCGAGGCGCAACGCGCCGGGCGTTATCGCCTGCTGCCCATGAGCTACGGCGGTTTCGTGCGCCACCTGCAGGACAACGCGGACTTCGACCTGATCGTGTTCCAGGTCACCCCCCCGGATGCGGCCGGCAATTGCTCCCTCGGACCGTCCGTGGAATTCCTGCCGCTGGCCGTGCGCCAGAGCCGCCAGGTGCTGGCCTTGATCAATCCGCGCCTGCCGCGCATCCCGGGCGCCGCCGCCTTACCTTACGATCGCTTCGATTACGTCTGCGAGATCGACTCGGCGCTGCCCGAGTACCGCACCGACACCGACGCGCCGACCCGTGCCATCGCCTGCCACATCGCGGCGCTGGTGAAGGATGGCAGCACCTTGCAGATGGGACTGGGCAAGGTGCCCACCGCACTGGCCGGCGCCTTGCGCAATCATCGGCGTCTGCGGCTGTTTTCCGGCATGCTCTCCGACGGCATGCGGGACCTCGCCGAGGCCGGAGCCCTGGACCTCGACTTCGCCCATACCGCCTGCGTCGTCGCCGGCAGCCGCGACCTCTACGCCTGGGCCACCGGGTTCGCGCCGCTGCGCGTACTCGGCTGTGAAGTGACCCACGATGCACGCAACCTGCTCGCCCAGCAGCGCTTCGTCGCGGTCAACTCGGCCCTCGAAGTGGATCTGTTCGGCCAATGCAACCTGGAACACGCCGAAGGCCAGGCGGTCAGCGGTGCCGGCGGCGCCCCGGACTTCGCCCGGGCGGCCCGTCTCGCAGCCAAAGGCAGCAGCATCGTCGCCCTCAACGCCACCTACAAGCGCGGCACCGCTTCGCGCATCGTGCCCTGCCTGGGGGACCTTTCCATTTCATCGCTGTCCCGCATCGACGTCGACCTGGTGGTCACCGAATTCGGTGTCGCCGATCTGCGCGGCGCAAGCGTCCACCAAAGGGCGCAGGCCCTGATCGGCATCGCCGCGCCGACCTTCCGCGCCTCCCTGCAGGAAGCCTGGGATGCCTTCGCGCAGCGTCTCTGAATCGTCGCTTCCGACGGTGAAAGTCTACGGCCGACCGCCCTAAATTGGCGTTTTGCCCGGCCCCAGGTCCGACCCCAACAAGGAGAATCGTTGTGTTTCAGGGAAACAGCATCAGGTTGCAACGGATCGAGGAAGGCTTCGTCGAGCTCTGCTTTGACCGGAACGAAGACGCCATCAACAAGTTCGACGAACGCACCCTTGACGAACTGGCGCAAGCCGTCGCATCGATCGCCGCCGACGGCACGATCACCGGCGTCCTCATCACCAGCGCCAAGAGCGTATTCGTGGTCGGCGCCGACATCAACGAATTCGCCGCGGCCTTTCGCCTCTCGGAGGCCGACCTGGCGGCGCGCAACCTGAAACTCAACCGGGGCTTCATCGGCCTGGAGGACCTCGCCGTTCCCAGCGTGGCGGCGATCAACGGCATAGCCCTCGGCGGCGGCATGGAACTGACCTTGGCGGCGGCGCTACGGGCAATCTCGGCCGACGCCCTGATCGGCCTGCCGGAAGTCAAGCTGGGCCTGATTCCCGGCCTGGGCGGAACGCTGCGCACGCCGCGCATCGCCGGCGCCGATGTCGCGCTGGACCTGATCACCGGCGGCAAGCCGCTCACCGCGCCGGCGGCGCAGGCCGCGGGCCTGGTCGATACGGTCTGCACCGCGCCGGAACTACGCGCGACCGCCCTCGGGCTGCTGCGCCAGGCCCGCGACGGGGCCATCGACTGGCGCCAGCGCCAGGCCCGCAAGCGCCTCCTGCCTGCCGATGAAGCCGCCCGACAGCAGGCGGCATTGCTAGCCCGCCGGGGGGACATCGCCGCCCGCAGTCCGAAACACCAGCCGGCGGCCCTGGTCGCCCTCGACCTGATGGCGCGGGCGGCGGCACAGCCCCGCGATGCCGCGTTGGCCCAGGAAGCCGAAAGTTTCGCCCAGGTGGCGAAAACCCAGGCTGCGGACGCCCTGATCCAGACTTTTCACAATGAACAGGCGCTCAAGAAGCTGTTCCGCCAGCACGGCCGCGACGGCCGCCCGATCAAGCAAGCAGCGGTGCTCGGCGCCGGCATCATGGGCGGCGGCATTGCCTTTACCAGTGCCTTGCGCAGCATCCCGACCCGCCTGAAAGACCTCGCGCCGGCCCAACTCGATCTCGGCATGGCCGAGGTGGACCGCCAGTTAGCGCGGCAGATCAAGGGCGGCCGGCTGGACGCGGCCCGGGCCAAGACCGTGCGCGACAGTCTCGTCCCGCAGTTGAACGACGCCGGCTTCGATAACGTGGACATCGTGATCGAAGCCATCGTCGAACGTCTCGAAACCAAGCGCGAAGTGCTGGCGGCCCTGGAACCCCGGCTGCGTAGCGACGCCATCATCGCCAGCAACACCTCGAGCCTGCTGATCGACGACATCGCCCAGGCCCTGGCCCGCCCCGAGAACCTGGTCGGCATGCATTTCTTCAATCCGGTGCCCGCCATGGCCCTGGTCGAAGTCGTGCAGGGCAGCCGGACCCGTGCCGAGACGGTATCCACGGCCGTGGCCTATGCCGTCGCGATGGGCAAGACGCCGATCGTGGTGAAGGACTGTCCAGGCTTCCTGGTCAACCGGATACTGACCCCCTACGTCATCGCCTTCCTGCAACTGCTGGCCGAAGGAGCCGATTTCGCCCAGGTGGACCGGGTGATGGAGGCTTTCGGCTGGCCGATGGGGCCGGCCTGGCTGCAGGATGTGATCGGCATGGACACCGGCGCCCACGTCTGGCAGGTGATCAGCGCCGGCTATCCGCAGCGCATGGCCCTGCCGGAACATGACGCGGTGCGCCTGATGGTGGCGCACAAACGCTACGGCCAGAAGAACGGCGCCGGCTTCTACCACTACGACACGGACGCCGCCGGCAAACCGCGCAAATCCGTGAGCGATGAAACCTATGCGCTGCTGGCGACGATCCAGCCCACCGCCCCCCGCGCCTTCTCCGACACCGAAATCGTCGAACGCTTGATGCTGCCGATGATCGTCGAGGCCGCCCACGCCCTGGCCGACGGCGTGGTGGCAAGCGCCGGCGAACTGGACATGGCCCTGCTGCTCGGCCTCGGGTTTCCGGCCCACCTCGGCGGCCCGTTGAAATATGCTGATTGGATCGGCCTCGACCATGTGGTTCGCCAGTGCGATCACTACGCGACGCTCGGCCGCCACTATGAATCGACCGGGCAGATGCGCGCACTGGCCGCCGCCCGGCAGAAATTCCATCCCGCCTGACGCCTGTGGCGGAACTGCCCCCCCCACTCGAAAGGATTTCCCATGAAACTTGATTCCACCCTATCGGCCGTCGTCACCGGCGGCGCCTCCGGACTCGGCGCCGCCGTGGCGCGCCGGCTCGCCGCGCAAGGCGTCAAAGTTGCGCTGTTCGATCTCAACGAGACCCTCGGCGAAGCCCTGGCACGGGAAATCGGCGGCCTCTTCTGCACGGTCAACGTCACCAACGAGGCACAAGTCGATACCGCCTTCGCCAAAGCCCGCGCAGCTCACGGGCAGGAACGCATCCTGGTCAACTGCGCCGGCATCGGTGGCGCGGCGAAGACCGCCAGTCGGGACAAGGCCAGTGGCGAGACCCGGCACTTTCCGCTGGATCTCTTCGAACGGGTGATCCAGGTCAACCTGATCGGCGCTTTCCGCTGCATCGCCAAGGCGTCCGCCGGCATGCTCACGTTGCCCCCGCTCGAGGACGGCGAGCGCGGCGTCATCGTCAACACCTCCTCGGTCGCTGCCCAGGACGGGCAGATCGGCCAGGCCGCCTATGCAGCCTCGAAGGCCGCCATCGTCGGCATCACCCTGCCGGTCGCGCGCGACCTGATGAACGACGGCATTCGCATCAATACCATCATGCCGGGGATTTTCGACACCCCGCTGTTGCAAGGCACCCCCGACAACGTGAGGGAAGCCCTGGCCGCTTCGGTCCCCTTCCCCAAACGCTTCGGCCGCCCCGACGAATTCGCCGCGGTCGCCGAAACCATGATCACCACCACCTACTTCAACGGCGAATCCGTTCGTCTCGACGGTGCAATCCGCATGTCGCCCCGCTGAATCGGCGTTTCGCTCTTTTTCGATCGACCATTTACTGGAGAAAACACATGGCTGAAGCTTATATCGTCGCCGCGGTACGCACCGCCGGCGGCCGCAGGGGAGGACGCCTGTCCGGCTGGCACCCGGTCGAACTGGCGGCAACGGTTCTCGACGCCTTGCTCGACCGCAGCGGGATCGACCCGGCCGCGGTCGAGGACGTCATCATGGGCTGCGTGCAGCAGGCCGGCGAGCAATCCAACAACATCGGCCGCAATGCCGTGCTCGCCTCGCGCCTGCCGGAATCCGTGCCCGGCACCACGCTGGACCGGCAGTGCGGCTCGTCGCAGCAGGCCCTGCACTTCGCCGCGCAGGCGGTGATGTCCGGCACCATGGACGTGGTGATCGCGGCGGGCGTGGAAGCGATGAGCCGGGTGCCGATGTTCGTGCCGCAGAAGCTCGCCCTGGAGAACGGCCTCGGCGAATACATGAGCCCGGAAATCCGCCGGCGCTATCCTGAGGGCGATTTCAGCCAGTTCATCGGGGCGGAACTCATCGCCCGCAAGCACGGATTCTCCCGCGACGACCTGGAACGCTTCGCCTACGCAACCACCCAGAAGGCAATCGAAGCCACCCGCGCGGGGCGCTTCGCCGAAGAAATCCTGCCCGTCAAGGTGCGCCTCGCCGACGGCACGCGGCCCGGCGAGCAGCATACTGTCGACGAAGGCATCCGCTTCGACGCGACGCTGGAAAGCATCCACGCCGTCAAGCTGCTGACCGAGGGCGGCAGCATCTCCGCGGCGACCGCCAGCCAGGTCTGCGACGGCGCCAGCGGCGTCATGGTGGTCAGCGAGCGCGCCCTCAAGACCCTCGGCCTGACGCCCCTGGCCCGGGTGCACCACATGAGCGTGCTGGGCGGCGATCCGTGGATCATGCTCGAAGCGCCGCTGGCGGCCACCGAGGCGGCGCTGCGCAAGGCCGGCATGAAGATCGCCGACATCGACCTGTACGAAGTCAACGAAGCCTTCGCGCCGGTGCCGCTGGCATGGTTGAAAGCCATCGGTGCCGACCCCGAACGCCTGAACGTGAACGGGGGCGCGATCGCCCTGGGCCACCCCCTCGGGGCGTCCGGCACCAAGCTGATGACTACCCTGATCAACGCCCTCAAACAGCGCGGCAAGCGTTACGGCCTGCAGACCATGTGTGAAGGCGGCGGCATGGCCAACGTCACCATCATCGAACGCTGCTGACAGCATACTGGAGGAAACCCACGGTGGAACTCGAATATGTCTTCAGCTACAGCGCTTCGGTTATCGATCTCCAGCACGTAGGTGGGCCTTTCGGCAAGCGCCGGATCGCGCGCTGTGGCGCTGGGATAATCAACGGCCCCAAGCTCAACGGTGAAGTGCTGGAAGGCGCGTATGACTGGATACTCGACGGCCCCGACGGCTGGGGCCGGATCGACGTGCGCGCGCAATTTCGCACCCACGACGGATGCGTGATCTACGCCCAGTATCTCGGCGTCCTCGAATATAACGAGAAGTACTCGGCTGCGAGTCGCGAAGGCGGCGAGACTGCCTTTGAGGATATCTATTTTCGCAGCACACCGCGCTTCGAAACCGACGACCCCCGCTATATCTGGCTGACGCAATCGGTATTTGTCGGACGTGGTCGAATCCTCCCTGGACACACCGTTTGCTGGGAGATCTACCGAGTGACTTGAGGCGCCGCGCCAGTAAGCCGCCCTTGGGCGGCTTACTGCTTCATCCTCAGAGGAAGGGATTCGTCGACCATCGCGGCATAACGGACTGGCATGACGCAATCGTAGAACTCACTCTACACACCGCAGTACCTGGAGCAAATCCGTAAACCGCTGTAAATTGGGGGCCCGCGAGCACCATTCTACAGCGGCTACAAAACCAGCCGGATCGCCTCAAGCTTCGGGAGCCAGACCTGAACGGCTCCCGCTTCGTCCTCACGAGTATCAGAGCGTGAACTCCTCGACCAGTTGCACCAGATTCCCGTCATGATCATGGAACAGGAACGACTTAAGCCGCCCGCCGCCCACCGCCCAAACGTAGCCGGTCTGTGTTTCGTAACCCGCTGAACGGATGGTCTGAAACCATTCATCAATGTTACTCACGCGCAAGGCCAGTTCCCTGATACCGGTATGGTCATAGCCTAGATACTCCCTCGGGGTCTGGCGCACCCGAGGGTTCTCGGGCTGCTGCAATTCAAGCTTGGCTCCCGTGGGGGAAGCCAGCATGACCATGCGCGACCGCGCGCCACTGACGTGAAAGATATCGTCCAGTGTGTCTTGGGAAAAGAGAGCCTCATCCTTGTCGGGAATGACCGTATCGATGTACGGCGAAAAGCCCAAGATATCCCGGTACAGCCCCAGCGCCTGGTCCATGTCACTGACCACCAAGCACATATGATGGAAATCCATCGCACAATCTCCTCTGCAACGTCGAACCTGACGCAAGACCCTTTCTTCAGCCGCCAGCACGCTGCACTGGCGACCCTTCACGCACTGCTGCCGGCAGCAACAGGCTCAGTACCGCGGGAATAATCAGGATGGCGCCCACCATGTTCCACAGGAACATGATCGCCAGTAACAGTCCCATGTCGGCTTGGAACTTGATGTCGGAAAACAACCACGTCGCCACGCCCAGCGCCAGCGTCACGGCGGTCACCGCGATGGCTGCGCCGGTGGTCTTGAGGGTTTCGCCATAGGCGTCTTTGAGACTCATCCCCATCCTGAGGTAGTTCTCGAGTCGGTTATAAAGATAGATACCGTAGTCGACGCCGATGCCCACGCCCAGCACGATCACTGGCAGCGTCGCCACTTTGACCCCGAGCCCGAGTTTGGCCATGATCGCCTCGCAAAGGATCGAGGTAATGAGAAGCGGCAGAATGAGTGCCGTAGTCACCTTCCACGACTTGAACTCCCACCACACCAGCAGTGCGACGACGCCGTACACCAGGAACAACATCAGGCGCTCCGCCCGCTTGACCACGATATTGGTGACCGCCTCGATGCCAGCATTGCCGGCAGCAAGGAGAAACTCGGCATGTTCGGTGTTGTTCGCCGCGGCGAACGCCTCCGCGGCGGCCACCACCCGCGTCAAGGTATCAGCCTTGTGATCCTCCAGGAACAGCAGGATCGACAGCATCGAGCAGTCGTACTTGTAGAAGTCCTGCCGCGTCATCTTCAGCGTGCCACTGGAGATGTATTCGTCTCGCGACAACCCGTACCATTTCAGGTTGCCACCCTGGAGCGCAGCGTTCAGGCCCTTCATCTCAGTGACCAGCGACTGTATGCCGACCACCCCTTCGACCTCGCCCATGACTGCCTGGAAGCGGTCCACCGCCGAGGTCACCGGGTAGGTGCCACAGGTGTCCGGCCGGGTCTTGACCATGACCACGAAGACGTCGGCGCTGTTGGCATAGTTCGCACTGAGGAAGCCGACGTCCCGGTTGTAGCGGGAGTCCGCCCGCAGTTCCGGCGCGCCAGGATCGAGATCGCCGATGCGCAGGTCGCGCGCCATGTACAGCGATGTAGCAAGAATCGCTATGCCGGTCAGCACGACACCCAGCGCCCAGCGCCGCTCGGTCAGCCGGGACAGGAAATCTCCGGTCACGCGCCGCACCAGGGACTTGTTTTTCTCGCCTACCTTGAGCGCGCGGTGCTGCAACCCCCGCTCCGAGATCCCGGTATAGGACATGATCACCGGCAGCAGGAAGATCTTGGTGAAGATGATGACCAGTACCCCAACGCAGGCGCTGATCGCCAGCTCCCGGATAACGCCGATGTCGATCACCAGCAGGGTGGAGAAACCGACCACGTTGCACAGCAGGGCGACCGAACCGGGCACAAACAGCAGACGGAAGGTCGCCTTCGACGCATCGACGCTGGATAGCCCCCCCAGGCGCTCCGCCACCATCGTGTTGATGTTCTGGATCGCGTGGCTGACCCCGATCGCGAAGGTCAGGAAAGGCACCAGGGTCGAATAGGGATCGAGCGCGTAACCCATCAGACGCACGACCCCCAGTTGCCACACCACCGCCAGGCTGCAGCAGAAGATCACCGACGCGGTGCTGCGCCAGCATCGCGAGTAAAAATACAGCAGGCCAACCGTGAGCACGAAGGTGACAGCAAAGAACAAGGCCATGCTGCGCACGCCCTCGATCAAGTCGCCCATGATCTTGGCAAAGCCGGTAATGTGGATGCGCACGCCCTCGGCGGCATACTTGTCGCGTACTAGTTGCTCCAGGCGTTCCGAAAGCAGGCCGTAATCGAGCGACTCGCCGGTCTGGGGATCTTTTTCGAGCAGCGGCACCAGGATCACGGTGGAACGATGATCGTTGGCCACCAGGCTGCCGACGGTGCCCGAGCGGGACACGTTGCGCCTGACCTGATCGACGTGGCCAGGCGTCCCGTCGAAATCGTCGGGTACCACGAGACCGCCGACGATGCCGTCCACGGTCACTTCGCGCCAGAACACATTGGGCGTCCACAAGGACTTCATGTTGCCGCGGTCGACACCGGGAATGTAGAAAACCTCGTCGTTGATCTTCTTCAGGGTGAGGAGGAAATCCTTGTCGTAGATGTCGCCCCCGGTGTTCTCAACGACGATGCGCAGCACGTTGCCCATCTTGCGCAGATCGTCCTCGTAGACGAGGTAGTTCTCGATGTACGGATGGCTGGCCGGGATCATTTTCTGGAAGCTCGCCTCCAGCCCGATCTTCGACGCATGCCAGCCAAGGAATATCGACGCAACACAGAAAACCGCCAATACCCATATCCTGCGGTGAAACAGCAGATGCTCGGCGTAGTCCGCGATCGTGCGCGCACCGTGGTGCGCCTCCAGATCGACATCGGACAGCGGCGTGACTTCCAGCGGAGTCGATTCCTTGCGTTCGTGAGGACTCAGGTCTGTCATTTCACTTCCCGTTCGTGGAAACTAGGTGGATGCCGCCCATGCCTGCCAGCACCAGCGAACCGTCGGGGAGCGGGATCGCCGCGGCGATCCTTTTCTGCACGCCCGCCCCCCCATCCGAGCCCGCCGGCACGAACGGTTTGCCGTCGCTGCCGCCGCGAAAAACTTGTCCGCCGGCAGTCAGCAGCCGGACGGAACCGTCGGCGGCGACGAAGCCGTCCACAATGTTCGCCTTCACCCCGGCATCGACCTGACTCCAACGCAATCCCCCGTCCCGCGACAGGAGGATGCGCCCGCCGAAACCGTAGGCCAGGAAAACCTCCCTGCCGTCCGCGTCGCGTAAGGCCAGCATTCCATACAACTGCCCGTCGTAGCCGGTTTCGTGCCGCTGCCAGGTCTGCCCGCCATCGGCCGACAAATGGATGCGCCCCCCCTCACCGACGATTGCGATCTTCCCTGAAGGAGTCGGTACGATAGCGTTGTAATGGAGGGCTTCGGGGTTATCGAGCCGATCGCCGATGTAGCGCCAGCTGGCGCCGCCGTCCTCGGTGTGGAACAACTGGCCAAAGGCGCCGGCTACGAAGCCTTGCTTGGCATCCTTGAACCATATGCCGAACAGCGGGCGGGAGGGCCCGAAGCGGGCCCCGGCCTCGGCATCCGCCAGCGCATCCTCGGCCCGGTCGAGTTCGTCCTGCGCGGCCTGCGTCGCAGCAGCCGCCTGGCTGCGCTCCCGCGCCTGCCTGACACGACGCTCGGCAGCGGCGACGATTTGTTCGTTGACCGCATTGCCGTCGAACAACCGGACCCAGTTCAACCCACCGTCCTTTGTGCCGAGGATCACTCCGTCATGGCCAGCCGCCCATCCGGATGCGGCGTCGACAAAGAAGGTCGCAGTCAGATTCACCGAAACGGGCACCGCAGCCTGCCGCCAGGACCGGCCGCGGTCGTCCGACAGGATAATCGTGCCCTGCTCGCCAACGGCCACCAAGCGTCCGTCGCTCAACGTCGCGACATCGAGCATCAGTCTGGCGGCGGCCTTGACCGACTGGCGCGCCATCAGTTGCAGGGGGTCGACGAAACCGGTGCTGGCCGTCGCAAAGGCGCTGGCGGCGAGCGCCAGCAGGACAGCCGCCGCGCCGATGGGTTTTGAATGTTTGAGGAAAAAAAACACTGGCACCCCCTCCATAAGCGAGGTGGGCGAGCGGATGATGGCATCCGCCGCCCCCTCCGAGATCGTTACTGCCACGCCCCGCGAGGCACGGCGCCCGGTCGTGACGTGCGCTCAACGCGCCAGACGCTTCATGTTGTCGGGCGTGAAGTATTCGGGTCTATAGCTCTTGCCGAAAACCGCAGGCCGCTCCTCGTTGGTCAAGGCATAGACTGCGTAGCGCCCTGCCTGAAAGTCGTAACTCACATCACCGGCCATGAAGGTGCACTGGCAATCGTAGGCATAAACTGCGAACACTTCGTGTGCACGCCACAATTCGCCGCGGCCGTCGTAGTTATCCACATGGGCCACCTGGAAGCTGTCCTCATCCACGAGCACCGTCCGCTTGCTGTAGATGTGGCGGGCGCCAGGCTTCAGCGTGGCTTCCAGGACATAGACCCGATGCGTCTCGTAGCGAACCAAGTCCTGGTTGACGGTCTGCGCACCGACGATGTCGGTGTATTTCAGGCCCTTGTCCGTCATCCTGAAGTTGTTGTATGGGATGATCATTTCGCGTTTTCCCACCAGTTTCCACTCGAAGCGTTCCGGCGATCCGTTCAATCCATCGAAATCGTCCTGGGTCATCAACCCATCCGAACCGGTCAAGGGACTGTCAAAGCCGATTTGCGGCGCGCGCAGCACGCGACGGCTTCCAGGGTTGTACGCCCATGCCCGGCGGGACTCGATGCTCTGATCGATGGGCTCATGGACCAGCACCAGCTCCCCGGCGATGCTCGACGGCGCCGTGTACGTGATCATGCCGTAGTAATTGAGGTTCTCCGGGGGATTGTCTATGTTGCTGGAGAACAGGATTTCCTCTTTCCGCTTCGACGGAGTGAAGCGGCCGTTACCTTGCACCGGAAATCCCGTACTGACCCGGTCGTAAGTGCCGCCCCGCCAACGCATCACCATGTTGTGGTAGACCTCGTAGGCTGACTGCGGAAACGGGAAAGGCACGGCAGACTTCCGGGTGCCGGTGAAACCGTTGCCATCGGCGCTCAGTTTGGCATTCGGCGCTTCCTTCGCAATCGCCTCGTACTGCTCCTTCGGCAGGGCATGCGTGCGATGGCTGGGGTAGACGTTGATCTTGTAGTTCGGGAATCGCTTCAGCAGTTGGATGTGGCCCGCGGTCAATTGCGCTTCGTACTGCTGGTAGTTGGTCGCGGTGATGGTATAGAGCGGCTTTTCATCGGCAAACGGGGATACGTAGCCATTCTTCGGATCGAATCCGGCGGGCGCCTTCTGGATGCCGCCATCCCAAGCGGGAACGGTTCCAGCCTGGTTGCCGGCTTTGGGCGCCCCCCAAGGCGTCAGCTCCTTGCCGAGGCGGGAGAAATCGCCCGCGGCGGCGGCACTTCCGCTGACCAGACCGGCGATCAGAAAAAATTCACACAACATCGTCAGTTTCAGAAATTTCATGGTGTCCTCGAATTGAGTGTTTGACGAATACCCTGGATTCCGCCAGCCACGCCAGCGGCCGTGCCAAAACGATCCAGTGTTTGCGCAGTGCACGGCGCAGACCCGTTGCGGCCTCGCACCGCCCCACGACGCCGTTAGAGGGTCATGCCGATCACAAGGGAGACAAAGTCGCGATCGCGGAAGGAGTCGTACTTGGTCTCACGGGCATAGGTCGTGTAGCTGAAGTCGGCGTAGTATTTTTTCAGATACTCAGCCCGCACCCCCAGGCCAAGCGTCTTGCGCCCTTCCAGGAAGATGTTGTCGGCCGAGTATCCGCGCACGTCGTGAGCGAAGAACACGCGCGGGGTCAGGTTGACTCCGCCAACATTGTTGTATTGCAAGGAAGCCAGCAGCCGATAACCCCAGGCATTGGTCGTCGCAAACCCGTCCGCGTCACACCCGGCATTTTGGGAAGATGAACCGTTGGACACACAGTTGCGGCTTACCCCGTTGACAGACCATGGTGCAATGCCGTATTCGAAGCCCCGGCCATAGCGAGTCGACGTCAACGGATTGCCGATTCCGCTCCAGTGCTGGTAGGCAACCTCGCCCAACAGGGACAGGTTGTCAGCGCCAGCGACATTAGCAAACGACTTGATAGTCGACACTTGGATCTGCGTCTTATCCTTTCGATCGTAGCCACGGAACACCGCGCCGGCCGGGATGCTGGCGAAAGGCCCCTTGGTCTGGGCCAGAATGCCGCCTTTCTGGATACCGTAGCCGCCGACCAGGTCGGCACCGTTGATCTGAACAGGGAAATCCTTGGTATGGCTGAGTTCGCCGAACATCGACCACCCGCCAACCTCGGTCGCGGCACTGAGCCCGAAGACCTTGATATCGTTGGCGCTCCAGTCCCAGAAACCCTGTACGCCTAACGGCGCCCTCGATAGCGGCCCGCCGGCAGTGGACGGTGCATTGAGGATGCTAATGCGTGGCGCGGTCGTCGTGTAGTTAACGTAATACGCTCCGATGTCAACGTCACCGACGAGTTTCTTTGCGGCGATGCCGTACGAGCCAGAATCCCTCGGATATTCGTTCTTGCCAGTCATCTTGCCGAGATTGGCCGCCAAGGCCAATGGATCAGGGGTGGCAGGGGTGAGGTTCACGAACCCAAACTGAGAATCCCGGCAATTGAGTCCGTCGCTGGCACTCCAGTACGTGCCACAGCCTTCCAGCACACTTCGCTGCGTCTTCAATTTGTAGAAAGCTTCCACATTCACACCAGCAATACCCAGACTGGCTGAAACCTGCGGCGTCGGCAGAATGATTTCCTTCACCTGGGCACCTGGCCGCCGTGCAGCGGCAACGTCAATCGGGTTGTACTGATTGATGCCGCCACCGATGAACAGACTTTCCCCCCAGTTCACCGCATGGCTGCCCAGTTTGATGCCGAGATCAGAACCTTCCGATGGAGCGAAGCTGCCAAAAGCGTACCAGTCGAGCATTTCGATGCCGCTAAAGCGCGACAGGCGGTCGGTGAAATGGCTGTCTTCAAGAGGTTTGCCAGCAGCATAGTCGTTGGCGACGCTGCCGTGGGGAACTCCGCGGTCCTTCTGCGCATAGTCATACCACCCCTTGGCCCGCAGGAACACGCCGAACCCCTCCTTTTCGACCTTGAGCTCGCCGATCACCTTGGCAATCGTCGAAAAATTGTCCCCTCGGTTGCGATAATTCAGGTTGCCGTCGTCCGTAGACTGCGAGGGCATCGAACCACCATTCTGCTTGCCGATAAGCGCCGAATCAGCGTTTCGCGTGCGCCACGACGACGCTAGCGACATATCCAGCCCCCAGCGCCCCGAAACACCATTGTCGAGTTCGAACGCATCGGCCTGCGCCGCGCCGGATGCACATGCGATCCCCACGGCGAAGCCATACGGCACAACACGACAATACCCACTCATGACTTTCCTACCGGTCCCATTTAAGCCACTGCTCAGCAACATCACACTCCTCCTCGTGGTTCGAGCCGAAGGCCCGCTCTTGCGAACAGCCCATGAATCGCCCGCATCCAACAGGTTTAACGCCGCACTGGAGGAGCCTTAAAGGGGCATTGTTCATTTACTGCTAGGCTGAACAGTATGGAAACTCCGGCCCGCCCGCATCGTCGAAAAAGACACTTCCCGGAATCATGCGGTGCACCACCGAGAAAGCCTTCAACCGGAGCACTTTCGCTCCCCGCGGTAATCCCGCACCGTGCTGGGATCGACAAGCAGCGAGCGCAGCAGTCGCCGTTTGCGCGCTGCGTCCAGGCCCGCAACCGCCGCAAGATAGTCGTCTACCGAACCGAATTCGCGCACGAGTTGGTCGATAGCCGCATCCAGAAACTCCCCCCGGACGCCACCCAGCACAGCGGCAGCATTGGCTGCCCGGGCGGGAACCTCGTCACCGAAGGCCCGCCGCAGTTCGGCCTGCATGAAACCCGTCCGGGCGAACCCTTGCGCACTCTTCAGATAGTCGTCCCGAATGGCTGCCATCGGCACCCCCAGCGCCCACAGCAGCATCGCGCAAACGAACCCGGTGCGATCCTTGCCCGCCACGCAATGAATGAGCACCCCACCCGCACCGGGGGAAAGGCAGTGCTCGAACAAGGCCGGGAATACGCCGGCGAGCACCCGCGGCATCTTTTTGTATGCATCGACCAACATCCGGTGCGCAGCGGCGCCATCGAAATCGGGTTCGATCAGCCGCCGGGCCCAACCGACAGGCTTCGCCACCTTCAACTCGGCGCCGTCTTCGATCACTACCGAACGAATTGCGCCGGAAGCGGAAAAGATGCTGCTCCTCTCAGCACGCTCGGCAGCACTGCGCAGATCGAAAACGACCTCCACGCAGAGCACGGGCAATTCCTCCAAACCACCCCGCTCCACCCGCGAAATCAAACCGGATCGATACAGCCGCCCGTGGCGGACGACACGACCGTCCGCGGCTTCAATTCCGCCCATGTCGCGGCAATTGGGTAGATCCTTGAGTATCGCCATGAAGCCCTCGACCTGCTTTTTCCCGTAGCCGCGCCTCTGAAACCACCCGTTGCGGCGGTCTTGCTCGTCGTTTTAGAGGACAGCCTAACGAAGCAAGCCGAGCAGCCCATCGTCGTAACCGACAACAAGCGACCCCAGCGCCTCCGGTCGACGGATGCCGCAGGGCAGCGGTGAGCTTCCTGAACACGAGGGCGCGAGCGCATTCTCCTTTGGCGAGGCTAGGCTGGCCCCTTCAACAATCAAAGCAGACAGCCGCCCTTCTGCTGCAGGCGATCGCGGCTTCAATTCGATCTCACAGCCGTGGCTTTACCTCCCGCCCTCAAAAATCGTCGCTTCCGATGACGACAGGCGATGCGCTCGGGCGCACTGTTGCGACAGTGACGGAGCAGTGCGATGCACGCAGACGTGACACGTAAAGTACAGAGAACTGCAGATCAGCGCCCGACCAACGCGTTCCGCGGCTTTGGGCAGTCCCCGGAAAACTATCTTGTTCATGAGAGTGAAAGAAATCTTGATGGAGCGCGAATCGATGGAGTTTGACGTCCTGATCGTCGGCGGCGGCCCTGCGGGCCTGACTGCGGCGATCCGGCTCAAACAGCAGGCCGAGGCCAGGGGCCAGGACATCTCGGTGTGCCTGATCGAGAAGGGGGCCGAGATCGGCGCCCACATCCTGTCCGGTGCGGTGATGGACCCGCGCGCGCTCACCGAGCTCTTCCCCGACTGGAAGGAACGCGGTGCCCCGCTCAACACCGCGGTCACCGAAGACCGCGTGATCTTCCTCAACGAAACCGGCGGGCGCACGATTCCCAACGGTCTGTTGCCGGACTGCTTTCTCAATCACGGCAACTACATCGTGCGCCTGGGCAACGTTGCCAAGTGGCTCGGCGAGCAGGCCGAGGCGCTGGGCATCGAAGTCTATCCCGGCTTTGCCGGCGCCGAGATCCTGTACGACGAAGCAGGCGCGGTGAAGGGCGTCGCCACCGGCGACATGGGCCTCACCCGCGAGGGCGAGCCCGGCCCCAACCACCAGCCGGGGATGGAGCTGCACGCCAAGTACACGCTCTTCGCCGAAGGCTGTCGCGGCCATCTCGGCAAGATGCTCGAGGCGAAATACAACTTGCGCGACGGCGTCGATCCGCAGACCTACGGCATCGGCCTGAAGGAGCTGTGGGAAGTACCGGTCGAAAACCACCGCCCCGGCCTGGTGGTGCACACCGCCGGCTGGCCGCTGCCGTCCGACACCTATGGCGGCGGCTTCGCCTACCACCTCGAGGACAACCTGGTCGCGGTCGGCTACGTGGTCGGCCTGAACTACACCAACCCGCACCTGTCGCCGTTCGAGGAATTCCAGCGCTACAAGACCCACCCCGAGATCCGCAAATTCCTCGAGGGCGGCAAGCGTCTGGCCTACGGCGCGCGCGCGATCGCCGCCGGCGGCCTGCAGAGCCAGCCGCGCCTGGTATTCCCGGGCGGGGCGCTGATCGGCGACGATGCGGGCTTTCTCAACGCGGCCCGGATCAAGGGCAGCCACGCCGCGATCAAGTCCGGCATGCTCGCCGCCGATGCCGCACTCGAAGCGCTCGCCGCGCACCGCCAGCGCGATGCGCTGACCGCCTTTCCCGTGGCCTTCCACGACTCCTGGCTGTATGACGAGCTGCACAAGACGCGGAACTTCAAACCCTACATGAAGCGCGGCCTGTGGCTCGGCTCGCTGCTGTTCGGAATCGACCAGAAAGTGTTCGGCGGCAAGGCGCCGTGGACCCTGCACAACAGCGCCGACCACGACAAGCTCAAGCCCGCGGCCGAGTGCACCAAGATCGACTACCCCAAGCCCGACGGCAAGCTCACCTTCGACCGGCTCTCGTCGGTGTTCCTGTCCAACACCAACCACGAGGAAGAGCAACCCTGTCACCTGCAGCTCAAGGACGCCGCGGTGCCGATCGCAGTGAATCTCGCACTCTACGACGCGCCCGAGCAGCGCTACTGCCCGGCCGGGGTGTATGAGATCGTCCGCGAGGGCGAAGGCGGCGCACCGCGCCTGCAGATCAACGCGCAGAACTGCGTGCACTGCAAGACCTGCGAGATCAAAGATCCGACCCAGAACATCACCTGGGTGGTGCCGCAGGGGGGCGAAGGGCCGATCTACCAAGGGATGTAACACATCCCCATCGTTTTCAGGGGTGTCGCAGTTCACGTTCAGGGGGTCTTCCTCCCTCTCCACTTCCCCCTTTTGCGCGACTCCCCTTTTTTTTTCAACTGCAAACGAGCACTCGGGAACCAGCCATACCATGACGCTCTTGATCGGTATTGCAAGCGAAGCCATGTCGGGCCGGATGTGTTCAAGAAGTATCAGGGCCTCGGTGCCCAGTTGGTGATGCAGGCGGGTGCCGGCGTGCCGGCGCACTATCCGGACGCGAGCTTTACCGATGTCGGCTTCGCCGCCAATGCCGAGGCGGTATATAGCACCGCCGAAATCGTGCTGTGCGTGCAGCCGCCGTCGGACCGGATCGCGGCGATGAAACCGGGCAGCCACTCTGCATGCTGCAGCCGTGGGCCGACGCCGAGCGGGTGAAGCTGCTGCAGGAAAAGCAGGTGGCCGCGTTTGCGCTCGAACTGCTGCCGCGCATCTCGCGCTCGCAGAGCATAGACGCGCTGTGTCCTCGCATGCCGCAGTGGCCGGCTACGAATGCGCGCTGATCGCCGCCGACCACAGCCCGAAGTACTTTCCCATGCTCACCTACGCTGCCGGCACCATCCGTCCGGCCAAGATGCTGGTTGGAAGCCTTGGAGATGGTTGAGGCTTTTTTCGAGGAAATCTTCGCTTCGCTCGAAGCTGGTGAGGACGTCAAGCTGTCGGGCTTCGGCGGATTTCAGCTGCGCGAGAAGCCCGAGCGTCCGGGCCGCAACCCGAAGACCGGTGAGACCGCGCGGGTGACCGCGCGCCGCTTCGTGACTTTTCACCCGAGCCAGAAACTCAAACTGAAGGTCAGTGAATTTGCGAACAAGCGTCAGGAGCCGCGCCAGACCGACAAATCGGTGGGAGGCGCTTTGGGCGTTCAGCGCGGGCGAGTAACGGAGCCGGCGTGAGCGACCGGATCGGGCCTCATCGCCACCCACTATGTGACCAACCGTCCCATGGTTACGGGAATGAGCATCCCGCCCCATGTTTCAGTGGCAGCCTGAAGTTTTTGACCGATCACCCTGCCTTCGGCGAATCGAAACCCAATGAGGAGTAGGTCAAGCTTGGAAAGACCCTCAGCATGAACCACAATACGTAGAAACGTCGTGACTCGACCGGCTCTTCGAAGCTGCGTGACCAGTCAGCCCCTCGAACTGGTACGGCCTCCGGCCTGGGGCTCTTGTATTCCATCCACCGATCGGAAGGATTTCGATGACGGTGGTCATGCGTCCCTCCGACCGCCAGTGACATACTGCTCTCCGAGTCACCGACAAGACTCTTGAGAATGTACCCTCCAAAGGCTACATTTCTTTCAGCGAAACGGCACGATATCCGCGTTGTGCGCGCAGCGATGGCCTCAAGCGGTGCATAGCCGCCCCCGCGCAGTCGTTTTTGCTCATCGTTGAGCCGCGCACTGCGCCGCTCAACCTCATTGCTTCCCGCACTCCGCTCTTCCGCGTCGCACATCCATGCGTATGGCGTGGACGTTGCGCCGCCGAATTCGCGCTTCAGAACCCCGAAAATCGTTGCTCGCCCCGCCGGCGCCTCACCGCTTCGACGCATCAACCGGGTTACCCGCGGCCCGTAGCGTGCGTCCTCCTCGTTGCCCGTGCTCGCGCGTAGCTCAAGGCTGCGTTGCAGCGTCGGCCCTTCGGCGCCAAGAAATCCCTGAAGGGCAAGGCCAATAGGCCATCAACCAACGAGAAAACACGATGGAGAGACGCCATGCATACGACATCCAACCTTTCTCTCGAAAGCCACTACCACCCGAGCGCATCGACGGCCGGGCGGCTTGAGAAGCACCAATGTACCGAGGCAGACAGACTCCCCGAGGATCCGAGAAGACCACGTGTGCTCGTCGTCCGTGACGACCGCAGCACACGCCCGGGGCTGCGCGACGCGCTGGAACGCAACGGCTTCGTCGTCGACGTGGCCGACAATGCAGGGTTGGCGATCGCCCGGCTCATGCACACCGTTCCCGACCTCCTGCTGCTCGATGCGGCGAGGTCCGGCGCCGACGGCTTCGCGACCTGCATGCGGCTCAAGGCACTCTCCCAATGCACGGACCTGCCGGTGCTGATGATTACCGCTCCCGACGCGAGGCAGATCGAGTACGCCTTTGCGGTCGGGGCGAGCGACTGCATTTCGGAACCCCTGCACCCGAACGTCCTGGTCCACCGCGTGCGCCACACCCTCGATCTCAGCCGCGCCGAACGCTACGTGCGCCACCTCACCTACACTGACAGCCTCACGGGCCTGCCGAACCGCACCGCCTTTCAAGAGAAGTTGCGGGCGCAACTCGACCCCACACGGTCCGACACGCGGATGCTCGCGCTGCTATTCCTCGACCTCGACCGCTTCAAGTTCGTAAACGACACGCTCGGACACGAAATCGGCGATTGTCTACTGAAAAGCGCCAGCCGACGGCTCGCCCGTAGCGCCGGGGCTTACGTCGCGCGCCTCGGCGGGGACGAATTCGCGGTGGTGCTCGAAGATCTGACCTCGGTCGCCGCCGCCGCGTCGGCCGCGCAGGCCATCACGACCGAGCTCGCGAAGCCCTATCGGATTGACGGCCATGACCTCTTCGTCACGGCAAGCATCGGCGTCGCCGTCTATCCGCGCAACGGCGCCGACGTCGGCACCCTGCTCCGCCATGCCGAGACCGCAATGTATCGCGGCAAGCGCACTAACCACAGCATCATGTTCTATGAAGGCGCAATGGAGACAAGCGCCAGTGAGCACCTGCAGCTCGAATGCGATCTGCGCCATGCGGTCGAGCACGGCGAGTTTGTGCTCCATTACCAGCCCGAGCGAGAGGTGACGACCGGACGGATGGTCGCCGCCGAAGCGCTGGTGCGGTGGCAGCACCCGTTACGCGGACTGATCGGCCCGAACCAATTCATCCCCCTCGCGGAGGAAATCGGTCTCATCGGACCGATAGGCGCCTGGGTGCTCGACACGGCTTGCGCGCAGCTCAAGATCTGGCGTGAAGCCGGGAACAACTTGCGGATTGCAGTCAATTTCTCCGCTGAGCAGCTGCAGGACCTCGGCATAGCTGACGCGGTCGAAAACGCGCTCCGCCGCAGCGGGCTGAGGTCCGACGATCTCGTCGTCGAGATCACCGAAAGCCTGTGGTTGGACCGTCACGGCGGCGCGATCGATAACCTCTTCCAGCTCAAGCGCCTTGGTGTGCACCTCGCGATCGACGACTTCGGCACCGGCTACTCGTCCCTCAGCTACCTGAAGCGAATGCCCGTGGACATCCTCAAGGTCGACCGCAGCTTCATCACCGAGCTCACCTCTACGGGCCCGGAGCCCGCGATCGTGCGCGGCATCATCGCCCTCGCCCACAACCTGGAACTCAAGGTCATCGTCGAAGGCGTCGAGACCGCGATCCAGTACGATCTGGTCCGCAAGATGGGCTGCGACGTCGTACAGGGCTACCTGCTCGGCAGAACGCTATCTCCGACGGCGTTTTCGGACGCGTATTTCGGTCAAACATCGTGCGAAGGATCGAGCACCTGACGGCGACAGCACCAATCCGGCCGTCAGACGTCTTCTCGTCGATTTGCCCGAAGCGGGAAACGAATCGCATCTCTGGTGCTCGACCGAGACCTGCCTGCAATCGCGGCTGGTCAGTCGATTTGTCTGGTTCCACGACATGCAGGATAGGCCGTGCACCCCCAGAACTCGCTGCCCGCATTGGCGCCGCGGTTCGCAATGCGCTTGACCATGGGTTTGGCGCAGGTCGGGCACTCCGGTGTGAGAGTAGCATCCACCGTTGCCGGCGTCGGCGGCTGATCGGTCTCCCGCTCCGGGGTTTGTCCCTTCGCGTTTTGCGCTTGGCGAATCAGCCCGTGCAACAAGGGTCCGTCAATGAGCTTCAGGTTGCGCCCTCGCGCAAAGCGAGTCGCCTCTTCGGTAAATCGGCCAGACGTAACCACGAAGCCGCCTGCCGCGCCTTTGGCTGCCATTACGCCGTAAAGCTCGCGCACCACCTCCACCCCTACCTTGTAGGCCTTCCACTGCTTGCATTGCACGAAGAACTTCTCCGTACGCTTCGAAAGCACCAGATCGACGCCGCCATCGGCGCCCCCGCCCCCTGTTTCTACCACCTGGTAGCCCTGCAGCCGGAACGCCTCGCCCACCAGCATCTCGAATTCGCGCCAACTCATGACGTCGAGCACATTGGCCGCCTTGCTCTGGCCGACGTTGGTGATGAGCTTGCGACGCTCCCGCCGTCGCCACGCCGACATGCCTGCACCCGCCACGCAAATCAGCGGCAAGAGGTATTGCCCAAAAGTCGCCAAGGTCTTCCAGAGCGTCTGCGTCACCATGGTTCCCATCTCACCCGGCTTGACGGCCGCGACCACCTCTTGGCCGGCCATACGATGTAGGACGAGATACGAGACCGCAGCCAGCGCCACACCAGCCCACCAAGGCAACATGGCCACGATGTCCATCAAGTCTTCGGCGGGGCTCGTTTTCCTTCTACGTGCCATAAATTTCCTCCATTGGTCTCGTGCCTTCCGTCATCGAGCCTTCACTGCCTGAACACTTCGGCGCGATGGAAACCCATGTAGCGCTGGTGCTGCGAGGTCAGGTAATCGACACGAAGTGAGTGTTGAAGGTTGAACAAGACCAAGGCCTCATGAGGCAGCGTGGTCGACACCAGCAGCTCGCCCGCGTCATCAAAGCTCACCCATCCACCGTCGAAGAGCGCATCCAGATGCGGAGCGAACAGTAGACCATTGAACACATCGAGCCGCTCGTCGTCCGAGCCGCACAACGCCCAAGGCTTGATGTGGGAGGCCCTCAGCAGTTCCGGAACGGAAAGGCCGGTGACGCAGCATCGGCCCCGCCAGTAGTCCAGCAACGCTCGTCTGAATAGATCCTGCCCCACGCGCTGAACCACGAGGCGCTCTGCTTCCGTGGATCGCGGCATAGCCTTCGTCGCCCGCTCGAACTGTGCTGCGACGCGATTCGGCATCGTTCGAGCCGTCGCTGCAGCCCGCTCGAGCGTTGCATACAGCGCCGGGATTCCATCCGCGAGCGTCCAGCCCTCTCGTGCAAGCGGTAGGCCTTCCAGCAAAGTCGAATCGCTCGCACGCACCTCGAAACGGGCATCCCGTATTAACCGCACTTCCAAGGTCTCAGGAAACCTAGTCGACCGAAGGATCAGGCCGCCTTCTTGCAGCTCTGGCGGAAGATCCAAGCCGCAGTCGGCGGCGGCTTTCTCGATGCGGGTGCGGTCCAAGGGCATCATGGCGGCGGCCCCTCAGTCGGCGCCTTTTGCCAGATTGCATGCCGGACAAGCTACCTGCCCGTTTTCGACTGTGGTCGCACCCCCCTTCGACCAAGCCACCTTGTGGTCGCAGTGCCAGTCATCCCACTCGACGCGAACACCGTCGCACTTGATGCGCACTTGGCAGGTTTGGCTGTCCCGGCGAAATACCGCCAGCTTCTGCACATGCGTGAAGTCGCGCTGGTTATCCTTCAGCGGCAAGGCCGGGAACAGCTCAAGCAGGTGGCGAAGCATGAAATCCATCCGGAAGCGGATGGATTCCTGCGCGTCGGTACTGTGACTGATGCGTTCCTTGTAGGTTACCCACTCAGCGTCGCCATGGTCCTCATCGAGTGCCTCCTGAGTGCGACGCTTGGCTTCGAAATCGAGGAACCAGCCCCGCAGCTCCGGCTTGATGTCGGCGATCGCGTACACACGCTGAAGCTCGGCAAAGACGCAGTACAACGCGATAGCATTGTAGCGCTCCAGTTCCGGCGTCTTTTCCGGGAACACCTCCGCCATGAGACCAAGCGTGCGGCGCACAGCCTTGGAGGTGGCGCCGTTTACGTCGAACTTTTGATTCGCCTCGTACATCCGGTTGAGGTCGCTATTCTTGACGTTGACTGGCCCGCCGGCAAGCTCCAGGCACACCATCTGCGCAGCAATTTGGTCGTGCGTGAAGCGTGTGTTCGCGAAGCCCACGCGCCCGAAAAATTCATGCTGCGTTAAGGAGCGCACGAACTCACGCATGACGCCCGGCATTGCGTTGCGTTTCTCCTGCGCCTTAAGCGAGGTGCCGTTCTGCAGACGGAGGAACATCTCTCGTACTTCGTCTTCGTCGGTGTCCTCGAGCACGACGATGTCGAGCGCATAGGTGTCGAACCGCACGCGCAGGTCGTCTGGCAGGTTCTCATAACCACACCCTGCCGTAGGCATCCCTTCGACAGGCTCCACGTCCTTCGGCAGCCTGAAATCCCCGTCTACGAAGCTCCAGATGGCCCGCAATCGCTGCTGCCCGTCAACAACGTCGTAGTGATCTGGGGTGCCCGGCAACTTGCGCCAGTACATCTTGGGCACATCGTAGTCGCGCAGAATAGTGTCGATGAGTAGCTGCTTCTGCGCCGTTGTCCAGACTGCGGGGCGCTGAAAATCGGGGTTGGTGTCGATGCGCTGTCGGATGCCTTTGGCGTTGGACAACGTACCCAGGGGCCACGGTTTCTTGTTGGTCTTCATCTTCCATTGCCTATGAACAAAACTTTTCCGATGGACACGATATCAAGCCGGTCTGCCTTTGTAGCCAGCCGGAGCAGCCTTGAGTTCCTTCGCGACTTTCCCTGAGCTGGTCGATTTGAAGGGGGCGGGGTCAATCTCGAAGACGCTCACCGCCACCTGGTTGTTGCCGTGAACGTGAGCAATCAAGCGCTCGTGCTTGGGGAGCGGTGCCTGCGCAGTAGAGCCACCAAACTCACCCGAGTTGGCCAACACCACTGGTTGGTACATATGAAAATGCAGGGCTGCCACCATGTTGTCGAAGGTCTGAACATCTTGGTTCAGCGCTGCGACCAGAAACATGTCGGACTTGTCCCGCAGGTCGGCGACCAAATCAAGGTCGGTCGCGTCGTAGCAGATGGCCGCCGCAACACGTGTTCGCGTCTTTGTTCCAACGGGTAGCTCAACGAGCGTCAGATGTGGGCGATACCCCTTCACGCCCATTGCCCGTTCCAGCTTCATCGGATGAAGCTTCCCTTGCCAAGCGTATTGGATGCTGCGCCCGTGGCCTGGCGACTCGGTTCTGATGAGCCACAGGCCTTGGTTTATCGGTGCGCCGAGCTTGGCCGAATGCAGGAACGTGAGGCCGGCAAAGATGTTCGAGCGCAATTTGTCGGAAAGCCGGCGGAGGAGGAAAATATGCTCCGGATGCACGGCCAGCTCAGGGAACAAGATGACATCAACTACTGGGTTCTCGCCGTCATCATCCCTAAGTTTTGGCGGCTGTGCGGAAGCCCACGTGCGTAGCTTCTGATACGCCAGTCTGCAGACCTCAGCCAAATGCCGCCTGTGTTCGGCAAGGACGCCAGGCGTCCAGTGGGTGGGGTCTTTGACGTCGAACTCATCTTTTCTTGGACGCATCGGCTGGACGATAGCGACGCGCAGAGGCCTGTCTTGCAGTGCGGCATGGTCGTCAGTCGGCACCACATACATCGGTGTTTTGCTGCGCACACCGAACAGCGCTCGCTGTTCAACAATTCTCCGCTCGATGAACAGCAGTAGCTCCTCCGGCGTACGTGCTGCTCCCGCTGCCACCGCATCATTGGCCCGGAACTCGACACCCGGCCATTGGAGTAATGTCGAAAGCAAGCTGGAGAGCCATGGAGAGACCGGGCCAGGCTCGTCCGTCAATCCTCGCCCGGAATTCAGCAGCCCAAACCGGCGCTTGAACCACGTACTGCGGAGACCCGAGTAGCGCCCCACCTCCTCGGTCACCAGATACCGTCGGCTGGTGAAGTCAAACTCGCCGGTCAATGCCGCCCGAAGAATCCGGCCCAGCCCGTAGAGCCATGCCTTGTCTTCGCCTACCCACGGTGGATTGGCATACAGGGGGTTCGGCGCCTCATTGCCCTTGAACGGCAACACAGAGAGGAACTCCGTCTCCTCGGGTAACGCCAGGACTCGTGACCAGTCGGTGCATTCCAAGGTGACGTCACTTGCGCTCAGGCCCGCGCTCAAATGCTTCTGGATACCGTCAGCCCTCAGCAGCGCTTTCGCTAGCATCAGGACACCGTTTTCCTGGCCGAACACGTTGTCCGCATCCAACATGATTTGGAGTAGCGGACGCTGCGCCCGGCGAGGCGTGCCGAAACGTTTTGCAGGCGGCTTCCGATTGGCCTCGATAAGTGCATGGGGCACAAACTTCTTCCATCGGGGGGCTCTATTACCCTTTGAGTTCAACGCTGCCATCACGAGGTCGGGTCGGTTGAGGGCAACAGTCATGACGATCACGGCCTGATCGTCTTCGTCTTTCGTTAATCGCAGCCCTTCAGCCAGCCAGACGCCGAACCGCCTGGAAGTCGGACTGAACTGCTGCGCGACCAGTGCAAGGGGTAGGGCCTCGATCAGGTCTCGCGAATACGTTGGTTCAAACATCATCGTGCGCT
Organism: Aromatoleum toluvorans; assembly: GCF_012910905.1. Classification (GTDB taxonomy): domain Bacteria; phylum Pseudomonadota; class Gammaproteobacteria; order Burkholderiales; family Rhodocyclaceae; genus Aromatoleum; species Aromatoleum toluvorans. The sequence continues at coordinate 187,365 of NZ_WTVN01000001.1, forward strand.
GAAGAGCCTTGTATGCCGATGCCTCAGCAGGCATCTTCCTTCGAGATGCTGCGAGCGATACGTCGCCAATGGATGCCAGATACAAGTAGGCCTGCTGCAGCAGGTACCAAGGCGAGGCGTCGCGCTCAACGATGATGCGCCGAGCCAGCACTCCGAGATCCTCACGGTAGCCAAGGATGTCAACCGACTCCGGGTACTCCTCCTCATCTCGAAAACCCGTTTCTACGGCCCCCGCCCGAAGCAGGTCTGCGACGACATACTCGGCCACTCGCACTTGTCTCAGCCCCTCGCTATCGAGGCCATCGAGTGCAGCGAACAGCTTGACGCCAAGCGCTTCCACTACCGGCGCCAGCAGCTTGGGGTGAGGGTAAAGGTCCATCCCACACCGCAGCAGCAGAGCGAGCGACGGGTTCTCCGCCCAGCACTTGATGAGCTTGCGGGCCGTCGATTCGAACTCGTGCGCGAGTGCCATTCCGTTGGTTACCCGCTCGCTCAATGCCTCACCCGCGTCAGCAGGCGCGGTGATGTCAGTCATTGCCAACCGATGGCGCATTAGCTGCGCCAAGCGCGTGGCCACGAAGCGCTTGACGGTATCGTCGCGGACGTCCGTGTTGGGCACAGCGATGCTGGCAAGACTCAGGCGCGAAGGCGTCGGCTCCTCCGAGTCCTCAATCTGGTCAGACATCCACAGCAGGCCATCAAGTCCGCCAGCCGCTTGGGCCAACGACTCGAGGTCGAACGTCCCGCTCAGCTCGGCATTCAGTACGTCCATCAAGGCGGAGAGGTTGCTTTGTGACGAGATGGACCGATATGAGCTTGCCCCCATAAAACGGACGCCATGAAGTGAAGTTCTAAGGGTTCATGGAGGAACGTGAAATGAAAGCGAGGATACCGAAGCGGGTCTATACGACTCAGTTCCGCGAGGCGGCGGTGCGGCAGGTGATCGAGGCCGGACGCAGCGCGAACGAAGTGGCGCGCAGCCTGGACATTTCTTCGAAGACGCTGGGCAACTGGGTGCGCCAGGCGCGACGCGGCAAACCGCTGGTCAAGCGCGTGGCGGCCGTGCAGGTCGATGAGACCCAGGCCGAACTGAGCCGACTGCGCAGCGAGGTGGCACGGTTACGGGTGGATAACGAAATTTTAAAGCGGGCGGCGGCGTACTTTGCGCGGGAGTCGCGGTGAAGTACGCGTGGATCGCCGGTGAGTGCGCCCGCTTTCCGATCGCACGGCTGTGCACGCTGCTGGAGGTCTCGCGCAGCGGCTTCTATGCGTGGCGGCACCGTCCCGCGTCGGCGCGGGCACGCAGCGATGAACGGCTGGTCGTGGTATTGCGCGCGACCTATGCTCATCATCGCGGCAAGTACGGGCGGCCGCGGCTCACCCGCGATCTGCGTGAAGCGGGCTACCCGGTCAATCACAAGCGGATACGCCGGCTGATGCTGCGCGAGGGGCTCGCCGCACGGCGGCGGCGCCGTTTCGCGCGCACGACCGATTCCCGGCATGCCCTGCCGGTAGCGCCGAACCTGCTCGAACGCGACTTCAATGCGAGCGCGCCGAATCAGAAATGGGTGGCGGACATCACCTACGTCGACACTGCCGAAGGCTGGCTGTACGTCGCGCTGGTAATGGACTTGTTCAGCCGCCGACTGGTCGGCTGGGCGATGAGCGATCGCATCGACACCTACCTCACGACGGACGCGCTCGCGCTGGCGCTGGGCCTGCGCGGTCCGCCCGCCGGACTGCTGCACCATTCGGACCGTGGCTGTCAGTACTGTGCGCACGACTATCGCAAGGTCTTGGAGGACCGGGGCATTACGGTGTCGATGAGCCGGCGTGCGAACTGCTACGACAATGCCCCGATGGAGTCGGCCAACGGCACCCTCAAAGTCGAACGAGTCTATGACGAGCACTACGCCACACGCCAGCAGGCGATTGACGATCTGACCGAATACATCGGCTACTACAACAGCGAGCGGCGTCACAGCGCACTCGACTACGACAGTCCGGTCCAATTCGAACAGAGGTGGAAAATGCAACACCAGCACACGACACCGATTGGCACCGCAAGTTATCCACCGCCGCGCGCTCTGCCTGCGTATGAGGCGCCGCAGGCGCGCGCCCGTGGATAACTTGCTGCCCAGTACCCTTCATGGCGTCCATCAAACGGGGACAGGGTCAATACGGTGTCACGGCGCACTTGTCGTCGGAAAGCTCGAGTGTTTGCGAAGCGCCAAGTCGGACTCTGTGAGCTTCGAGCTCACGCTTCACGAACTCCTCCACTGCCTTCTGAACGTCGGCCTGCGCTATACCTCCGGAACCGTTGCGCGCCTCGACAACAATTCTAATGTCATCAACGTAGCGGCAGTAGTCGTGGATCTTGACACCCCCGTCGAGCTCAAGCGCGTTGCCGGCCGCGCGTTGAAGCTCCCGGTCCAGACCTACCAGATAGGCATTCGCAAAGAAGCCGGATGCGACCAGCCCCTGGGGAAGTCCCAGGTCGAGTCTTGCGGCCCCGTGCCCAAGAATCAGTTCCGCTTGGCCATGCTCTCCATCGCGCCAGGTCCAGTCGAGGATTCGGGCAGTACATTCCCAGAACGGTTCGTCCGATGCCATTCGGTCCGGCAGGCCAATGCTTTGCCGGTACTCGGTCTCCAGCCGCCGCAGCTCTTGCAGCAATGCGGCACGGTCCACCCGGTCGAAGAAGGACTTGATGTCGAGCGAGACAACGAACAGCTCTCTCCCCGGCTGCACCTGCGGCATGAGTTCGGTACAGACACGGCGTGGCCTTGCCAGAAACGCACGATAATCTTGAAAGTACTGCCGGTAGGTTCGGCTGTTACCCCACGAGAAGTGAGCACGGGCGCGCGCGTTTGGAGTCTCCACCCAACGGCAGTGCAGACGATTCCCATAGCTCACTACCCCGCGCTCACGGGTGCTCAGGACGTCCTTTTCGGTTGGGTCGCCCTGCGCCGTCTCGATGGCTTCCGCGAGGCACATCATTACCGCCGTTGCCAGAGTCTGGTCGCGAATGGACAAGTGTGCGAGAGGACGAAGCTTCTGCAGCATCGAGGTGTCGACGGCGTGAGAAGTGGTATCCACTTGCTTCGGCTTCGGACACCAGTCATCGAACGTCGGCTCCGAGCCGAGTTCGTCGATGTCCGAGTTCAGAAGATCTTCGAGCATCGGTGCCTCGGGCCGAGGGCGGAATTCCCACTTGGCATTCTTGGGGGCCGGAACCAGTAGCAAGTCGTCCGGCTTGAAGTCGGAGCGGCTGATATCCTCCGCCCAGCGAACGAGCCGCTTCTCCAGATTGATGGTCGAGCTGTCGAGTTCCAGGACATCGGCGTACCAATTGTGTCGCCGAATGAACACATGCGACTTTTTCCAAGCCTGCGAGAGAACCACGACGTCCGAAAGGTAGCGACCTTGTGGAGCAAGCTCGAGATATTCCTCCCTAATAATCGACATCAATTGCTCTCTTGTTTGGTGAACATTGGTGACCTTTCCTAATCTCAAACGCCGGGCAGTTCAGGGAGCAACCTTCTCTTGAAGAGAAGGCCATCCTCCGCACCCGGCCGCAGCTCAAGCACCAGGAATGGAGCGGCCCGCAGTTGCTCGGGCGGCGGGGAGGTAGTCGTGACGATGTACTGGAAGGGGACACCTCCGTCGCGGCCGAGCTGTTCCTCGGCCTCCGCCACCATGAGCAAGAACTCACGGTAGAGCCGCTCGCTCATGTCCGCCTCTCTCGGGCAGTCATGCACGACGAATCCTGGGTGCTGGCTCGACGTCGACATGGCGGCATCCAGCAAGCTTGTGATGTCGCCCAACAGAACCTCAAGCACCTGATAGGCCTCGCCGCCAATATTGAGCTCGAAGGGGCGTATATCTGAATCGGGGCGGAACAGGCCGTACCCGCTCTCGCCGAGAAGGCGGCTGGCGACGATATGCGTCAAAGCTTTCACGGCTTCGCCGCGTTCGGACCGCTGCAAACGGCGTGCAATCACTTCTGCCTGCTTGTGGTCTGCCTCGGCGACAAGCTCGGCCCGGCGCGCCTTCGCACGCACCAGCTCTGCAGTACCATTGCCTTCGTCTCGTTGCCGGAGATGGAGTAAGAGTTCATTCCACTGATCCCGAAGGGAGTCGCGCTGGTTTTCGTTGGTCCAGCGCCTCATCTGCAGACGTCGCACTGCGGCGCGCTTCTGACTGACTACGGCTTCTTGCGCGGTGGCAGCAGCTTGGGCCACCGATGCGCGCTCGCTCGATTGCGCAAGTTCCAACCTGAACCGGGACATATCCGCTTCGGCACCTTGCCGCCTCAGACGCCAAGTAAGGCTGGCCGTGCTCCGACGCGAGACGATATGGTCGCATCTCGAGAAATCGACGTCGCCGTAACGGCAATGGCCGGCCAACCGGTCAAGTTCTGACAATTCGGCCGAAAGCCTGTTGAACTCTTTCTCGTTGTTGTCGACGAGCGTCTGCGCGACTTGACGTTCCATCTCGCGGATCTTTGCCACATGGGTCAAGTCGGCAAGCCGCACCAGCTCGGGGGTGAGCAATTCCTCCGCTGCCGCGACTTCCCGCTCTATCTGTTCGTCGCCCTTCTCCCCATCGCGGAAACGCTGCTCCATTATTTCCTGCAGAGACGGCCCAACAGTGCCTCGAAATATCGGAACCTCGTCGTCCACGCCAAGCCGGGCACGGAGGTGTTGCTCCGCAATGGTCAAGGCATACGCGGGCAGCCGCTCGAGCTCCGGTAACTCCGCGTCAATCGCGTTCAACGCCGCTTGCGTTGCCTCGACGTCCCGCATTAGCACGTCGAGCTCACGATCATGCACACCGAGTATGGACCGCACGAACATCGGGGGATCTTGGCGCGGTCGACGGAATCCGAGGCCATCGCCGTCGCGCCAATGAAAGAAAGCGTCGAACCGAGTCTTCTGGTCGCGGATGCACCACGCGAGCAAATGCCGCCACTCGAGAACCTGGTTGCTGCCAGGAAGCGTCGTTGCGGACAACTTGCCGATGAAGGCTTGATTCAGGCTATCGAGGAAGTCCTGAAAGCTTCCATCGAGTTCCCCTGCGAGCAAGGACTCGAGGCTATCTCCCCTGCCGGCCAGGGACTGCGCGTGCAAGCCGTAGGAACGATAGACGACCCAGGCAGTGCCATCGAGATGAACCTTGGCCGCTACGCCACCCTTTGGGAAGCCGGCCACTGCCTTCTCCCGCAATGCATTGATTGAGGGCGCCTCGTCGCCAAGGCAGTAGCGCAGCAGCAGGCAGAAGGAGGTCTTGCCCACACTGTGCCCCGCACTCGCGAGACCCGAAGCGGCATCGGTCTCCGGCTCGCGGGCCCAAACCACGTTCACACCCGGCCGCAGGTTAACCGTGCGAACAACGACCAGTGGCTCCCTCGATTCCAGCAACCAAAGCCGCTCGACCCACAGTCGCGGCTGAGTACGGTTTGCTTGGTGGTCGCGTAGCCAGTCGGTCATCCACGCGTCCTTCAGGCAGCGCCTCGCCCGCGCTGCGCCTCACTGCCCGGCGCGCTTTCTTCGCGCAGGGCCAGTCGACGTCGGGCGTCCAACTCCAACATCAGTTTCGCCAACTCTGCGTGCTCGGGACGGGTCCGTACATCCGGAGGTAGCGGGCTCGCGCCGGTCCCATAGACAAACGTGTCGCCCTTGCGTACTCGACGAACGGCGCCGCAAGTCTCCAGGCGGTGGACGAACGAGGGGATCAACTGAAGGGCAGAGGGCAACATCAACGCGCCCGCGTCCTTTGCGAGAGCATCCAGGCGCAAGGCGTCCTTGGCGTCCAAGTGGATCTCGGCGTAACCGGCAGTTGTGGCGTGTGCCACGATGACCTGAATGTCCGCGATGGACATGCCATCCCGATGCTCCACCAGGAGGGCCGACACCAGCCCCGCCAGTTCCGCTTCGGCCTCGTCGCGAATCACTCCGTGGTCGCCATAGACAAGCCCTCTGTCATGAGAGGGGGCTTCTCGGTCCGCCAGTTCACCAGACTCCAATCGGTCCCAGGCATCGAGCACCAGCCGCCGCGTGCGGTACTCGCCGAAGGCGCGGACTTCGCCTTCCTTGAGTACGCGGAAGGTCTCGGAGGGGTAGTCGGCCCCCATCACGTCAGCGGGATCGAGGATGTAGCGCAGTTCGACGCGGTTCAGACCATAGAGGCGGGCATAGTAGGCGTCCAACTCGGCGCGCAGTTTGGCGCGGCGTTCCGGGTTCCAGGGGAACGGAGCGCCGCGGTGGCCAAGGGCTTCGGCCCAGGCGCGCAGGTCGTCGGCGGTATAGGTGAGCTCGAGGACGCGGGGGACAATGAAGTCGAGGGCTTGTGGCATGTAGCGTTCAGGCGGGAGCACCGGAAGCTGCTTCAACACATAGTCTGAGAGGTGCGTTCCCCCTAATGCCTGGCGTGCGGCAAAATCGAAAATCAGGGAGTTGAACTCCGCCAAGAGACAGGCTGCATACTTGGGTTCTGCGTCGAGCTTTGTGGCTACGCGTACGGTGTACGCGATGCCGACTCTCGGCATGATCGATGCGATGACTGTCCGCACCTTCTCCACTCCGGTAATGTCCCGCCAGCCCATTAGCCACCGCGGACTTCGGGCGTCCATCCAGGCATCCAACAGCGTCAGCAGCGCTGGTGCCAGGTTGGCCGTCTTCAAGGCGGTGGCGAGTTCCAGCAGTTCCGCGTCGGATAAGTGCACGTCCTGGTTCTGCGCGGCCCATTTCGGGAACTCGACGAGTGCCTTCTTTGTCGTCAGACCAGTGTCCAGTAGCGCCTGCGACAGCTGGGAAAAGCGCGCCTTCAGTTGCGCCTCGATCGGCGCGACGTGCGGTAAGACACGCTGTTGCGGCCACCCGCCCTCCTCAGGCAGGCCGGCGGCGCGGCCGAAGAGCTCGCCGGCCACCCAGGTCGCCAGAGCCCGCAGCAGGTCGGCCAACGCATCGTCGGCCACGGATGTCGAGAACGAGGGGGCGGCGCCATGCAATGCCAGCCAAGACTTGGCTACGCGCGAAGGCACGTGGGCGATGCGGGCCAGCACCTCGCGCTCATCGACCCAGTAGCGCGGGCGCACCGAGAACGCAGGATCGGCCTTCTGGGCCACCGTGACGTCCACTGTTTCAACCTCGACTGGCTTCCCGTCGGCATCGACGTAAGTTGCCCAGCGGTGGTCATATTGATGGATTTGTTTCCCCTCATAAACGGCCTGCGGCCTTCCACGAAGACCTACCGGTAGGCCATCAATCACTACGCCGTCGTTGATGTCATTGGTGAGGTGAAAGAGACCTTGTCGGATCTTTAGTCCCCACGGATTCACCTCGGGCTTGAGCAAATTGCCATCGGCATCCGTGACCTCTTCCTCGATGAGCACGGGCGCAGCCCGGTAAAGCTTCTTGGTCAGTTCGGCATCGCGCTCACTACGGAAGATGGGACAGGTGCGCGTATTTGGGTTAATGAGCGAAAACTCCGCCGGAGTGAGCGTAAAGCGACGGGCGTTGTCGTGGATCTGGGTGGGCTGACGCGCGAAGAACACGAGTGTCGCGGGCTCGGTCGAGGGACTGCCGCCCAAGGTCAAGAGCGCAAATCGGAACGCATGATGCACCGAAGGAAAGACGAACTCCTCGTTTTCCAGACAGAGCATGGAGCACAGGTGTCCACCAACGGCCAGGTGCTCGAAGTAGGCCTTGGTGGAATCGTCGGTGGCAATGCCAGTCGGAACGATAAAGCCAGCACGCCCGTGGCACGCCGTGGCTTGCAGGAAGGTTTCTGCGAACAAGGCGTAGGTGTTGACATCTCCCACACCGGTGAGCGGGAAGCGCCGGCTGTCATGTGCAAAAAGGCTTGCTGCTTCCGCACCACGGCGCGCAGAGATGAATTCCTCATACAGCCGCATCTCCGCTCGGTTCGGCGGAGACAGCCCCTCGGACGCTTCGACGTCCGGGTACAGCGTGTGCAGCAGCATGCCCTGGCGCAGCAACTCGATCCGTTTCCCGCGCTCGGCCTTGTTCTTGGCCATGGCCACCAGCGGGCTGCGGCTGGCGAAGAACTCCTCCTCCTGCAGCTTGATCCGTTCCCACGGCGGGTTTCCCAGCATCACCGAGAAGCCGCCTTTGGCCGCCACCTGCGGAAAGGCAAGCCACCAGTGGAAGACCCCATGACTCATGCAAATCGCGCGGGCCGCGCCATCGACCTCCGGCTTCGCCGCCTGTCCGGTGAACAGCCCCCAGAGGTAGCCAGACAGGGGGATGCGAGGTGCATCGGCGGGCAGCTTGGGGGCGAGAAAGGCTGACACGTAAGTGTCGGCCAGTCTGGCAAGCACGCTTTGCTGTGCCAGTGACGAGGCTTGCGCCCAGGCTTCGCGCTTGGCGGCGATGCCCGCGATGCTGTCGTCGGCAAGGTGCTCAACTCTATCCGCCTTGATCGCGAAACCGGCATTGGTAAACAGGTCCCCTGCGGCGATGGACTTCCAGCTCTTGAGGTCGGCCTTGTTCTGCTTCTTCAGTGCCGAAGCCGTGGCTTTGTCATCGCCCGACAGGACAGCGAAGGCTTCGTCCGGGATACCGCTCTCGAGCACTTTGGGGTCGAGCACGCCGAGCAGCGCATCGCCGCACTGCAGGTGGTGGTCCAGGAAGGAAAGCGGCAAATCGGGCGTGTAGGCCTCGAGCCAAAGGGCGGTCTTGGCCAGCGCAATGGCCATGGGGTTCTTGTCGATACCGAAGATGCAGCGACTGACGACATCGCGTAGCGCATGTCGGTAATCTGCCTGAGTAGGCGCTCCACCTGGTGCGCGCAGTTTGGCCACCTCGTCGGCCAGGCGGCGGGCGCCTGCCAGCAGGAAGTGCCCCGAGCCGCAAGCCGGGTCGCAAATGCTGAGGTCAAGGAGCGCTTCGACCGGCCGCTCGGGATTGGCGCGCAGCGTCTGCTCGATGACCGGGTCCAATGCGGACTTGATGAGTTCCTGCACCAGGCTGTCCGGGGTGTAGTACGAGCCGGTCAGCTTGCGGGTATTGCCCTTGGTGGAAGCTTTGTCTGCCGCGCCCTGGACCGAAACCACCTCGGCGCCATCGCCAGGGTCGCCCACAAAAGCCAGGCGCGCCGCGTGGGGCTGCGACAGATTCTGGATGTCCGGCACCAACTCCAGCAGACTCTCGTAAACGCTACCCAACTCCTCCGGCCCCATGTCACGGTAATTCACCCGTGTCAGCCCAGTGGGCTCGCGGAAGTAGCCCAGTTGGAAGACGGCTGAGAGCAGCCAGCGGTTCTCGATGTCGGCATTTGTCAGATGCAGGCACTGGTCGGCGTCGAACAGGCCGCCGAGGGCGGGCAGACCAAGGGCGGGCTCGCCGCGTGACAGTCCGTCGAAGGTAATCGACAGCGCCTGCCACAAGTCGTGATGGGTATCGTGCGCGCCGCGGCGGGCGGCGCGCGAGCGCTGCATCGTGAGCGAGTATCCGTTGAGGTAGCGCTCGCGAACCGTCTTGTCGGTGTCCGGTGCGAAGACCAGAGGCAGTCCCGTCGAGCTGTCGCCCCGGTCCTCGACCGTGGCGAGGAAGATAAGCCGGTAGACCAGGCGCAGCAGTTCCTCGAAGAAGGCCTGTTTCGAGAGCGGCTCGACACCATCGCGCCCCTGCAGCGCATTACGCAGCGCTTCGTTATCCCTGTGACTGATGAAGCCCGTGCCCAGGGCACGCAAGGCTTCGGCGACGCCATCGCGCAGGCGGTCCCGAGCGCGCACGCCGGCTTCCTGCCCGGCGCCGCGCCACCGCTCCCAGGAGCAATCACCCGGCTCTGCGCCGGCTTGGCCGAAGCGGCTGGCATGAGCCAGCAGCCAGAAAGCTGTGAAGTCGGCGTAGAGCTCCTCGGTGAAGAGCGCTTCCAGGTCGACCTCGACGTACGCCGGGCGCGTCAAGCTCGGGTTGTCGCGCAGAATGCGCAGTGTCAGGCCGTTGCTGACGATGGCCCACAGCGAGTGGTCGGAGGCATTGAGCGCTTCCTGCGCCAGCATGAATGGCGAGCGGCGGCGAATGCGCCCGGTCTCGGGGCTGTGCTCGCCGAATCGCTCGGATGCCTCGTCCAGCCGCTGATCATGGGCGGCCAGGATGAGCGGCAGTCGCCCGTCGCGAGCTGAGCACCCGATGTTGTAGGTGTGCCCCGACGCGGCAACGCTGGCGCCATGCGCGAGGTCGGTGAAGCCCAAGACGTCGCGCAGCAGTGGCACGAGAAACTCGCGCACCGTGACGTCGTGGGCATTCACATCCTGCCGCTGGCGCAGAGGCTGGAGATCGGCCCACAGGTTCTGGGCAATCTTCCAGTAGCGCGCGATCTCGTCGCGCAGCTTCAGGCCTTTGGGCGTGCCGTAATGGATCTCGGTTTGTTCGGTCTGTTCGGGTGCCTGCAGCGTGGTCAGGCGCGACAGTTCGTCGGCGGGGATGAGGCCGCCCTCGATGCGGATGGCCTGGTAGGCAAGCTGTGTTGCATTGCGACGGGCCATGGCTCAGACCCCCACCGCAGGAATGAGCACGTAGACGCCCACGACGTCCACCGGCAGGCTGGCGGTCACCTGGTACGAACCCTTGGCCTCGGCTGCCTCACGTACGCGCCGATGGTCCTGGAGCAAGGCCTGGGCGCGTTCCTTCGCCATGGCCTCCAATTGCGCTGTCCAAGCGGGGAGTTGATCGAGCGCTTGCTGCAGGTGCCGGTCCCGGATGGGCGGCGGCATGTTTCGCACCGCCTCGGTCCCCAGCAGCAATCGGGCAGCATCGGGCGCCAACACTTCCGGACTCCCCGAGCCGGCGACGGTCACGGCAACGGTCTCTTCGCACAGCATCAGGCGCGTCGCAGTACCACGGGTCACGGAGAGCTGATGGCGCAGGCGCAAGAGCAGGACGGTCGTCCTGAGGCTGACGTTGCCAACGAAGGCGGCACCCGCACGCGCCACGGCATCGGCGTCGCTGGCGTCGGCGGCCTCCTCCAGTGCGCGCTCAAGCAGCGTGTCAGCCAGCGCAGCAACGATGGGATGGGTGCGATGGATGAAGAGCGAGCCCGGCGCAGGCGGTTGGTAGAAGCTGACGCGCAATGTGCCGATGAAGCTGTCGGCGGCAAGGCGTTCACGCACGGCCAGCGGGAGCTGATCAAGGTTTAGCTTGTGGTGGCCTCGGTAGTCTTCCAGGGACACGCCAAGCTTTGCCACCGCCCGTGTGACGAATCGGGCGACGTCGTCTTCGCCGCCCAACACGGCGGCCGACTTGCGCCACTCCGGCAGTACGTCTTCAGGCTTCAGGCGGCGCTGGGCAAAGATGGAGCGGTTCCTGGCCGCTTTCTCGCGGGCGCTTTGCCAGGCCGTTTCGATTTCCTTCGCCGGAGCGCCAAACAACTCCAGTTGCGATTGCGCGTTGAGCGCGTTGCCCTTGCGCAGCAGCACCGCGTTGAGCAGTGCCTGGGTGAGTTTGCCCTCGTCGTCGGGCATGGGCACCAGCACGCCCAGTTCCTTGCGGATACTCTCTGCCTTGCGCAGGATGACTTGCAGCACCGCGCCGTCGACCGGGTTATCCTCGCCGTAGAGCATGGTGCTGCGCACCTCGCGGGCCTTCTGCCCGAAGCGGTCGACTCGACCGTCTCGTTGTTCGTGACGTGTCGGATTCCAGCTCAGGTCGTAATGCACAACGGCGGTGAACAGGCTCTGGAGGTTGATGCCCTCGGACAAGCAATCGGTGGCCACCAGGATGCGCTTGTCGCTGTCCCCCAGCTCCTCGACGGCCGCCTCGCGTTCGCCGGGCGTGAATTCGCCGGTGACGGCCTTGATGGTGACGTCCTTGAACTTGGTGCGCAGAAAGTCGGCGAGGTAATGGGCGGTGGCGATGTAGCGGCAGAAGACAACTGGCAGGAAACCCTCCTTGAGCAAGCTTTGGAGGTGCGCTTGCAGCTTCTCGAGCTTGGGGTCGTTGCCCGGGCCGGCCAGGCGCTCGGCGGCGGCGATGAGTTCTCGCAGGCGGGCGGTGTCTTCGGTCTGAGCGGCCGGCTCGATGTCGTCGGTGGAAAGCGCATCGTCGAGGCCGTCGAGCACCCGCTCCTCGCCTTGCTGGTCGATGTCCTCCAGCGTGAGCTCGCGGCCGTCCTCCGCTCCGACTGCACCGTTCAAGCGTGTGCGCAGCGCGTTAACGGCTGCGGCCGGCGATGACGAGATGCAACGTAGCAGCGCCAGGGCCGCCCACCAGTTCATGCGCTGTTCGCGCAACGCCTTGCCTTCGGCCCGCTCCACCAGCTCCCGGGCATAGACCAGCACATCGTTGAAGAGCTGGCCCCAGGCCCCCGTGAGCCGGTAGGTGACTTCGGTGGTCTTGCGATCCGGGAACATCGAGGTGTCCTGCCACTCGGCAATATCCGGCCGGCGACGCTGCACGAAGTGACGGGACAACTCGTCGCGCAGGTCCGTCCGCGCGCCGGGCGGCAGGTCCTTGAGGGCGGGGAATTCCGACCGAAGCAGACCCAACAGGTTGTAGAAGGCGCTTTCGTCGCCGCTGTGGGGCGTGGCCGTCAGCAGTACCAGGTGGCGTTCCTCGTTCTCGGCCAACCCCTTGAGCAACTGGTAACGCTGCTGCCGCCCCTGTCCGCCTTGGGTGCAGGTATGCGCCTCGTCGACGATGACGAATTCCGGACAGAAGCGCTGAAAGGCTTCGCGACGCCGCTCGGACTTGATGTAATCGAGGCTGACCACGGTGAACGGATGGGCGTCGAAGACCGAGGTGCCGGGGGGCAGGTCTTTTTCCAGTCGGGCGGCGGTCGCGGTGCGGACCACCATCGCGTGGATGTGGAAGCGCTCGGCGAGTTCGCGCTGCCACTGCTCGCACAGGTGCGGCGGGCACAGCACCGTCATGCGCTGGACTTCGCCCCGGTCCAACATCTCGCGCGCGATCAGGGCTGCCTCGATTGTCTTGCCGACGCCCACATCGTCGGCAATCAGCAGGCGGACCGTCGCCTGCTTGAGTGCCATCAGCATCGGTACGAGCTGGTAAGCGCGCGGCTCGACCGCGATGTTGCCGAAGCTGCGAAATGGTCCAGCCCCATTACGCAGCTTGAGTTGCAACGCATCGAGCAGCAGTTGGCTGGCGGCGTGGTTGCGCGCCTGGCCGACACGTGGCCACGGGAACGTGGCTGGCCGAACAGGCTGTCGCTCTAGTGGCAGGTAGATGAGCGATTCGTCCTTTTCGCCACCACCCAGTGGACGCAAGCGCAGGGTGTCCTGGTCGGACTCGGGAAGGACAATCCATTCACGGCCACGGGCCGAGACCAGGCTGCCCGGATAGAACTCGGGGATCGGTGTATTCATGGGTTATTCGTTCTTGCTGGCACCAAACAGGTCGGCGTGGGCGGCGAAGACAGCGGGCCATTCGCTGGTGATCCGCGAGAAGCGAACCACCAGGTAGCCTTGCTCCTCAAGGCGCCGGGTGATGGCCTCGTCCTTGGCGTTCTGACCCGCGGCTTCATGGTGAGGACCGTCGATGAAGACTGCCAGCTGGTATTCGTCGTAGAAGAAGTCGGCGCTGGTCTGCGCCGAAGCGATGGTGTGCTGCCCGCGGTCGGGCTTGCGGTGGCCATGCTGCTCGACATAAGCCAGCCAGGCTTGCTCCAGCGAGCTGCCTGCCGTACGCGCCAGCTCGGCGCTGTGCTGCTCGGGCGCCCGCCCGTGAGTGCCGAGCTCGGCTTCGGACTGCGTGAGGCGGCATAGCATCTCGAGCACCAGGCCACCGGCCTCCTCGTCCTGGCGGTCGATGAGCGGGTGATCGGGTTGGTTGTAGTAGGAGAGCAGGCATTTGTAGCAGCCCGCTTCGCAGATGGGCTGATTGTCGTCGTCCAACTCCTCGTCGAGCGCAGCCTTGACCCACGGCTGTCCTTCGGCCGGCAACTTGAAGTGCATGATTTCAAGCGCCTCGGCGGCCACGGCCGCCAGCGCGCTGGGCTCGGTCGCGAGGCGGGTCAGGACGCCGGCACCGCCCTCTGCGGCCTCATAAAACAGGATGGATTGCCGGTTGTCTCGCGTCGGCAAAGGTTCGGCCATCAGCTCGCTTTCTTCGAGCTGGTACACGGACTCAATGCCGCGCTTGAGCGCGTACTGCAGCGTGGTCAGCGTGGGTGCTGACAGCTCGCCCAGGCCGTGGTGGGGCCGGATGATGAGGATGTTGCGGCGGTCTTCGACGTAGGGAACGATGCGCTGCGGCGGCGTCTTGTCCGGCGGCGTGTCGTCTCCGTTGTCCTCGCCCGCATCATCGACCCCGCCGACCCAGTGGCCGGTAACCGGGTTCATCATGAACCCCAGCACCTTTTTGTCCTTGCGGCGGCGCCAGCCGAAGTTCATGCGCCAGACGGTGGCCGCCGGGCCGTACTGAAGCTCCAGCAGCGGACCTTGGGCATCCAGCACCTCGGTGGTGACCTTCTGCAGCCGCCCGTCCGACTCTGCGAATTGCAGGGTGGTCTGCATTTCGTAGCCTTGGCGCACCCGCTCTTCCTCGTTGGCGGTGATGCGTTCCGCGCGCTTGGTGGAGACGTTCTCGATGCGATAAAGGTGCTTGACCTCCTCGGCAGCCGCCAATGAGGCACCACAAGAGAAGCAGCGGTCGGCATCGCGCTGCGAACGGAAGTGACCATAGCCGCATGATGGACACAGGCGCGCTACCTCGGTGGCCAGGCGGGCGCCCTCGGTGACTTGGTCCTGACTGGTGATGGTGAGTAGCGCTTTGGTGACCCGGTACTGGCTGCCCTCGTGATAAATGAGGCTGTACGGACCGAACTCACCCAGCGCCAGGAAGCGTGGACGGGAGAGAAAGCTCTCGCGTCCGATGTTGCCCCGGCGCGCGGGGATGTAGGCCAGCAGGGGAAGGCGCGGGAAGTTGTAGCCGGGCAGGAAGCCCTGGCTCGCCAGGTAGCGGTAGGTGTAGAAGTCCGAGTTGAAGGCGCTCTCGCCGGCGAGCAGCAGGTCGCGCTGCTTGCGTGCTTCGTTGTGACGCTGCTGCGCTTCCCGGCGTTCGCGCTCGCTGGCAGCCGGGTTGTTCTCGATCTTGAAGTTCAGCTCAATCTGCCGCGCCGTGGCGCGATACAGATCCCGCCATCGTTTCAGGGCTTCATCAAGCTCCTTGTACGCGCGCTGGAAAACGGTCTCCGGCCACGCCTCGCTGAACCAGGGTGCGCGCTGCGGGGTGAGCTCGTCTTTGAGCATAGCCAGTACCGCCAGCCCACGCTGGTGGGCGCGCTTCTTCGCCTCGGGCTTGTCCAGGTCGGCAGCCAGTTCCTCCAGGATGGGCAGGGCCTCCGGGTGGTTCATGTCGAGCAGGCCGCGGATGCTGCTGTCGAGCTTCTTGCCGGTTTCGGCCAGCCAGATCGCGTGCATGTGGCTCTGCACGAGTTCGCGATTGGCGAGGTCCAGTGTCGGCGGATTGACCTGCCCATGGACCATCCGCACCGGGTCACGGAAATAGTATTGGTCGTGCGGGCTCTGGCTCGCGCAGTACGTGATCGCCAACGCCGGTTGACCTGCTCGCCCCGCTCGGCCGCTGCGCTGGGCATAGTTGGCGGGTGTAGGCGGCACGTTGCGCATGTAAACGGTGTTGAGCGACGAAATGTCGACGCCCAGCTCCATGGTCGGCGAGCAAAACAGGACGGGCAGCCATTCGAGCTCGCTACCTTTCTTGTCGCGCCACTCCTTGCGGTCCTTGTCGGTGAAGCGGAAACGCGCCTCGCGCTCGAGGCGGTCTTCTTGCTCGACTTGTGCCGTGTGCTCCCTCGCCTCGAAATCGAAGAGCTGGTGCTCGGGCTTGGCAAGCATTCCCGCGATGTTTCGGTACAGGTTGCGGAAAAATCGATTGTCATTCGATTGCTTCGGACTGACGCCGTCACCCGGGGTCCAAAGCAGAGCAGCGCCGTTCAGCTGCCAGCCTGTAACACCCACATCCGTTTCTTCTTGGCGAACGAGACCGTAGCTTTCGGCAGCCTTCAGTAGTGCATCGATGACGTTCGGGTAGGTGTCGTCCTTGATCTGGCCCACATACGGGTTGCCGCCGCCCCAGGTGCTGGGCTTCTTCAGTTCGCGCCCGATGCGGGAGCGGCTCGAACCAATGACCAGGAAATCGTCGAGGTTGAGCTTCCGACCACGAGGACCCACCTCCTCTTTCGGTCGGCGTGTGACGAACCAGCGCGCAGGAACGGGTCGCTCATCCTCCGTGAATCCCCAGGGCTCACGAAGGTTGGCATAGCTCTGCGTGCGTAATTGGTCGAGCTCAGTCCGATCGAGGTAGCGCGTGGCAATGCACAAGCCCTGGCGCATGGTCTCGAAAAGAACGCGCAACACTGCAGCGCGCTCTTGCGCAGTTGCGGCCTGAAGCACCTGAGGAGCATTGGCCCATTCGTCGGCATCTGCCGCGAGGTCGCCAATATCCTGATAGGTGATGCGGACGAGCCCGAGTTGTTCGAGGTTGGGGTTGTTGAAGCGCCAGCCGCGGCGTAGGTCGAAGAAACTCCGATAGCCCAGGATTGCCCGCATGGCATCCTTGACTTGGCGCCGGGTATTACCCTTGACATCCGGCTGCTGCATATATTCAGCGCGAACCGCCGGGTCATCACGATCAAAGCCCAGTGCCTCGAACACGGCATTGGCCACCTCCTTCTCCGACAGGGCCTCACCGTCGCCCTTGGTGAAGGCCGCCAGCAGCGCCGCACGCGTTAGCAGGACCTGCACAAAGTCGTTGAAATGGCCTGCCTGAAGCGCCGCGTCTTGGCGGTTGTCTGAGAAGCCCAAGACCTTCTTGGCCTCGGGACCGAGGTGTTCGTCCTGCTCGTACAGGTAGCGCAGCGATGCCAAAGTCAGCATCGTAGTTGCCGAGCTCCGCCCCTCCCCGGACAGCGATGTCAGTCGCAAGGAGTCCTTCCCCGAGGTTGCGTGTGTCGTACCGCAGCCGAGGCAGAACCGGAAGCTTCCCGGAATAAACCAAGCGCGCAGCCCGCCTTCGGTTGTCGTGACTCCATCCGGCCGCAGCCTTGCCGCTTGTGGCACGTACTTACGGTAGCTCGACTTGATGCGCCACTCGCTGTCAGCGCGCTCCTCGACCCAAGTTTCCGGGTACCGGTCAAGTTCGGCCTCGTTCCAGGTGCCTGCGGTGTCCGGCATTAGAAAGCCGAACTTCACGCCATCATCCTCGTGTTGGCGTTCGTCAATGCTCCGTCGCTCAAAGGCGCGCCCCTCCGGCCCGTCGACGTCCCAAACGGGCACATACTCCTGGCCGCAGTCACGGCAGAAATGGAGGTTGTAGAGGTGGCGACTCCGGTCGCCGGCCACGAACTGCTGACCGTCGAGGGTGATCTCGCGTTTCCCAGGGGCCTCGAGGGTTGCATAGACCTTGCCGCCACCGGAGATAAACTGGTGCAGCTTGAATGCGAACAGAGGCTTGCCGGCGTCATCCGCGACACTGTAGGCACTCAGCAGGAACCGCTCCAGGTATCCCCGGCATACTTCTTCAGGCCGCCCCGAGGTCTCAGCCAAGAGGGTCGCCGCTTGCTTCAGCGTCTTGGGTCGCGCCCGTCTCGGCTTGCCACTTTCGTAGTCCAGGCCCAGCGTGAGTTCGACCCAAACTGACACGGGGTGCGTAGCCAACTCGTCGAAGCGGAGGTCCGGTACACCTGCATCAATCGCAGCGGCCAACTTTGGGGCGACGGTCTTCAGCGTTTCCGCTGCGGGCGTCACGCGCTGCAGGGTTTCGGTGACGATGTTATGGCTGGGAATGGCGGTGCCGAAGAGCCGCGTGGCCACTTTGGCGACGGCGGCGTTGCGTTCCATCTCCGTGCCATCGGTCGCCATCGTCGCAGAGGTGCCGATGCACACCAGTTTGTCCCCGAGGGCCTCGCGAACACGGCGAACCAGCAAGGCTACATCGGCCCCCTGGCGCCCGCGATACGTATGTAGTTCGTCCAGAACGAGGAAGCGCAGCCCTTTGGCATTGCGCATCACCGCCTTGTCGATGTCGTTCTGCCGCGTCATGAGCAGTTCGAGCATCATGAAGTTGGTCAGCAGAATATCGGGCGGATTTGCAGCCATCGCTTCGCGTTCTGCGTCATCCTCCTGGCCAGTGTAACGGCCGAAGGTGACCGGCCGCCTGCCGGGCTCGCTGCCGAGGAATTTCTTCAATTCCTCCAACTGGCTGTTCGCCAGTGCGTTCATCGGATAGATGACGATGGCACGGGTCCGCGGCTCCGAGGCGGCCAGCTTCGCCTTCAAACAAGCATCGACGATGGGGATGAAGTATGAAAGCGACTTGCCTGAGCCGGTGCCGGTGGTCATCACATAGCTTTCACACGCTGCGGCGAGGCTGATAGCTTCTTGCTGGTGAGTGTGAAGAGGCAACGGAACGCCGACGGATGACTCACTCTTGCCCAGGCGAAAAATCTCCGCGCACTGGGGATGTAGTTGCCCGGCTTCCACGAGCTGTTGAACGGTCCCGCCCGGCTTGAAATTCGGGTTGACCTGAATGAGTGGCTCGGGCCAGTACTTTTGCGAGTCGTACGCCTTGGTGACGTACGACTGTATGTCTTCGGCCTTGATGCGCGTGAAACTGCGGGTGAACTCCGAGTACTCGTTGACGATGTGCTGGCGGAAATCGAAGACGTTCAAGCGTAGCCCCCCTGCGTCTTTTTGGGTCGTAGGCGCATCGGAGCATGACCTCGTACGATCATCATTGGTACCTGGTCCCCACCAGCCAACCCGTTCTTCCTGAACATGGCCATCCCTGCTCGGTCTTGTGCGGCCGAAGCGTCGAGTCGGACGTCTTGCGCTCGAACTTGCGACCGCACACCCCACACTGATAAATGAACGTCGGTCCATGCGCCTGGAAGGCGGACGCACGGGCAGAGGATCGAATCGGCTGCGTGCGACGGATTACGCTGCTGCCTGCACTCCGTGCGGCTGGCTGAATCGGTCCCGTCTCGGTCGGAGTAAGTTCGACGGCGTAACGCGGCGTGAAGGCCTGCGATGTCGCCTGCGCGCTCTCGATGCGGTCGAGCCGGTAGCTGCGCGGCTCGCCGGTATCGGTCTTGATCGCGTACAGCAGGATGTCGCCGACTTGCGTGCGCCGCAAGGAATACGGCTCGATGCGGCGAATGCTGCGTTGGTAGCCGAGATCGACGCAAAGATGATTGGAAGCAGCGAAGCGGATGATCTCGAGATACGACGATCCGGCTAGACCCTGGCGCCGTAGCGTTCCGACGGCCGGCCTGAACACGATCTCTTCGGCCGCGATCGGCGCGGTCGAGGGTTCGGCCGTTGGTGCACCACCCTGCAGCCAATCGAAGAACTCCGGCAGCGCGGCCCAGTAGCTTTCGAATGGCGGCAGCATCGGCAGTTGATGCCCAAGCATTGCCTGCCAGTCGCCACGCAGTTCGTCAGTGGCGCCGGCCAGACTCGCGAAGGTCGGTACCTCGATGCGCTTGAACGCGCACTTGCTTCTCAGGACATTGAGGACGGCATGCGCCGCCGGCCGGAACTCGCCATTTCGGAACAGGTTGATCACGTCGTATAGGTCGCGCGGCCGGCTGCGCTCCGCGAGGGCGCGCACTTTCTCGGCGAAGACTTCCTCATACGCGTAGCAGCGCGCCGTGATGCCGCCTTTGGGCATATCGCTGTAGGGGTGCCCTACTTGACGCTCGACCGGCGGCAGCACGAGCACCTCGTCGACCGTCAGGTCCAGCTTGACTCGAGCAGGGTCGCTCGAACGGCGGAGTGGCCCGCGATAGTAGATGCGGCCTTCGCAGCTCAGTCCGTTGCGCTTGTTGCGGTAGACGTCAAAACGCAGCCGGTCCACGGAAATCTCAAGGCCGATCTCGTCGTACAGAGCTTCGGCGACTTGGGTGAAAGCGCCCCTGAGGAAGCCGTCGTTCATCTGCGCTTCCGCAGCGATCGTGAAATCCAGGTCTTCCGAGAACCGGTAAGTCTCGAAATAGCACTTCTTCAGGCACGTCCCACCCTTGAAGGTCCAGGCGCCGGCCAGTTCCTCGTTACGGTAGATGCCGGCCAGGAGCCAAGCGAGGACGTAGTCCTTCTCGACGACCTCGGGCGCGAGCGAGAGATCGGTGGCGACTTCGAGGATCTCCGACCGATCAATCATCGGCGGCCTCCTGTTTCCAGCTTTCCGGAACCCATAGCCGCCACCGGCGGATCAGGCGCGGGCAAGGCAGCGCGGGATCGAGTTTCGCGTTCCCCATGGTGAGCCGCTCGGCGCAAGCTGCGATCAGCGCATTCGGCGCGCTGGCACGCTCCGCGAGGAAACCCAGGCGCTTGAACACCGCGCCGTTGCCGATTCTTTCGGCATAGCCAACAAGCGTTTCCGGCGACGCATCGGGTCGCTTCAGATAGCTTTGAAGGCAGTCGACGACGTGGCGGACACCTCCGCCCGATGCCGGGTCGTCGAGCATGTCGATGACGGTCCTGTGCGGATCGGACACCTGAAGCTTCGTGCGCCCGCGCCAGAGGACGCGTGTGCCGAATAACTTGTCCTTGGCCACATGCCGGAGGACGAATGTCGTGCCATGGACAATGTGCGTCTTCCGGCGGACGGGCTGGGCCGTGCAGACAAAGACGCTGCGAAACAGTTGCTCGGTCAGGTCCCAGTGATGTGCGGCGCTGGCGCCGCCGACATAGGCGGTACCGAACAACTCCGGAATCAGTGTCCACGGGTCTTCGATAACCTGATCACCGGGCGTGGAAGCGAGCGGTACGGGGGCATACAAGCCGCGCTGAACGCGCGCAATCCAGCCCTGCCGCTGCCAGCGCGCGAGGACCTTTGCCGCGGCGCTGCGGCCGACCCCGAGAGCCTGCGCGGCATCGTCGACGGTAATCAATGTCCGCCCCCCTCGTAGCACGGCAGACAGACGGCGGCGTCCTTCAGTCTTCAGCATACTGGAGCCTGAGTTGGTCTAACGTGGCCGCTCTAAGTCCCGCTTCACGGTGCTTCATGGAGCAGCAATGTACCAGACAGCCGGTACAATGAAAAGCCTGTTGTTCGCTTCATGTGGGCATTGACGAAGTCAGGCTATACCATGACTGCCAACTGGCCGAGCACCCAATACCCCATCCATTTACGCCCATTTAGCTCTTATACCCACCGTTCAAAGTCTCGTTCTGCAAACGTCTGTATTGGTGGAGTGCCATCCTCGGGGCCAAAGAAGGCAGTCGCTCAGGCTGATTTCCTCGCCAGTGTCGGCTGAGGGTTACTCTCCAACCGATCGTGGCTCATGACGCCATTGGCCGCTTGCCGATCAGCACTCGTCGACCACTACATCGCCGAATGTCAGCTGCAAGAATGTAACATGACGTCCAACATAGCCTGTTGCAGCTGCCAGCACCAGCATGTCATGGTCGGCTGCAGCCGAACACCACTCCGCCGTGCGCGGCGGCATACCGTTAGACCTGCGGTGCTAGACGGCCGCGCGCTGTTAAAGGCAAGTGTCGTAAGAGGCCGTTTGTCGGGCTGAGTCACCATCAGGGCCTCCCGCCTGATCGTACGGACCGTGGGCATCTTCCTTCCAGCCCACTTCCCGACGACCCCGCCCGTCGAGATAGTGATCTTTCCCGCAAAGAGTGCCGACGGCGCACCCAGCCGTGCAGCGACGATTCCATGCCATATGATGCGATCGGCGATTCAGCGCCGACGACTAGAACAGTTACCGGTGCCATTCCCACGACGAAAATCGCTCGATGACACCAGAACAATTCGAAGCAATTGCCAAGCTCATCCGCGCGCGAGAGGGGTCTGCCCAATCCGCGGCGCGGCTCGTGCTCATAGAAGGCAAGAGGGTAAAGGCCGCCGCTGAAGCCTGCGCGGTGACGAGCCAGTCCGTCAGCAAGGCCGTGCGCCGCTTCCGGGACACGCACGCCCTACTCTGCACGGCTTACCCACCACAAGCAGAGAAATCCGAACGTGAAGCGTGAATACCTGCGGGGGCAGCGTGAGCTGCCCCCGCAGAGATGCCCCGGATGGGACGTCAGGCGATCAACTTCTTTGCCAGCGCGACCTCGATGCTGTCGCCCGACTGATTGAGGACGTCCAGTCCGGTGTCGGGCATGTCGCCCGACGTCGATTGCGCGACGGCGATCTTTTGGGCCATGAGCGCGAGGCAGACCATCTGGGCGGTGTCCGCGTACCCGAAGAAATGCACATCCACCGGATGCCTCTGCCCGATTCGCCAAGAGCGTCGGGAGGCCTGCTGAAGGGTGTAGACGTTGTAGCCCGACTGCATGTAAGCGATCGTCGGAAAATCCAGAAGATCCAGGCCGGTCTTAACCAATTCCGGGTTGGTGATGAGCACATCGATACCGCGCTCCACCTGATCCGCGACCCAGTCTTCCCGCTTCGCCGCATCCACGCTCGCGCGCAACACGGCCACCGTGAACCCCTGCTGCTCGAGTTGGGCGCGGAGCCGCGTCGTCGTATCCCGCGTCCCGGTGTAAATGGAGTACACGAGCACTTTGCGGCCCCTGCCCTTCTCCCGCTGGCAGAGGTCAATCAGCGCCCGCTCCTTCGGGCTCACCTCGCCATCGCCGAAAATGGCTCGCTGGAACGCAAGTTGTGCCCGGCTTCGAGGATGCCTCACGAGCTCGTCCCGGAAACAACAATCAGGCCACGCCAGCAGTACCTGCAGGACCACGCCCAATAAGGTTGCATCGCCACAGCGCAGCGCCTGAACCAACTCGGCCCGGAGCACGCTCGCGAGCTTCGTATACGCCTCGCATTGCGCATCAGTCATGTCGACGGACTCGAAAACCTCCCGATATTCCGGTAGCACATTTCCACCAATGTCCTTCAGCTTCAGGAACACCGTGCAGGGCAAGACGTAGCGAATGATGCCCTTCGGCCCGAACCCCGGTGCCTTCGCAGTACGATGACTGATCGTCTTGCCCTTGGCGGTGCGGTGGGCATGCGCCCCCACTTCGCGGTAGATGTCCTTGACGACACCATGATCCCGCATGAACGCCATCGCGGCGGGCCCTAGGCTGCCCCGGACGTTCGTGCGATAACCGTCATCGATCATCGCCCGAGGATTCAGGCGCCATAGCAGGTAGAAGAGATCGTCCGCGTAGCCGCCCATGAGCGTCCCGGTCAGCAGCAAGATCTTCGTGCACTTGCTGGCCAGAACCGCCATGGCCTGGCCCTGCGCGCTGCCGGCGTTCTTGTACTCGTGCCCTTCGTCCACCACCAGGAAGCCGAAGTAGCATTGCGGCAGGTAGCGTTTGATGAACTCGGTCGCCTGATAGTCGCCCTGCCCGAAGCTGAACTCCATCGCGGCCATCGCGCGCTCCATTCGCGAAGCCTGCCGGTCGGAGAACACCAGATCACCCTCCTCGTCCATCAAGTTGATGAACTCGTAGAGGTTGTCCGTCAGCATGGCGCCGAGCATCTCTTCGCCGAATCGGCTCACGAGACGCTCGGCGGTCTTCGCTCCGATGGTGGGGAGTTGCTGGAGCGCATCGACCACCAGCTCGCGCTGCGTCCGCTGTGGCTTACCCTTTCGGGTCAGGGTCCACAACCGGGCGCCGCAGCGGCTGCAGGCGCAGCGATTTTCATCGAGCACCTGTCGCGCGCGGGGCACCGACAAGGGGATGTCGGTCCCGTCCTCGGCCTTGTTGGTCAGCCATTCCCCGCAGTCGGGGCAGCTCGCGTAGGCGTCGATATGGCGTGCGCCGAATTCGTCGTGATAGACCGTCTTGCGGACGACGAACGCGGGTCGCCAGTGAAAGCCCATGCGCATACGCGCGCGCCCCAGCACGAAGAATTCCGGCACAGTGGGCGCCGCGCGCATGGCACGCAGGGCGAGCAGCTTCTGCAGGGTATCGGGCCCGTTGAGGATCCACACGCGGGCGTCCGGCGTTGTCGTCTTGATCTCCCGGCGCCACTTATAGACTAGGTGAGGCGGCGAGAGCACGAGGGTGCGGTGGTAGCCGGCGTCGTGCATCACCGCACCGGCGGCGATCGCCATGATCGTCTTGCCGGTACCCATCTCGGCGTTGAGGACGACGGCGGGTTCGCCGGCGTCGAGCAGGAGGCAGGTCAAGGCCTGAACGGCTTCACGTTGGGCCGGAAACGGCCGGCGAGCGAGGCGATCCATCAGGACATCCCGATGAGGATCGGGCTTGCCGTCGTAGATCGGCGGGTTTTGCCGACGGACGGCCGCGAGGAGGCTGTCGCCGAATTCGTCGACGAAATCGGACAGCGCGAGGTTTGCGGGCTCCGGGGGGGTGGCGGCCGGAGCGAGTTGAGCCTGGGCAAGATGCATGAAGGTCTCCTGGAAAACGGCGGAGACCCAACCCCGCGGGTTTGTGTCCCCGCCTGGGTTGATGACAGCACGTTGGAATGGCTGAAGCTGTGCCAGCCACGAAGCACTCGGTCAGTACTCCTCGGGTAGGAGCAGCGTCGTCACACTCCGGTCCGCTTCGGTGATGACCCACACCGTGTTTTCGCCATAACCGCGGCTGGGTCGTGCCGGATCGATCGGATAGGCCGCCAAAATGCGGCCCTCGCCCGATTTCACCGCCTCGTCATTGAGCTCTCGGTCGGCACTCACGCCCCAGTCACCACGGGTGTAAGCAGCCAGGCACCGGTTGATCAGTTGCGGAAACATGTCGAGGAGGTCCTCGACACCCGGCGTCATGACCACCCTGCCGAGTTCGAACAAAGGGCTCCCTCCTGCAGCCCGCTCTGGCGGCAAGTCGTTGGCGATCGCCGCTACACGCAGCGCGGCATCGGCCGGCAACGCGTCGGGCTCGAGCGAGAGCACACCCGCGCTGACGCCCATCGACACGATGTCCTCGAACCGGTCGCCGAGGTTCACACGGACGCCGCCCAGTTTTCCGATGGGCGGGAACCTGAACGTGCTCAGGGGGGTGCAAAGGCGCACGCCCAGGCCGTCCAGCAGTGGCCCCTGCCAGTGGTCCAGGAGCGGCAAAGGGCTGAGCGCTTTGACGAGCGTCCATAGGCGCGAATGCGATATCTCGGCGCCATCGCCCAGCAGCCAGGCCGTGCGCCCAGCCCGGTCAGGCTGGACCAGGATCGGGTCGTACAGCCAGGTATGGGTGAGCGTGCCGAAGAGGTTGCGATCCGGAAACCGGCCGGTCAGCTTCTGGATACGGTCCGGATCGGGGACGTACGCCGTGTGACGTTGGTCGGATTCCACAATCGTGAAACTGGCCTGTCCGCCAGTCAGCAGGCCGCCCTGGTCGCGCGGCACCGAGAATGCCGACATGAACTGGAGCACCGATGTGTCGCGCCCATACAGGGAGAGCAGCAGGAGTTCGGACTGCTCGCTGCGGATGCAGGCATCCACGAACAGATCCGAGAAAGACTCGATCGAGAACATGATGGAGACCTCCATGACGGTGAGCCGATTGCCAGGCGGCGGTCGGCTGGGGTTGAAGAGAACGGGTGGATGGAACACGAGAACCCCGGGCCGAAGGCCGTACCTGTTTCAGGGGCTGACAGGTCGCAGTCGCGATGGGCCGACTCCGTGGAGCCGGCGACCATCAACGCGTAATGCCATTCGCACGAATCGCTTTTTCCAGTGTTTCTGTGACAGGCACTCGAAAAAGCCCCCGCGCCGGTGGCGCAGGGCTCGCAGGATTCTTCAATTTGAAGGCATCGCTTCGTGTAGGGCGGACAGCCACACGCGGCCGTTGTAGCTGATATAGGCGACCTGCTGGTCGCAACCGTCGAGCACCTCGCCCCCTGCCCAGTTGCCGGCACCAAGTGCGTGCTGGTCGATGAACGAACGCACGCGCTGGCGTGCGTCCTGGAGCGAAGTGACCCGTGCGAAACGGTTGGGGATCCCCAGCAGCGGTTGGCTGGGATCCTGTTGGAGATCCGGGTTGCCGCGGGTGAAAAGTGCCACCCGCAAGGCTTGAACGCGCTGCAGCGTCCACGCGTCGGATTCCCGGTCGAATTTCATCTGTCGGATGATCATGATGAGACTCCCGTGAGGCCCGTCGGGACGCCCCAACGGGGGCAGAACCCGATGGGCACGATTGAAGATGAGATGTGCGGATGCGGGCGCCGCGAGGGCCCTCACGTGCCGATGCGTCGCACCGGCACCAGGACGAACTGCTCGCCGGCGGCAAGCGCCGCCTTCAGGGCCGAGTCGTTCGGGATGTGGACCGAACGGGCGCTGGCATCGAAGAACGGCGACTGTTCGGTCAGCCGGTCGGAAAGCAGTGTCGCCAGGTCAGTCAGCGCGTCATGCACGGCGTCTTCCGGAAAGGGAGAATGCTGCTCGGCATCCATGTGATCGGCGCCTTCCACCAGCCGATCGGCGAGGTAGGTCAGGAGCGCGGCCGCCATCGGAAAGAGGGCTTCCTGCCAATCGACGTCGCCGTCGGCCCCAACCGGAATCTCCATCTGATCGGCGCCCGCTTCGGGAAGGAGCTCGCACAACCGGTTCAAGGCGCTCGCGAGCGCGTGATTGAAGGCGGTTCGCACCCGTTGGAGGATCGCCCAGAAAGCGGCGGGTTCGTCCTGCGCGCGGCAGGCCAGCGGCCAGATCATCTCCGTGGTGGCGAGGCCGGCAGCGTGACACATCAGTCTGGTGCGCAGAAAGTCGGTGCAATGGGCTCTCCACTCAGCGTCGTTCTGCACAGGGCGCGGCGCTTGAGTTCGGGCCGAGGCCAGCACATCGACCTCTCGCACGAGCACCCACATGAGATCGTGTTTCATGGCAAGTCTCCTAACTTGATGGATGGCTACGCGGGCAGCAGAAGGAGATCGCCCGAAGGGCCGTCTCCTTCGGGTCGCGTTGCTGAGGATGGTTGGGCGCCGATGAGCGCCCGGTCAGCGATGGCGGAAGCGCTCCGCGGCAAGCGTGAAGCCGGGCCGTGCGCCCCGCAGCTACTGGATGGTGACGACGGACCCCAGGCGGGATCCCGGCGTGAAGTCGATACCCCGGATGACGGGCACGAAGCGGTCGGTCAGGATGACGGTCTCGTTCGCGGTGCCGTCCGGGTTCTCGCTCAGTTCAACGGTGCGCACCTTGTCCTTGTAGGTATCGCCCTTGATGAGGAGGGTGCGTCCGCTCGCGGAAGTGACCACGCCTTGCGCCTGGCCTGCCGCCAGAGCGAGGGCGAGATGCCAGCGCCCCATCGCCTGCAACGGTGGCCGGTGTTCAGCCTTGCCGTCACCGAAATGGATGCCGAACTGGGGCCACAGACTGTGTGCGTACAGGCGTTGCACCTCGGCGGCGAGTTGGGCCGCATCGATCCGCACGGCATGGAAGCGAACGGCCTCCCCCGTTGTCACTTCGGGAACGAGATAGGGCTCCTCGGGCCACGCTTCCGGTAGCACGCGATCCAGGAAATCGCCCTTGCCCGCCGCTCGCAACATGGCGGCGATCGCCGGCTCGGGTCGAGCCGACCGTCGCCGCACACCGAATACGACACACTGCTTGAAATGCTGTTCGGGTGCCATGAAGAAGCGGACGCGGTCGAAGCTCCGCGCGATCAAGCTCGCGAACTCCTCATCGAATACGTGGTACGGCACGATCAGGACCAGGATGCCGCCGTAGGCAAGACTTGCGATCGACCTGCGGAAGAAGATCTTTTCCAGACGTTCGGCCTTCGCCCTGTCGCCCGTGTGGGCCCGGTCGGCAACGGCGTCACCGTAAGGGGGATTGAGGAACAGCA
Organism: Aromatoleum toluvorans; assembly: GCF_012910905.1. GTDB lineage: Bacteria > Pseudomonadota > Gammaproteobacteria > Burkholderiales > Rhodocyclaceae > Aromatoleum > Aromatoleum toluvorans. Next base: position 215,083 of record NZ_WTVN01000001.1, read on the forward strand.
ACCCCATCGTACGCGGGCCGACGACGACGTCCTGGACGTCGCTGTGGATCGCGACATCCAGCAAGGCCTTGGCATGCCAGGCGCGATCGGCGTCGAACTCCACGCCGAGTGCCTGGACGGCGGCGCCGCACTCGACCAGCGCACCCTTGAGCGCGTGCAACGCACATCCCTCGCCACAGCAGGGATCGAAGATGCGCAGATCGTCCCCGGCGATGTCCAGGGCGGCGATGATGCGCCCCAAGGTCGCTTCGTCGGTGGGGAAGTAACCGTTCTTGATGAAGTTACGCGCCAGGCGCGGGAAGATTAGGGCCATGATGCCTCCGTGAGGAAACCGCGGCTGCATCGGGCGGTACGGGCCGACGACGACCCGCGGGGGTGAGAAAAGGTGTCCCGGAGCGAAGGCTCCTGCCTGTTTCAGGGACTGACAGGCTGCCGGGCGGATGGCGCCGGCAACAGACAACGCATGAACGAACTCCCAGAGAAGGCCTGCACCCAAGCAGTCTGTGGGAACCCGCTGGTTCCGCTTCGGACGGAGTTTGGACGATGCCTTCGTCACACCGGCCGGCTCCGTCGCCAGCGGCCTGGGAGCACAAGGTGCACCGGTGCGAGACACCCCAATGGAAGGCCAGGGTGCCGATGAGAAAGCCGCGCGGGCGGAGTCGCCCACGCAAATGCCGCAACACATCGGGCGTGTTGCTGCCCAGCTATCGATGACGCCCTGACGGGCTTTCCGAATCAGCGCCGGGCGCCGCAGTATTGATTCGGAAAGCCCGCGAACGGGCGATTGTTTCGTCGGCCATCATGGCCAACGCACGTCACGTGTCGGACTTCGTGGCCAGGTATGCCTGGTACCGCTCCGACTCCTCCGGATACCACGTTTGCTCCTCAGGAATGAAGCCGTAACGGAGGCCGGCTTTCAGGCGGTTCCGTTGTTCCCTGAAGCGCCTGCGGTCGTCGATCGCGGGGTCAAGCTTCACCGGCTGGCGCGACGCCACCAATGCGTGGAGCTCCTCGCCGAACAAGGCACCGTCCGAGGAATCGCCGGGAACTGAGCTTGGGATCGCTTCGGACTCGTCAGGTGCCGAATCGGCAGGCGTTCTGCTCGGACTCGCGCCCTGCTTTTCGGCGGCCGGTGAGCCCTCGAGCGGCGTCGCACCGGATTCGTGGGTGGACTCGTCGGCCGGATCAGGCTCAGTCGTCGAGTCGGGAAGCGAGCTTTCGGTGCCGGCATGGATCTGCAGGTCGGCCAGGCGCGCCCGGATCTCCACCACCAGTCGGCCATTCGCGTTGTAGGACCACGAGAAAATGCGCTGGATGGTGTAGTGCCCGGTATAGACGCCCTCCTCAAACTGATCGAGGACGGGGTCCTTGACACGGAACTCGCCAATATCGGTGAGCAGGTCGCCCACACAGAATGGTCCGTTGGCGCCGTTGATGCGCTTGATGCAAAGGGAGCCCTCGACAGTCACGCTCATGGTTTCAACCTCCGTAGGATGGATCGGAGGCCTGCCCCGTCGGGGAGACGCCCCGATGGGTGACAACTTCATGGATGACGGATGGGGTCAGCCTGCCGGAAAAGGACCGCCAACTTTCGTCGGCGGGTCCGGTTTCAAGGAAGCACCGGTTTTCCGGACCAGCGCGGGGCGCTGACAGGCAAACCCATGTGAGAAAACCCCGGGCCGAAGGCCGTACCTGTTTCAGGGGCTGACAGGTCGCGCAGCGCACGTTTTTGCCGAAACGTGCAAAACAGGGGAAAGTCGGAATGGCTCCCGACGTATGAACGGACGCATCCAAGGTGACGCGTCACCCGTGGGTACCGTTGCGTGGCTCAATTTGCTGCGGCGGACGCTCGTATGTCGTCTCGCCATCCACTTTGACGTGACTCAGCAAGAAGAGACGGCCCTTGATGATGGCTCGCGGCTCCTGGGTCACCTGACCGGTGGTCTTGTCCTTGACCTCGGTCGTGTAGCAATGCGGGTAAATGTCCCCGATCTTGAACGCGACAAAGACCTTGCGGCCCGCATCGACGTCCCCTTGCAACGACTGCACCAGCTCGACGCAGGCGTCGTCGGTGACACGCACGTCGAAATAGCTATAGCTGGGATCCGTCGTGTCCCCGTGCAACGCGTTGATCGCGCAGGCGAGAAACGGCTTGCCTTGACGACCGCCGCCTTTGCGCGGATTCACCCAGCGAATGCGGGACAAATATCCGCATCCCTGCGTGTGCAGATCAAAATACTCCTTGTCGGGAGCAGCGGTATTGGAGTGCGCTTGGTCGGACATGATGATCTCCAAACAAAAAAATCGGGAGATCACACGCCCGACATCGGGAAGAGAGATCTTCCCGATCGGGTGGGTGACACTGACGAAGCCCCGAGCCCGAAGGCCGTTCCGGTTACAGGGGCTGACCGGACGCCGCGCAGCCATGCGGCTGAACGTCATACATATTCATACGCCGCGAAAACGCGATCGTCAAGGGTCGATTCATGGCCATGGGCTCAGCCCCCTCTCCAATTCAGGCACCCCGGGCATCAGCCTCGTTTCCGAAGCGCCCTTCGACTGTGCCACACAGGCCGAGGCGCAATCGAACGCGCCTTGCATCTCGCTGCGCGGTGACCGATAGTGGGCAGATCGCGTTCAATTTTCCTGCGCGGACGAGACACGTGGCCGAGACCGCAGTCCTTCCTCGCCGTGGGCTTGGATAGGCGCCGCTCGCCCTCTCGCGCCAGGTGATACCCGCCGTGGCACCGGTGCAGCACCTTGCGCGCACTGTCTCAGGCGACCGCCCACGATTTCGCTGTACGGCACTCGGGCCGATGACATCAGCAGCGGAGAAGAACTGTCCCATGCGGACTCGCCACGGCCGCCTCGCTTCCGACGCTTCGCCGACTTGCTACGGCGGTCCACCACACTCGCCCGCGCCGGCAATCGCGCCATGCCAAAGCCTGTGGAGACACCTATGACGAACATCGTCTCGATTGATACCCACCCTGCCCGCCTGCGACCCGGCGAGATGGCGCTCCACGCCGAGTACGGCTGGGTCGAGATTCTCGAGCGCGCCGGCTCGCGCCGAAGGATCCGCTGGATCGAGCGACCACCGGTTTCATCGGAGCTTCCGCGCACTGAGGTCGACCATGCCGGCGACGTCTCGATGGAATCGCCCGCCGTCTGGGAAGACTGGGTCGATGGCAATGCCTTGAAAGGGACATCCCGTCCCCTACCCGCATCGGGCCGGCGCGCGGCCGTTCCCCCTGCGATCCTGCCGCGGCGGACGACGGCACCGGAGGGATGATGCGATGGCTCGTATGGTCCCGGAACGGGAAAGCCCGCCGAAGGAGCGTCCAGTCGCCGCCGGAGCCGCCCGCCGCGCGCAAGAGGAGCATCGACCGCCCATGGCCGCAATCGAACCGAACCAGCTGACGCTGGATTATCGATCCGGGGACGCCGTTCCAACGTGGGTGCGCGAAGTCATCGACACCCACTTCGCCATCGAGGCGGAAGACGCGCGACACGCCGGCTCGCTCGGTTTCATGGCCCGCGCCCTCGTCATCGCCACGATGCCGTACAAGGATCCCAGGACGGACGTCTTCAAGCGCCAGAACGGGGATTTCCGCCTGCGGATCATCGCCGGCTACGAGGGTGGCATCCCATATGGCATCTATCCCCGCCTGCTGATGTCCTGGGTGTCGACCGAGGCAGTCCGCAGGCAGTCACCGGAGATCCAGCTGGGCGACACGTTGCGCGCCTTCCTGCGCGACGTCATGGACCTGCGCAGCAGCGGCGGCGGCGCCCGGGGCAGCGGCAGCCGCGTCGCCGAGCAGGTCAAGCGACTGTTCGGCTCTCTCATCACGGCCCATTACACCGGCAGCCAGCAGCAAAGGGGCTTCGTCCTCCGGAATGTGCTGATCGCAGAGAACCTGCAGTTGAACGATGCCGAGCTGATCGGCCTGTGGACGCCCCAGCACGCCCACGAAGCCGGCCGATGGCAATCTCAGGTCCGCCTGAGTAACGGCTTTTTCCGCGAATGCATCGACAACCCCGTGCCCATCGACCTTCGAGCATACAAGGCGCTGCGGGGCTCACCACTGGCGATGGACGTCTATACCTGGCTTACCTACCGGATGAGCTACACCCAGCGCCGCAGCCGCCCCATCCGCTGGGAACCCCTCATGATGCAGTTCGGCTGCGACTACGGTTCCGAGACCAACCAGGCCGTGCGCGACTTCAAGAAGGCATTCCTGAAGGCGTTGAAGCTGGTCCTCGCAGTCTATCCGCAGGCCCGCGTCGAGGTCGGAGACGCAGGCGTCGTGTTGCTGCCGTCCCGGCCCCACATCCTCCCTCCGCCCGTCCAGCACACCCTCTTCTGACGCCGGACGCCTGCGGCCACTGAAACCGCTCCCCGCGAGCCGACCAAGGCTTGCCCGACCATGTGCTCGGAGAGCGGAACGACAGCCCCTTCGCTGAAGAACTCCCGACCGTCAACGGGGAATGCCTGCACCGTCCCGACCACGACCCCAGCGCACTGAAGCGCCGCCGTTCCCGTCATCGCTTGCCGGTGGAAAACCCTGTAGATAACCCAAGTTATCCACGCTGAAGAACTCCCGCGCGGATTTCCCCTTAACAACAACCAGTTAAACCCGTTTCGCGCAGTTATCCACGCTGAACAACTCCCGACAGCATGCGCTGAACAACTCCCGCCGCTGACTCACCCATCGCCCGGAAACCCGCGCCAGTACTGCCTTTGCGACGATCGCCCAAGAGCTCCCCTGTATTTATATTTGTATACCTATATTTATTCCTGTATTAGCTCGGCCTTCCGGTGGAAAAGATCGCCGGCGTCAGCACAGCGCCCGCCGCCATCCACTCCGGCGTGATCGCCGAGCTCGGCCCGGGCGGTGGCCACAGGGACGTCCTTCCCGGAAACAAGCGCCGCGTAGTCTGCAGAGAAAAGTCCCCAACCTCGGCAACCGGGTGCCGTCGAAACGCGGCATCGGAGCTTGAAGCGTATCGTAACGTTATCTATAAGTACGTTACGTATCGCCGCAAGAGGAACAGGACATGCCGCGGGAACCCAGCATCACGTATGAGGAGGTCGCGGCCATCGCCGACACCATCAAGGCGACCGGCGGGAAACCTAGTCCACGGCAGATCCGCGAACGCCACGGCAGCGGCAGCCTCGGCACCATCCACCGGCTCTTTCAGCAGTGGGAGACCGGCCAGGGCGGCCACGCGGAGCGCAGCGCAGCCCTGCCCGCCCCGCTGCAGCGAGCCGTCCTCGACTTCATCGCGCACGAGGTGGCCGCCGCCCGCGCCGACCTCGAGGCCAAACTCGCCGACGCGCTCGCCGCCGCCAACGATCTCGCCACGGAGAACGAGCGTCAGGCCCGGCGCGTCGACACGCTGGAAGACACCTCGGAGGTCCTCCGGGGCGAAAAGGCAACGCTCACCGGCAAGGTCGCGCAAATGGCGGCCGACCTCGATGCCGCCCGCGACGAAGCCGCTCGGGAGCGTCAGGCCGCCGAGATCACCCGGACCGAGCTGGCGAAGGCCAATCTGCGCCTCGAAGCGATTCCGGGGCTGGAGAAGGACATCGAGCGTCTTCGGAAATCCATCGATGCCGAGCGCGCCGCACGCACGGATGCCGAGCGCCTGGCGGCGACAAGCGAAGCGAAGGCTGCGGGGCTCGCCGACCGACTGGCAGATGCCCACGAACGCCACAGGCAAGCCGTGGCAAGCCTCGAAGGCCAGCTTCAGGAGCAAAAGCAGCGATCGATGAATTTCGAAACCGAGCTGTCGGCGACACGGAAGGAGGCACGCGAGTTGGCGACCAAGCTTGCCGAGGTCATGGGCGAATTGGAGGGGTCACGGGCTCGGAACGTGCCTCGGCGGGACGCTGACATGAATCCCGCTCCGAGAGCCGAAACCCGTGACTCCTGACCCCGTCCGGCGGTCCACCGGCGCCTGTCGGTCAGTTCCATCGCCACGCAGCGACGCTAACCGTCTTGGCCTGTGCACGCTACCCTGAAAAAGATGCAACCAGGAGAGCGGCATGACCGGCACCATCCTCATCGGAACGGCCTCATGGACCGACAAGGCCCTCATCGAGTCCGGACTCTTCTACCCCGACGACGTGAAGACCCCAGCGGGCCGTCTCCATTACTACGCCACCCAATTTCCGATCGTGGAGGTGGACAGCTCCTATTACGCCATGCCTTCGGTGAGAAACGCCTTGCTATGGGCAGAGAGAACACCTCCCGACTTCACCTTTGACGTAAAAGCGTTTCGCCTTTTCACAGCACCAGACCGATCCGCAGGCATTACCGAAAGACATCCGGGATGCCTTGGGACCAGTGCAGAAAAAGAACGTGTATTACAAGGACGTACCGCCCGAGCTCAAGGAAGAGTTATGGACTCGGTTTGCAATGGCCGTGGAGCCATTACGTGCTGCCCAAAAGCTCGGGGTGGTGCTATTCCAGTTCCCGCCCTGGTTCGTGCCCTCCAGGGCGGCTTTCGATCACATCCTGGAATGCGCTGAACGGCTCCGGGGATTTCAACTGGCGGTGGAGTTCCGGAACCGGACATGGTTTGAGGGCGATCGGGCGGCCCAGGTGATGGCGTTTGAACGGGAACACCGGTTGGCACACGTCGTCGTCGATGAGCCCCAAGGCTTTGCCAGCAGTGTCCCCGCACTGTGGGAGGTGACGTGCCCGGACGTGGCGATTGTCCGGTTTCATGGGAGGAACACCGACACCTGGGACAAGAAGGGACTGAGCTCGTCCGGGGAACGGTTCAACTACCTCTATGCGACTGCGGAGTTGTCGGACTTGGCTGAGAAGGTCCGAGGGCTGGGGAGGAAGGCCAAGTCCGTACACGCCGTTTTCAACAACAACTTCGGTGACTATGCGCAACGGAACGCGGCCCAGTTCAGGCAGATGATGCTGGGGCTATGACGGAGCCCTGATAGCAGGACGCCTTCGGCAACCGCAATCGCCGAGCTACCGATCTGTGACGCTCACCTGCCGTCAACTCCCAAATCCTCTCGCCCCCAAAGGTCCGTTCAAAAGCAAATCGTTGTAACGGATTTTTCACGTCAAAGCTCTTTATACTTCACGCCGTATACATCCTTTCCTGCAGCTTTCTACGGTGCCCTACTCCCTATGACGGTGAATCTCAGCAACTACACTCTTACCCAACTCAAACAGCTTCGTGCGCGAATCGAAAATGAAATCGCAAGACAGCAATCGGCCGGAAAGGACGCCTTGTTAAAGAAACTCAAGAGGATGGCTCGCGAGCAGGGTTTGTCATTGGCAGACGTGCTGGGCAGCTCTCCCAAGTCGGAAAAGCCGAAGGCCAACGGCGCAACACGCCCGGTGGTCCCCAAGCCCCCTGTTGCGGTGAATTATCGTCATCCCTCGAAAATGGATCTCGCTTGGTCAGGGCGTGGCAGGAAACCTCGCTGGGTAGAAGCATGGCTGGCTCATGGCGGCGCTCTCGACGCCCTCGCCACTGCAGCAGCCAAATTCGACAAGAAGCAGCAGCGTGTAGCAAAGGCAGCCACCGATTCAGTCACTCCGACTCCGACAACTACGGTTGCCCCTGCAGATGCCGCGGAAGCTGAGGTAGCGCCGGCGAACTAACGCCTTGCCCCGCGGCCGTCGTTCCCCCTGCCCGACCACGCGTGACGGGAGTTGTGAATCGCCCCGCCCTCACCGACGTATTTTCGGCCGTTGCAATCATTCAGCCGGCGCGTATCGAGCGGCCGGACTGCAGTGACAGGACAGCCGTTCGAAAAATACTACGGAGCCCGATGGTCAGCACAACGGGCCCACACAATTTACAGATCAACTCTGAACTTGATCACTCATTGCGCCCGAAACGGGATAGCAATCCACAGTTGTTAGGACGTTCAAACCCAGAACTGCCCTCTAGGTATGTCGTAACCAACCGTCCAACAGACGAGACGACATCTTTGTCGGCGCTAATGAACCCAATTGGGAAACTTACAGGGTAAGAATCAGGCAATGAGACGTGATAAACAACAATCACAAACTCGCCTTCGAAGTGCAGCACCTCAACATTGCCGCCAAGGAAGCCCTCAATCAGCCCGTGAACCTTATCGGTATTAGGTTCAAACGCCCTTTTCCATTCGCGTGCTGTCTTCTGATCCTCTGGACCGGAGACGGGCAAAAAAATAGTCGGCAAGTAGAGCTTCCTATCCTTCGTACTAGCCTTGTCGAGAAGCTCACTGACTCTTACTTGAAGATTGCTGCTCTTCCCCCAATACGGGTCGCTAGGTGCAACCCAAAGGAATGGAGTGGGGGCCACGTCCGCCTTGCTTTCTCGCCTCGCCTTGATGATGGGAGCCAGGTGTTTCTGGAGCAATTCCCAATTTGCCGACGAATAGATTGGTCCGATAAAGGTGGCTCTCTTCTTCTGACTGTTCGATTCCAGCTTCGTCAATTCTTCGAAGAATTGCGGGCTGACGGAACTGCCCTTCGAGTCGAAGAGCTTCAACGTCTCGCCATCACCAATATCGAGCATAGCTTTCGCAAGCTCGCCGAAATTGCTGGGTCTTGCCAAGCGGTCAAGTTCCAAGGAGATTTGCTCATGCACGTAGTCTGAGCTTTTCAGCCTCTCGAAATCCTCCCGCTCGACGCTTCTGCCATCCTCGTCAACCTTGAACTGAACCGGCAGTCTGACGGGCATCTGCTTAATCTTATTGACCGAATTCACGGTGTAGACATTCGGCGAGTCCTTTTCATCCTGGGTCAGCGACCTTGAAAGAAAACCTTTCTGCAAAATTTCATGGAACTGACGCTGGAAATGCTTTTCCACATGAGTCTCACTACAGGATGCGTTCTCGTCGTCAACCTTGATTGAGAGACCAGCTTTCCATTTTTCAGAAGAGTTGTCTTTCCCAAGGCATGAGAAGGATGCGAGGTCGAAAGACAAGCAAGCCGTACTGTCTCGAAGCAGCGACAAACGCGGAACCTCGCCGAGCTCCGTGAAGTAACCGCTGGATTTCTCCGTAAGGGTGAGACGACCATTTTCGGACAATGTCAGTTCGCCGCGTTCGACGAGGTCATCAATCGCCTCTTGAACTTCCTTGCGTGAAAAGCCGAAGAAGGTCGCAACCTGCGACATAGACATTGGCGCAAGGTGGATCAGACGAAGAACGAATTCGCGAACGAAAGGCAGCCCTTTTTGGGTGATGTACGAGAAATTGATGTTGAAGCGTTGCGCTGGCAACAGGAAGTCAATCTCGTGATATATCGTAGTGTTTTCCAATGTCGTCACCTTAGCGGTTCTTCTTCGCGAACATGAACTTGTAGCCGGCGTCCTCGCCCATATCGCTCATGTAGGAAACAACCTGTCCGAGAGGCTTGTCCTTGTTGTGGGTCTTCCACATCTCCGCGTTGCCAATGATTAGCAGCCGATCCATCGCTCGGGACATCGCGACGTTTATTCGATTGGGTGTGCGCAGGAAACCTGGACTCTTCTGTTTGTCGGAACGCGTCAGACTCAAGATGATGATTCGGTTTTCCTTGCCCTGGTAGCTATCGACGGTGTCGATTTTCACCAATGCCTTGAACCCATCGCTCCAAATCCCTTGGTTGAACCTCTGCTTAATTAGCCGCTTTTGTTCGGCATACATGCAGATGACACCGATCAGCGCATCATCTTTGTCCTTGAGGCTGGAAAGGTCAGTCAGGAATTGACCGCTCTCTGAAATCTGCTTGAGTAGGTCGATGACCTGTTCTGCCTCGCAACGGTTGTAAATGCTGACGCCACGGTCGCTTTGGTGATTGGCATGTTCGCCAAGCGATGATGTGTCGAGCCAAGTCACGGGGGAACGAAGCTGATTCGGAGCACCCCGATAGATGTCGGGAATTGCCCGATTTCCATTGTTCAACTGGCCGTCATAGAAGGTCTGGGAAACCAGATTGCCGATGGGAGGAGCCATCCGATACTGAGTAAGCAACGTGGCGCTCGTTTGCTTCCCATATTCCGAATTGAAAGCCCGCGCAAAGTCGCTTCGCAACACTTCATCAAGCTCGGTGTGCTTGTCATTGATGCCAAGTCGGCGTGCCAGAGCGGCTTTGTGTGCGTCGGAATACAGGGGTGGCAATTGCAAATGGTCGCCGACCAGAAGGACGCGTTTCGCAGACTGCATTGCAATCGCCAGTTCACTGGATATTGAACGAGCCGCCTCATCAATGATTACGAAATCATAAATGTTGTCGTGAATACCGATATGTCCTTGCCCGATACCGACACAGGTGCCGGTAACCAGTTGCCTCGAGCGGGCGTAGAACTCGTCGCAATTGACCCTCTCCGCCGACAGGGCATCCTGGATGTCACGGGATATCCGAGCCAATGCCCGAACCCTTTTCGCTTCATTTGGACGGACGCCATACTCGGAGCAGATATTTGAAAGCAGGATGGACTTCGCTTCTGAAACCTTGCTTTCCTGTGAAAGAGCAATACCGTAGTCCAAGTGAAGTTTGGTACGGATAGTCTCATCCAGTTCGACCGCGATCGGTTTGAGGGCTTTGATATCCTCCTCGTCGCCTACGTTCTCGAAGCTGTTGAGCAGGGATTCGAGATGGTCAATCTGCTTGAACAGTTTCAACTCCGCCTCGACAACCTTGGAGATGAATTCAGCGTCGAGCCCCAGCGCATCCGATAGAGCAGCGACACGGTAGCGATATTCGGCGTTGAACAACTCGCGCTTTTCTGCGGTGATGGCATGGGAGTAGACGTCCTTCAGCCCATGCGAAACCGCCCCTTCACGGTTGCTGAACCTGACGACTTCGAGCGAAGTCCCCAACCTCCCGCAGTGCTTCCTTATCCGCTCTGCAGCCGTATTGACCGCTTCGTGAGATTGGCTGACCAGCAGGATTCTTCGCACATCCAGCTTCTCGACGAGAAAGTGGACGAAAGCAGCGATGAATTCCGTCTTCCCTGTTCCAGGCGGTCCTTGCAAAAGCGACAAAGGGCCGTAGTTCAGCAGTTTGGTAAATGCCTCACGCTGTTGCTGGTTGAGGCTAATCTTGTTTCCATGCTGGTCTTCGCGGTCGTATCTGGCGAAGTCCTCGTCAGTGACAGAAATGTTGTGTGGCGTTGCATCCTTGTTGCAGGCAGGGTCAAACAAATCGAGCAGGTCAGGCAAGACCCCTTCCCTATCAAGCAGTCTTTCAAGTGCAGCCTTCCGTTTGCGGTATGAAGCCCTGTCTTGTTTCGTCCTGAAGAAGACGGAGTCGCCATCTTTAAGACCGTAGGCTGAACTACGGACTTTCGTCAGTCGAACTTCGTTCAACGCTGATTTTTTGAGAAAGACTTCCCCGATGACTTTTTCTGCTCCATCCTGATCGATGAGAAGAGCCTCGACCTCATCCGCGCTTGCGAAAGCGCCAAGCGGATCGATGTCCGCCTCGTAAGGAAGTATCAGTTCAGAATCGGTATCCGATGGCTTAATCGAGGCACCATTCAACTCGATATTTGGACTTGATTCGGTCTCCGTGGCGAGGATTGCCCGCCAAAGTGCCTGAGTCGAAATATCGACCGAAATATCAGAGCGGCTTTCTCCCACGGAAGCTGCCGCCCTTTCGAACACATCCTTGAGTTGTTGGCTCAACTCCGATTCATCAATTTCGGGCGGAACCATCTGAAGCATCTCGATAGCACGATGAAAGGCGTCATCATCGCGAAGATGTTCAGACAAGCCTGAAAGTTGCCCCGGTCGACCTGGCTTAATACGAATTGCCGTGCTGATTTCGAATTGGCTTTCTTCTGCCACCCTGAAATGGACATCAGATCTGATTCGAGGGGGTAACCCTCCGACAAAGCACCGCTGTTCCTTGTCGTAGAAGGCGACGAATGCCCCTCCAATGCCGGAAAACGTCACTGAGTAATCGCTCTTTCCTTGCTTCGGTGCCTCTACCTTGACGTACAGATGCCCGTTGTCGGGCAATATCGTAATCTGTTCATTAGCATTGCTGAGTGTTATTTCGACAAATTGCTGTTCCTGCACTTCGACTGCGGTCGTCAGAGCCTTTTTGAACCGCCCCAAATCCCTGAAGCCGAACTCTAGATCGTTCAGTTCCGACTGAATCGCATCCGAGACTCTCGGATAGTCTTTGGACTCATCGCCCCACTCCATGCCGAGCAATTCGCATGACATCCGCAGCACAGCAAAAATATCCCGATGTTCGGAGGAGCTGCCGTCGATGTTCTCTGGGCTATACCTATGGTTCTTGGCTTCGGCAGTGTTGTGGGAAAAGTCAGGAATATCTATCAGATACACATTCCCGTCTTCCCTATCCAGCATCACGTTGGCGGGGTGAAGGTCGCCATGCGAAATCCCGAGTCCATGAAGATGTTCAACGGCATCAGTCAGCTTCTCGATAACGCCTAATTTGTCCGAGTCATCAAGTGCAGCATCAGCCCACGTCGTACCATCAACCACGTCGGTCACGAGATACATGCTGCCGGACCTTGCCGCGAGCCCGTATTCATGAATACGTGGCAGGTATGTTGGATTCACTGCTGCAAGCTTGTCCAAGCGCTTCAAAAAAGTAAGGACGCGGAAATTGCTTACCGGATCATCTCCTTTGCCACCGACATTCAACCAAGCCTTAACCAGCCTTCCCTCCGAGACATAGACCTCTTTATCATCGGTCGAAACCAGAAACTCGCCCTGGTCTGGGAATTGCCGCGTGTGGTTTATCGGGTGACGATAGGCTTCCAGTTCGGAGTCGTCGAAAGTCGGTATCGAGTCGCCCTGCGGTTCTGCACGCTTCAAGGCGTCGAAGAATGCCGATGCATCCTTGAACGTCCCTGTCACTGCTTCAAGAAGAACTCCTGCGTACCATTCGCTGCTTGAAAGCATCTCGTTCTGAATGTTCTCCAAGCTCTTCGGAGACATTCTTTGTGCAGTCAGCAGATGCCACGACACAAGCCCAAGCGCATGAACGTCCTGCTGGAATGGGGTCGTTGACGAGCCATCCAGCATCTCCTTGACTTCTACTGCCCCTACCGAAAGGTTGCTCCGATAATCGCCAACAGTTCCAATTGGTTGGTGGTAAGCGGAGATGAAATTGGAGAGAGCAATTTCCTTCGAAGGCGACAACCACAGACTATGGTCAGCAATGTCTCGGTGGGCAATCTTGATCCCATGCAGGTCAGCGAACTTCGCAATGAGCAGCTTCGTGAGGTTAAGTCGGTCGATCTGGTTAAACGACTGACCGTATTTGCCCACGAACTCGTTGAACCTCACATGCCCAGGAGGAAGCTCATAAACCTCGCTGTACTGCGATGTAACCTCATCCCTTTCGAAACTTGTCAGCGAGCGTAGGCAGTGGTTGTACAGGTCGCGATTCTGGTGGTTGATGAACAGCAACACCTCCCGCTCGCGGGATACGATTTCAGCCCTACCCCGTGGAGTAATAGCCTTGTTGCCTTGGACATTCTTGAAGTTCCAGACTCGAAGCAGAGCCTCCGTGCCTTTCGAGATTTCCGAACTTGCCAAGTATTCCTTGTAAACAAATTTCGGATGTTCGAAGACCTCCTCGACCGCCGTGTATCCACCAATTTTCAGTGCTTTCGGCGCCGTGTTGCCACTCTGGAACAATTCATCAAATATCGGAAAGTCCTGATTTAGCACCTTTGCGGCGGGATGGGGGCGGAAGTGCTTTTCAAACACCCCCTTGTCTGCAAACTTGAGAAAGTCCTTAAGGGACATCGTATGGCGAAGTTCAACCTCGGGAAGCTGACTGAAATCAGCATTCCCAGTCATCACCACGAAGTATTCAATAAACGGGGTATATCCCTTGTTTGCAAATCTCTGACTAAGCCTTTTTAGCTTGTTAGAGAGGGTGTATTGCTTGCTTCTCGTGACGCTAACAGGCGACCGACCCATGTTCTTGTCGCCCTTGAACCAAATGTCTCCATTTGCCGTGATGGGAGCATGGTTCCAGTCCTTCAACTCCACGATGATGACATTGCAGTGGGTCACGATCACCAGATCAAACTCTCCCTCCTTGCCCTTCGAATCGACGAACCTGAATCCTGCATACCCTTTCCAAGGGAACATGCCGTTGCGCCCGAGCTTGTTTTGAAGCTGATCCCGAATAGACCCGCCTCTTGCTTGGGACTTGCCATCAGATTGAGCATCAGAGAACGCCGCCCCGATTTTTTTGATTGCTTCAATCTCTTGTTCTTGAAGGCCGCCGTCCCAAATTTCGATGTCCAAGATGCTTCCTTTTGTCCCGTTACCGAATTGATCGATCTACCTGATGGATCTTACATGCCAAATGGTTGCATCATCTGCACCCATTCACCTAGGCCGTACTCAACCTCGCGACCCGCACTGGTCAGCCAGGTCTACAGTTCAGATCCCAACCCGAGCGCATTTCTCTTGGGGAGTTAAGCGGATGGCCAACCGCACGCCTTAAAGGAAATGCAGCAAGAGCCTGCCTATAGAATTAGTCATATCTCGCGCGAAAGTGGCAAGCCATCGGTGAGAGTCTTCGCCAAAGTGGGACTCACTAAAGCCGTTGCGTGAGTTCGCAACGGCATTTGTCAGTGTAGGAATGGCATTGATGATCTGCTCTGGGTAAGGGCCTCGCGCCTTGAGTTTCTCGCTGATGTCGTCCTTCACCACCTTGCAAAGCTGGATGAGGTCTGTGAGGTTGGCCTTGTCGGGGACATGCCGGCGCACGTATGCCTTGTAAAGACCCTCCAAGCAAGTGTAGGCCAAGGTCGTCGCGCGGTTGAACTGCTGGGCATCAACCGCGTGGTCGATGTCGCTGAGGCTGTTGTTGAGTTTCTCGGAGTTCCAGAGATCCTGTGGAACGACGGTCGTCGGAACGGCCTTGCCTCCACCAAAAACGATGGCTCTGATGGCCTCAACCTCTTCCTTGGCATGCGGCTCAAGCTCTTCAATAAAGAGGCGGAAGAGCTGAAGCCGTTGTTGCTCCTCCAAGCCCTGGATGACATCCCAGTAGAAGGACTTTCTAGATGTACTCTTGCCTTGGCTCTGCCTGAGTGGAATCAACTGCTCGTAATTGGGAGAACCGGGGTCAATCTGCTGAACCATCCGGAGGAAGCTCGGCCCGCTGTAGTAGGTCGGGGTGCCGCGCCTGTCCAAGAGGATGAAGAGGCGGTTGAATGCCGCGATCCAATTGATGGAAGAGCCTGGCTGCATGCTCTAGCTCTTGCCGTTGGGGAAGGACTGGCGAAGCAGGGGAAGAAGGTCGGATGTATGGTCAGTCGGGATCTTGGCCGTGCCGTTGTTGGCTAGGTGAATAGACATGATCTTGCCTGAAGCAGTGAGCTTGACCTGAACCTTCTCTAGGATGTACCGCTTGCCTCCTACGATATAGTCAATGGCCTCGCGCACATCCCTATTGCCCTTCAGAAAAATCTTTCCCGTGATGCCTTCCTCAACTTCAACACCAGAGAGTTGGAGGGAGTCCACCAAGATCTTCTGCCCGAGGATATCCTGAAAAGAAGCGACCCAGTCGTAAAGGTTGACGGTAAGGGGGGAGACAACCAAGTTGAAATTGCAGGCTTGAAGCAGGCGATTCACGAACTCCTTGACGCTTCGTTGGCCGTTCGTCACTTCGATGTGGGGGAACTGGGCAAACAAGGTGAAGTCTGTTGAACGGTAGCCAGTTCGTTCAATCACCTCTTCCTTTCCGAAAGGATCCGCATTGACTTCCTCGTAGATGAACTTCTCGATAAACCGCGCTTCGATGAAGTCATCTCGTACACGCTCGACAACGAAGCCATCCATGCTCTCTTCGGAGAAGGGCATGTCCTTGAGCGTATTCCCAATGGTTCGTATCGAGGAAGGCCACTGTGCATTGAGCCATCTGACCCTGTTCATGCTGGCGCCCCCTGGGCTTGACCCTCCTTCGCCTCGGCTTCGACTTGTGCTTTCTTGCGAAGCTCCTTAATGGTGTTCGCCGCGGTTTCTTCGATAATGCTCAAATAGTTCTCTTTTCTTTCTGCCTCCACTGGTCGAATGGTCTTCGTATATTGCTTATCAACCATGTTGTAGGCCCCCCGAACGAAGTACTTGAAGCCCTTCCCCTGCAACGGTTCTTCGAAGGCTGCTTCAAACTCGACCATCGGGTGGGGGGGCGTCGCCAGCATCGAACGCCAGATGATGGATGTGATGAAGAAGCCTTTCTTCTTCAGGCTCTGGTACTCCTCTGAGGCAAGCAATGTCTCCCCTCTGAGTGCAACGTTCTTCACCAGTGCCAGCGCCTCGTGCTTGGCTTCCTCGGTATCTTGGTCTTCATCAAGGTCAAGTTCACCTTCTTCTGGCTCCTGCTTCAATCGTTCCACCTTGACACTGGTGACATTCTTCAGCGAGAAGCCCTTGAGCTTGCTGATGAGGGTCGTGAAGAACTCAGTACGTAAGGCAGGAGATTCGAACTCACCAATTTCGATGCGGATGGTTGGGATCTCCTTCTTCCGCTTAATGTCGAGCTTATCCTTCAGTTTGCCAAAGACCTCTTTGGTTCGGGCGTTGGCTGGCATGCGGATGGTCGTTTTGTCCTTCTCGATGTGGAACTCAATCGCGGCTTCTTTGGGAGTGCGCTGGACAAGGCGCGTCTTGCCATAGTCGATCTCCGAATACTTCACGTTAGCTACGACCTGGTCGCTGCCCTTGGAGTGGTGGGTCACTCGTTCATCCGCAGGCGACTCAGCGGTGTAGTCCTTCAGTACCTCCTTGATCTCTTCCATTGTTAGGGCTTCAGGAAGAATGACCGATGTCAGCTTCTCCTGCCGTCCAGAGTGCTCCCGCTGTTCAAGTAGCGTGTTAAGGTCGTGGAAGTCGTGAGGGAGAAGCGAGATGGCGCTGATAAGGTCTTCTCGGCTGTCCTTGGCTGAGTAGAAGATGCCTCTATCCTTCGCTATTTCCAGAAGAACCTTCTCGCTGATTTTCTGTTTGGCCGACATCAAGGCATCGAAGATTTCCTTGTCGGTCGCGCAGTATTGGAGTGTGTTCTTGATCATTGCCGTGACAACTCCAACTCACAGAAGCTGGTGCGAACATGCTCCAGCTTACCCAAGTCAATACCGTCAAGGATCTGCTTGATTTCCTCACCGCCTTGGTAATCGGAAATGTACTGATCCTTCGCCTTCGCGAAGTTGGCGGAAGAATTCGGGTGAGGGTCAAGCAGTCGGATGGTCACTTCGGCTTCTCCTGTGATTATCTGATAATGCATCAGATATTCGATCAGGTAGAGAAATTCATTCACGGTGTGGCCTCGCTTTCTCATGAAGATCACAAAGCCCTTCTTGTTGCTCTTCTTTGGGTGCACATATGAAAGAATGATCCAGGGGGCAGTGAGCATCTCCAAGGTTGCCGCCTTCGCGTGCTCAAGCTGCACGTTCTTCTTTCGCACCAAGTGAGGATAGAAGAACTTGCAATGATCTCGCTCGGGAAGCACTCCGGCCCCTCCGCGAAGATGAATGATTTCGTGGTGAACGTTATTCAACCAGAAGATCTCTTCAGGTCCAAAAACAACAATTTTGGAACCTTTTGGAAGCTCCAAGTCGTTGCTATTCACCTTATCGAGAATCTTGGAGAAGTCCTTGTCGTACTCTCCATCATGGTTGTAAACAAATAGCATTCCATGAACGTTGGGCGAAACATTCGGATGGACGAACTTGTCGCTGAACTCTTGACTAATTTCTGCGCAACTCAGGGTCTTGGCAAGGCTCTCGATTGCCTCTCGGATGGCGCCGGCAGTGATTGAGCCTTGAGCGTAGCTTTTGAGATCGCAGTTCAAGTATGTTCGTGACTGTGAATAGGGCTCGTCATACCAAAAGACAACATCAGAAGGATGAGTCTTTACCTCATGCTTCCCTCGGTTCTCGCACGGCCAATTTAGATTTGTGTGCTCCATGCGTCCCCAAAGAAACTCTTGGAAGATTCCCTTGGAGAGCTTTTCAGCCATTTTTGCAATGTTAATTGTTTCAGCCATAGATCCCCTGATTTCGAAGCTTCGGCTCGAGGCTGACCACGACCTTCATGAAGGCCTGGTGAAAGCGGCCTAGTTTAGTAACTCCCCCGACATGACAGTCTGGCACGTTCTGATACGGGCTAATTTTATGCGATTGGAGAGATGCCGGCGAGGTTCTCTTGGTGTGTGATTGAAGGAGGAAGCAAGATCAGAGGCATCTCGCTGAGAGCCGGAGAACACCGTGGCAGCTGGGCGCGAGTCCGGTCAATGACGGCTCCCGCCAAACTCCTACCCGGGGGAAGTCGCTATGAATGCCCGATCTGGACTGTTTTCCGCCGTTGAACTCGGACAGGCACGGACGGGTGCAATCGCCGGCTAGACTAGAGTCGTGCGGCCGGTTACTCATGCCGGCTGTCGGGCGCAGGTCCGATCAATGGCCGGTTAGGCCAAGAATTTGCCGTTCACCGGCCCGCGCACCACCCCCGTGAACAGCTTTCGCCTGCTCTCTGCTCCGGCACCCGTGTAGCCCCTTGCCCCTGATCCGCGCAACTGATGCCCGCTTGCACCGGGCGCACGGCCAGCACCCTCCCGGCAATAATGATATCCGTGACACTTACACCTATAATGGAGATCATTTCAGAGGAAACGGGCAATGGAGAAACTTCTTTCTGCTGCCAAGCTGCGCAGGCGACAGGCGGCGGCCACGGCATTGCGAGGCATGGGGGCTCGCGCAGCCGGAGGCTACAAACCCCTGCGCCCACGGACGAAGATCACCCGCCCCGCTCCACTTGCTAACGAGGTCGATGAATTTCTCGGTCAGCTCGAAAGCAGGGTCGAGGAGGTCGTGGCGCACGCCGCTGCCGAGCTCGAGTCACGCATGACCGAAATTTTGACGGCATGGACCGATCGTCTGCCCGGGGGCGATCTCCGCGGCGGAGCCCGTGATCCGGACGTGGGGCAGGCGATCGATGCCCGCATGCGCGACCTGGTCGATGCCAGTCCGACCCTTGAACATCATCGCGATGCGAACGCCCGGCTCCGCGCCGAGTTCATGGTCCGCTCCCCTGGCTGGACGGCCGCGGAGGTGGCCGAGTTCGCCCAGTCGCGGGCGCGCAACCGCAATGCTTTGGCATCCCGCTGGGCTGGCGAGAAACGGATTTTCGGCATGCTGAGCGATCGGATCACGCTGTTTCCGTCCTTCCAGTTCAACTCCGATACACGCCAGCCCTACCCCGAGGTACGGGACGTCATCAGCGCCCTCGAATCGGACTACGAGGGCTGGTCACTGGCGATCTGGTTCATCACGCCCAACGACTGGCTCGAGGGCCGGGCACCGCTGGACTGCTGGTCCGCCGACCGCGCCTCGGTCGTGGTGGCGGCGCAGAGCGAGCAGGCGACGTTCCGTGACTGAACGGCAGACGGCGTGGGTGCCGGAGCCACCAACCGTGGGCGAGGTCGAGCGGCTCGCGCTGCAACGGGAAACCTGGACAACCGACGCGCTCATTCACCGCATCCATCGCACGGACGTGTCGCCCGAGCGCTTCAATCCGGGGGACGGGCGCGGGCGCTTCCACCCCCTCGTCACGCAGTCGGCCCCGGCGCGCGCGATCCCGACGTTCTATGGCGGCAGCTCGCTCATCGGGGCACTGTGCGAAACGCTGTTTCGGCTCGAACCGGCCAATCATCGCGGGCCGTTTCCGGTACCCAAGAAGCGCGCCCTCCAGTTCGCCCACGCAACGCTTCGGCCGACCCGCAGCTTGAATCTGCTCGCGCTCAAAGGCGACAACCTGCGTGCCTTGGGACTGATGCGCTCGCAGCTTCTCGAGCCGGGACCGGCGCACTATGACCGCACCGCCTCCTGGGCCTCGATCCTCCATGCAGCCTGCCCCAATGCCGACGGTCTGATCTGGCGATCGCGCCAGCATGACGAAAGCGAATGCCTGGTTCTCTTCGGCGACCGCGTCGGTGAGGCGGAGCTGGTCGTCACCGAGCGGATGAGCTTCGAACCGCCGCACGGGTGGCAGACACTTCTCGCCGCGGCCACACAGGCGGGCTTCGCTATCACCGAGAGCTGAAATGCGTTATCGCGATGTCGGTCGTGACTGGCCGGCCTCAGCGAGAACGGGATGAGACGGTGGCGATGGCTTATGTGGCGTCGGCAGCCTCGCTCATGGACCCCGCGAGCTCGCGCTTGGGTTTGTACTCGACGCGCGCGACCCGACCCAAGCACATGGTGACTTCGTCGGCGGTCACCTGGAAGCCGGGCACCTTGTCGGGGGCGCCCTCCGGCGAGTACATAAACTGCTTGAGGACGCCTTCGACCTGGACGCGCGCACCTCGCCGCAGCACGCGCGCGGCGTCCTCGCCGCGCTGGCCCCACAGCGACACGCTCATCCAGAATCCGCCGACCTGCTGATACTCGCCGTTGGCCTGGTCGTAGGCGTAGTCGTCGAAGAACACGCGCATCTCGGCGACGACCTCATCGACCCCGTTGATGGGGACGTGCTTGAGGATCGGCGTATCGCCGAGATTGCCTTTCCCGCGAAATACGTTCGGCATGTTGCACTCCTGGGCGTCGAGGTAGGACACGACGGCGGCCGACGCCGATGCTGCCGCCGTGCGAAATACTACGGATCGCACTGCCGCGCATGCTTCAGGGCGAGGCGCGCCTCAATTTCACGCCGGTTGAGCTCGAGGGCACGCCGGTGTGTGCGCTCGTACCACTCGCGAAGCGTGCCCGGAAGCTGCACGAAATACGCGTCGATCTTGTCCCATGGAATATGGCCGGCATGGGGTCCGGCACCTGCCGCACGCCAGCGCAGGTGAACCTGACCGGTGGCCTTGCGCCGATGCAGAGACAAATAGAAGGTGCGTCCCCGCACGCGCCGAGTCAGCCTCGACAGGTCATCTTGCGCGCGGTGAATCCTGTCAACCCTCGCGGCGGCCTGCCGCAGCTCGGTCGGTGTCCCGCCCCTACCCGTAAAGGCCTTTGCGTCACGCTCCTGTTGACGTGCCGACGCGTTGTTGCACGTGCTGGTGCTTGCCGCACGATCCGGAGTATTGAATTGCGCCATGTCCTCACTACTCGCGATCAGTCGACCAGGCCCTCATCAGTTGGCTCATCGACAGCTGTACCACTTTCCTGATCAATTGCCGCAAGCTCCTTCGCCACGCGCTCGAGCATCACCTTCTCGGTATCCGAGATTGAGACACGGCGCTGGGAATGACGTGAAACTTGCCGGCCGGCATAGATGCCGGGCGGCACAGTGCCAAGAATGCCGGTGACGGCTGCGACACGTCGCTGGGCATTGGTGTCGGCCCCCGGCAAGAAGTCGGTGCGGCTGAGCGGCAGCAATTCGGGTTTGGTGAGCCACGTCTCGAACCGGATGAACTCCTCGAAAGCTGCGCGCATCGGGCGGGTGAACTGCCGGATCGCATCGTGCTCCTGTTTGTCGGAGAAGATGGCTTTGCGTCCGAGCGTCTTGACGACCCGGACGTAGTAATCGAACTCGACGATCAACTCGGCAATCGCATAGCCGTAGGGGCTGCGGAACCCGAGTTCCAGCACCTTCGGTTCGCGCGATTTGAGAATCGCAAAGCCGAGACCTTTGTCCGCCTTCTTCTTGATTTCAGCGTCGAAGGTCCGGGTTTGGTGATCCAGTCCCCGTCGCAGTTCAGGGATGCGGTTATCGGCCCGCAAGAGTGCCCAGTCGGCATAAGGGTTATTGTTGCGGGTCAGCGTCCAGAGTGCCTTGAGGCTGGATGCGACCCGCTTGCCCCCGGGGATGGCGTTGTACTTTCCCGCGGGGTCCCGCCGGCGCCCCATGAACATTCGAAACCCCTCCTTCGTGTGCAGCGTCATCGTGTCGATACCGTCGTCGACCAGCCCCCCGAGGTCGCGGAGCTGGTTGGCAACGCTTGCCTCGACGACATGGTCTGCCCCATTGGTGACCCGGTAATCCGCCTCCATCTGCTTCAGCTTGTCGCAGCGCTGAAGGTAGAGCTCATAACGCGGCCACCGCGGATCCGTCGGATCGGGATCCTCCGACTCGATCAGGTCGAGCAGTCTCGCGCGCTCCTTCGCGATGCTGTACCGATCGTCAAACGGCGAAGAGTCATCGGTCTCGAAGGGAATCGATGTGCCACCGGGAAAGATCGGGTCCATGAGGCCAGGTTGGTTTGATGGGAGCGCTGAGGAGCGGACCAGCGGGGGAATAATCGAATTGGGCGCAGCCATGAGACGTTCCCTCACGTAATGCGGGTTGAATTGGCCGCTCCTGCGTCCGGGACGTCGTGGAGGCGGGAGAGCGCAGGAATCGGCGTGAAGCCGGGGATGAACTCGGCGTCCGGAAGCGGGCGGCGCAACAACTGGCGCAGTGCCGGCACATTCACCTGGTATGCGGCCGTTGCACGTGGAATCTTCTTGCTGCTGACCAGGCAACTCTGTTCGAGACGCTGCAGGGCGCGCTGAACCACTTGATGACCGAGCTGGGTGCATGCGGACAACGTACGGCTTGAGATGCGCACCGATGTCCGATCGGCCGAGCGCCAGAGCAGCGCCAGCAGAACCGCTGTGGCGGGATAGTCGCCGTACAAACGCACGAGGAGGTCGAGGGTGATCTGTTGCTCGGCTGTCGCACGCGCAGGCCTTTGATCTGGACCTGATGAATCCAGCGGCAAAGGCCTTTTCGCTGGCTCGATTGAATCCACCGGAAATGCATTTACTACTGAGTCGATTGAATCCAGGTGATCCGTTTGCGTGGAGAACCGATCAGCATCCGCAAGGGGCGTCTCCGAGGCAGGCGATTCAAGCGGTCTCGCAGTCGTCGAATTCGTGCACGACATACCAGAGCGTCGCAATCGAAAGATCGGGAAAGACATAATGCAGCTCCACGTACTGCCGCTGCGGCGGGTAGCTGCTGCAGATCCGCGGCCAGGCCTGCTGCACGGCCTCTCGGACCTCCGGTTTCGGAAGAGGAGGACGACCTCGCGCCTGGGGCTCCGGACACAGCAAGGCGCGCTGCTCGCGGATCTGCTCCATCGTCATCTTGAACAGATGCACCAGCAGTTGAGGATGAGCGCCATGTTGAACGTGGTACTCCATCAGTTGCCGAGATTCCGTCATCGCTTCGTGCCGTCGATAGGCGGCCTCGAGGGTTGCCGGCGCGAAGTGAACGGACACGTCGAGCTGGGACATGCCGGCGATCGCGTTGAGATCCCTCACCGAGGCCGTGCGTAGCGTATCCAGGAGGTCCGGACTCAGGCCCGCATCCAGCAGTGTCTCGACCTCACCCATGTCAAGTAGATGGATGAGGTGGGACAGCAGTGCAACCCGCAGTTGTTCACTCTTTATCGGGATCATCCCGCTACCCCAATTTCTGTTGAGCCACCGGATATTGCTTTGAGCCGTGCTCACGACCAACTCGCCTCAGCGACCATTTGCCTTGCTTGCCAACGTGCTTCCGGTACGGTGGGGCTCGTGCCGAAAGCGGACGTCTGGGAGCCGCTCACAGTCGCTCGGGCGAGTCGTATTCCCGGAACTCATGGTGGTAGGTATCCATCAACGTTCGCATCAGAGGCCAATATGCCGGCTGCAGTAGCAACGAAACAATGTGCCGTGCATCGGCGTCGGCCGCATCACTGCCACCCGACAGGCTAACCAGCAGCCGGTGCGCTGCTTGCCGTGTCCGCCTTTCCGGCTCGCTAATCGACTGCTCGCTATCTGCAAGCGGCTCCATGCAGAAGCCGTGCGCCTGAGCGCTATCCCAACGTACGCATGAGGAAATCTGGAACGGGGCGGCGAAACCGTTCAGCGCCGCGGCAAAGGTAGGCGTCTCGGCCGGTCCGCTGTCGGTGCGATCCCTTCCCGTTCGTTTCCGCTTCGGCGCCGATTGGTGCTGCGGCGGAAGCGCGATGTGGTCGCCGATCCGTGGTGCACTCCCCGAATCGAAGTGATCGGGCATCATGCGATCAACCGAGAACGGCCCCTCGGCCGGCGGGTCGCCGGCAAGCCGGGCACGAATTTCGGCCGACGAGAGTTGCTTCTCCGATCCCATCGCGGCGAGCAGTGTCTGCTCGACCACCGAAATATGACAGTTCGCCTGTCGGGCGAACTGGGCATTCATTTGCGACAGGATCCTCTCCACTTCCGCGGCAGTAAGCCGCGGCGGATCATCTTGCTCTCGGACGGCGTTGATTGCGGTCGCCGCATCGGCCGCCAGTTGCTGGAACTCGGTCATGCGAACGTAGGGATCCAGATTGAGGGCCTCGGCAAGCTTCTCCAGGTGGCCAAAGCGGCTGCGAATCGCGCCTGCGCTCTCATGCGTAAGGTGCGGGCCGAAGGGCGCCAACTGGTCGACGGCAAACAGGTAGTTGGTGGCGGTAACTGCGTGCAGTTTCAAACCGCACTTGTTGGCGTGCTCTGAAAGGGCACGGAGACTCAGGGGTCCTCCGAGATCCGACTCCAGCTCGGACTTGAGGAGCGCCACGCCGCGGGCCTTTTCCCAGAACGTGGTGTCGCCCCGAAGCTCGTTTTCGATCAGATGGGCGGCGATGACGTCACTCTCACTGACCCACGGACGGACGACAACGCGAATCCATTCGTACCTGGGGTCCTTCGTCTCGTGCCAGAGCTCCTGAACGATCTGCAGACGGGTGTTGCCGCCCATGTAGCACATGTGCCGATCGGACCCTGGTCTGCGAGTGACGGATAGCGCTTCGCCGAGTCCGCCGCGCGCTTCGATCGAGGCCCGGATCTCGGCGAAGCGCGGGTTGGTCTTCACTCGAGGATTGCGGTCATAGCAATCGATCTCGCTACACCGCAGCATCATCCAGCCGTCAACGTCCTGACTGGCCTTGATACTGGCGGCTGAATCGTCGGGACTTCTCACTGCGAGGCTGTGAGCTGCGAGAAGCGCCCGCCTCTCGACAGTATTTGATCCGCCTGACGGAGCCGGCCGAAGTTTTCCTTGCTTTTCCATTTGCTGCGCCAGATCTTTGATGGAGATCGTTTCAGGCAGTCGTGTCTTGGAATGCATCGGCCACCTCCGCGCTTGAACCGGTCGATGTCCCGCCGGCATAGTTCCCCTCCAGGCTGGGAATCAGTTCCCACAGGAGCGTGTGCATCGTGTCGCACGCCTTGCCAGGATCAATCCAGTGAACCGGGAGTTGAGCGGTCGCCGCGTTCTTGTAGGCCACCGCATGCGGGACGACGGTGTTCAGGACACTGACTCGGCATTGCAGCTTTCGATACTCTTCGCGAATGGCTCTGGCGATCTCGCGCGAGTCGCGGGTGTTTTCCTGCCGGTAGATCATCGCCTGCATCGGCGGAATGGAAAATCCGAAGGAACGCGCGGTTTCGACGCGATTCAGCAACTTCTGCGTGCCGTCGAGAAATTCCCGCGCGGAAAGGATGTCGGGCGATACGGGTGACAAAAGGATATCGGCAGCCAGTACGGCGGCATCCTGGAGATGGCCGACCGCGCCCTGCGTGTCGATGAGCACGACGTCGTAGTTCTCCGACAGCAGCGGACTGCGTAGCGCGAGCTTGATGCGAAGCGCGCTATCCATGCGAGGCGCCAACCAGTCCTGTAGCGACCCTTCGGGCGCGTCGGAGACGACGAGGTCAAGGCAACCGCCAGGATTGAGTCGCTGCCCGCGTGGAAGCATGGGGGCAAGAGCAAGATCGATGGTCGAGATGCAATCGTCCGTGAGTGCCCCCTGCTTGATCATTTGCGTCAGCCCATGGGGCGCCAAGCGCCCGATCGGGAAATACCGGCTGAGACTGGGCTGGACGTCGGCGTCGATCAGCAGCACGCGCATGCCCAGGTCCGCCAGGAGCGCGCCGAGATTGGCATTCACGGTTGTCTTGCCGACACCGCCCTTCGTCGATACGACGCTGTAGACGATCATCGAACCCTCCGTTCTAAACAGCAGAAACGGTGGCGATTCTCAAAGGGACGGAGAGCGATGGGAAAAGCAGAAGTGCCGTCGGGCGAAGCCCCAGCACCAGCTCACGGTGTGATGAGCTGTGTCCCACATGGAATTTGCCTGTCAGAGAATAGAATTGGCCAACATCTAATATTTGTCAACCATCCGACATGTAACGGACCAGCGCCTAGCCCTCTTGTGCCGGACGGGCCACCTTCCCGGCAAACGTAACAATGTTTGGATTCGGAAGCGGGACAGGGTTGACCCAACGCTCGGGATGCTTGATCACCACCGCGGCGAGCTTGCCGACGGGTTTCCCACCCCGCCCGAGCACCATGTAGTGATGAACATTGGAGTTGCCGGCCCCCACGACGTGCCATCGTGCCTTGATCACTTGCCGCTGAATACCGGCGCCCAGTTTGTCGTTAGCACATGACGCATGAACCGCCCCGTTGCCGTCATCGCCATAAAGTGTCGCGAAGTCGCGGAATGTCCTCGGGGAGACCAATGCCATTCCCTCTGGTACGAAATGAACAGGGGCTCCGGCTTCGTTGTAAGGTATGGATCCGTCCGCGATGCCCTGTTGCAGCCATGCCATGAACTGGAGGGCTGCATCGCTGGGTTCCGGCGCGTCGTTGGCCTCCCCCCTTGCCCCTCGCGGAGGCGACGCGGGCACGTGCGCATAGGGCGTGACCGGGCGGTTACTCGGCAGCAGTGCAGGACGCGTAGCTCTTGCAGGTGTCGCAGCGTCGGCAACCGCAGCAGCAGAGTCGTCTTCGGACAGGTAATCCTCCTCGTCGCCGGCGCCTGCTGGTGCGACAGTCGGTGGTGATTGTCGTGGGGTCGGCCGCGGCTTGTCGAACTCGGGAGGCGCGGATGCCGCATGTGCCGGCTTGGGCGGGGGCACGTCGAGTTCCTTGCGTGGCCTCGACGATCGCTGTCCGGACTCCTTGTCACGAGTGCGGCTCGGATCCGTTGAATCGGCGACTTTCGGCGCGTCACTGTTGGACTGCTCGCGCACCTCGCGCGATGCCTTCACGACGATCACACCATCGAATACGGGCGGATAGTCTTCTGGTCGGTCGAACAGGTTCGCGAGCGGGAACTTGAGCATCGCAAACTCATGCGTATAGCCGTTGCCGCGGATCTCCACGTACCAGACGGCCTGTCCTGTATCCGGATTACGCTCCAACAGCCCATAGTCCTGCCAGGTATCGAACAGTCGGTCGTTCTTGCTCGGGCCCGGAACACTGTCGGCGTTGTCGGGATCGGTGCGCGCGATATCCTCGCGCACGGCATCCGCGAGGCGTTTCGCCACGAACCAGGCGGCGCCCTCGGCAACCCAGCCTGCGGCACCGTCTCGATTCAGTGGCAATCCCCCTTGGCGCAGCATACGGCGCATCGCTTCCATCAGCCGCTCGACCAGCGGGACGGCTGTTGCAGAGCCGAATTGGTTGCGCGGCCCCTGCTGCAGGTTGCTCGCGGCTGAACGCTGATCCGCTCCGCGCACGATCTCGGTCAGCACACTGGTTGCATCATCCCCGGACCACGCGGCGTCCAGCTGACCCATGACGGTGGGTTCGCGTGCCAGAAACGCGAGCGCTGCTGCAGGAACGATCCGCGGCGCCAGCACCTGCGGCAAACGCCGGTGCGCGCCGTAGTTGCGCTCCGCTGCCGGGGCAAATCGGACTTCGTACTCCACTGCGCCAGCCATAAGCATGTCCCCCGACAGCGGAAGCCAGGGGCGCGCGGGGCCGTCCGGACGGTCCGCGAGGCTCACTCGAAGGTCGGTTATCGGTTTGCCGATGTCGTGAAGGAGCGCCGCAAAAATGACGGCGTACGTCCAGTGATCGCGCTGCGCATCGATCTGTTCCGCGGGTCCCCCACGCGGTAGCAGATAGCCGTTGCGGAGGCAGACCGCCGCATACACGACCTCGATGGTATGTGCGGCGAGACCGCCGAGGTGCGCGTGATGATGGGCTTCGCTTGCCGGGAGCAGTTGGACGAACCGCAGATACTGCTGGATCGCCGGTGCGATGTCCCGCTCCCATGCCGCAGTGCTCAGTTTGGATTCGCGCTGGATCTGTTGCAGGGCGCCGGCCAGGTTGCACACGTCGATCAGCGCGGTGACATCAAGAACCTTGAGCCATCCGTGGCGGTTCGCAGCAAGCCATCGCGCGTCACCATCCTTGATCGTGGATCGTGATGCGGGAGTCGAACGCCGCGAGCCGGCCACTGTGCGATATGCCGCTATCTTGCCTATGATCGGCCACAGCAACCAGGCGCCCAGCCCTGCCGCCGCGAGAAAACAGCCAACGGCCAATGCCGCCAACACGATCAACCCCGACGACTTTCGACCTGGGCTGTACAGAACTGCGCCAATAGCCAGTTCTCCAGCACTTCTCGTCGCGGATAGGGGCCTTCAGATTCCCACACTTCAACCGTGACCCCCTCGCAGAACGCGGTGAAGGTCTCGGCGAGCGGCTCCCACTTCTTGCCATCGCGGCGTTTGGCCCGGTAGCGACAAAACGGCAGACCCGACAGATCGGCCGCCAATTGCCCCGGCTCAGCGGGCTTCAGGATTTCAACGTAGTGGGCGAGAAGGTTTCGCACGGAAATGATCGGATCGTCCTCGACGTAGAGGTACGTCTCCAGCCCGTCGTACCGGGCAAGCCAACTGAACAGGACGCTGCGCCAACCGGGTTCTCCCAGTCCCTCCAGAAAATGCCCGATGGTGACCACCGCCTGAATCCGGGCCTCTTCCTGGTGCGACGGGATGGACGGCGGCATCGTGTTCATCAGCATTTCACCTCCTGCAAAATGCTCCGTTCTCTTTTTCTTGGCGCATCAATCGGCTGGGGTGAGCCGCCAGCGCTTCACCCATACTTTAGTCGTGCGTAGGTTTCGGCACCACTTCGCCCCGGCTTCCTGGACCGCACGCTCCCCAAGGGTGCAGCACACCTGCCCTTTCCGTCCTTCGCAAATCCGCTCCAACTTCCAGGAGTTTTCACTGGGCATAGGGTTGACCGTGTGCTATGGCCCTTTCGGGAGCCTGCCAAGGCAGGCTCCCGACCCCCTATCCGGTAAGCCTTTGCCGCAAGGCTTCCCCTCCCCGTGAATCCTTCGCCCAGCCCGAGCTGTAGGGGCTGGGCGCCCTTTCGGGTTGGGCCCGTACCCCCTACACGAAGGCCCGCCACCGGGCCGCCCCCTTTGCCCGCCATTTCCGCCTATCACTGCATTACGCATTTTGCAAGCATAAAGCCGCGCAAACTTTCCCGATTTCACACCTGCGCCACGCAAACGCCCTGGCCACACTCTGCTCCGTGACTGGCCGCTGGCAGCAGGCCGCAGCCCCACCGCCTATCCGGTGGGGCTGCCTTTCCACCCGACGGAGCACTCAATGCATCGCATTGTCGCAATCGCTCTCCTTCTGACGGTTGGTTCGTCGTGGGCGGCGTCTCCTTCCGACGAAGTCCGCCTCGCCCGATACACGACGACTTCGATCACGCCCGAGCCAGCCGCGTTGAATCCGCTGACGGCCATCGCCACCGTGCGCTTTCCCCGCGGCCACGTGCGCACCGTGGGGGATGCCGTCAACTACGTGCTCCTTCGCACGGGCTATCGTCTCAAATCCGTCGATACCGCTGCACGTGACCTTTTTCCGCTGCCCTTGCCCGAAGCCCATCGCGAACTGGGCCCTTATCGCGCACTGACCATTGTCGAGCTTCTCGTCGGCGAGGCCTACAAGGTCGATGCCTCCCCCGTGCATCGCACCCTGATTATTGGTCTTCGCCCCGTCGACCGGCCCTCCCCCTCTTCCGGTCCTCGCCACGAACCCGCCTCGGCCCAATCCGGCGCAGCGCGCTTCGACGAAGGGGTGAACGTTCCCGTGGCCATATCGGAGCCGGCGCAATGAGCCTATCCCAAGCCACGCTGGCGCAAGACGGTGCAACCGAAGCCGTCCCGCTCCCGCCTCGTCATCAATCGGGTCATCGCCGAGTCGCATTCGTCCTGATTATTTTCTTTGTCATTGCCGGTATCGCCTTTTCGGCGCTCCACCTTCTCCGTGCGCCGGCCACGCCCGAGGCGATCCCGCAAGCCCAGTCGGGGGAAGAGAGTGCCCGTGCGCGTACGCCCCTTTCATTGCCCGATCCGCTTCCGGCGCAGGGGACCGATGCCTCCGCTCGCCTGGATAGCGTTGAAGAACGCACCATCGAATTGGCTCAGCGAGTTGATGGACTGATCGCGACCATGGCGGAACTCACCACATCCGTCACGGCGCTTTCCGACGCCAACGCTCAACTGCGTTCGCGGCTCGACGCCTTGAATCAACCGCAGCGCCCTGCCCTTCGCCGTCCCCCACCCATCAAGCCAACTGCGCCATCCAAGCCGAACCTGCCGGCAATCGTGTCGGTTGATAGCTGGGCCAATCAATCGTCCGTTGCCATTCGCGACGGCGACGGGCGCCTCGCGTTCTACCGCGAGGGCGACACGGTCGGTGTCGCCCGTATCCAGCGCATTGACACGCGCGCCGGACAAGTCCAATTCCGCCTCCCTGACGGAAGCACCGCCACGGCTACGGTGCACGACTGAAGCGGGTCTCCTATGAGAAATCGACTTCTTCCGCTCATGCTTCTGCTCGTTTTCGCAGACGTCGGCGCCGTGGATACCACGACGACCGATGTGGCCGCCACCCGCCGCAACACCACCGACAAGGCGTCTGCGGCCATACCCGAAACGAGCGTATCCAGCACCGATGTCCTGGAAGCGCGTTACTGGGGCATCACCGTGGAAGAGCTGCAGCGCGCCCGAATCCTCATGCGCGGTCCTCGTGGTGCCTTCAGCGATCCCCGCATCAGTCCGGTCGAAGTGCTCGGTGTCCACGCCCGCTCTGAGGCAGAGCGCACGCGGTACGGCGAACTCTTCGCAAAACTACTACACGACGACGCCGAACGCGTCCTCGCATGGCAACGGGCTGGCACCGAAGCGATGCGGCGCCTCTATCCCAACGACAAGGTGGTGGACTTCTCCGGTCTCCGACCGGCCAGCGCGAAGGGCAAGACGCTACCGAACTGGTTTTTCACGCCGGGAGCCAACCGCGAATGACGACGCACATGCCTATTCCGCGGCGGGCATTCCTTGCCAAGACACCATGCGCCCTTGTCCTGCTCGCAGCCCCCGCTTTGTCATACGCGCGAAGTGATGCCAGGGGCCAACGGCGCACCTATCCCCCCATCCCGCCTGCGTACCGACAGGTCGCTCAATCCCTTGGTCTGCCCGCCACGATCCTCTACGGCGTGGCGATACAGGAATCAGTCACGGTGTGGAAAACGGTGGCCCTTCCCTGGCCGTGGACGCTCAATGTACGCGCGGTCCCTCGCCGCTACACGAGCTACGCGGAAGCCGTAGCCGACCTTCGGCACGTGCTCGCGCAGGGGGTGCGCAACGTCGATTGCGGTGCGATGCAGGTCAACTGGCGCTACCACTCTGACAAGTTGCGCACCCCTACCCTGGCCCTCGATCCTTGGCACAACCTGACCGTTGCGGCTTCGATTCTTCTGGAGCAGCGGGCTGCCACATCGACCTGGTTTGACGCCGTGGGGCGCTATCACAACCCAGCCGATCAAGGCCGCGCCGATGACTACGCGCGCTCCGTCTTTGCGCACATCGCGAGAATCGAACATGTATGAGTCCGCCCTTCTCGCGTTCAGCAGATTCATCGCTCCCGCTCCGGTCACCGTTCCCCCGGTGACCCTCCGCCGCACCTCCCGCGGCTCCTCACCCGCTGCAATGGCGGGTTCTGCACAACCATCGTCCAACGCCCACCGGGCCTCCTCCCTGCCCACGACGGTGGTTGTGCGTCCTTTTTCAAGGACGGGAACATGAGCCGCGGCGTCATCGAGGCCTGGTTGCGGCCGCCGATCGAGATCTGGAGCGCGGCAACGTCCGCTTCCTGCGGACTCGTTGCCCTGTCCGCACCGTGGGTGCTGATGATGCCGCCCAACCTGGGGCTCGTTGCCGCCCTGCTTGCCTTCGGTTTCGCTGGCCTACGCGGAAAGCAGGCCTGGCGCGTATGGCGCTACCAGTATGGGCTCACGCGCTACAAGACCACCGCGGTCGCGCCGCACAAGCTACCCCGCATTCCGGGCAAACTGTACCTGGGCGAGGGATTCGCGTGGGGACAGCAGCATACCCAACGCCGAATGGATGCGGCCCGACCGGAAGCACAGCCGTATCTCGTCCAGGGCCTCACGGTGACTGCAACGCGCATGACCCTGCGGGGCCTGCGGCGCACGCCTCTCAAGCCTCTCGCCGCGGCACTCACCACGCCGCGCTGGTGGAATCCGCTGGCCGAACCGCCCGATCTCGGCGGCACCCCCATTCTTCACGGCGTCGAGCCCAAGGAAGTCCACGTGACGTTGGGTCAGAAGCATCGCCCCGGACACCTCCTTTGGCTGGGCACGACGCGCGTCGGCAAGACGCGCGGCATGGAACTCCTGGTAACGCAGGACATTCGCGACCGGAAAGTTGTAATCGTCATTGATCCGAAGGGCGATGCGGAACTCATGTTGCGCGTCTATGCAGAAGCTGCCCGTGCGGGCCGGATGGATCATCTCTACCTCTTCCACCTTGGCTACCCGGACATTTCCGCGCGCTACAACGGCATTGGCAACTTTGCCCGTATCACGGAAGTCGCCAACCGCACCACCAATCCTCTGCCCTCGAGCGGGAACTCCGCAGCCTTCAAGGAGTTCGCGTGGCGATTCACCAACCTCGTCGCGCAAGCTCAGGTCGCACTCGGGCAGGTGCCGACCTACGAACTGCTACTGCGCGACATCACGGACATCGAACCGCTCTTCCTCCGATACGCCACCCACATCCTCAAGATGCAGGGTCCGGACGACTGGGAACTGCGACTCGAAAAGGTCCAGACCCAAATCACAAAGCGTCAGATCACGGTGCCACGCGCGCTGCAGGATCGCAGCGAACATCTGGTGGCGCTCGTCCATGTGCTGAAGGACCTGCAGTTGCCCGATGCCGTGCTGCAGGGCCTGGCGACTGCTGTGCGCTACGAACGTAGTTTCTTCGAGAAGATCGTGGCCTCGCTCGGACCGTTCCTCGAGAAGCTCACCACCGGCCCCGTCGGCAAGCTGATTTCGCCGGACTATTTCGATCCGGCCGACACCCGCCCGATCTTCGACTGGATGCAGATCATCCGCCAGGGCGGCATCGTGTATGTGGGCCTCGACGCCCTCTCCGATGCCACGGTCGCCGCCGCGGTGGGCAATTCCATGCTGGCCGATCTCGTCAGCGTGGGTGGAAAGCTCTACAAGACGGGCCTTGATCCCCATCACCCCGAGGGCAAGATTGTCCTGCCCGAAGTGGCCTGCCACTTCGACGAGGTCAACGAAATCGCGGGGCCGGAGTTCGTCCCGATGGTCAACAAGCTGGGCGGATCCGGTTTCAGCATCACCGCCTACACCCAGACCATTCCGGACATCGAGGCCAAACTCGGCGACGCGGCGAAAGCCCGACAGGTGTTGGGCAACTTCAACAACATCATCATGCTACGCGTCAAGGACCCGGGCACGGCGGAGTTCTTCTGCAGCCAGCTGCCCGAGGTCGACGTCCAGCATCTGATGGTCGTGACAGGTGTCAGCGACACCGACGGGTCCACGGCGACGGACTTCACTTCACGTAACGAGGATCGCCTGTCCACTCAGCGAGTGCCGATGGTGTCGCCCTCCGACATCATGGCACTCCCGCAAGGGCAGGCCTTCGCCCTGCTCGAGGGCAACCGCCTCTTCAAGCTTCGCTTCCCCCTGCCCGACCCCACAAACGATCGCTTTGTCCCCCCGTCCCTGCAGGACGTCGCGAACCAGATGCGGGCGAAGTACCGTACCTCCGAACACTGGTCCGCCCAGACCGACTGGCTCAAGGACATGCCCATCGGGCTCGTCGCCCCGCTCGGTTTCACGGTCGGCGACTCAGCACAAAATGACGATGCGGAGACTGCAGCATGAGTAGCGCTGCGTCATCGGCGTCCTCGTCACCTCGCTCGTCCACGGCGCCGGCCTCCTCCGCGCCGCGTGACGTGCGTTCGAGAGGACCACTCAGCAGTTTCGCGGACGTGGTTGTGGGTCTGCTCTTCGCAACCTTTACCTCCTGGGTGTTCGGCACCGCACTGACGATCGCCGGTGACTATTCGTTCTGGAAAGGCGAAGGCATCAGCCAAGCGCGGAGAGCCGTCGCGGAAGACTTCGGCTACATCCACGGATTTCCGCGCTCTCTCATTGTCGCCGACACCGTGGTTTTCGCCCGCGATCTTGCCGAGCTCGTTACGCGGCCCTACGTGTGGCTTCACGCCCCGCTGTTCATTGCGCGTGCGAATGCGATCGATCCCAACGCAGCAGCCAAGCCTCAAGCACGTACTGCCCGGCGCATCGTCAGGGAAGCCGGCCGCTGGGTCGAGATTTCACTCTATGTCGCGCAGGACACCGTGATCCGCTTGGCGGTCGCCTTTTACGCGCTGCCGGCATTCGCGATGGCCATCCTTCTCGGCCTCATCGATGGCCTGGTGCGTCGCGATCTGCGCAAGTGGTCCGGCGGGCGCGAATCCTCCTTCGTCTATCACCACAGCAAGCGCTTCGCCTGGTGGTTCCTGACCGCCGGATTCACCGCCTACCTGGCGTGGCCATTCGGAGGGTTCAACCCGGCCTATCTCGTCCTGGCTTTCGCAATTCTTGTCGCCGCCTCCGTCTCCACCACCGCATCCACCTTCAAGAAGTACCTGTGAAGGAGTCTCGTCATGCGCCGATTGTTTCGCCAGTTGTTCCTCTCGTCGCTGTCCGCAGCCGCTGCGTTCGTCATGATGCCCGCGCAGGCCGACGAGGATTCCGAGCGCGAAAACCTCGCGCGCCTGGAGCATGAAATCGCGCTCCTTGGAGAGGAGGTGCGCGCCGCGAAGGCGCACGCCCCGACGCTCGCCCGGGTGCGATTCCAGTACGACGATCTGGCCCGCGATCTGGACCTGATCCGTCTCGGGATCACTGAGCATCTCAACGCGCCTCGCCAGCCACGACCGATCGAACCACTCAAGGGCGACTACCGCCGCTGACGGGAGCTGTCATGACTTCGGACCAAGTCCAGGCGTTCTCGAATTCGGCGGGGGTTGCCCCGGCGGCCATCGCCATCGTCGTTGCGATGATCGTTGCCGCCGTCGGCGTGCTTTGGGCGGCGGACATGGTTCGCCGGCTGGGTATTGAAGGGCTCCACGACCCGCGCCGTCTGCCAATGCTTTTCCTCTACAAGCTGCGGGTACTGATCATCGTCTTGCTGCTGATCTATCTACTGACCTAGATCGCGGCCGGTCCGGCAGGCAAGGCCGCTGGCCTGCCGGTTCTTCCAAGGCGCGGCGCCTCTTCAATCACCGGAGGGAATCATGAAACGTCTCATCCATCATTCAGGCGCACCGAGCGGAGCGATCCATCGCGCGACCAGCGGTTTGACACGCTGGTGGAGTTCGCCCACGACGATTCCTCGAGCCGCTCCGCTCATGGTTGCGATCCTCGCCGCGGCCTTCATCGTCGAACCGGCCTTGGCCGAGCTGCCGACCGCCGTGCAGGCAGGCAGCGCCGCCTCGGGCGACTACATCGAAATCGGCAAGCAGTACTTCAAGAACGGTCTCATTGTCCTCGGCCTGATCATCGCAACGCTGGGCTTCATCGCGGTCGCGGCCGGGGGCATTGCGAAGTTCAACGAGTACCGCATCGGACGCGCGGAGCTCGGTGACCTTGGCGTTCTCGCCGTTGTGGGCGCCGTCGTGCTGGTTCTCATGGTGTACCTCCTCAACGAAGCAGCGACCATCATCGACTAGGAACCGTCATGGAATCCGCGAGCCCCATGGCCCCTCAAGACCCGCCCCCAAGGCCGACCACTACGCCTCTGCCGGATCGAGTGAACGCAGAACCGCCAATCATCAAGGGGCTTTCGTCCACCGAATCCAAGTGGGCCATCGGGCTGGCCGGCCTTGTGTGGTTTCCCGTCGGTAGCCTGGTTGGGCTTGCCGTCCATCAGCTGCCGGTGGCCGTGCTCATCATCGCCACCGGCCCGATCGCAACCGTCTGGCTCGCGGCGGGCCAGATGGCGAAGCTCAAACGCAATCGGCCGGATCACTACTACCTGCATCTGCTTCTGCACTGGGCGGCCTCGGTGCATCTCATCCGCTCCGGGTTCGTCACCCATTCGGGCGCCTGGGACATCGGCCGCACGCTCCTTCCGGCGCGCGCGCCGAGGTCACGCGCACGCACTCGTTGAGACTGGAGAGCCCATGTCGCCCTTCACGAACAACCTCGCAAACGCGCACGCAACCATACGCAGGCAATCCTGGTTCATCGCAGGACTGCTCGTCCTGTTGCTGATTGCCATGGTGAGCTGGCGCACGACGCAGACCCATTTCACCGCGCATATCCCACCCGACCTTTCCCGGGGCGGCGCGATCCAGCTGGGGCGCACCTCGGAGGTGCCGGCACCAAACGTCTACGCCTTTGGCTTCTACATTTGGCATCAGGTCAACCGATGGGCCAGGGACGGCTCAAAGGACTATGGGGCCCAGATCTATGCGCTGCAGAATTACCTGACGCCGTCGTGTCGCGAACAACTGCTGCAGGACATGCGGGTCAAGGCGGGAGACGCCGAGCTGATCCAGCGCACCCGCGCGCTAATGGAGATTCCGGGCTACGGATACACCGCGAACCGCGTCTCCGAGCATGGAAACGGCGGCTGGACTGTTCTCATTGACGCGCAACTGGTGGAAACCTCGCGCGGCATGCCGGTCAAGGACACGTTCATCCGCTATCCGCTGCATGTCGTGCGTTACGACATCGACCGGGAGAAGAACCCCTGGGGGCTCGCATTGAACTGCTTTGCGGGGCGCCATCCGGAGCGGATCGATCCGCAAGCGCTGCAAACAGTCGTCAGTCCTACATCGCCCCCTACCGCGGCCCTGCCCAGGACCGTCGTCGCGCCAGAACAACCGTCCCAGCCCGCGGCCGTGGTCCTCCCACTGCCGGTGGCGCCCGCCCAAACTAAGGAGTAAGCGCCATGCCGTCAGTACCACGCGCTTTTCTGGTTTCCGGCGTATGCGCGACTGCGATCCTGCCGGTATTCGCACAACAGGCGCCGACGGCGCCCGCCCTCTCTACACCACTAATCCCGCCGGTAGCCCCCGTCGTGGGACCGCAGATGACCCTTGGCGGCGTGCCGCTTGACCTCGGTGCCTTACCCCACGCTGCGTCGCGTCCAGCAATGCCCCCGGCCGCCTCCGGTACGCGCACGACGGCTCCGGCCGAAACGAGCGATGACCAGCCGCCTACCGCAGCCAAACCCGCAAACCGCGTTGCCGCCCCGACGCCAATTGGCGGCCGTACCGAGCATGTCCTATTCGACCGTCTTCCCGTCCCGATCCTTCTTGCGCCGGGACGGGAGCGTCTGGTGCAGTTCCCATTTGTGCCGCTGATCGACGTTCCACCATCCCTCCAGGGCCTCCTCGAGGTGCAGATCATCGAGGACACCGCTTACCTGACCGCCCATAGCCCAGTCCCGCGAACTCGACTGGTCGCCCATGCGATCGAAGGGGGCACCAAGCTACCCCTCGACGTCGAAGCGGTCGACGGCAAGGACGCAAGGCCGATTCTTCAGATCCATCTGCCGAGCGAGGCCTCCGCCGACGATGACGATTCAGCGGCGGGCGCGGCGCGCGGCAACCCCGACCCCGCAGTGGGCATGATTCAGCTTACCCGCTACGCGGCCCAAGTCCTCTACGCCCCAAGCCGTCTGATTCCCACATACGCCGGGGTGCGTCAGGAGCCGGTCGACCGCAAGCCCGTGGTGGGCCTGTACCGTGGCGGCGAGGTTGAGACCGCGCCCTTGGGCGCCTGGTCCAGCGGCGCCCTCCATGTGACCGCAATCCGCTTCACGAACCGCTCCACGCATCCGGTCGAACTGGACATGGAACGTCTGCGCGGTCGCTGGATCGCCGCCACCCCACAGCATTGGCGGCTGTTGCCCAAAGGGTCCGAGGCGGACACCACGGCGGTGTACCTCGTTTCCGACCGGCCGTACGCCACCGTTGCCCTGTGGCGATAGGACTCCGCCATGCAGATCGCCCAGAACAAGCTCGTTCCCGTGCTGACCGCGGTTGCGCTCTCCGTGACGGGTTTCATCCTCTACAAGCAAAGCCAGGGTCCCGGGGTACCGGCCGGGCCGCCAATGGCCGCCGTGCCCGAGGCCCCACTGCCGCCCACCCAAAAAGGGGCAGACGCCGACACGCCGCAGGAAACGTTGAACACGGTCGTGGCGGCGTACGGCAAGCTGAACGAGCAGACTCAAGCGCTCGTCGACGAGAACCGGCGACTCAGGGACGAGAACGCGCGCAAACAGCGAAGCGAGGACCGTATTCGTGAGCAGCTCCACCGGGAACTGCGCTCCGAACTCCTCACCGAACTGGAAGGCATGAAAGCGCGCGAGCTATCTCGCAGCGAATCGCCCTCGTCAGGACTGCTCAATTCCCCGCTGCTTGGCAATCTTCCTGCCGGTTTCGGCTTCGAGCATGCCGGCTCTGGATCCGGCGCTAACCCCGCGAATGCTTCAAGCACCGCTATCGCGGCGGTTTCTCCGATGCGCGTCCTGCCCTTGGGCTATCAGATGGGCAAGGGGGCTGACGGCAAGGTAGGCGTCGTGCGCGAGCTGCCTCTCGCTGGGCCCACAGCCGCGCGTACGCAAACCGCCCCGGAGAAGCCGAAGAAGGCCGTTCCGGTCGTCACGCCCTTCTACACCGTCCCCGAAAACGCCACGCT
The DNA here is from genome assembly GCF_012910905.1 of Aromatoleum toluvorans. Classification (GTDB taxonomy): domain Bacteria; phylum Pseudomonadota; class Gammaproteobacteria; order Burkholderiales; family Rhodocyclaceae; genus Aromatoleum; species Aromatoleum toluvorans. Next base: position 253,853 of record NZ_WTVN01000001.1, read on the forward strand.
GACTGGGGTCATCAACATGACGGCCATCGTCGGTCGGGTTCCCGTCGACGGCAAGGTCACCGACCCGATGCAGTTCAAGCTGCTGTTGGGCCCCGAAAACCTGGCTGCGAATGGGCACTACCTCCCACGCCACCTGAGTGGCGTCGTGGTATCCGGTATCGCGATCGGCGACATGACACTCTCGTGCGCCGAGGGGCTCATCCAGTCGCTGACCTTCGTCTTCAACGACGGCAACATTCAGACGGTGAGCCGGCGCAACAACGGCACGACGCCACTCTTCGGTGCGACCGGCGGCACGAGCGGCACCATGCCATCGCTGGCCGCCGCGCCCAAGCTGGGCTGGATATCGGACCGCTACGGCAATCCCTGCATTCCGGGCGAGTTCGTCACCAACGCTCCGGCGCACCTCACGGACGCAGTGGGGCTCAGAACCCTTTCGATCGCTGCCGCGGCTGCCGCAGCTGCCCAGACGACCCAGACGGATAACGTCTTCGGCACAACCACCAGCCGGGTAAGCGGCGATCGCGGCACCTACATTCTCGGTCGGTCCCTCAGCGGCGGCGTCGATGAAGTCACGAGCTGGATCATGCGCCGCCTCAACAACTCCTTCGACGCCGTCGTGGTGCCTGCCGGCGGCGAAGTCGTTGTGCACATCGACACCGAGATCCCCATCGACAAGTCGTCAGACGCCCGCAAGCTCGACTACGGCAGGATCGACGACGCCTCGACCACGCACGCCGACATGCGAGGTAAATACTATGGACTGGACTGATGCCGCGCGCGCGGCACGAATATTTCCCGCACCGTTTGCCGTCGTCGCGCTCCTCACCGCCTGCAGTATTGCCGGCCCGCGTAGTTCGCCCCTTCCGCAATCGGAACCGACGATGGAGCAGATCTACCGCGAGCGGGCCGGCGATGCAGAGCGCGATCGGGCGCGCGAAGCGCTTCCCTTGCGACCGTCGTCTGACGTGTCACCGGGGCCGGTGCGCGAAATGGCGATGCGTCAGATTGAGCGTCGCTTCGCCCGCCTCGCGAATCCCGATCTGTTGATGGTCGTGTTTCCCCACCTCGCCCAAGGCAAGTACCCCGTCCCCGGTTACGTGACCGCATTCCCGATGTACGAACGGGTCGAGTACCTCCTCCCCGGTGAAGCAGACGCACCGCTGCCGGAGTCACCACCGCTCCGGCCTGCCGCTGCGCCGACACATAGCGAGCCCGAAAGCGCCCAAGCGACCGCACACCCCTGAATACGGATGGATCACATCATGTTGGGCTTGATTCGCATGCTCACGTTTCCCCCACCGGAGGAACAGTCAGCCAGCAAGCGGGACCTCCCGGAGGGCTCGTCCGGTGCCGACCCCGGGCTGCGCCGACGGCCCTTCCGCGTCCAAGATCGGCGCCGGCAGGCCGCCCGCCCACCGAGTTTCACCGACCAGTTGCCGTGGATGGACTTCGAGCCGGCAACGCAAACCTTTGTCCTGGAGGACGGAGTCTCGCGCGCACTCCTGTTCGAGCTCGACCCGCTGCCGAGCGAGGCCCGCGCCGACCATTACCTGCAGGCGCGCTGTGCGGAAATCCAGTCCGCGCTTCAGGCCCTGCCCGAGTACGACGAGGCGCCGTGGGTGGTGCAGTTCTTCTGCAACGACGACACCGATCTCTCATGGGAAATCGAACGCATGCGCGACTACATTCTCGCAGTGCATGCGAAAGCACCGGACCGCGGTCGGCAGATCCTCGAGAGCGACTTCACGCGGCACTTCCTCGCCGAGATGGCTGAGCACCTGGCGACGGTTTCCAGACCAGAGGGCGCGTTTACGGATGAAGGGGTATCGGGAAATCGCTGGAGGGGCCAACTGCGCCGCGTCCGTTGCGCCATCTATCGGCGCCTCCCGCCCGGATTCGACTTCTCCCGGGAGATGCTCGATCCCGTCGAGACGCTGCAGCAAACCGCCAGCGGGCTGATCTCCGGGCTGGCGCAGGCAGGGGTCAAAGGACGGCCAATGAACGCGGATGACTTCTACGCGTGGCTCCTGCCCTTCTTCAATCCAAAACCCGACCTCGCCGATACGGTCGGGGATCTGCTGCGCCTGTGCGCCTATCCGGGCGATGACAAGGCGGCCCACGGCATCGACTTGGGCGAGCTACTGTTGTTGTCGCCCCCGCGCTCCGATTCAAAGGCCGGCCTGTGGTTCTTCAACGACCGCCCGGTGCGCGCGTTGGCGCTGCAGTCGTTGCGCCAGCTTCCCGAGATCGGCCACTTCACGGCCGAGCGCCACCATGCCGACAAGCAGTTCGCCCGCTTCGACCGCCTTCCTGATGGAACGATGCTCTCGGCGACGGTGGTGATCACCCCGCAGGACACGATGCGTCGCCGCGTCGAGGCGATCAAGAGCGCCTCCCGCGCCAACACCATTGATGCGATCCACACCTTCGAGGAAGCGACCCAAGTCCTGGACAACCTGCGCACCGACAAGCTTTACCCGTTCTATCTGACACTTTTCGTGCGGGGCGAGGACACGAATCAATTGGGGCGCTCGGTCGCCGAGATCACTGCGGCGATGCATTCGTCCGGACTCAAGTTCATTCAGCCGATCGACGAACTTCAGGGCTGCGACGTCTTCCTGCGCGGGCTTCCGATGTGCTTTGACCCCCACTTCGACGCGACGCACCTGCGACGTACCCGACTCACCTTCGCCTCCCAGATTGCTGCGCTCCTACCGCTTTATGGGCGGGCACGCGGATCCGGGAATCCGGGATTCTGGCTGTGGAACCGCGGTGGCGAGCCGCTTCTTCTCGACCCCCTAAATCCGGCCGACCGAAACAAGAACGCCCATCTCTTGATCCTGGGCCCCACCGGCGCGGGGAAGTCGGCGAAGCTCAACTATCTCGCCATGCTCATGATGGCCATCTATCGGCCCCGATTGGTCATCGTCGAAGTCGGGAAGTCCTTCAGTTTGCTGGGCGAGCATATGCGCGCCCACGGGCTGAGCGTGCATCAGGTGGATCTAACGCCCGACGCCGACGTCAGCTTGCCGCCGTTTGCGATGGCGGCCCGCCTCGTCAGTCACGGGGAGCAAGCCATGGCGCAGGCCCTGCAGTCGCCAGATCTCGATCCGGAACTCGGCGCGGCGCCCGACGAGACCGAAAACGTGCGGGACGACGAGGACGAGGACGGGGCCGACCCGAACAAGCGGGACATCCTCGGCGAAATGATCATCGCCGCGACCCTCATGATCACCGGAGGCGAGGAAGTCGAAATACACAAAATGAGTCGGGCGGACCGCTATCTGATTGCCCGCGCAATCCTTGCCGCAGCCCAATGTGCTCGCGACCAGCTGCAACACCATGCTCGGGCCGAAGACGTCGCCCGCGCCCTCATGGACATGCGCAATGACGAAAGTCTGGGGGGCGCCCGCCGTGATCGTGCTGAGGAAATGGGCCAGGCGATGATGGTCTTCTGCGACGGACTGCGCGGGAAGCTCTTCAATCGCTACGGCACCACATGGCCCGATGCCGATGTCACGATCGTCGAGATGGGAACCCTGGCGCAGGAGGGGTACGAGGATGCGTTGGCCGTCGCCTACACCTCGCTCGTCAATCACGTTCAGGCGCTGGCCGAGGCGACCCAGAACGATCATCGCCCGATCATCTTCCTCACCGACGAAGGACACATCGTCACCACGAACCCGCTGCTCAACCTCTACGTCGTCAAGATCACCAAGATGTGGCGCAAGCTCGGCGCCTGGTTCTGGCTCGCGACCCAGAACATGAAGGACTTCCCCGATACCGCCTCGCGCATGCTCAACATGTGCGAGCACTGGATCCTGCTGACCATGGATCGCGACGAGATCGAGCAGGTCGCGCGCTTCCGGACGCTGACGCCGGAACAGCGCGGGCTGATGGAATCGGCGCGCAAGGAACCGCCGAAATACACCGAGGGGGTATTCCTCGGCACGAAGCTGCAGGCGCTCTTCCGCAATGTCCCACCGCCGCTGGCGATCGCCCTCGCGATGACCGAGAAGCACGAGAAAGCGTGGCGCCAGGACCTGATGTCGCAAACCGGCGGCACGGAACTCGACGCGGCCTATGCGATTGCCCGGGAGCTCGCCCGGCGGAGGACCGCCTGATGGATTTGCGGAGCCTCGATGCCGGCGAGCTGACGCTCGCGGCGCAACTCGACCGCCTCGTCGCAGAGAGCCTGGACGCACGGCGCCACCGGCTCGTCTTCGTCGAGAAGGTCCCGGACGCGGCCTTCTCGCTGTGGGCACGGGCCAAGGCGACCCGTGAGCCCGACGATGTCGCCTATCTCGACCTCCAGGGCGACGGACAGAGCCTTGTGACCGGGTGCATCGTCGGCCTCGATGTATCGGGCGACGACCTCGATGAGGCGCTCAACGTTGTCCTGAACGGGAGATCCGTGGTCCTCGTGAGTGGCCTCGACCGCTCCCGCGCGCGTCTCGGCGAGCGGCTTTTCCGCTGGCTCGACTGGAGCGCAACGCACCTGCCACTGACCGTCGCCACTACCCGCGAGGCGGCCGCATACGTCGTGCGCCTGCGTCACCACAACGTCGCCGTCGTTCAGATCCTCGACAGCCGCCTCTCCGCGGACGCCGCCGCCCTCGCCGGCCGCGCCATCCAATCGCGCCAGGACCCGTGACCATGCGCAAGGCTTGTCTGACCCTGATCTTCGTCGTCGCCGGCGTCGCGCCCGTGTCCCACGCCGGCGACATTCCCAGCTCGAGGTCGAACCTTTACTACCGCTTGGGCGGGGGCGATCCGGTCTCGCGCGCGCCGAACCCGGGCGGAGTGCCATACAAGCTGGGGCTGTCCGGCGTCGCCAAGCTGAATTACTCCTGCGGCGCCTACGATTTCGAACTGTCGTTCCAGAAGCTCATGAACCAGTTCGCGCAGCTCGGCACCCAGATGACCCAGGCCGTTCAGGCCGGCATCGCTGCGCTGCCGATGTACCTCTTCCAGCGCGCCTCCCCTGGCTTGTATGAGTTGTTCCAGACCTACGCGAAGAAGGCCGAGGTCGCGATCCAGATCGCCACCAAGAGCTGCGAAGAGATGGAGGCGCAGATCAAGCAAGGCGAGGACCCCTACGAGGATTTCATTCGCATGGCACGCGGCGAGGCGTGGAAGCAGGAGGCGATCACGAACCAAGATGTGGTACTTGCGAAGGAGAACGTCGGCGTCAAGAACGGGAACGATGGGGTTACTTGGGTCGGAGGCGAGAAGGCGGGAGGGACGGGACAGAAGGCAATCAAGATCATCTTCGACACCGTCTACGCCGGTTTCAATGTCACCATGGGCCAACCGCCCGCCGTCACGGCCACCGCATACGCGCCAGTCAAGCTCACGGAGACTTTCCCGACGCCCGACAAGGCCGCCGTCTACGCGACGGACGTCCTCGGCGATCTGGAGATATACACGTGTCGTGGCGGTGGTTGCCCTACACCCCAATCTACGATGGGCCTTGGTCTCGTGCAGAAGTTCGAGCTCGAGATCCCCACGACGAAGACCCAGGTCGCGACCTTGTTCGAGACCACCGTGCCGAAAGGCAGTGATCTCAAGATCGCGTCGGCCCCCGGGGTGCTGGTCACGCGCGAACTCGTCGACGCGATCCGCGAACTGCCGCCAGTCGAGCGGCGCATCGCGCAGGACCGGCTCGTGCAGGACGTCGCGCTGGCACGCACGGTCGACAAGGCCCTCATCGTCCGCAATCTCCTGCTCACGGGGCGGATGATTCCCGAGGTCTACAAGACCGCCAACACCCAGATCGAATCCAAGCTCGCCGAGCTGAACCGGCATATCGACGACGTACTGTACGAGTCGAATGTTCGGAAACGCGTCATCTCCGAAACCGCCGCCACCCTCATCGACAGCTACCAGGCCACGCGCGCCGCGTCCGCCGCGAACTCGGTTCAACCGCCCGTCGATCGCAAGCCCGTGATCGACGGCAGGGTGAAGAAATGAGCGTCCGTGAACTGCGTCCGCCGCGGCTCGCGCGCCGTCTCGCGCGCCCGGTCGCGGTCGGCGTCGCCTTGGTCGCCTTTGTGGTCCTGGCGCTCTTCGCGTTCGGCACATACGACGAGTGGGCCACGGTGCATCGCGGTGTCCGGCACCTGAAGCCGTATCTCGTCGCGCTCCAGTGCCTCGCCATCGCCGCCCTGTGGTTCGCGTGGCCATGGGTCGTCGGGCGGTTGACGCGTTGGCCGGACGACGCCCGTGCGGCCCTGCTCGCTGCACGCCACCGGATCTGCGCGGGGCTCATCGTCATCGAGCTCGTCGTCGTCCTGGGCGTCCCGTTCAGCCTCTTCTAGAAGGTGCACGGCCATGAGCGTGGATAGCTACCTCGAACTCTTCACCACAATGTACGGATGGGCGTTCGCCGGCGTGATCCGCGACGTGCTCGTCGACACCGGCCTCATCTTCCTGCCCTTCCTCTTCATCCTGATCGGTACCTGGCTGCATGCGCATCAGATGAACGGCGCCGAGGGCGCAGACGCGGCCTGGATGGTGCGCACGATGGAGGCCGAGTTCTGGACCGCAGTGTTCGTGCTGGCCTTCTGCTTTACCCCGGTCGGCACCAGCCTGCAGAACGTGAATCTCCACCACACGCCTCCGGCGACGACCCTCAACGCCGCGCCGGTGACGGCCACCGGCGCGAGTTCCGACAGCACCTTCGATGATGCCTTCAACGGCGTGCCGCAGCAGCTCGCCCTGCCGCCATGGTGGTTCACCGTCATGAGTCTGTCGGCGGGCTTCAACGATGCGGTGAAAGGTGGCATCTCGGGCGGCCTGAGTGGTTTCCGGCAAGTTGAGGAGCTCGCGCGAACCGCGGCCGTCGAAGACCCGACCATGCGCGCCGAAGTGCAGCGCTTCTACAACGAATGCTACCTGCCGGCGCGCTCCCGGTATCTCACGGATGAGGCGTCGCCGGAGGCGGCCGCCGCCCTCGCCAGCTACGGGGAGGCCGACCCTGACTGGATCGGCAGCCACGCGTTTCAGGCCGACCCGAACCTCTACGCTGCTCTGTACGCGAGAGCGGGGGTGCCGGGGTTCGCGCTCGACGTTGGCGACGCGGATGCCGACATGGACGCGAACACGGTGATGCCCGAGCATGGGAGGCCGACCTGCCTCGAATGGTGGTCCGACGCATCCAGCGGCTTGCGTACGCGCCTCGCCAACAAGATCGGCATCGTCGGCACCCCGTCCGAGACTCTGCCGCAGCGAATCGCGGTGCTCTTCAGCGCCGTCGCGGCCGACCAGCGCGAGGACGGCCTCGCGCGACTCGCGATGGGACGCTCGAATCCCAGCATGGCGCCGGAGACACTACTCCCCGAAGACAATCGCGCCTGGTTCCAGGCCCTCAGCGGCGCCGCAGCCGATGTCGCCGGGATGGCCGGGATGGTGAACAAGGCGATCGACACCCAAGCCGCACGGTTTCCGATCATCCAGTTCGCGCTCTTCGCCCAGCCCCTGATTCTGATGGGGATCTACATGTTCCTGCCGCTGATCCTCGTCTTCGGGCGCTACAGCCTGAACGTGATGTTCCTCGGCGCGCTGGCGATCTTCACGGTCAAGTCGTGGGCCTTGATGTGGTACATCGCGCTGTGGCTCGACGAGCACCTGTGGGTGGCGATGTATCCCGGCGCGGAATCGATGCTCTTCAACGTCCTGCACCTGGAGTTCGACACCGCCCTCAAGCGGTCGACGCTCAACACCCTGCTCATCGGGCTGTATCTCGGCCTGCCCCTGATATGGAGCGGGATGATGGGGTGGGCAGGCTTGCACGTGGTTCAGACCATTGACGCCATGCAGCGGAGCGCCATCGGCCAAGGAATGACCGCGGGGCAAACGGGCGTAGGCATGGTCGCCGGCCGCATTGGACGCGCGGTACGGCGGAGGTGAGCAAGATGGAACCCGCCCTAGTAATGGATGATCGGTGCCCCGGAATAGACGCCTACTGGCTCGCCATTCCTACCCGCGCCAATCGGTTCGCGACCATACGCGGTAAAGGCGTCGCCCATCGTCTCCTCACCGGCAAACGCACCGCGAGTGGCACTCGAAGTGTCCGCAAATATGGGGTCGCGGTCGTCGTCCGAATCTCGACGTTCCGAACCTCCCGCCACAACAATTCCGATGATTTCCAGCACCGCGCCCAGCAAGGCGAGCATCCACCCGGAATCCGTGCCGCTCGCGCGTGCATCTCTGTCCATAGTCCCTCCCTTACGAAGAATGATCCTATGCCAACGGCCCATCGTGAAACATACGCCGCGGTGCGTGGAACGTCGACCCCACGGATGTTCCATGTTGTAAGCGTCGCCTTCCTCTCTCTCGGCCTTTCGGCAGCGCCCGGTTTCGGCGCCGGGCCAGAGGGCGCAGCGCAGGACATCAAGGCCGCGATCGCCCGCCACACGAACGGCGAGGTGACGCCGGATTCCGTGGCTGCGACGCCCGTGCCGGGCATCTTTGAAGTGACGAACGGCATGGACGTCTTCTACGCCGACGCTTCGGGGCGCTATGCCTTCATCGATGGCCGCCTGATCGACACGCTCGAGAAGCGGGATTTGACGCAAGCGAAGCTCGCCGCGCTTGCTGCGATTCCGTTCGACGAATTGCCGCTCGATCTGGCGCTCAAGACCGTACGCGGCGACGGCTCGCGCAAGTTCGCCGTGTTCGAGGACCCGGCCTGCCCGGTGTGCCGCTCGATGCAGCCTGTACTCGCTCGCCTCGATAACGTGACAATCTATGCCTTCACCTATCCGGTGATTTCGCCCGATTCGATCCCCGCCGCGGTCGCGATCTGGTGCAGCGCACAGGGTGCGCGCGAGTCGCGCTGGCAAGCCTACATGGACGGCGCGCCCATGCCGAAACAAATCGAGCCGCACTGCGAAGAGGCGATGCAGGTCGTCAAGCGCATCGTCGATTTCGGCCGCGCGCGCGGGATCCGCAACACGCCGACAATGGTGCTCGGCGATGGGCGCCGCGTGCTTGGCGCGATGCCCGCCGAGGAACTCGAAGAGGCCCTGGCGCGCGCCGGCGCGCGCACGGCTACCGGCAAGCCATGAAGCGCGCGGACATCACCGCCACTCGCGTGTTCCTCCTCCTGGCCGCGCTCGCCGCGGGGCGCGGCCACGCCCAGGAGCACGTCGAGGTTTTTCAGCTATCCACGCAGCAGGTTCGCGGAGCCGACGGCGCAGCCGTTCATTACGTGGATGGCATCGAACGCGTGACGAAGGCGCTGTCGGTCGGGCTACCGCCCTCGACCCAGCAAGCGGCCACGCTTGCCAAAGAACGCTTCGCGGCGCTGTCCGGTGCAGACCGGAAAGGCATCGAAGCCGGCGCGCGGGCGCTGGATCTTGCCGCGCGTTACCGATTGACGAAGGTGCCGGCGATCGTCTTCGATCAACGCGCGGTAGTCTATGGCGTGCCCGACGTGGATGCAGCACGAACGATTTATCGCGCCTGGCGTGCGCGCGGTCATTGATTGGCAAGGCGCGTCGAGATGGTTTCCCATCGGCAGACTCCAACCCGTACCTTCCGAGCCTTCTTGGGCACTGCGGCGCTTGCTCACGCGCCGCTCTCCGCCGCAATGGAGTTTACGACCACTGCGGCGCTATTCGCGCAGGCGATCGCCAGTTACCCCTCGTGCGCGTTCTTGCACATCTCCGGCATCTGTTTCTGGCTCTTCTGCACGCCGTTCGGATGCGACATCAAGGCTTCGACCCGGTTCAGCCACTTCGCCCCCGATCTCGTGGTGAGTACCTACCACGATGTCGCGACCCATCCTTGGCCCGAGATCGGCATACCGCTTGCCGCGGCGACGACGAGCACCATCGGTGCGCTGCTCGGGAAGCCCCTGTCGGATAGCGCCGGGACTCGGTCGCGCGGAGACCGCACCGACAAGGCCCGGCGCTTTCGCGATGCCGATGCCATCGGCCACCCGGCGACAAGCCTCGGCCCCTGCCCGACGGCAGTCAGCCCCTTCGTGCCCTACTTCATGTCCACGCTGGACGCGCTGGTGTGGCGCTCCTATCTCCCGGCGGAGTTGCTGTTCCCGGCCTCCTGGATCCCCGGCATGCGCGAGGTTGGCATGTGGCCGGCCAACACCTGGGGCAACGTGTATCCGCGGACCGGCGAAGTGGTGCAGCAGCACGAGGTGAAGGGTGCGGCGGTCCTGTCACAGCGCATCGCCGATTTCATCACTCGACCCGGACAGCCCCACATCTACACGTACGTGTCGTCCGCCGCGCTGGCAGTTCGTGGCAGCCAGCTCGTGTGGGATCCGCCGCCTGCAATGGAGATGAACCCGATGGGTGGCTTGTGGCAGATGAATGTCGCGGTGCCCACCAGTTGCCACGTGTTTGGCCTGAACGACACCGCAAGCCCGGTCTCATACGGCGAAGCGATGACGACGAACTCGGGGAGCTACGCCTATACGCTGTGGCGGCCCTATGCCTGCTGTCGAGTCAGGGGTGTCTTCATCGGCCACATCCAGTTCGGACTCTGGTGATGACATGAAACGCACCCTGATCCTTTCTCTCGCCCTGCTGATCGCCGCCCCCGTCGGGTCCGCAGAGCCCCCCGTCATGCCGGCAATCGTCATCCATGACGGAGGCGGCGTATCACTGGCCCCCTATTTGACGAATGACGAGGGGGACGCCCGCGAGATGCCCCCATCAAAGCAGCCCGTCGCGCCGCGGCAATCGCCCTCCATACCAGCTTTCCCGGTCGCCTCGGCGAAGGCCGGCCCCGGGCGACTGTTGCCGAACCCGATGCCGGCACGGCTACCGGGCGGACCAGGCGCCCCGTTCTTCGTCGTCGGCGACGACGCGCCGTCCCACGCGTGGCTGCAGCGCAACGCCGAGCGACTGCAGGCACTCGGCGCCCGCGGCATCGTCGCCGCCGTGGCAACCGAGGCCGACTTCACGCGCCTGCGCGCGCTCGCCGGCGTGCACATGGTGCCGATGTCCGCCGACGCGCTCCTGGAGGCCGCCGGCATCCGCGTCTGGCCGGTGCTGATCGGTGCCGACGGTTCCATTTCCCAGTGAGGAGACTCGGCATGCTGCCACCGAAACGGCTCCCGTACGCATCTGCGTTCGTCGCGATCCTCTACGTCGGCTTGGTTCACGCCGACGAGAAGTCCGCGGCGCTTGCCGCCGCGCTCTTCGAGAACGTGCCGGCCTCGGCCTTGCCCGCGCCGGATCGCGTCGCGATCGCGCACCTGACACCGCTGGCGCTCAATGGTAGCCAGGTCGTCAGCACCCTCCCCGGCTGTGACCGCGAGCCCATGGATCCCGAAGCACACGTGGAGGATCTGAACGGCGACCGGAAGCCCGAAGTGTTCGTTGTGGCCGGCAACACCTGCACTTCAGGCATGACCGGCATCAGCGTTTGGCTTTACGCCAGACAGCGCGATGGAACATGGATTCAGCTGATGGACGTGATCGCGCCGGCGTACCGCGTCCTGCGGTCCACAAGCCACGGCTGGCGCGATCTCGCACTCGCCAGCCGGACTTCGTCGTGCATGGGGGTGTGGCGGCTGGGTGGCGACGGCCACTATCGTTACGCCCGATCCGAAGCCGCCGATGGCGGCCCGTGTCCAGACCGTCAGTAGGAAACCGCCATGACGAGATTCCGTCTTCGCCCCGGTGCCCGCTCCCTGTACCTGCTGCTCCTCGTTGCCGGACTGGCATGGGCCGGCATCACCTACGTCGATTTCCTACGGGCGCTCGGCGAACGCGAGAGCAGCATGAGGCCGGACGTGATCATCGGTTCTGGCTACGCCGGGCTGTTCCAGTTCGGCGAATCCGCGCTGAAGGACGTGGGCCTCTACACCGGCGATGCCACCCCGAAGAAAAACGACTGGAACGGCAGCTTCAGCGGCAAGTACGGCGTGACGTCGCTTGCGGAGTTCCTTGCGAACCCCGATGCGCAGGTCCAGGCGGTCACCGCCTACCACGCCCAGGCTTGGCGCACCCTCGCCAGCACCTACGGCGCGGAGAGTTACCTCGGCACGACGATCAATGGAATCGAGATTACACAGTCCGGGCTCGTCGCCGCGGCCCATCTGCTCGGCGCCGGAACGGTCGGAGCATGGCTCAAGTCGGGCGGGACGACGAACCCCGCCGACGGCAACGGCACGAAGCTCACCTCTTACCTTTCAAAGTTCGCCGGCTACACGCTGAGTGCCACCGCCCCGACATATGCCGCGCTGCGCGCCGCCGATCCTACCGGTGGCACCACGGGCGAGAGCTACGTCTACACCGATCCGCCGCTGAGGTCGTCCGGCGGCGGATCCGGCGCCGTCGCGCTGCTCACCCCCCATAACAGCCACGGCTTTACCTCCGCGGCGCAGGGCTTCCATGCCGCCACCGGCTACCAGATGGGCAAGGTGCGGGATCTCCTGGTTGGCCTCGCCGCAACTGTAGTGCTGACGTGGATGGCCTACGTCGTGATCAGCAAGTGGCACGCACTCAGCAGCGGCGGCGAAACAATTCGTGAAATGACGTACGACATTCTTCGGGCTATGGTAGTGACATCAATCGTCCTGCTCCTGATGGTCTAGGACAGCTGGAGGATCACCGATGAAACCCGTAATTTGCCTCGTTGCCGCATTCGCGGCGTGGGTGTCGCCCGTTTCGGCGGACGTGCTCGATGGCGTGATCTTCGGCGTGAAGTGCATGAGGGCGGACGATCCGCAGGCATGCGAGGACCGCTCGAAGCGCGAGGCCAATGAGGCGCGCGAACGGATGCGGCAACAGTCCGGTGCAACGGGAGTACAGACTCAAGGGCGTACCGCCCCTGCCGGCGGGGACAGTTTTGGAAAAAAGGTCTACCGGAACTGGGTGGAGAATGTCGTTTGTAAGGCGTTCGCGAAGCGATCGTCACGCGACGTGGATACGACCTACGCGCGCGCCATGAGCCGCTATAGCTTCTTGACGCCGAACGAGGTCGAACGCCGGTCATTGGCAGGCGAAGCGAGCCTGCATATCGCGGGCTATCTGCATGAATCCACTCCCGGCGCACTGTATCGCCTGGAACAGGTGGTGCATTCACCTGACGTGGCCAATGGGCAGCGCCAGTACAAGCTGATTCTGGAGCTTGCACGCGACGGCTCCGGTACGCGCGTAACCGGGCAGTATTGCGTGACCACCGACGATCCCGCCGGCTGGCAGGACTTGCCGCCCAAGGTGCTCTCGAGTCTCAACTCCACCTTCTGACCGGAGGAGCGTCCCGCCATGCATGACGACGAACGTTCTTGCCCCCACTGTCGCGGCGCTTGTGAGACCCGAGTTCTGACGGACCGCGCCTGCCACAGTTGCGGCGGAAGCGGCCGCGACAGAGGTTCGTCCCACGAGTACTGCCGAGCCTGCAACGGGCGGGGAATCGAATCGAGCTGGGAGTTCCAGCCGTGCACCGCCTGCAACGGCCATGGCTATGTCCGCGCGTAATGGCCTCACCGTCCGCCGGCGACGCTCAATGATGAGGCGCGAGTGCAGGTGCCCGGCCGACAAGCGTATTCCCGACTTGTCCACAGCGCCATCCCCAGTTTCTGTGGGCAATCGGTTTCGTGCTGCGCCGGCCGTGCGGCCAAGCCACGAAGGCACTACAGCGCAGGCGTTTGAAATTGCTCGAGATGGCGAGCACAGCCCTGGGTAACGAACCGAAGGGAGGCTGATCGTGCGTAATGAATGGCCGTCGAGTTGGGGCGCGGAACGGACTGCATTGTTCAACTTCTTCTCGATCCATGCGGTCGCCGCGGGTGACACCGTCGAGATCTATAAGGGGATAGCGAAAATTGCGGTCATTCCCATCGACATTGACTTCACCGTGCTGCGAAAAGCCCTTCCACTATTGATCGACAGCTACGAATTGGGGGCGAAGGCCGGGCGCGAGAGCTTGGCGACAGACTTCCGGGCCCTTCTTGGCGTGATTGGTCGCCGTGATTGACGCCACCCCGCGGACCGGGCGCGAGGCTGGATCGCAGCCAATGTGTTAATTCTGGATACCGAAACGTCCCATCCAGAAAGAATTATGGATGCCAATTAGGACTGAACTGTCGGGACTGGGCTATCGGCATTGCAGGTGCGTCAGAACCCGACTACGATATGAAAGCAGTTCAGCCGAAAGGCTGCCAGCGTCCGGTCAGCCCCTGAAACCGGAATAGCCTTCGGGCTCGGGGTCACGTTCGTCGGTTCATGTCATTCCCATGGGGAGCTGCTCCCCATCAGGGACACGGCTCTTCCCATTCTTCTGAGGAGATGCCGGTGATGCCCTTCTATTCTTCCCCTACTTCCCTTGCTGATGCCGCACTGCTTGAGCGCTTCTTCGGCCCGGAGGCCGAGGACGTCTGGGAGAGCTGCAGCGGATCGTGGACCCAGGTCGTTGGGCTTGCCCGCGAACCCCACACGCCCGCTTGGGATGCCTTGGCGTGTTCGCTCGAGATCCTGAAACGCAGCTTCGCCGAGGATCTGGCCACGCGCGATGTGCTCGACTCCCCGGCGGTCGTCAGACAGTTCCTCCGCACGTTTTTCGCAGGACGCCCCTACGAGGTCTTCGTGGTCCTGTATCTCAATGCCCGCAATCATCTCATTCGCGCCGAGGAGGCGTTTCGCGGCACCTTGACGCAAACGAGTGTCTATCCGCGCGAGATTGTGCGGCGAGCGATCGAGCTCCATGCTGCAGCAGTGATCTTTTCGCACCAGCATCCGTCTGGAGCGTGCGAGCCCTCCACCGCCGACGAGGCCCTCACACGGACCCTCAAGTCCGCACTGGCCTTGGTTGACGTGAGTGTGCTGGACCATTTTGTCGTCGCGGGTAACGCGACCGTTTCCTTTGCCGAGTCGGGCCGGCTGTAGCACGTGGCGCTCGCCCATCGGCATTCGTATCAATCGGCCGGCGGCCGGCCTCCCTTCCGACCCACTGCGGCCCAGACGCCTCGTGCGTGTGGCCGCTTTTCTCAGGATCCTCAGGCCTTGAGAAAAGCGGCTACGCCGCCCACCCCCGGGGAACGTGTCTGCCCATTGCCGACGCTTGTCAGGCTGCCGTCAAAGCGATAAATTCAACGTGCCGGCCAAAGGGCACACTGCCGCATCCAAAGACGCGCGGATCCCTCGCTCGCTCCCCACTCGCTTTCGCATCACTTCCTTGCTTGTCACGCTGCGCTACGCGCTGCGCCGACCTCTGTCCTGAATCCCCACGCGTCGCCAAGCCATGAGTACCTCATGGCCATCGGCAGGCCGAGCCCGGAAACACGAACGCAAGGAGAAGCAGATGAAGCAGGATTTCCCCGAATCACAGGGAAGGCGCCGAGTTAAAGCACGCGCTGCGCACTCGTTCAGGTCAGACCCGTGTTCCGAGTGCACCGGATCAGCCTCCCACCTCGTACGAATCGAGGACATCGCGCACGCCCTGGCAAGCACCTGCTGCTTCGCCGGCCAAACGAAGATCTTCTATTCGATTGCGCAGCACGACTACCTCGTCAGCATGATCGTACCGCCGCAAGATGCGCTCGCGGCGTTGTTGCTCAACGCTGGGGAGGCACTCAAGCAGTCACTCCCGGAAAGCCTCGAGACCGAGGGCTATGTGCCCAATGACGTTCTGACGAGGCTCGGCGTACCTACCCACCTCGCGCCAACTGTCGAGCATGCCGATCTCGTTCTGCGGGCGACCGAATTCCGCGATCTCGGCCGGCCATACGATAACGCGCTGATTGACATTGATGAGGTCAGGCCGCTGGTGCTAAAGATCCAGCCGCTGCCACCGATTGTGGCGAAACATCTCTTCCTCGACCGCTACTATGAGCTCCGCCCAAAGGAGGATCCGAGGCGGCTCCCTATCACGGAGGGAGCATCATGAAACAGGATGCCTTCGCTGTCGCGCCGGACATTGTACGTCAGACGCGGCCCTTCCTGGCACCCTGCAGTATCGCGGGCGGCACTAAGGACTCCACCGTGGCCGTCCCGCGCCAGCAGCCTACTCGGGAAGCAGGGCTCTGTCGGCGAAGCCGATGTCTGCGGATTTTCTCCTCGAGACTTCGACCGCCCCATCAACACCACGGGTAGCCAGATCAACAGCGCTCCACTCCATACTCCGCCGCGGACGCTACCGAGCGGTAAGATCGTGCCGGAGAACGCGGCCGAGGCGAAGCTGCTGCCATCGCCGAAAGAGGCATGACATGTTCCTGAGTAAGGACGAACTCCGCGACCTCACTGGCTACCAGAAGCCCTCGTTGCAAAAGCGTTGGCTCACGGATCGTGCCTGGCCGTACGAGGAAGACGCCGCTGGATACCCGAAAGTGCTGCGCTCGATCGTCGAGAAGCGCATGGGCGGCTCGACTGAAGCTGCCCGGCGCAGGCAAGGCCCCGATCTCGGAGCTATCCTGTGATGATGGGACGTCCGCGAAAAAATTGCATGAACCTCCCGCCTCGCATGTACCTCAAGGGGCGGTCGTATTGGTATGCAGCGAACGGAGGATGGATCAATCTCGGGCGCGACCTCTCCATCGCTCGGACGAAATGGGCTGAGCTGGAGAACACGAACGCCCCTGCCGAGACGATGTCTGGCGTCATCGGCCGCTACCTGCGAGAGGTGGTACCCGAAAAAGCCGCGAGCACCCAGGCCGGCAACAAACTGGAATCGGCGACGCTGACGAAGGTGTTCGGCCTAATGAAGCCGGCCGACATCACCGCGGCTGATGTGTGGAACTTCATGCAGGCCCGCGCGAAGACGTCGAAAGTCCGCGCCAACCGCGAGCGATCCCTGCTACAGGACATCATGCGCCACGCGATCATGTGGGGTCACTGCAAGGACAACCCGGTGCGCGAGGTGAAGCCGTTCAAGGAAACGCCTCGCACGCGCTACGTCACCGATGCCGAGTTCGATGCGGTGAAGAAGATCGCCCCTCCGCTCGTTGCCGCACTGATGGACCTTGCTCGCCTCACCGGTCAGCGCCGCGGTGATCTACTATCCCTGCGCCGCGATGCGATCACGGACGAAGGGCTGATGATCAGTCAGGGAAAGACGGCTCGCAGTCGGCTCGTACAGATCTGCATCGCGTGGACGCCCGCATTGCGCGAGGCGGTGAACGCGCTGAAAGAACTGAAGCGCCCGATTGCCAGCACGTCGCTGGTGACCAGAAGGGACGGATCACCGATGACGATGGAAGGCTGGAAAACTGCATGGCAACGCACGATGGATAAGGCGATCGCCGAAGGCGTGATCACCGCGCGATTCCACTTCCACGATTTGCGCGCGAAGACAATCACCGAAATGAAGGAAGGCGGCCGGGACGCCAGGGCGCTTTCAGGCCACGCGTCCGATGCAATGATCGAAAAGGTCTATGACCGGCGCAGGGTAAAGAAAGCGACTCCGCTGGAATAAATCGGTGCGGAGTTTTGAAAAAAAGCCAGAGTATTGAAAACGGCACCCCGAAGGGTGCCGTATCTCTTTGATTTTGGGGCGACATACCGGGATCGAACCGGTGACAACTGGAGCCACAATCCAGTGCTCTACCGACTGAGCTAATGCCGCCACTTCTCCAGCTGCAGAAAAATTCTACAGCCAAAAAACCTTTTCTCTGGCCTGCCCGACAGGAATCGAACCTGTAACCCCCGGCTTAGAAGGCCGGTGCTCTATCCAGTTGAGCTACGGGCAGATCCCGCGGGCATCGGGGTTAGCTGGTCGGGGTGGAGGGATTCGAACCCCCGACATCTTGCTCCCAAAGCAAGCGCGCTACCGGACTGCGCTACACCCCGAGAGCCGCGAATAATACACACTCATTCCCTGCACGTCAAACACGAATCGATTTTTTTGCATTCGCATGGCGGCACGCGACTATCCCGAGAACGGCGTCTTTGCTTGCTCCGCCGGGCGGTTTCTGATATTAGTTCGGTTTCTTTCAATTACCAACCGGAAGTCGAAGTCATGCCGGACGATACACTGCAGAAACAGTTCCCGCCGTACGTCGCCGAAAAGGGCGAGGAATACATGAGCGAGAAGCAGCTGGCCCACTTCCGCGAAATGCTGGAATCGGTGAAACGGGAATTGGCGGGCGATATTGAGCGCACGGTTCATACGATGCAGGACGAGGCCACTGTCTTCGCCGATCCCAATGATCGTGCCAGCCAGGAGTCGGACATTGCGCTCGAACTGCGCAACCGCGACCGTGAGCGCAAGCTGATCAAGAAGATCGACGAGGCCATTGCGCGCATCAATGCCGGCGAATACGGCTACTGCGACAGCTGTGGCGTCGAGATCGGCCTCAAGCGCCTCGAAGCACGCCCCACGGCGACGCTCTGCATCGACTGCAAGACGCTCGAGGAAATGCGCGAGCGTCAGGTCGCCAAGTAAGCAGACTGCTCGAACACCGCCGCGCTTCACGCACGGCAGCACAAACAAAAAAGGGACGCCGCGGCGTCCCTTTTTTTTCGTGCGAGCCGGATTACTCGGTAGCCTGATCCAGCAGCGCCTTCATGCTCAGACGGATCTTGCCTCGTTCGTCCGTCTCGAGAACCTTGACGCGCACCGCCTGGCCTTCCTTGACGTAGTCCGCCACGTTATTGACCCGTTCGTTCGCGATCTGCGAGACATGCAGCAGCCCGTCGCGGCCCGGCATGATGTTCACGATCGCGCCGAAGTCGAGCAGGCGCACGACCGTGCCGTTGTACACCTTGCCCACCTCGACCTCGGCCGTGATGGCCTCGATCTTCTGCTTGGCGAGCTGCGCGCCTTCCGCGCTTACCGAGGAGATGGTCACGCTGCCGTCATCCTGCAGCTCGATGATGGTGCCCGTCTCTTCCTGCAGCGCGCGGATGACCGCACCGCCCTTGCCGATCACGTCCCGGATCTTCTCGGGATTGATCTTCATCGTGAGCATGCGCGGCGCGAACTCCGAGACTTCACCGCGATGCGACGCCAGGGACTGCTTCATGATGCCGAGGATATGCATGCGCCCCTCGCCCGCCTGGGCCAGCGCGACCTGCATGATCTCCTTGGTGATGCCCTGGATCTTGATGTCCATCTGCAGCGCCGTGACGCCCTTCTCGGTGCCCGCGACCTTGAAGTCCATGTCGCCAAGGTGATCCTCGTCACCGAGGATGTCCGTCAGGACGGCGAAGCGGTTGCCTTCCTTGATCAGACCCATCGCGATGCCCGCCACGTGGGCCTTCATCGGCACGCCGGCGTCCATGAGTGCGAGCGATCCGCCACACACCGATGCCATCGAGCTGGAGCCGTTGGACTCGGTGATTTCCGAAACCACGCGAACCGTGTAGCTGAAGTCCTCCGGTGCCGGCAGGGCGGCGACAAGGGCACGCTTCGCCAAGCGGCCATGGCCGACTTCGCGACGCTTGGTGACGCCCATGCGCCCGGTTTCACCGGTCGAGAACGGCGGGAAGTTGTAGTGCAGCATGAAGCTCTCGCGGTACTCGCCCGCGATCGCGTCGATGATCTGCTCGTCACGCCCCGTGCCCAGCGTCGCAATGACCAGCGCCTGGGTTTCGCCGCGCGTGAACAGCGCCGAACCGTGCGTACGCGGCAGCACGCCGACACGGATCTCGATCGGGCGGACAGTACGGGTATCGCGTCCATCGATACGGGGTTCGCCGGCAAGGATGCGGCTGCGCACGATACCCGCTTCGAGTTCGTGGAAGATGTCCTTGAGTTCGTTCGCCGACGGCGCGGCTTCCATTTCGGCGCCAATCGTCGCAATCGTGTTCTTGCGGATCTCGTTGACGCGCTCGGTACGGGCCTGCTTGCTGGTGATGCGGAACGCATCTTCGAGCTGGGCGCCCGCGAGCTCCTTCAGGCGGCTGATCAGCGCCTCGTTCTTCGCGGGCGGCTGCCAATCCCACTCGGGCTTTCCGGCGATCTCGACGAGTTCGTTGATGGCGCGGATCGCGACCTGCAACTGCTGGTGGCCGAATACCACAGAGCCCAGCATGACTTCTTCCGACAGTTCCTGCGCCTCGGACTCCACCATCAGGACCGCGACCTCGGTGCCCGCAACGACGAGGTTAAGCTCGCTGGTCTTGAGCTGCTCGACGGTCGGGTTGAGGATGTATTCGCCGTTGGCGTAACCGACACGGCACGCGCCGATCGGGCCGTTGAACGGGACGCCGGAGATCGCCAGCGCAGCCGAGGCGGCAATCATCGCGGGGATGTCGGAATCGATCTCGGGGTTCAACGACAGAACCGTGACGATGATCTGGACTTCGTTGTAGAAGCCGTCCGGGAAAAGCGGGCGGATCGGGCGATCGATCAGGCGGCAGGTCAGCGTTTCCTTCTCGGTCGGGCGCCCTTCACGCTTGAAGAAGCCACCGGGAATGCGACCTGCTGCGTAGAACTTCTCGACGTAATCGACGGTGAGCGGGAAGAAATCCTGGCCGGGCTTTGCTTCCTTGGCGGCAACGACGGTCGCCAGGACCATCGTGTCATCCATGTTCACGATGACGGCACCACCTGCTTGGCGAGCAATCTCCCCGGTCTCGATGGTGACGGTGTGCGCGCCGTATGCAAATGTCTTTTTGATGGCGGTAGGCAAGTTGAATATCCTTTAGATGAATGGAAGCAGCAGACTACAACTGCAAGACAGCTTCGCTCGCGCATGACAGCCGACAAAAACAAAGCCGGTGCGACCCCGCGGGATCCGCACCGGCTTGTTCGCTAGCTTGTCTTTTTCGACGCTGTCAGACGCGACACGTCCAGCGAATTACTTGCGCAGACCCAGACGTTCGATGAGGGCGCGATAGCTGTCGGCGTTCGTGCGCTTCAGGTAGTCGAGAAGCTTGCGGCGCTGGCTGACCATCTTGAGCAGGCCGCGACGCGAGTGGTGGTCCTTCGCGTTGGCCTTGAAGTGACCAGTGAGTCCGTTGATGCGGGCGGTAAGCAGCGCAACCTGAACTTCCGGCGAGCCGGTGTCGCCTTGTGCACGCTGGAAGTCGGTGACGATCTGCGCCTTGGATGCGGTATCGAGAGCCATGTGGGTGTTTACTCTTTTCGTTTTCTGCCAATCAGAAGCGTGGGATTATACCCAACGCACCATAAAAAACTCAATGTTTATCAAGACTGTTGCGTAGTTGCGCCGGTTGCGACGAGGCGTTTGGGCGACAGGCGGCCATCATCGGCCAGCTCCCCCAGTCCCAGGAAGCGTCCGTCCCCGTAAACCCTCACGAGCCCCCGCTCCCCGCAATCGACCGCCAGCACCCGCCCTTGCAGCAAACCAGCGGCCTGCGCGGGCGAGAGAGCGATCGCCGGCAAATGAGCCACGAGCGCGTCGGCGGGCGCAAGCAGGTGTTCGCGCTCGTCCGCCGGAACGCCCTCGAGCGCCGCCAGCGTCACCGTGCCCGACTCCACTGCAAAGGGGCCGATGCGCGTGCGCCGCAGCGCCGACAGGTGGGCCCCGCACCCGAGCAGGCGACCGAGGTCGATCGCGAGCGTGCGGATGTAGGTCCCCTTGCTGCACGCCACGCGGACCCGGAAACTCTCGTCTCCCGATTCCAGCAATTCGAGGGCATGAATGACCACGCGTCGCGGCGTCAATTCGACCTCGATACCGGCGCGTGCATACTCGTACAAAGGCTTGCCGTCGCGCTTGAGCGCCGAATACATCGGCGGAATCTGCTCGATCTCTCCCGTCAGGCGTGCCAGTGCCGCACGGATCGCTTCTTCCGTCACCGCCACCGGCGCACTGGCGATCGGACGCCCCTCGGCGTCACCCGTGTCGGTTTCGATCCCGAGACGGACGGTTGCCTCGTACTCCTTGTCCGCATCGAGCAACATCTGCGAGAACTTGGTCGCCTCCCCGAAGGTCAGCGGCAGCAAGCCCGTCGCCATGGGATCGAGCGTGCCCGTGTGTCCCGCCTTGGCCGCGTTCAACAGCCGGCGCGCGGTCTGCAACGCAGCGTTCGAGGTCATGCCCTGCGGCTTGTCGAGCAGGAGAACGCCATCCAGCGCTCGCCGCTGGTGCCGGAACTGCTTCTGCGTCTTCAAGGCCGGTCAGTCTTCCGGCTCGCCCTTGTGCCGCGCGTCATCGTCGCGCACCACCTGGTCGATCAACTGCGACATGCGACTGCCGCGCTCGACGGACGGGTCGTACTGGAAATGCAGCTCGGGCAGCGTGTGAATGCGCACGCGCTTGCCGAGTTCGCGGCGCAGGAAGCCGCTCGCACGGCGCAGGCCGACGAGGATTTCGTCCAGCCCTTCCTCCCCGCGCATCGAGGTGAAGAACACCTTTGCATGCGCGTAGTCGGGCGTGATCTCGACGTCGGTCAGCGTGATGAATCCCACCCGGGGATCCTTCACTTCGAGGCGGATCAGCTCGGCCAGCTCGCGGCGGACCTGCTCCGCCACGCGCTGGCTGCGGGAATACTCCTTGGGCATCTCTTATAGCGTCCGGGCGATTTCCTGGATTTCGAACACTTCGAGCTGATCGCCTTCCTGCACGTCGTTGAAGTTCCTGATCGACAGACCGCACTCGAACCCGAACTTGACTTCCTTGACGTCGTCCTTGAAGCGCTTGAGCGACTCGAGCTCGCCGGTGTGGATGACCACGTTGTCGCGCAACACGCGGATCTGCGCGCCACGCCTGACAAGACCTTCGAGCACGTAGCAACCGGCCACGGCGCCGACCTTGGGCACGCGGAAGACCTGCCGGACTTCGACGAGGCCCAGCTGATTCTCGCGCTTTTCCGGCGACAGCAGGCCCGACAGGGCAGCTTTCACGTCATCCACGGCATCGTAGATGATGTTGTAGTAGCGGATGTCGATGCCGAAGGTCTCGGCCAGCTTGCGCGCACCCGCATCGGCACGGGTATTGAAGCCGATGATGACGGCACCCGAGGCCTGCGCCAGGTTGACGTCCGACTCGGAGATCGCGCCGACCGCCGAGTGGATCGCGTTGACGCGCACTTCGTCCGTGGAGAGCTTGTTGAGCGCCTGCACGAGGGCTTCCTGCGAACCCTGCACGTCGGCCTTGATGATGAGGGGAAGCGACTTGACCTCGCCTTCGGCCATCTGCTCGAACATGCTCTCGAGCTTGGCGGCCTGCTGCTTGGCAAGCTTCACTTCGCGGAATTTGCCTTGGCGGAAGAGCGCAATTTCGCGCGCCTTCTTCTCGTCGGCCAGCACGATTGCCTCGTCACCGGCGGCCGGAACATCCGACAGACCGAGGACTTCGACGGGAATGGACGGCCCCGCTTCGTCGATCGCCTTGCCGTTCTCGTCCAGCATCGCGCGGATGCGGCCGAAGGTGGCACCCACCAGCATGACATCGCCCTTGCGCAGGGTACCGGACTGGACCAGCAGCGACGCGACCGGACCGCGCCCCTTGTCGAGACGCGCTTCGATGATGAGGCCCTTGGCCGGCGTATCGACCGGGGCCGTCAGCTCTAGCACCTCGGCCTGCAGCAGTACCGATTCGAGCAGGCTGTCGATGCCCACCCCGGTCTTGGCGGACACGTTGATGAACATGACCTCGCCACCGTACTCTTCCGGCACGACGCCTTCGGCGATGAGTTCCTGCTTCACGCGTTCCGGGTTGGCCTCGTGCTTGTCGATCTTGTTCACGGCGACGACGAGCGGCACGTTGGCAGCCTTCGCGTGATGGATCGCCTCGCGCGTCTGCGGCATCACGCCGTCATCGGCGGCAACCACGAGGATGACGATGTCGGTCGCCTGGGCGCCGCGGGCACGCATGGCCGTGAAGGCCTCGTGACCCGGGGTATCCAGGAAGGTGAGCATGCCGCGCGGCGTTTCGACGTGATACGCGCCGATATGCTGCGTGATGCCGCCGGCCTCGCCGGAGGCAACCTTTGCACGACGGATGTAGTCGAGCAGCGAGGTCTTGCCGTGGTCGACGTGACCCATCACGGTCACGACCGGCGCACGCGGCTCGACCGTGGCGTCGGCTTGCGCCTCGGCATCCTCGAGGAAGGCATCGGGGTCGTCGAGCTTGGCGGCGAACGCCTTGTGCCCCATTTCCTCGACCAGGATCATCGCGGTTTCCTGGTCCAGCACCTGGTTGATGGTGACCATCGATCCCATCTTCATCAGGGCCTTGATCACTTCGGCAGCCTTCACCGCCATCTTGTGGGCGAGGTCGGCGACGGTGATCGTTTCCGGCACGTGAATTTCGCGCACGACGGGCTCGGTGGGCATCTGGAAGGCCTTGTGGTCATCCTGCTGCCGCCCCTGACGGCCACCGCCTCGGGCTCCGCGCCACGACCCGGTCGTCGCACCGACTTCGCCACGCGTCTTGAGGCCGCGACGCTTGCTGTCGCCGGCACCGGCTCCGGCATCGGCGCCGCCACGCGCACCGCGCTTGGCATCCTTGCTTCCCGGCTTCTCGTCTCCCTTGGCGGGGCGGTGCAGGGTGCCGGTAGGCGCCTTCGCGCCTTCACGAGCCTCGGGTTTGGCTGCTTCCGCGCGCTTCTCGGCCTCAGCCTTGACGCGCGCCTCCTCTTCAGCACGGCGAGCCTCGGCGGCCGCGCGCGCAGCAGCTTCGCGCTCCTGCTTGGCCTTCAGATCCGCCATCTGGCGCGCACGCAGCTCCTGATGCCGACGAGCCTCGCGCTCGCGAGCAGCGCGCTCTTCATCGCTGAGGATCGAGACGCGCGGACGCGGCACGGACGCCGCAGGCGCCTCTTCAGCATCCTCGGCCTGCTCGGCAACCGCCGCCTGCACCGGCTCCTCGACCGGGGCCTCCTCGGCCGGTTCTTCCACGATGGGTTCCGGTGCGGGTGCGGGTGCGGGTGCGGGTGCGGGTTCAGGTTCGGGCGCCGCCTCGACGACCGGCTCGGGCTCGACGACGGGCACCTCCGGCACAACCTCCGCCACGGGCTCGAAGACACCCTCCTCCGCAGCAGCCATCACTTCCTCGACGGCCGCCGACTCGCCTGCAATGGCCTCGCCACCGAGCTCGTCGCGCTTGACGAACACGCGCTTCTTGCGCACCTCGACCTGGACCGTGCGGGCACGCCCGGTCGAATCAGTGGCGCGAATCTCCGACGTCTGCTTGCGCGTCAGCGTGATCTTGCCTTTCGGCTGGCTTGCGCCATGGGAGCG
This sequence comes from Aromatoleum toluvorans, assembly GCF_012910905.1. Taxonomy (GTDB): domain Bacteria; phylum Pseudomonadota; class Gammaproteobacteria; order Burkholderiales; family Rhodocyclaceae; genus Aromatoleum; species Aromatoleum toluvorans. The sequence goes on from NZ_WTVN01000001.1 coordinate 278,924, forward strand.
ACGCAGATATTCGAGCAATCGCGCCTTGTCCTGCTCGGACAGCAACTGGTCGGGGCTGGTCTTCTCAACACCGGCTTTCTGCAACTGCTCGAGCAGTACCGCTGCCGGCATCCTGAGTTCGCCGGCGAACTGGTTTACGCTCATTTGTTCCATCAATCAGTGCCCTCCCCTCATTCTTCGAACCAGTGCGCGCGCGCGACGGAAATCAACGCGCTTGCACGTTCCTGTTCGATTCCGGCGATTTCGACAAGCTCGTCGACTGCGAGATCGGCCAGATCATCGCGGGTGCGCACGCCGTGTTCGGCCAGCTTGGCAGCGAGCGGCTTGTCCATCCCTTCGAGGTTGATCAGATCGTCGGAAACATTTTCCAGCTGCTCCTCGGTCACGATGGCCTCGGTAAGCAGGACGTTGCGTGCGCGATTGCGCAATTCGTTGACCGTTTCGTCGTCGAAGGCCTCGATTTCGAGCATTTCGGCAAGCGGCACGTAAGCGATCTCCTCGAGCGACGAGAACCCCTCGTCGATGAGGATGTCGGCAAGCTCTTCGTCGACGTCCAGCTTGTCCATGAAGAGCTGGCGCAAGCCCTGGCGCTCCTGGCCGCTCTTCTGCGCAGACTCCTCTTCGCTCATCAGGTTGATCGTCCAGCCGGTGAGCTCAGACGCGAGCTTCACGTTCTGTCCGTTGCGGCCGATCGCGATCGCGAGGTTGTTGTCGTCGACCACCACATCCATGCTGTGGCTTTCCTCATCGACGACGATCGACACGACCTCGGCCGGCTGCAGCGCGGAAATCACGAACTGGGCAGGATCGGGCGACCACACAATGATGTCGATCTGCTCGCCGGCGATTTCGTTCCGCACGGCGGTCACGCGCGAGCCGCGCAGGCCGACGCAGGTACCGATCGGATCGATGCGGCTGTCGTTGGACTGCACGGCGATCTTGGCGCGCAGCCCGGGATCGCGCGCGCAGGCCTTGATCTCCAGCAGCGCGTCCTCGATCTCGGGCACCTCGAGCTCGAACAGCTTGCCGAGGAATTCGGGCGCGGTGCGCGACAGGATCAGCTGCGGGCCGCGGGCGCCGCGGTCGATGCGCAGCAGGAAGGCCTTGACGCGGTCGCCGACGCGCAGGTTCTCGCGCGGGATCATCTGATCGCGCGGGATCACCGCCTCGAGACGGCCGACTTCGATGATCGCGTTGCCGCGCTCCATGCGCTTGATCGAGCCGGAGACGAGATGCTCCTTGCGATCGAGGAAGTCGTTCAGGACCTGTTCGCGCTCCGCGTCGCGGATGCGCTGCAGGATGACCTGCTTCGCCGCCTGGGCGCCGATACGGCCGAAGTCGATCGGCTCGAGCGGCTCCTCGATGTACTCGCCGAGCTGGATGCCGGGCTTGACCTCGCGGGCATCGATGATGCCCATCTCGGCCTCGTCGTTGACGACCTCCTCGTCCGGCAGCACGACCCAGCGGCGGAAGGACTCGTAGTCGCCGGTGTCACGATCGATCGTCACACGCACGTCGGCGTCGTCATGGATGCGCTTCTTCGTCGCCGAGGCGAGCGCAGTTTCCAGGGCACCGAACACGATGTCCTTGGCTACGTTCTTCTCGCGCGCCAGCGCATCGACAAGCAGCAGAATTTCGCGGCTCATTAATCAAAACCTCCACATACGAATACTCAGAACCTGGGCACCAGACGCGCTTTCTCGATCTCGTCGAAGGGGAAGGCGACCTCGCCCTTCTCGGTGCTGAGCCGCACCACGCCCTCGGAGAAGCCTGCGAGCACGCCGACGAAATTCCGCTGATTGCCGATGGGCATGCGCAGACGGACCTGGACGTCACTCCCGGCGAAGCGCTCGAAATCGGCGGCCTTCTTGAGCGGCCGATCGAGACCGGGCGACGAGATTTCGAGACGGTCGTAGTCGACGTTCTCGACTTCGAAAACCCGGGTCAGCTGATTGCTGACCGTCGCGCAGTCGTCCACGTTGACGCCGCGATCGATATCGATGAACACGCGCATCAACCGCCCCTTCGGGGAAGTCTCGAAATCCACCAGCTCGAAACCGAGGCCGGTGACAACCTGCTCGACCAGACGTTCGACGTCCATTTCATGCCCACAAATAAAAAATGGGCGTAACGCCCATCTTTGTTGATTCCATCCACAAAACGATCCCCGCTCGAACGCGGGTATCAAAGCTTTACAAGTATAACGGCTCCATTGAAAACAGGCAATTGCGAGCCCGGCCAACCGGCTCGCAATTCGTCGCCGTCAGCGCGGAGTCGTCCGATGCACCCTTACCTGTCGCGCCTTTTCGGCCGTTCGCGCCGAAACCTGGCGCTGCGGGCGCGGCAGTCCCGCAAGCTCGCATACGTCTTCCTCCGGCATTTCCATCCACATGCCGCGCTTGAGCCGCGACGACAGCGTCACCGGGCCGTAGCGAACGCGCATCAGGCGGCTGACAGTGAGGCCCACGGCCTCGAACATGCGCCGCACCTCGCGGTTGCGTCCTTCGGAAAGCGTAACCTTGTACCAGTGGTTAATCCCTTCGCCGCCCTGGTCGGTGAGGGTCGTGAAGCGCGCCAGACCGTCCTCGAGCTGGATGCCGGTCTTGAGCGACTCGATCTGCTCTTCGGTCAGTTCACCGAGGAGACGGACCGCGTACTCGCGTTCCAGTTCGTAGCGCGGATGCATGAGACGGTTTGCCAGCGTGCCGTCGTTGGTGAAGAGCAACAGCCCCGAGGTGTTGAAGTCGAGCCGGCCGACGGCGATCCAGCGCCCCTTGCGCAGGAGCGGCAGACGCTCGAAGACGGTCGGACGCCCGTCGGGGTCCTCACGCGACACGATTTCGCCTTCCGGCTTGTGATAGATCAGCACGCGCGGCGTGCGCGTCGCGAACTTCAGCGGCACGAGCTTGCCATTCACCTTCACGCGATCGCCGGGACCGATCTTCTGCCCGAGCTCGGCCGGCTCGCCGTTCACCGATATCCGGCCCGCGACGACCCATTCCTCGATCTCGCGGCGCGACCCGACGCCGAGCTGCGCGAGGACCTTCTGCAGGCGCTCCGGCTCGATCGTCTCGGCCGGCGCGCCGCGAGCGGGGGCGGCGGCCCGGACACGCACGGGCGAACGCTCGCCCCGCGACTCGGCGGACGCACCCGCGTCATCCGGCGCCCGCGGAGCCGACGTACGCGGCCGAGCGGGTGCGAAGTCGGCACCGGCGGGTTCAGTTTTCTTCTTCATTGGCGGCCGGAGCGGCCGCTTCGATTTCTTTGGTGTCGACAAGGTCCATGATCCTTTCGATTTCGGTTAGCGCGGGCAATTCGGTCAGGCTTCGCAGACCGAGGTCGTCGAGAAAACGCCGCGTGGTCGCGAACAATGCGGGACGACCCGGGGTGTCGCGGTGGCCGACGATGTCGACCCAGCCTCGCGACTCGAGCGTCTTCAGCACATTCGGCGACACGGCGACGCCCCGGATGTCTTCGATGTCGCCGCGCGTGACAGGCTGACGATAGGCGATGATGGCCAACGTTTCCAGCACCGCGCGCGAGTATTTCGGCGGCCGCTCTTCCTTGAGGCGGTCGAGGAATATCTGGTATTCGGGCCGCGTCTGGAAGCGCCAGCCGGACGCCAGCTGAACCAGCTCCACTCCCCGGCCGGCCCATTCGGCGCGCAGTTCGTCGAGCAGGCGGCGTACGAGGTCCGGACCGGGGTCCGGGTCGAAGAGGCGCCGCAGGTCGGAAACCTGCAAGGGGGCCGACGCGGCCAGCAGGGCAACCTCCATCACGCGCTTGAAATCGTCAGGCGTCGTTGGCTGCATCGGCAAGTTTCACGTAAATCGGCGCAAAGGGTTCGTTCTGGGCGACCTGCACGAGCTTTTCCTTGACCAGTTCGAGCACGGCGAGAAAGCTCACGACGAGGCTTGCGGCCCCGCGTGCGGGTTCGAACAGGGTATCGAACACGACGAAGTCGCCATCGCCCAGTTTGCGCAGGATCGCCGTCATGTGCTCGCGCACCGACAGTTCCTCGCGCCGCACCTGATGATGTTGCGTGAGGCGCGCCTTCTTCATGATCTTGAGCCAGGCGAGTTGCAGGTCGTGCAGACTCACTTCCGGCTGCCGCTCCACGATCTTCTCGGCGACGAAGATGCTGACCCATTCGTGATCACGCTCGACGCGCGGCAGCGCATCGATCCGCGCGGCCGCCATCTTCATCTGTTCGTACTCGAGCAGGCGGCGCACGAGTTCGGCACGCGGGTCGAGCGATTCGTCCCCGCTCTCGCGGGGCGGACGCGGCAGCAGCATGCGCGACTTGATTTCCAGCAGCGTCGCGGCCATCAGCAGGTAGTCCGCAGCGAGCTCGAGATTGTGCCGGCGCATGGCCTCGACATACCCGAGGTACTGCGCGGTGAGCGGCGCCATCGGGATGTCGAGGACGTTCAGGTTCGCCTTGCGGATCAGGTAGAGCAGCAGGTCGAGCGGCCCCTCGAAGGCTTCCAGGAAGACTTCGAGCGCATCGGGCGGGATGTAGAGATCCTTGGGCAGCTCGAGCAGCGGCTCGCCGTAGAGACGAGCGACCGCTTCCACCTGGGCAGACGTCTCGGCCGGAGCCAGATCGAGCGGCATGTTCATCGCGCAAGCATCCCCGCCGCCCGTGGGCGACCTTCCTCAGCGATACGAAAGGCCCATCGCCTCGCGCACGTCGCGCATCGTCTCGCGCGCGAGCACTCTCGCCCGGTCGTCGCCTTCGGCGACGATGCGGCGCAACAGCGTCGGGTCTTCCTCGTAGGGCTTCGCGCGTTCGCACATGACGGCCTGCTCCGCCAGCACGCCGTCGATCACCGGCTGCTTGCACTCGAGGCATCCGATGCCCGCGCTGCGGCAGCCTTCCTGCACCCACTTGCGCGTGCTTTCGTCGGAGTAGATCTGATGGAACTGCCAAACCGGACATTTTTCCGGATCGCCCGGATCGCTGCGGCGCACGCGTGCCGGGTCGGTCTGCATCGTGCGGATCTTCTTCACGACGCTGTCCTTGTCCTCGCGCAGGAACACGGTGTTGCCGTAGCTCTTCGACATCTTCTGCCCGTCCAGTCCGGGCATGCGGGCCGCCTCGGTGAGGAGCGCGCCCGGCTCGACGAGGATCATCTTGCCGCTGCCTTCGAGGTAGCCGTGGAGACGCTCGAGATCGACATGGCTGACGCTCTTTGCCTCGTTCAGCATCGTCCGCGCCTGCTCCAGCGCGGCACCGTCACCGTCCTGCTGGAAGCGCTTGCGCAGTTCCTCGAACAGTTTGCCGTTCTTTCCGCCGAGCTTCTTCACGGCCTCCCGCGCCTTGTCCTCGAAGCCCGGTTCGCGCCCGAACATGTGGTTGAAGCGGCGCGCCGCTTCACGCGTGAATTCGACGTGCGGCACCTGGTCCTCGCCGACCGGCACCTTGTCGGCGCGATAGAGCAGGATGTCCGCCGACATCAGCAGCGGATAGCCGAGAAAGCCGTAGGTCGCGAGATCCTTGTGTGCGAGCTTGAGCTGCTGGTCCTTGTAGGTCGGCACCCGCTCGAGCCAGCCAACCGGCGTGATCATCGACAGCAGGAGGTGCAGCTCGGCATGCTCGGGCACCCGCGACTGGATGAAGATCGTGGCTTTCTCGGGATCGACCCCCGCCGCGAGCCAGTCGATGAGCATGTCCCAGACGCTGTCGGCAATGACTTCCGGGCTGTCGTAGGCCGTGGTGAGGGCGTGCCAGTCGGCCACGAAGAACAGGCAGGGATAGCTCTCCTGCAGCTTGACCCAGTTCTTGAGCACGCCGTGGTAATGGCCGAGGTGGAGTCGCCCGGTCGGGCGCATGCCTGAGAGAACGCGTTCTGCGTACATGATTAGAACCCGAAAAGCATCGCGAGGAAGATCTGGAAGATAGCCATCAGGGGCCACAGGATGTAGCCGAGGATGCCGGTGAAAAGGAGCACGAGAAGAATCGGGAAGCCGTAGGGCTCGATGCGTGCGAATTTCCACGCCAGCCGATGCGGCAGCAGACTGACGACGATGCGGCCGCCGTCGAGCGGCGGGATGGGAAGCAGGTTGAGGAGCATCAGCACGGAGTTGATCTGGATGCCCGCCATGCCCATCTCGCGCATCGGCACGGCGTACAGTCCGCCCGGACTGGACATCCCCAGCTTGAGGAGCAGTGCCCAGCCCAGCGCCATCAGGAAATTCATGAACGGCCCGGCGGCGGCCACCCACAGCATGTCCGCCTTCGGCCTGCGCAAGCGGCTGAAATTCACCGGAACGGGTTTCGCCCACCCGAACAGCACTCCGCCGCCGCCGAACAGCGAGCTGATGGCGAGAATGGCCCCGGGCACGAGAATGGTCCCCACCGGATCGATGTGCTTGAAGGGGTTGAGCGTGATGCGCCCCTCCTGCTCCGCGGTCGGGTCGCCGAAATGCCGCGCCACATAGCCGTGCGCCGCCTCGTGCAGCGTGATGGCCAGCAGCACCGGCAGGGCCCAGATAGCGAGGGTGGCGATCAGCGAATCCATGAACTTCGGCGGATAAAACGTAATATTCTAGCAGAGCCGGCAAGTCCCCTCCGGCCCGCGGCAAGCCTGCCGCGCTAGTCGTTCTCCAAGCCGAACGGCGCCAGGTCGCCCCGGCCGGCGCGCACCAGCACCGGCGCACCCGATGTCAGGTCTATGACCGTCGTGGCCTCGGGGCCGCAATAGCCGGCCTCGATGACCAGTTCGACCTGCTTCTCGAGGCGCTCGCGGATCTCCTCCGGGTCGGTCAGGGGCAGGTCCTCGTCCGGAAGCAGGAGCGTGGACGTGAGGATGGGTTCATCGAGTTCCTGCAGCAGCGCAGCCACGACGGCATGCTCGGGAATGCGCAGGCCGATGGTCTTGCGCTTCGGGTGCAACACCCGCCGGGGGAGTTCCTTCGTACCCTCCAGGATGAAGGTATAGGGTCCCGGCGTCACGGCCTTCAAGAGGCGGTATTGCGCGTTATCGACACGCGCATAGGTGGCGATCTCGGAGAGGTCGCGGCACATCAGCGTGAAGTGGTGGCGCTCGTCGACTGCGCGAATCCGGCGGATGCGCTGCAGCAGATCTGAATCGCCGGTGACGCCGCCGAGGGCGTAGGCGGAATCGGTCGGGAACGCGACGAGCCCGCCGGCACGCATGATCTCCGCTGCCTGACGGATGAGGCGCGGCTGCGGAAGCTCGGGGTGAAGCGAGAAGAACTGGGCCATGAATGCCTTCTTGTCCTGGTCAGGGGTGCATGTCCGCGAGCGGCGCAGCTTCGGTGAGCCGCGACCACACGGGGACGAGATCGGGCGGCAACGGCTCGCAATGCCCCAGATCGACGGGGCTTTCGTCGCTGCCGTGAAAATCGGACGCGCGCGAGGCGAGCAGCCCCCGGCGTCGCGCGATACTGGCGAAGCGCAGGACTTCAGGCGGCGCACGCGCGCCCGACACGACTTCAAGCGCCTCGCCGCCGCAGGCGACGAAACGGTCGAAAAGCGCATCCATGTCGTGCGCGGAGAGGCGGTAGCGGCCCGGATGGGCGATCACCGCGATACCCCCTGCCCCGCGGATCCAGCTCACCGCATCCTCGAGCCGCGCCCAGGCATGAGGAACGAATCCGGGTTTGCCGCGGGCAAGATAGTAACGGAACACGGTCGCGACATCCGGCATCAGTCCGCTTGCGACGAGATGCCGGGCGAAATGCGCACGGCCGACGAGCGCGGGATTGTGCGCGAAACGACGCGCCCCTTCGAGCACGCCGTGGATGCCGACCGCATCGAGTGCATCGCTCATCGCCTGCGCACGCTGCTCGCGTCCGCTGCGCACCTGCATCAGGCCCTGGCGCAACTGCGGATTGCGGTGATCGATCCCCAGCCCGACGATATGGATCGTCTCCTCGCGGAAGGTCACCGAGATCTCGACTCCCGGCACGAACCGCAGGCCGCACTCGGCTGCCGTCGCCGCGGCCTCGTCGAGGCCGCCGACTTCGTCGTGGTCGGTGAGCGCGAGGAGCTCCACCCCGTTGGCAGCCGCACGCCGCACCACCTCGGCAGGCGTCAGCCAGCCGTCGGAGACGGTCGAGTGGCAGTGAAGATCGGCGTTCAATGACATTGTCGGGGGTGCCTGCAGCTGCGATCCCGCCAGGAACCGGGATCCATGTATTCTTCATTCATGATAGCAAACGGCAAGCCCGGCCCGACCGTTGCCAGGCCCGCCCCTTGGTGCTATCGTCCGCCCGTCGCGCGGGAGAGCACTCTCCCGGAGAGTCGCCGAAGGCGCAACCCCCCGGAATCGCTCAGGCAAAAGGACCGCCGACGGAATACGAATCTGGAGAGCGATGCGGGCACGCAACCGATGGTGCGTCTGCCAGCGCATCCACCGAAGGGGCACCGGCTTCGGCCGAAAACTCTCAGGTACAAGGGACAGACGGGGCAGGGCTCTGTGTTCGGGAGCCCGCCCCGTCACGCTTCTGCTGCATCGACAACCGATCGCGTATTCCTCCAGGAGCCGTCCGTGCCCAAGCAAACCCCTCTTCACGCAGCTCACGTCGCGGCAGGCGCCCGCATGGTCGACTTTGCCGGCTGGGACATGCCGGTCAACTACGGTTCGCAGATCGAGGAACACCATGCCGTGCGCCACGACGCCGGCATGTTCGACGTCTCGCACATGCTTGCCCTCGACCTCGACGGCCCTGACGCAACGACCTGGCTGCGCGGACTGCTCGCGAACGATGTCGCCAAGCTGAAGGAGCCCGGCAAGGCGCTTTACAGCTGCATGCTCAACCCCGAAGGCGGCGTCATCGACGACCTGATCGTCTACTACTTCTCGCCGGCCTCCTTCCGCATCGTCGTCAACGCCGGTACCGCGGACAAGGACGTCGCGTGGATGCGCCAGCGCATCGCCGCCACCGGCGCGAATGTCACCCTGAACAGCCGCCGCGACCTTGCGATGATCGCGGTGCAAGGCCCCAACGCGCGCGCGAAGACCTGGCAGGCGTTGCCGCAAACGCGTGCGGCGAGCGAAGGGCTGAAGATCTTCGCCGCTGCCGCGGTGGGTGATTTGCTGGTCGCGCGTACCGGCTACACCGGTGAAGACGGCTTCGAACTCACGCTGCCGGCCGCGCAGGCGGAAGCCGTGTGGAACGCCCTCGCGGCGGCCGGCGTGAAGCCCTGCGGCCTCGGCGCCCGCGACACGCTGCGACTCGAGGCCGGCATGAATCTGTATGACCAGGACATGGACGACGAGGTGTCGCCGCTCGACGCCGGACTCGCCTGGACCGTGGATCTGAGCGACACCGCGCGCGATTTCGTCGGCAAGGAAGCCCTGATCGCGAATCCCGCCACGCGCAGGGTCCTGGGCCTCATCCTCGAGGACAAGGGCGTACTGCGCTCGCACATGACCGTATTCACCGCTCACGGCGACGGCGAAACCACCAGCGGCAGTTTCTCGCCCTCGCTGGAGAAATCGATCGCCTTCGCGCGCCTGCCCCTCGCCGTCGCGGCGGGCGCGGCCGTCGAAGTCGATATCCGCGGACGCCGCCTGAAAGCCCGGACGGTCCCGCTGCCCTTCGTGCGCAATGGCAAGGTGCTCGTCTGACACGGGCGCCGCGTTCCTTTTCCGATGCTGCACCGCTCCCGGGCCGTCGGCCCGGTATCCGAACCTCTCACCATTGGAGACTCCCATGAGCAACATCCCCGCAGACCTCAAGTACACCCAGTCCCACGAGTGGGTCCGCATCGAAGCGGACGGCACGCTGACGCTCGGCGTGACCGATCACGCGCAGGAAGCGCTGGGCGACGTCGTCTTCCTCGAACTGCCCGAAGCGGGACGGAAGGTCGCCGCCGGCGAGGCCTGCGCGGTGATCGAGTCCGTGAAGGCGGCGTCCGACATCTATGCGCCGGTTGCGGGTGAAGTGATCGGCTCCAACGAGGCGGCCGTCGACGCCCCCGAATCGGTGAATACCGACGCCTACGGGACTTGGCTGTTCAAGATCAAGCCCGACGCCGCAGCCGACCTCGGCAAGCTGCTCGACGCAGCCGGCTACGAAGCCGTCGTCGCCAACGCCTGATCCCGCCGCACGCATCTGCTCCCCGGGTCGCCGCGCGGCCCGGTTCTTTCGCCGAGTTTTCCGTCATGTCGAACACCCCTGTCTCTTCCGCCCTGCGCGCCCCCTTGTCCCGGCTCGAACAGCGTGACGCCTTCATCGCCCGCCACATCGGCCCGAATCCGGCCGAAGTTGCAAGGATGCTCGCGGCCATCGGCGCCCCCTCGCTGGACGCCCTGATCGACCAGACCGTCCCCGCGGCGATCCGCCTGCCCGCGCCGCTGCCGCTGAGCGCCGCGAAGCCCGAGCACGAGGCGCTGGCCGAGCTGCGTTCGATCGCGCAGAAGAACGTCGTGAAGGAATCCCTCATTGGCATGGGCTACTACGGCACCCACACGCCGGCGGTGATCCTGCGCAACGTGACGGAAAATCCCGGCTGGTACACGGCCTACACGCCGTATCAGGCCGAGATCTCGCAGGGCCGCCTGGAGGCGCTGCTGAATTACCAGCAGATGGTGATCGACCTGACGGGTCTCGAGCTCGCAAACGCATCGCTGCTCGACGAAGCCACTGCCGCCGCCGAGGCCATGACGATGGCACGGCGCGTGAGCAAGGCCAAGGCGAACGCGTTCTTCGTCGACGAAGCCTGCTTCCCGCAGACCATCGACGTCGTGCGCACCCGTGCCGCCTATTTCGGCTTCGAGCTGGTATTCGGCCCGGCGGCCGACGCTGCCACGCACGAAGTCTTCGGCGCGCTGCTGCAGTACCCGAACGAACGCGGCGAGGTTGCCGATCTCGGTGACACGATCGCGGCGCTGAAGGCCAAGGGGACCGTCACCGCGGTCGCATCCGACCTGATGGCCCTCGTGCTGCTGAAGTCGCCCGGCGCCATGGGCGCCGACATCGCGCTCGGCTCGGCACAGCGCTTCGGCGTACCGATGGGCTTCGGCGGACCGCACGCGGCCTTCTTCGCGACACGCGAAGCCAACGTGCGCGCGATGCCCGGCCGCATCATCGGCGTATCGAAGGATGCCCGCGACAAGACCGCGCTGCGCATGACCCTGCAGACGCGCGAGCAGCATATCCGCCGCGAGAAGGCGAACTCGAACATCTGCACCTCGCAGGTCCTGCTGGCGAACATGGCCGGCTTCTACGCCGTGTATCACGGCCCGGAAGGCCTGCGCACGATCGCGGCGCGCATCCACCGCCTTGCCGCAATCCTCGCCGAAGGCCTGCGCCGGGCCGGGTTCCCGGTACCGACGGCGGCCTTCTTCGACACGCTGCAGGTCGCGACCGGCGCGCGCACCGGCGAACTCCTCGCCGCCTGCGCCGCCGCGGGCTTCAACCTGCGCAAGGTCTCGGACAGCATGCTCGGCATCTCGGTCGATGAAACGACGACTGCGGCCGACGTCGCCGCGGTGCTGCAGTGCTTCGGCGCCGGCGCCGACCTCGCCGCGCTCGACGCCGCGGTGGCGGCGAACGGGGGCGCCATCCCGGCCACGCTGCTGCGCGAGGACGCCATCCTGACGCACCCGGTGTTCAGCACGCACCACACCGAGCACGAGATGCTGCGCTACCTGAAGAAGCTGCAGAACCGCGACCTCGCCCTCGACCACTCGATGATCTCGCTCGGCAGCTGCACGATGAAGCTCAACGCGACGAGCGAGATGATCCCCATCACCTGGCCGGAATTCGCGAACATGCACCCGTTCGCGCCGCGCGAGCAGGCGGCCGGCTGCCTCGAGATGATCGAGGGCCTCGCCGACTACCTCAAGGCAGTCACCGGCTTCCCCGCGATCTGCATGCAGCCGAACTCCGGCGCGCAGGGCGAGTATGCGGGCCTCGTGTCGATCGCGCGCTACCACGCGAGCCGCGGCGAAGCGCACCGCAACGTGTGCCTGATCCCGAAGTCCGCGCATGGCACCAATCCCGCGACGGCGCAGATGTGCGGCATGGAAGTCGTGGTCGTCGCATGCGACGACAAGGGCAACGTCGACGTTGCCGACCTGCGCGCGAAGGCCGCGCAGCATACCGACCGCCTCGCCGCGCTGATGATCACCTATCCTTCCACGCACGGCGTGTTCGAGGAGGCGATCCGCGAGATCTGCGCCATCGTCCATGAACACGGCGGACAGGTGTACATGGACGGCGCCAACCTCAACGCCCAGGTCGGTCTGACCTCCCCCGCCCACATCGGCGCGGACGTCAGCCACATGAACCTGCACAAGACCTTCTGCATCCCGCACGGCGGCGGCGGACCGGGCATGGGCCCGATCGGCCTGGCGGCGCATCTCGCGCCGTTCATGGCCGACCACGTGGTCGCCGCGACCGGCGGCGAAGATCGCCCGAACAAGGGCCAGGGCGCAGTCAGCGCCGCGCCCTTCGGCTCTGCGAGCATCCTGCCGATCTCGTGGATGTACATCGCGATGATGGGCGGGGAGGGCCTCAGGCAGGCGACCCAGGCCGCGATCCTCAACGCGAACTATGTCGCCAACCGCCTCGCCGAACACTATCCGGTGCTGTATACGGGCTCGCAGGGGCGCGTCGCGCACGAGTGCATCCTCGACATCCGCCCGATCAAGGCCGCCACCGGAGTCAGCGAGGTCGACATCGCCAAGCGCCTGATGGACTACGGCTTCCATGCACCGACCATGTCGTTCCCGGTCGCCGGCACGATCATGGTCGAACCGACCGAATCCGAGGACCTGGGCGAACTCGACCGCTTCATCGACGCGATGATCGCCATCCGCAACGAAATCCGGGAAATCGAGGCCGGCCGCTGGACCGCCGAGGACAACCCGCTGAAGCATGCCCCCCACACCCAAGCGGATTTCCTCGGCGACTGGACTCGCGGCTACTCCCGCGAGCAGGCCGCCTTCCCCCTGCCGTGGGTCGCCGAGAACAAGTTCTGGCCCAGCGTCAATCGCATCGACGACGTCTATGGCGACCGCAATTTGTTCTGCGCCTGCGTGCCGATGGACGACTACGCAAGCTAAAATCCTGCCGCTTCTTTCCGACGGAAGCCACGCCCCGGCGTGGCTTTTTTTCGACCGCCGCCCGACGTCCAGACCACCGCGCCATGTCTCCGCACACTCCAACCCGACCGCATGACCGCAACTGGCTCAGCCTCCTGCTGGTTGGCCTGGCCATCCTGCTGGTCCTGGGCATGGTGCTCGTGCAGCAGACCCGCCCGGTGCCCATGCACGACCTGAAGCTCGCGGACGGCGAGCGCCTGAAGTGCGTGTCCTATGCCCCCTACCGCCTGCCGGGCCAGACGCCCTTCGACGAGAAGCTGGTGATCACGCGCGAGCAGATCGCCGCGGACCTCGCTGCACTGTCGAAGATCACCGAATGCGTGCGCATCTACTCGGTCGACCAGGGCCTCGACCAGGTGCCCGCGGTCGCACGCGAAATCGGCCTCAAGGTCCTGCTCGGCGCCTGGGTCAATGCCGATCCCAAGCGCAACATGAAGCAGCTCGACCACGCGATCGGGCTCGCCAACGACTACGCGGACGTGGTTCGCGTCCTGATCGTCGGCAACGAGGTGCTGTTGCGCCGCGAGCGCACCGAGTCGGAAATGCGCGAGCTGATCGAATACGCCCGCGCGCGGGTAAAGGTCCCCGTGACCTACGCCGACGTCTGGGAGTTCTGGCTCCAGCACCCGAAGCTCGCCGAGTCGGTCGATTGGGTGACCGTTCACATCCTGCCGTTCTGGGAGGACCACCCCGTCGCGATCGACCGCGCCGTCGCGCACGTCGCGGACGTGTTCGACGAGGTGCGCGGCCATTTCGACAAGCCGCTGATGATCGGCGAAACCGGCTGGCCCAGCGCCGGACGCCAGCGCCAGGGCTCGGAGCCCTCGCAGGTCAATCAGGCACGCTATATCCGCGAATTCGTGCATATCGCGCACGAAAAGGGCTGGAACTACAACCTCATCGAAGCCATCGACCAGCCGTGGAAGCGCCGCCTCGAAGGCACCGTCGGCGGCTACTGGGGCATGCTCGGCACCGACCTGCAGCCGAAGTTCCCCCTTGCGGGGCCCGTCACCGAGCGCTCGGGGATGGCCTCGCTGCTCGTCGGCGCGGGTCTCGGCGCCCTGCTGTGCCTGCTGCTCTCGATGGGCACGCGCAACGGCCCGTTGCGTGCCGCGGCCCTGGGCACGACGGGCGCCGTCGCCGGAATGACTGCTGTCCTCGGCTGGGAACACGCGCAACTTGCCTGGCGCGACCCCTTTGAATGGTGGCTGCTCGGCAGCATCGGCACCGTGGGCCTCATCACGGCCTTCGCCGCGTCGCGCTGGTCCGCCACGACGCCGCTCACGAGTGCGAGCGAAGCGTGGGCCACCCTCCGCGGGGGCCGGCTGCACACGCTCGATGCCGGACAGGCGCTCGGCCTGCTGCGCGGGCTGCTGCTGTTCGCCGCGGCCATCGCAGCCCTGCTGCTGTTCGCGGATCCGCGCTACCGCGACTTCCCCGTGTTCCTGTATCTCGTTCCTGCGCTCGTGTTCGGGGTCACTGGATGGTGGGCGGTGAGCCGGCACGGCGTGGAGGAAAAGACATGCGGCCTCGTGATCGCGGTCTGCGTCATCGGCCGCTGGTTACCGGAGCCCCTCAACCCCCAGGCCATCGCGTGGCTCGCGACCGGACTCCTCCTTGCCGGTCCGTGCCTGCGCGCCGCCGTGCGCGAGCACCAGCAGCGAAAGCATGGCACCCACGGCGGCGTAGTCGAAGCTGTAGAGGACGAGACCTGCAATCCCGCATAGCCATCCGCCCCAGGCGAGCGGCTGCCGGCGCGACACGAACGCGACCACCCCCAGGATGAGGCTCAGCCACCCGAGGCGCTGCTGGATAAAAGCCTGCACGAGCGTCCATTTCACCAGGCACCAGCCCGTCAGCCCATCCGCGAGGTGCGGCGAACAGTCGGCCGGGAACACGCCCGCCTCGAGTACCGCATAGCGCAGCAAAAGGACCGCAACCAGCACGATCGAGCTCACCCCCGCCAGTCGCGCGACCACGCCGCGCCGCTGCATTTCTTTTCCCGACAACACCTTAATTCCTTGCGATTCGCCAAGCCCGGAACGGGCCAGCACCGTGTTGCAAATTAAACCCACAATCCCTTTGCTAAGCAGCAGAAAAAGCGCATACACTCCGCGGCCATCGGCTGTACGGTCCCGTATGCGTGAATTCTGGCATACCTGAAGTATTCTATTGCACCGCAAGATCCGAAGCCTTGTCCGCCCGGGCCAGGCATTGCGGTGTTTGATACCGTCCTCGAGGGACACTGATCCTGATGAAAAACGCGGCTTCGCTGATTTACCGAATTATCGTAGCGCTCATACTTGCCGGAATCGTCGCCGGCGCGCAGTACCTGATAGCAGAACGCTGGAACCGCGGCACCGAATTCGTCGGCGCCGCCAACAGCATCCACGGATACGCATACAGCCCCTTCCAGCGGGACCAGAATCCCCTGCAGGGCACCTACCCGAGCGAGGCCGAGATCGGGACCGACCTCGACCTCCTCGCCCGGTCCGCCGAACACGTCCGCACCTACGGCAGCCTCGAGAACCCCTCCATCGTCCCGCTCGCGGCCGATCGCGATCTCACCGTGATGGCCGGCGCGTGGATCGGGCCCGACGCGGAGAAGAACGAGAAGGAAGTCGACGCGGTCATCGAAGCCGCCCGCAAGTATTCGCACGTAAACCGCGTGATCGTCGGCAACGAGGCGCTGCTGCGTGGCGACGTCACCGTAAAGGAGCTGGCCGTCTACCTCGACAAGGCGCGCAAGGCCCTCAGGCGCCTGAAGAAGCCGGTCTCGACGGCCGAACCCTGGCACGTCTGGCTGAAGAACCCCGAGCTGGCCGACAGCGTCGACTTCATCACCGTCCATCTCCTGCCCTACCACGAGGGCGTGCCGGTCGAGAACGCCGTCGACTACGCGCTCATGCGCTACGACGAACTCGTCAAGCGCTTTCCGAAAAAGAAGATCGTCATCGGCGAAATCGGCTGGCCCAGCCGCGGCCCGATGATGGACAGCCTGGGCGGCGGCGACACGAAGGGAGTCGCCTCGGCCGAGAACCAGGCGCGCTTCATCCGCGAGTTCCTCGCCAATCCGCGCTCGGCCTCGCTCGACTACTACATCATGGAAGCGATCGACCAGCCGTGGAAGATCGAGATCGAAGGCTGGGCCGGTGCGTACTGGGGCATGTTCAATGCCGACCGCCATCCGAAGTTCGCGCTCGACGGCCTGGTCGTCAAGGACGTGCGCTGGCATGAAAAGGCGCGCACCGCGGCCCTGATCGCCTTCCTGCCGATGTTCCTGATCGCGTTCTTCCTGCGCGACTGGAGTGTGCTGGGCCGCCTGTGGCTCGCCGGACTCGTGCAGGCCTGTGCCGCGACGCTCGTGGTCGGCCTCAACGTCCCGGCCGACTACTACCTCACGCAGCGCGACCTGATCGGGCTGGCGATGCTGATCGGCGCAACGCTGCTGACGATCGCGGTGCTGCTGTCGCACGGTTTCGAGTTCGGCGAAGTGCTGTTCAAGCGCCGCTGGAACCGCCGCTTCCTGCCCCTGCCGCCGCACGACGCGGACAAGGAGCCCTTCGTCTCGATCCACCTCGCGTGCTGCAACGAGCCGCCGGAAATGGTCATCGCGACCATCGACAGCCTCGCCACGATGAAGTACCGGAACTTCGAAGTGCTCGTCCTCGACAACAACACCAAGGACGAGGCGCTGTGGAAGCCGCTGGAGAAGCGCTGCGCCGAACTGGGCCCGCGCTTCCGCTTCTACCACCTCGACAACTGGCCGGGCTTCAAGGCTGGCGCGCTGAACTTCGGCCTGCGCCAGACCGATCCGCGTGCCGAAGTGGTCGGCGTCGTCGATGCCGACTACGTCGTGTCGCCGGACTGGCTGTCGTGCCTGATTCCGCACTTCGACGACGGCGACGTTGCCGTCGTGCAGGCGCCGCAGGCACACCGCGACTGGGAAACCCAGCCCTTCCGCCGCATGTGCAACTGGGAATTCGATGGCTTCTTCCGCATCGGCATGCACCACCGCAACGAGCGCAACGCGCTGATCCAGCACGGCACGATGACGCTGGTGCGCCGTCTCGCGCTCGACGAGGTCGGCGGCTGGTCGGAATGGTGCATCTGCGAGGACACCGAACTGGGCCTGCGCCTGATCGAAAAGGGCTACGACACCCGCTACGTCGACCACATCCTCGGCCGCGGCCTGACCCCGGCCGACTTCCCCGCGATCAAGAGCCAGCGCTTCCGCTGGGCCTTCGGCGCGATGCAGATCCTCAAGCATCACCTGCCCGCGATGATCGGCCCGAGCCGGCTGAACCTCGCCCAGCGCTACCACTTCCTCACCGGCTGGTTCGCCTGGCTCGGCGACGCCCTGCAGCTCGTCTTCGCCTTCGCGAGCCTCGCGTGGACCGTCGGCATCCTGTTCTTCCCGAAGGCCTTCGGGCTGCCGGTCACTTCGCTGGCGCTGCCCATCCTCGCCTTCATGGCCTTCAAGGCCGGCCTCGGCCCCATCCTCTACCGTCGCACGATGGATGCGCCGTGGAAGGACATTCTCGGCGCATCGGTGCTTTCGGTCGGCCTGGCCCACGCGATCGCACGCGGCGTGTTCGCCGGTCTCGTCAAGCGACGCGGCGAATTCGTGCGCACCCCGAAAGGCTGGAAGGACAAGGGCACCCTCGCCTTCTTCTCGCCGCTGCGCGAGGAGATCGGGCTGCTCGTCGCCCTGATGCTCGGTGCGGCGGTACTGGTCTTCCAGCGCGGCTACGAGGATCTCGAGGTGCAACTGTGGGTGGGCATTCTCGGCCTGCAGTGCATTCCCTACATTGCCGCCATCGCGTGCCAGGTCGCGTCCTACATGCCGGAAGGCAAGCCCGAGATGCCGCTGCCCGCCGGCACAGGCCTGCAGACCTGATCCCGGGAACACCAAGGGCGCCGCGAGGCGCCCTTTTCACATCCTGCGGTGTTCGCCGTCGGCCGCGTGCCACTCAGGGGATATACGTCAACGGGATTTCGTCGCTGCGGCGGGCACCGGCCGTCACCTCGCGACACAACGCGATGAAGGCGCGCATGCCCGGCGTCGTGAATTTCTGCCGGTGCCAGAGAAAATGGAAGGAGCGTTGCAGGTCGAGTTCCGGCGTATCGACCGGCACCAGGCTGCCGCGCCGGAACGCTTCCCGCAACGCGAGGCGGGAAATGCAGCCGATTCCCAGCCCCGATTCGACGGCACGCTTGATCGCTTCCGTATGTTCCAGCTCCAGGCGCACGTCGATGCGTGACGCCACATGGCGCATGGCCTGATCGAAGGTCTCGCGCGTCCCCGAGCCGATTTCGCGCAGGATCCACGAGTGCCGCACCAATTCGTCGAGGCTTGCGCGGCGAGCGCTCGCGAGCGGATGCGACGGCGCGCAGAACACGACCAGCTCGTCATCGAGCCACGGCACAGCCTCCAGGTCCGGATGGTGGCAGCTGCCTTCGATCATGCCCATGTCGAGCTCGAAGCCGGCGACCTGCTGGATGATGGTCGCCGTGTTATGCACGCTCAGCTGGATATGGCTTTCGGGGTGGCGCCGCAGGAAGGCCGCGACGATCAGCGTGCCGAGATAGTTGCCGATCGTGAGCGTTGCCCCGATCTTCATGCTCCCGAAACCCATGCCCCCCTGCAGCAGGTCCTCGATGTCCTCGGCGCGCGCGAGGAGTTCGACGGCACGCGGCAGCAGGCGCTGGCCCAGTTCGTTCAGGCGCAGGGACTTTCCGACCCGATCGAACAGGCGCACGTCGAACTGCCGCTCGAACTCCGTGAGGCTGCTGCTCGCCGCAGACTGCGACATCGCGAGCCGTTCGGCCGCGCGCGATACGGTTCCGGCGCGCGCCGTGGCGACAAAGACCTCGAGTTGCCTGAGCGTATGCTTCATATCGGTTTTCTGGATATTGATTATCTGAATAATCCACTCATCAGCTTAAAGCAACTCACTACAATCGGCTCATCCGATAATGGAGCAAAGAGCGAATGAGCAACCTGGCGACCGAGCGCGTCCTGAGCGTGCACCACTGGAACGAGTCCCTGTTCAGTTTCCGTACCACCCGCGACCGCGCGCTGCGGTTCACGAACGGCCAGTTCGTGATGATCGGGCTGGAAGTCGATGGCCGCCCGCTCACGCGCGCATACAGCATCGCGAGCCCGAACCACGAGGAACATCTGGAGTTCTTCAGCATCAAGGTGCCCAACGGCCCCCTGACTTCGCGCCTCCAGCACCTCAAGGAAGGCGACCCGATCGTCGTGAGCAAGAAGCCCACCGGCACCCTGGTATTGCACGACCTCAAGCCGGGCAAGAACCTCTACCTGCTCTCGACCGGCACGGGGCTGGCGCCGTTCATGAGCGTGATCCAGGATCCGGAAACCTACGAGCGCTTCGAGCGCGTCGTGCTGATCCACGGCGTGCGCACCGTGTCGGAACTGGCGTATCACAAGTTCATCACCGAGGAACTGCCCCAGCATGAGTTCTTCGGCGAGTTCGTGCGCGAAAAGCTCATCTACTATCCGACCGTCACGCGCGAGCCCTTCGTCAACCAGGGCCGGCTCACGGACCTGATCAACAGCGGCAAGCTGTTCCGCGACATCGGCCTGCCCGAGCTCGACCCCGAGGTCGACCGCGCGATGATCTGCGGCAGCCCGGCGATGCTCCAGGACTGCTGCGACCTGCTCGATTCGCGCGGTTTCCAGATTTCGGCACATATCGGCCACCCCGGCGACTACGTGATCGAACGCGCATTCGTCGAAAAGTGAGCCGGCGTCCGGCGGCAACGCCGGACGGCTGCAATTGCCCGGTACACAACTGCGGGTGCGGCACCGTCCCGGCAGGAGTACACTGCGTGTAACTCGCAGCAAGCCGGATAGAAGCATGGAATTCCCCCGCAGGATGGTGGCACTCCCTTGGCATGCCACCGCACGCTTGTCCCTCCCCCTGTTCGCGGCGCTGGTGGCACTGGCGCCCGAGGTGGCGCAGTCCGCACCGCCCCCCGGACACCCTTCGCCAGGCGCTGCAATGCAGCTCATCCGCCCGGGCGCCGAACATTCCTCGGCGCAACGCCGAACCGGCGTGGCGCTGGATTCGATCGACGCCAACGAGTACACCTACATCGAGGTGGACGAGGCCGGCAAGAGTTACTGGATCGCGACTGCCCGGATGAAGATCATGCGCGGCGACATGGTGCAGTTCGAAGACGGCGTAACGATGGACCAGTTCTACAGCAAGCTGCTCAAACGGACCTTTCAGTCAGTGATGTTCGTCGATAACGTATCCACCACACCGGCCGGCAAACAGCCATGACGGGCCGGGTGGTCGAAATCCGCATGCCGAAGTTTCCGGAATGCTGGGACACCTGCGGGAACTGCCGGACCGAGGACGTCTTCGTGCAGAGCGTGCTGGTGCGGTCGGGGGAGTCGATCGGCTTCGACGAACCGCTGATCGTGCTGGAAACGGGGAAGACCGCGATGGACATCCCCTCGCCGCACAAAGGGACCATTGTCGAGGTCAAGATCGATGAAGGCGATCTGATCGACGAGGGTGACCTGATCGCCCTCGTGGAAATCGGGTAGCACGCTCACCCCTCCTCAACGGGCACGACACGCACGGTTGCGTCCGGCGAGCTTCGCGCAATACATGGCCTCGTCGGCCCGACCCATCAGTTCGTCCTCGTCCTTGCCATCTTCGGGATAGAGCGCGATGCCGATGCTCGACGAGATGCAGACCTCGCGCCCCTGGAGCACGAACGGCCGTTCGATGGCCGCACGGATCTTTTCCGCGACCGTCTCGGCGTCCTTTTCCGAGCCGATCTCCGGCAGCAACACGACGAATTCGTCCCCGCCCCGCCGTCCGAGGGTATCGGACGAGCGGATCGAGCCCTGCATGCGCCGGACCGCCTCGCACAGCAGGAGGTCGCCGGCGTGGTGTCCCCAGTCGTCGTTCACCCGCTTGAAATGGTCCAGGTCGACGAACAGGAGCGCGAATTGGTGTCCCGCGCGGCGGGCCTGGGCGAGCGAGTAGGCGAGGAGTTCGCCGAACATCAGGCGATTGACGGCTCCGGTCAGGATGTCGTGCGTCGCCATGTGCGCGATCCGCTGCTCGGCTTCCTTGCGCTCGCTGATGTCCGACAGGAGCGCGATCACGCCCTTCATCCGGCCCCATCCGTCATTGAGCGGTGCGAGGGAGGCCAGGACGGTCAACTGGCTGCCATCGTCACGCGTCAGCCTGACTTCGTAGCGCTTGCTCTCCCCCTTGCCGAGATGGGCCAGTATCCGTTCGCGGCTCTCTCCGCCGCCCTCGCTCCATAACTCGTCGAGCGCCCGCCCGAGCAGCTTCGCCTCGTCGAGGCCGACGAGCTGGACGAATCCCGGATTGACGAAAGTCAGCCTGAAATCCGCATCGGTGGCGGCAATGCCGTCGTGGGCCAGGTTCACGAGGGCACTGTACTTCGCCTCGCTGCGGCGCAGGAACTCGCTCGTCCGTGCCAGCTGCGTGGCCCGCTCGCGTGTGATCGAGAAAAACAGGGCCGTGACGACCAGCAGGATGCCAACCAGCACGACCGAGACGAATTCCGCCTGCCTGACGTCGGGGTCGGCCTCGAACGCCGGCAGGGCTTCGAGGCGAACGATCCATTCGACCCCGCCGAGGATCGCGCTCCCGGTGCTGACCAGTCCGGTACCGGTCGTCGTCACTCCCGGATGGCTGTCGTACAGGAGGGATTCGGGCGATTCGACGCGGTCGAACACCTGCATCCGGACCTGGTCAGGGTGTAGCTCCAGCACGTGTTCCATCAGCCGGGCCATGCGGAAAGGCATATACACCCATCCTCTGAGCGCGATCCAGCGCTCGACCTCGGTCGCGGTCGGCATTCCGTCGCCGAACACAGGCATGTAAAGCAGCACCCCCGCCTGCACATCCGTTTCGGTCTCCTGCACCAGGGTGGTCTTGCCGGTCAGGGCGGCGTCGCCGGAATGCACGGCCCGATCCATTGCCTCGCGCCTGACGGGTTCGGAGTACATGTCGAAGCCGACGGCGCGCGCATTGCGCCAGTCCGCCGGCTCGAGAACGACGATGCTGCTCACGAACGGGCGCGGCCCTTCCGGCCAGACCCGATATTCTTCGTTGCCGAGTGCGCGCATCGCGCGGGTGTGCGCCTCGAGTTGTCCGGGAAGTATCCACAGGGTGAACCCGATGCCCTGCACGCCCGGATAGTCTTCCTGGAACGTCAGACGCTGCAGGTAGGTTCGCCACGCCGCAAGGTCGACCTCGTCACCGGAACGCAGAAATGCCTGGCCTCCCCGCAGCAGCATGCGGTAGGCGCGAAACCGCTCGTCCACCGTCAGGACCACTTCGGCAGTGTGGCTCGCGAGATGTGCGAACGCCTGCTCGTGATGGCGCTTGGCGAGGTGATTCCACACGACAACCGCCGCACCGATCGCGCATGCAAGCGCAAAGACGATCAATGCGACGCCACCCGGCGAGCAGCGGCGGCGCACCGGCCCGGTATCGGCAACCCTGTCGTCGGCAACGTGCATGCGGCGGTTCCCCGAGGGCGGGCGGTGGAATCGATTGCCCTGGACGCCTTAGATGTAACAAACAATAACAACGGAGTCCACGGGGAGCACGGGATTCTTTCTCACTCCCGCAACAGCGCAAGCACTCACGGGCTTGAGGTATCCTTTCCGCACTTCATCATATACGTTCCTCCGAAACGAAAAAGCGACGCAATGGCCCAATATGTAATGAGTATGCTCCGCGTGAGCAAAGTCGTGCCGCCCAAGCGGCAGATCATCAAGGATATTTCCCTGTCCTTCTTCCCCGGCGCGAAGATCGGCTTGCTGGGCCTGAACGGTTCCGGAAAATCCACGGTGCTGCGCATCATGGCCAACGCCGACAAGGAATACGAAGGCGAGGTGCAGCATCTGGCCGGCATCCGCATCGGCTACCTGCCGCAGGAACCGCAGCTCGACCCCGCGAAGACCGTCAAGGAAGAGGTCGAGTCGGGTCTGGGCGAGATCGTGGAAGCCCGCAGCAGGCTGGAGGAGATCTACGCGGCGTACGCCGAACCCGACGCCGACTTCGACAAGCTCGCCGAAGAGCAGGCGAAATACGAGAACATCCTGGCGGCCGCGGGCTCCGACATCGAAACCCAGATGGAGATCGCTGCCGATGCGTTGCGCCTGCCCGCCTGGGACGCCGCGGTTGGCAACCTGTCCGGCGGCGAGAAGCGCCGCGTCGCGCTGTGCAAGCTGCTACTGTCGAAACCCGACATGCTGCTGCTGGACGAGCCGACGAACCACCTCGACGCGGAATCGGTCGAGTGGCTGGAGCAGTTCCTGACGCGCTTCCCCGGCACGGTGGTCGCCGTGACCCATGACCGCTACTTCCTCGACAACGCCGCCGAGTGGATCCTCGAACTCGACCGCGGCCACGGCATTCCGTGGAAGGGCAACTATTCCTCGTGGCTGGAGCAGAAGGAGGAGCGCCTCGAGCAGGAACAGAAGCAGATCGACGCCCACATGAAGGCGATGAAGACCGAGCTGGAATGGGCGCGCTCGAACCCGAAGGCCCGCCAGGCGAAGTCCAAGGCCCGCCTTGCGCGCTACGAAGAGATGACGACCGTCGAATACCAGAAGCGCAACGAGACGCAGGAGATCTTCATTCCGCCCGGCGAGCGGCTCGGCGACAAGGTCATCGAGTTCAACGGCGTGTCGAAGGCCTTCGGCGACAAGCTGCTGATGGACAACGTGAACTTCAACATCCCGGCGGGTGCCATCGTCGGCGTGATCGGCCCCAACGGTGCCGGCAAATCGACCCTGTTCAAGATGATCGAGGGGCGCGACAAGCCGGACTCGGGCGAAATCACGATCGGTTCGACGGTGAAGATCGCGGCCGTCGACCAGTCGCGCGAAGGTCTGGCGAACGACAAGACCGTGTTCGAAGCGATCTCGGACGGCGCCGATGTGCTGACGGTCGGCCGCTTCGAGATGCCCAGCCGCGCCTACATCGGCCGCTTCAACTTCAAGGGCGGCGACCAGCAGAAGATCGTCGGCAACCTGTCCGGCGGCGAGCGCGGCCGCCTGCACCTCGCGAAGACGCTGATCTCGGGCGGCAACGTGCTGCTGCTCGACGAACCGTCGAACGATCTCGACGTCGAGACGCTGCGTGCGCTCGAAGACGCGCTGCTCGAATTCGCCGGCTGCGCGCTGATCATCAGCCACGACCGCTGGTTCCTCGACCGCATCTGCACGCACATCCTCGCGGCGGAAGGCGACTCGCAGTGGACCTTCTTCGCGGGCAACTACCAGGAATACGAGGAAGACAAGCGCAAGCGGCTGGGCGAGGAAGGCGCCAAACCGAAGCGCATCCGCTACAAGCCGATCAGCCGCTGACGCACCGACCGCCGGGCGGCACGACTGCTGCCGCCCGCCTCGCGATGGCAACGTTTTGGGCTATCCTTCATGACGTGATCATCGCCCCAATCGACAGGAGAATATGAATGTACAAGAGCCTCCAGCGAATCCTCGCAGTGAGCGCCGCGCTGTTCGCGCTTGCGCCGGCCGCCCCGGCGCTGGCCGAGGCCCCGATGGCGAAGACGCAGGTCCCGGGCTTCTACCGGACCATGGTCGGCCAGTTCGAGGTCACCGCGCTGTATGACGGTGCGATCGAACTGGACACCAAGCTGCTCAAGAATGCCGATCCGGAAGACCTCAACCGCCTGCTCGCCCGCATGTTCGTCGGCAATCCGAAGATGCAGACGGCGGTCAATGCCTACCTGATCAACACGGGGGGGAACCTGATCCTGGTTGACGCTGGCGCGGCCAAGCTCTTCGGGCCCGGTCTCGGCTTCGTCATCGACAACCTGAAGGCGGCCGGCTACGACCCCGCGCAGGTCGATACGATCATCCTGACCCACATGCACCCGGACCACATCGGCGGCCTCGGCGACCCTGCGGCCCCGCCGGCCTTCCCCAACGCCAACGTCTATGTGTCGGTGCTCGACAACGATTTCTGGCTGTCGCAGCAGGCCGCTGCCGCGGCCAAGCCGGAGATGCAGAATTTCTTCAAGATGGCGCGCGAGATTGCTGCGCCCTACCAGACGCGCGGCAAGTGGCGCACGTTCGCCGACGGCACCGAGATTGCCGGCGGCATTCGCGCGGCCAAGGCCTATGGGCACACGCCGGGCCACAGTGCGATCTCGGTCGAATCCGCGGGGCAGAAACTGCTGATCTGGGGTGACGTCGTGCACTCCCACGCGGTCCAGTTCCCGCTGCCGGGCGTTTCGATCGAATTCGACTTCGACCAGGCCCAGGCCGTCGCGACGCGGCGCAGCCTGATGTACTCGCTCGCGGCGAGCAAGACGCTCGTCGCCGGCATGCATCTGCCCTTCCCCGGCATCGGCCACGTGCGTGCGGACGGCAAGGGCGTCTACGCCTGGGTCCCGATCGAATACGCGCCGCTGCCCAAGCCCGCACATTGAGAAGCCGGGGCGCTCCACTGGCGATACGGGCAAGCGCCGGCGGAACGCCCCCTCAACGCCCGGACCAGAATCGGTCCATCAGGGGCTTCACGCTGATGCCGTGGCACAGAATCGAGAGCGTGACGACGATCAGCGTCATGTGGATCAGCTCCAGCGCGAGCTTTTCCGGCAGGCCATGCTGGATCGCGTACATCAGGTAGTACAGCGAGCCGATCCCGCGCACGCCGAACCAGCCGGCAAGGGCGCGGGCGTTCCACGGCGCGCGCGTGCCCGCCAAGCCGATGAAGACACTGGCCGGCCGCGCCACGGCGAAAAGGAAGAAGGCGAGCGACACCGCGCGCCAGCTCCATGAATCGACGAACAGTGTTCCGCCGATCAGCAGGATGAGGACCACTTCGGAGAGGCGCTCGAGGTGCTCCTTGAAAACGAGCGAGCCCTCGCTGACCGACGCCGCGGTCATGTGCCCCGCATACCCCGCCTCCCCCACGGCGTTGCCATTGGCCTGCAGGCGCTCGGGTTCATCCGGGCTGGCGCCCGCGAGTCGGCGCTCGGTCTGTCGCAGCGCCACGGCCGCGAAGAACACGGCAAGGAAGCCCCAGGCGCTGATCACGAGGCTGATGCCGTAGACGACCGCAATCAGCCCCAGGCCCAGGAAATCGTCCATCAGGCCGTGCTCGGTCCGATGGTTGCGCAGCCTGTGCCCGACCTGGGCAAGACCAGCCCCCGCCACCACACCGAGCGCAATGCCGGCCAGGGTGGCCCACACCACATCCACGAGGATCCAGCGCGCGCCGAACTGGCCGAGTTCGTGCAGCCCCAGCAGCCCCAGCCCCAGCATCACGAACGGGAAGGCGCTGCCGTCATTCATGCCCGCTTCGCAGGTCAGCGTGAAGCGCAGGCGGTCGCGGTCGCGCGGGTGCCGGATCTGGACGTCCGTGGCGAGCACCGGGTCGGTCGGCGCAACGATCGCACCGAGCAGCACCGCAGCCCCGAGCGGGAGCCCCAGGGCATAGTGGCCGAACGCGGCGACCAGCCCGACCGTGACGGCCATCGACACGAAGGCGAGGAGGATGGGCGTGCGCCAGCGCGGCAGGCTCACCGGCACGGGCATCTTGACGCCAGCCGCATACAGCGAGATGAGCGCCGCCGCCTCGGTCAGCACCTCGAGCAGGGCCGACTGCTTGAGCGGATTGAAATGGAAGAGGTGCAGCACGGTCGGCCCGACCAGCATGCCGACGGCGAGGTAGATGATCGCGCTCGTGACGGGCAGGCGCTTGAGGATGGACGAGGTCAGCCCCATGGCCAGCAACAGGCCGCCGACCAACAGGAACCACTGTGCGTTAGTCATCAAGAATCCGTGATTGCAGGGACCGCGATTGCGCCCTGATGGTGCCCAAGAAGGGACTCGAACCCCCACGCCTCGCGGCGCCAGAACCTAAATCTGGTGCGTCTACCAATTCCGCCACTTGGGCCCCGCAATGCCCGCACTGCGGGCTGCCGCCATTGCAGCGGCGCGCGCATTATACACGGCCTCACATCCGCAGGCGTTCGGCGTATCCGGTCATTTCGAGATAGCCGCGGCCGATTTCGCGCCCCGCCTCAAACAGCCGCACGGCCCCTTCCCAATAGACGGCGCCGGTGGAGCGGCGGCTGTCCAGCTCCTGGTCGTCCATCAGGGGACGCAGCTGCAGCCGGCGACCGTCGATGTCGATAGCCCATTCGACCGCATATTCGGCCCCTGTCCGCGGCGAACGCCAGCGCCGCAGGGGCGTGAATGCCACCTGGTCGGCCCGCAGGGCGCGGGTTTCGCCCTGCGCGGTACGCAGCGTGCCGGCCGCCCACATCGCTCCGCCCTGCTCGTCGCGCATGCGGAAGGCCATCAGCGAGCCGCCGTCGTCGAGATTGATGCCGATCCAGTCCCAGCCGCGTGCGCCCTGGGGCATCAGTTCGCTGGACCACTCGTGGTCCAGCCACGCCCGCCCGGTGACCGGCACCGTGGCACCGTCGACCCGCAGGGAGCCGGCGACCGCAAGCTGGGGCCGGCTGTAGTAGTAGCTGGCGTGTTTCGGGTCGCCGGCCTTCTGGCTGAAACCGCCTTCGCCATTGAGGACGGGCGCCGCGGCGGGGTCGAAGCGCAGGTCGAACGCGAAATCGTCGGCCTCCACGCGGCTGCGGTAATGATCCCCGCTCCATTCGAGCCGCCAGTCGCGTGCCCAGACCTGCGTCCGGCCCGTGGAGGCGCCCGCGAGGGGGTCGAGCGCGCGTTCGCTGCGTTCGGCATGCCGCAGGCGGCCCACGGACGGATCGGCCAGTGCAGCATGGGCGAGCACGAGCTGGCGCGGGGCGAACCGGCTCGGGTTGTCTTCCGCGATGCCGGGACGGACGCGGAAGAAGGTGACCTGGAAGCCGCGCTCGACGCCCTGCCCGTCGGTGAGCCAGCCCGTCACGTACCACCATTCCGTGCGGAATTGCGGATGCGCGCCGCCATCGTCGGGAAAGTGCAGGACCTTGCCCGGCAGCACGGGCGGATAGCCGACCTCGGCCGTCGCGGCAGGCACCGCAAGCGCCACGTACAGGCCGAACAGCAGGGCATGCCAGGCCCACCGCAACGCCATCACCAGTCCTCCCGCACGGCGAGTACGGCCGAATCGCGCATCGCCTGATACCCGGACACGCGCGCAGCGAACGCGGCGAGCGCGATCACGATGAGGGCAAACGCGAGCAGGGCAACGCCCGGAAGGTGCAGATCCATGCTCCAGTGGAAGCTCTGACGATTCACGACTTCGATCAGCACGAGGGCCACGGCGGTTCCCGCGACAAGGCCGAGGGCGGTTCCGGCCACGGCCGTCAGCAATCCCTCGAGGGTGATCAGCCGCCCGATTTCCCGCCGTGTCAGCCCCAGGTGACGCAGCACGCCGAATTCCTTGCGCCGCGCAATCGCGAGCGCCGCGAAACTGGTGCTTACGCCGAACAATCCGATGAGCACGGCCACCGCTTCCATCACGTAGGTGACGAGGAAGGTGCGATCGAAGATCGCGAGGCTCAGCGCGCGAATCTCACCCGGTGTGGCGATCCTCGCCGTACTTTCGCCAAGCAGTCTGCGCACGGCGGCGGCAAGCTCGTTGAAGGATGCACCCTCGGCGAGGAAGACGGCGACATCGTTGGCGACGAGGTCGCCGGTCGCGGCACGATAGTCATCGAGCTCGATCGCGACGGCACCCTGCTGCCGCGCGTAATCGCGCCAGACCCCCGCGACGCGGAAGGCAACCGGCTTGCCGGCGAGCGGCAGGACGAGGCGTTCGCCGGGCCTGACCGCGAAAAGGTCTACCACGGCTTCCGACACCCATGCGGGTTTCTCGTCGGTGGGCACCTGCGCCGTCGCGCCCACCAACGGGAGACGGCTTCCGCCGTCCAGCGGGCGCGCGATCAGGGTGACCGGCAGGTGGCGGTCGTCCAGGCGCAGCGTGTCGAAGCGCACGGGCATGGTTCGTGACACCCCCGGCAGCGCAGCGATCCGCTGCAGGGTTTCGGGTGCAAAGAACCCGCTCGTTCCCTGCGACGCGGCGCTGACATAGAGGTCCGCCGGCAGCACGGCAGTCAGCCAGCGGTCGACCGAATCGCGGAAGGAGGCGACCATGATGGCCATCGCGACCGCGAGCGCGACACTCGCGACGACGCCGGCTCCGGCGACGACGGCCTGCCCCGGCGCCGCCGCGAGACGCGCACGCGCGAGCTGCCACAGGACTGTGCGCGATCCGGCCCAGCGGTGTGCGGCGGCGCGCACGAGCATGGGCAGGACCAGCACGGCGCCGACGAGGATCAGCGCCACGGCAAGATATCCGAAGACCGGTATGCTGCCGACGGGGGGCAGCAGGCACAGCACGAAGGCCAGTCCGAGACAGCCTGCGGCGATTCGCGGGCGGGCGCGGAAACGGAACATGTGCGCCTCGTCGCCGGACTTGAGCGCACGCGCAGGCAGCATGCGCTGCGCGTCGCGTGCCGGCAGCCATGCGCCCGCCAGCCCGGCGGCGACGCCCAGCAGCAGGTAGGCGCCGCTCGCCTGCGGATCGAAGCGCAGCGCGGGCGCCACTCCGCGGAAGTAGCCCGCGCCAAGGTCGCCTCCGACGACGTCGAACGCGAGAGCGGCAACCCCGTGTCCGACCGCGATCCCGAGCAGGCCGCCCGCCAGCCCGACCACCGCGCCTTCGACGAGCAGGCCGCGCATCAGCGCCCGGCGGTCGAGTCCCAGCGCACGCAGGAAGGCGAGTTCCTGCCGGCGGCGCGCGACCGACAGGAACTGTGTGGAGAAGACCAGGAACCCGCCGGTGACGAGCGCGATCGCCGCGAGCATCGTGAGATTCACGCGATAGGCACGCGACAGGCCCGCCGACTGGTCTTCCGTCGCCTGCGGCGTGAGCACTTCGACGCCGGCCGGCAATCCGGCGGCCAGCGCGCGACGGGCGGCCTCGATGTCGATGCCGGACTTCAGCCGCAGGTCGATGCGCGTGATGCGGCCCAGCCGGCCGAAGAGCGCCTGGGCGGCCGCGATGTCCATCACCGCGAGCGCGCGCCCCTGCCCGGCACCGGGCACCGACCCGGCGATGCGCAACGATGCGACCTGCGCGCCGGCCTGCACGTCCAGCCGGCCCCCCGGGGCGACGCCCAGTTCCGCCTGCGCTGCCGGGCTCGCGAACAGTACGTCGGGCCGCAGCACCGTCAGGTCACGCTCGTCCCGTTGCGCTTCGGCCACCAGCGGCATCAGGGCCGGGTTCACATGCGCGACCCGCAGCGCGTCGATGCCGAAGATCCGCAGCGAACGGTCGCGTCCCGGCAGACGGACGTCGAGTTCGAGGACGGGGCTGGCATCGGCGACCTCGTCGCGGATCGCGAGCCGGCCATACTCGGCATCGTCGAATCCCTCGCGCGGTCCGATCACCTGGAGATCCGCTTCGCCCGCCAGCAGGTGCATGCCGCGGCCGAATTCGTCGAGTGCCGCGCTGTGGATGATCTGCACCGCGAGCCCGAGGGCGACACCGAGCGCAATCGCGAACAGCGACAGCGCCGTTGCGAGGCGCCGGCGTGCGAGGCTCGCGAGGAAGATGCGGCGCAGTACCGCACTCACGTGCGCGCCGCCTCCGGGTGCAGGCCGCCGGCGGACAGGCGCAGGACGCGATCGGCCCGGGATGCCGCGGTGCGCGAGTGCGTGACGAGGATGCCCATCGCACCGTCGCGGCGAATGCCCTCCAGGAGCAGATCGAGCACGCCCGCCGCGCGGTCGGGATCGAGATTGCCCGTCGGCTCGTCGGCGAGCACCAGCGCGGGCCGATGCACCAAGGCGCGCGCGATCGCGACACGCTGCAATTCGCCGCCGGAAAGCTCGCGCGGCCAGCCCGCGGCGCGATCGGCGAGCCCCACCCGCTCCAGCATCGCCCGCGCGCGGCGATCGGCCTCGATGCCATGCTCGTCGAGCAGCCACA
Source organism: Aromatoleum toluvorans (assembly GCF_012910905.1). Classification (GTDB taxonomy): domain Bacteria; phylum Pseudomonadota; class Gammaproteobacteria; order Burkholderiales; family Rhodocyclaceae; genus Aromatoleum; species Aromatoleum toluvorans. The sequence continues at coordinate 309,978 of NZ_WTVN01000001.1, forward strand.
TCGGAAGCGCAACGTTCTGCAAGACGCTGAGATGCGGAAGGATGTGAAAGGCCTGGAACACGAATCCGTAGCTGCGCCGGCGCAGCCGGGCGAAGGCGTCATCGTCGAGTCCGACGAGTTCCGTGCCGTCCAGCCGGATGCTTCCGCCATCGGCCGGCTCCAGGCCCGCCATGCAGTTGAGCAGCGTGGACTTGCCGACCCCGGATTCGCCCATGATCGCGACGCACTCACCGCGCCGCAGCTGCAGCGACACCCCCTCGAACAACGGGCGGGCAGCTTCGGTGCCGAACCGTTTCTTCAAGCCGTCGATCTCGAACATTCCGATCACATCCTCATGTCGCGAATCGCGGGGTCCGGGACGAGCAGTCCGGGAGCGCCAGCGCCGTTGCAAAACTGCAACGCGGAACACCCCGAATCCGCCACGTCCTTCCCGCCGCGAGTGCGTGAAATTCCCCACCGGTAAAGGATGACATGAAGCTCCACGATAAATTCATGCCGCTTATGATGGGCAAATCCGGGATTGACTCGATCCGACTTAGATGGAAAGCTGACTCATTTCACAAGGTATATACCCGCGCGCAATGAGGATGACGACCAGCCTGGCCGGAATGCTCCCGCGCACAGCCTCCGCGACGAGGACAGGCACACCGACCCGAAGCGAATCCTCTTGCAAGCATACGCCCCGGATCCCATTTTTTTGCACGACCATCGTCGCATGCCGCACGTGACATGCTGAACCAGTCGTTGCGCCTCCTTTTCGCTCTGGCGATATTCGCGCTGCTGGCGCGGCCGGCGTTCGCGCTCGAAGCGGCAGTGGTGCTTTCCAAGCGCAGCCCGGTGCAGGAGGCATTTTCCGAGGCCCTTTTCCGCGCAGTGTCATCCTCGCCATCCGTGCGCCTGAGCAACGCGGGGAGCACGGAAGAATCCATCGACGAAGCGGCCCTGAAGCGCGCCGACCTCGTGATTGCGGTCGGTGCGGAGGCCGCCGACGCCATCGCGGGGCGCAGTACGGCGCCCATACTGGTCGCGCTGATCTCGACCCCAAACCTGCGCACGCTCCAGTCCCGGTATCCGCGTGCCAGGTTGGGCGGGATCGTGCTCGACCAGCCGCTCGCCCGGCACATGCGCCTGATCCGTGCGACCAATCCGAAGACCACACGAGTGGGTGTACTGCTCGGTCCGCAGTCGGCGCCGATGCGCGGTGCGCTCGCCGAAGCGGGAAGCCGCCAGGGCCTGAACATGAGCTTCGAGGCCATCGAGGACACCGACGGGTTGCTGCCCGCGCTCGAACGCCTGCTCGAAACCTCGGACGCGATCCTCGCGGTGCCCGATCCGGTCGCATACAGTTCCAGCACGGCACGCCCCATCCTGCTGACCACCTATCGCTATCGCAAGCCGCTGTTCGGCTATTCGCAGGCCTACGTGACGGCCGGCGCGATCGCATCGGTCTATACCGCCCCCGAAGACGCTGCGCGCCAGGTGGCAGAATGGCTGGCCTCGCACCCGACCCCGGCGCACGTCGAGCTGCCGGTGGCGCCGAAGTATTTCAGTGTCGGGGTCAACCGCCACGTTGCGCGCTCGCTCCTGTACCCGGTTCCCGATGAGACGGCCCTCGCCGATGCGATCGAGAAAAGGAGGCCGCATTGAAGCCGAGCCGCCTCTCCCTGCATGACCGGCTGCTGCTCGTCGCACTGCTGCCGGCGGCGCTGCTCGCCACGCTCGTGACGGCGCTGGTCCTCTATCGCGGTGCCCAGACCGTGGACCGCGCAGTTCACGATCACGGCACGGCCATCGTCAGCTTTCTCGCCCCGGCGGCCGAATACGGCGTGATCTCCGGCAATCGTGCCACGCTTCAATCCCTGCTGCAGGCCGCGATGGCGCAACGCGAAGTGATCGCCGCAGGGGTCTACAACGACCAGGGGGAGCTGCTCGCGAGCAAGGGACGCATCGGCGTGCTGGACCCCGAGGTTCTGCGCGCGGCCGACGGCACGGCCACGCACACGGCCCCCGACATCCTCACCGTCATCGCGCCGATCGAATCGGCCGGCATCAACATCGACGACGAATATCTCGACGGCTGGCAGACGCGCGGCGTCGCACGCATGCGGACGATCGGCTGGGTCCACGTGGAGCTCGACACCCGTCCGTCGTCGCGCGAGAAATCCCTGATCGTATGGACTTCCTTCGCGATCGTCGCCCTCGGCCTGCTGCTCACGGCCGTGATCGCGGTAAGGCTGGCGCGGTCGGTATCGCGCCCCGTCGCGGGCCTGGTCCGCGGCGTCAAGCAGATGGCCGCGGGCGCGCTCGACGTCGAAATTTCCGAGCAGGCGACGAGCCAGGAGCTGTCCGCGCTGGAGCGCGGCTTCAACACGATGGCGCGCGCGATCTCGGAGAACCATCGCACGCTGCAGTCGCGCATCGACGACGCCACGGCGCTGCTCGCTTACCAGGCGCAACACGACCCCCTAACGGGCCTGCAGAACCGCCGCGTATTCGAGCAGAAACTGGAGGAGTGCGTCATCGCGTCGCGCCGCGCAGGCGACCATGGGGCGCTGTGCTTCATCGACCTCGACCGCTTCAAGATCGTGAACGACACCTGCGGCCATGCCGCCGGCGACGACCTGCTGATGCGCATCGCGCTGCTGATCCAGCAGCGGGTGCGCGAACAGGACATCATCTGCCGCATCGGCGGCGACGAGTTCGCGCTGATCCTGCGCGGCTGCAGCCCGGAGGACGCGCTCAACATCGCCAATGAACTGCGGGAGAGCATCTCCTCCTTCCGCTTCGACTGGCAGGGCCACACCTTCTCGGTCGGCGCCAGCATCGGCATGGCCTGCATCGACGGCACGCACACCGATCCGTCGGACATCCTGATCGCGGCCGACGCCGCCTGTTACGACGCGAAGCGAAACGGCCGAAACTGCGTCATACAGTACCCGGCACAGGGTTGCGCACCCGACGCCGCCCCGGACGTGGCCACGTCAGGCGGCGAGAACACGGCCTGACTGCTCCGTCGGGCCGTTTCGCATGCGGCATGCGGCGCCGCTTCGCGTATACTCGCGGCGCCCCGATCATGCCCGTCGACCACTACGAAAACTTTCCTGTCGCCTCGCTCCTGCTTCCGGCGCGCCTGCGCGAGCCCGTGGAAGCAATCTATGCGTTCGCGCGCACAGCCGACGACATCGCCGACGAGGGCGACATGGCACCTGTCGCACGCCTGGCGCGGCTCAACGACTACCGCATCGAACTGAATGCGATCGCCACGGGCGACCCCCCGCGCGACGCCTCGCTCGCGCCGATGTTCGCGCGTCTCGGCGCGAACATCCAGGCCCACAAGCTGCCGCTGCAGTACTTCCGCGACCTGCTCGACGCCTTCAGCCAGGACGTCGGCAAGACGCGCTATGCCGATTTCGCCGAGCTGCTCGACTACTGCCGCCGCTCGGCCAATCCCGTCGGGCGGCTGCTGCTGCACCTCTATGACGCGGCGACCCCGGACAACCTGCGGCGCTCGGATCTCATCTGCACCAGCCTGCAGCTGATCAACTTCTGGCAGGACGTCGCCGTCGACTGGCGCAAGCAGCGCATCTACCTGCCGCTGGCCGACATGACGCGCTTCGGCATCGACGAATCGCACATCGACAGCGGCCGCTGCGACGACGCGTGGCGCGCGCTGATGGACTTCGAGGTGCAACGTGCGCGCGCGATGATGCTGGAAGGCGCCCCGCTCGCGCGGCAACTGCCGGGACGCATCGGCTGGGAGCTGCGCCTGATGGTGCTGGGCGGCCTGCGCATCCTCGAACGCATCGAGGCGATCGATTACGACGTGTTCCGCCGCCGGCCCACCCTCGCCCGCGGCGACTGGCCGCGACTCGCGTGGCGGGCCGTGCATTACCCGAGAAACCGATGAATCCGCACGAATATTGTCACGACAAGGCTGCGAAAAGCGGCTCCAGCTTCTACTACAGCTTCATGTTCCTGCCGCCGGAGCGCCGCCAGGCCATCACGGCCCTGTATGCGTTCTGCCGCGAGGTGGACGACGTCGTCGACGAGTGCCATGACGTGCAGGTCGCGCAGACCAAGCTCGACTGGTGGCGCAAGGAAGTGTCGCGCGCCTATGGCGAGACGCCCAGCCATCCGGTGGGCTTCGCGCTGAAGGATGTCGCCGGGCGCTTCAACCTGCCGCGCGAACAGCTTCTCGAGATCATCGACGGCATGGAGATGGATCTCACGCAGAGCCGCTATCTCGACTTCAAGGGCCTGCAGCTCTACTGCTACCGCGTCGCCAGCGTCGTGGGGCTGCTCGCCGCCGAGATCTTCGGCTACCGCGAACGGCAGACGCTGAAGTACGCCCACGACCTCGGCATGGCCTTCCAGCTCACCAACATCATCCGCGATGTCGGCGAGGACGCGCGCCGCGGACGCATCTATCTGCCGATCGAGGACCTGCAGCGCTTCGAGGTCCCCGCGAGCCAGATCATGGAAGGACGCCACGACGACAACTTCCGCGCGCTGATGGCCTTCCAGGCCGAGCGCGCCGAGACGTTCTACGACCAGGCGCTCGCCCAGCTCCCCGCCGTCGACCGCAAGAGCCAGCGCCCCGGCCTCGTGATGGCGGCGATCTACCGCACCCTGCTGCGCGAGATCGCCAGCGACGGCTTCCTCGTGCTCGACCGCCGCACCTCACTCACCCCGGTGCGCAAGCTATGGATCGCGGGCAAGACCTGGGTGCGCGCATGACGGCGGGACGCGGCCCGCGATGACCCATCAGGTCGCGATCATCGGCGCCGGTTACGCCGGCCTCGCGTGCGCGGTCGAACTCGCGCGGCGCGGCGTGCAGGTGACCGTGTTCGAGCGCTCGCACACGCTCGGCGGGCGGGCGCGCGCGGTCGCGAAGGACGGGTGGCGCGTCGATAACGGCCAGCACATCCTGCTCGGCGCGTACGCCGAACTGCTGCGCCTGCTCCGCATCACGGGCGGATCGCCGAAGGAACTCGCCCATCTGCCGCTCACCTTGCACATTCCCGGGCATCTGCACCTGCAGGCCGCCGGCCTGCCCGCCCCGTTGCATCTGGCGTTCGGCCTGCTGCGCACCAAGGGGCTGGGCTGGGGCGACCGCTTCGGGTTGCTGCGGCTGATGCGCACGCTGAAGAAGCGGCGCTTCCGCGTCGACTCCGACCTGAGCGTGGCCGCGCTGCTACGCGAGCTGCGCCAGTCCGAGCGCCTGATCCGGCTGGTGTGGGAACCGCTGTGCGTCGCGGCGCTGAACACCCCGATCGCCGAAGCCTCCGCGCAGGTGTTCGCGAACGTGCTGCGCGACAGCCTGGCGGCCGGCGCCGCGGCGAGCGAACTGCTGATCCCGCGCGTCGACCTGTCCGAACTCTTCCCCGTCCCGGCCGCGCGCTACCTCGCGGTGCGCCGCGGCAAGCTGCGCACGGGTACGGCGATCGAAGCGATCCACCACCTGCGGGAAGGTTTCCGACTGGAAGGCGACCCTTCGCCCCGGCAGGTTTATGCGCAGGTGGTGCTCGCGACCGCACCGCACCACGCGAGCGCGCTGCTCGATTCGGTGGGCAGCTGCGATCGCCTGTCGGCCATGATCGCCGCGCTGCCGAGCGAACCGATCACGACCGTGTACCTCGCGCTCGGCGCGTCGATGCGCCTGCAGTACCCGATGATCGGCCTCACCCGCGGCCCCGCCCAGTGGGCCTTCGACCGCGGCCAGCTCGGCGGGCCGGAAGGGCTGCTGGCGTGCGTCATCAGCGCGCACGGCCCGCATGATGCGCTCTCGCGCGAGGATCTCCTGCTCGCCGTGCATGCCCAGCTCGAACAGGAGCTCGGCCAGCGCCTGCCGCCGCTGCAGTGGTCGCAGGTCATCACCGAGAAGCGGGCGACCTTCGCCTGCCGTCCGGGCGTATCGCGCCCCGGCGCCCAGACGCCCGTGCCGGGATTGTGGCTGGCCGGCGACTACCTCGAATCGGACTACCCCGCGACGCTGGAATCGGCCGTGCGCTCGGGGATCAACGCGGCCGCGCGCGTCCTGCGCCGCATCGCCAGCTCCGCGGCCTGACCGCCTCAGGCGACGCGCGCGGCCGCTTCCGCCAGCCGCCCCGCCTGCATGTGCAGCACGCGGTCGCAGCGCCCGGCGAGCGATTCGTCGTGCGTGACGAGGATCAGCGTCGTGCCCGATTCGCGGTTCAACGCGAACATCAGCTCGATCACCGATTCGCCCGTCGCCGCGTCGAGATTGCCCGTGGGCTCGTCCGCCAGCAGCAGGCGCGGGTTGGGCGCGAATGCCCGCGCCAGGGCCACGCGCTGCTGCTCGCCCCCCGAAAGATGCTTGGGATAATGGCGCAGGCGGCTGCCGAGGCCCACGCGCTCGAGCCACTGGCGCGCCGTGGCGGCCGCCTCGCGGGCACCCGCGAGCTCCAGCGGGAGCATGACGTTTTCGAGCGCGGTCAGCGCCGGCAGGAGCTGGAAGGCCTGGAAGACGAAGCCGATCGATTCGCCGCGCAAGGCCGCCCGGTCGTCCTCGCCGAGGGCGAACAGATCCCGGCCGAGAATCCGGACACCGCCGGCGCTGGGAACATCCAGGCCGGCGAGCAATCCCAGCAAGGTCGATTTGCCCGATCCGGAAGCGCCGACGATCGCGACCGACTCGCCGGCCGCGACGCTGAACGACACATCCTGCAAAATCCGGAGCGTGCCCTGGCCATCGGCCAGTTCGACATGCTTCGACAGGTTCGAGACCTGCATCACCGGGACGGAGAATTCAATGCCGCTGCGATCCATCGTGACCTTCTTGTTCGCAATCCTGTTGTCGGGCGCCGCCCAGGCGGCAACGATACTCGTGTGGGGAGACAGCCTGTCCGCCGGCTACGGCCTGCGCTCGAAACAAGACTGGCCCACCCTGTTGCAGACGCGACTTGCACGCGAAGGGTTCCGTCATACCGTGGTCAACGGCTCCGTCAGCGGCGAAACCACGGCCGGCGGACGCTCGCGCCTTGGCACCGCGCTCGAGCGCCACAAGCCGGACCTGCTGATCCTCGAACTCGGCGCCAACGACGGCCTGCGCGGCCTGCAGCCGGCGCTGATGGGCGAGAACCTCACCGCGATGATCCAGGCGGCACGCAGCAAGGGGGCACAGGTGCTGCTGGTGGGCATGGAGTTGCCGCCGAACTACGGGCCGGCCTACAACCGCCGCTTCCAGCAGGCCTTCGCCGAGGTTGCGCAGACCGAGCGGGCCCCCTTCGTCCCCTTCCTCCTCGACGGCTTCGCCGACAAACCGGAGATGTTCCAGTCCGACGGACTCCATCCGACCGCCGAGGCCCAGCCGCTGATGCTCGAGACGGTATGGAAGGTGCTGCGGGCGCTGCTCAAGAACTGAGCGTCCATCGCAGGCGCAAGCGCGCGTCGGCTCATTCGACGCGCAGCACCGCCTCGCCCGCCACCATGCGGCCGATGACATGGCCCTCGCTGCCCTGTTCGTCGCGGATCGCCGCGAGCACCGCATCGACGCCGGACGCGGCGCACGCGATCAGCAGGCCACCGCTGGTCTGCGGGTCGGTGACGAGCTTGCGCTGCCACTCGGGCGCATCGGCCGGCATCACCACATCCTGCCCGTAGCTCGCCCAGTTGCGGGTCGATGCGCCGGTGGCGATGCCGTCGCGCACGAGCTTCTCGGCGGCGGCGATCCTCGGCAGCGCGTCGAAGTTCACGGTCGCGCCCAGCTTTGAGCCGCGGCAGATCTCCAGCAGGTGGCCGGCGAGACCGAAGCCGGTGACGTCGGTGACGGCATGCACGCCGTTCATGCCTGCGAGGCGCGCGCCGACGCGATTGAGCAGCGTCGTCCAGCGCAGCATCTCGGCGTAATCACCGTCCGACAACAGCCCTTTCTTGAGCCCGGCCGAGAGGATGCCGATGCCGAGCGGCTTGGTGAGGATCAGCACGTCGCCGTCCTGCGCGCCGGCATTCTTCTTCACTTCGGCCGGATCGACCACGCCCAGGCCGACTAGGCCGTAGATCGGCTCCAGCACGTCGATCGAATGGCCGCCCGCGATCGGGATGCCCGCGTCGCGGCACACCGAGGCGCCGCCTTCGAGGATGCGGCCGATGACTTCCGGCGGCAGCTTGTCGAGCGGCATGCCGACGAGCGCGAGCGCCATGATCGGGCGCCCGCCCATCGCATACACGTCCGACAGCGCATTGGTCGCCGCGATGCGGCCGAAATCGAAGGGGTCATCGACGATGGGGGTGAAGAAATCGGTCGTCGCGACGATCGCCTGCCGCTCGTTCAGCTTGTAGACGGCCGCGTCGTCGGCGGTTTCGGTGCCGACGAGGAGCTCGGGCGGGACGATGCCGGCCGGCGCATGGGCGAGGAGTTTCGACAACACGGCGGGCGCGATTTTGCAGCCGCATCCACCGCCGTGGGAGAATTGCGTGAGTTTGATCTGATCCATGGAATCCGAAGGGGAAAGGCGGCCGCCCGGCCAGCACCGGCGCCGCGACAAGGCATGAAAAAAGGCATCGCGACCGTAGCACAGCTGGACACCTTTGACGAGTTCATCGACGCCCGCAGCCCGGCGGAGTTCCAGGAAGACCACCTCCCCGGCGCGATCAGCTGCCCGGTGCTTGACAACGAGCAGCGCGCGATCGTCGGCACGATCTACAAGCAGCAGTCGGCTTTCGACGCGCGCCGCATCGGTGCCGCAATGGTCGCGGAGAACATCGCCCGCCACCTGCGCGAGCGCTTCCACGACAAGCCCAAGGACTGGCGTCCCCTCGTCTACTGCTGGCGCGGCGGCCAGCGCAGCGGCTCGTTCGTGACCTGGCTGCGCCTGATCGGCTGGGACGCCTGCCAGCTCGAAGGCGGCTACAAGAACTGGCGCCGCATGGTGGTCGCCGAACTCGAGACCCTGCCGAAACGCTTCGACCTGCGCGTGATCTGCGGCGCCACCGGCAGCGGCAAGACGCGCGTGCTCGAGGAGCTCGCCGCGCTCGGCGCACAGGTGCTCGACCTGGAGGACCTCGCGGCGCACAAGGGCTCGGTGCTGGGGGCGCTGCCCGACCGCGCGCAACCCACGCAGAAAGCGTTCGAATCCCGCCTGTACGAGAAGCTGCACGGCTTCGATCCCGCACGCCCGGTCTATGTCGAGGCCGAGAGCCGCAAGATCGGTCGCATCCATCTGCCCGAGGGATTGATCGCCCACATGCGCGCCAGCGCCTGCGTGGCGATCGACGCGACGCGCGACGCACGCATCGAATTCCTCGTGCGCGACTATGCCTACCTGGGCGACGACGTGCCCGACCTGCAGCACCGCATCGACTTCCTGCGCGGACTGCAGAGCAACGAGGTCCTCGACCGCTGGAAGGATCTCGCCCGGCAGCGCGACCTGCACACGCTGTACGGGGAATTCATCGACCTGCATTACGACCCGCTCTACCACCGCTCCCAGAACCACAACTTCGCGCGCTTCCCGGATGCGCCGAGCTTTTCCTGCGACGACCTGACCCCCGCGGGGGTCCGCGACCTGGCACAGCGGATCTTCTCGGCGCCGGCCTGAGGGCCGTCACGCGTTCGCCACGCTCAGGCCGAACTTGTCGATGCGGTAACGCAGCGTGTCACGGCTGATGCCGAGCACACGCGCCGCGCGCGAAACGTTCCAGCCGGTCTGGCGCAAGGCATCGAGCAGGGCCCGGCGCTCCATGTCCTCGAGCGTCTGCGGCGCTGCCGGCGCGGCAGGCGCCGGTTCGGCCACGAACTGGCGGACCGGCGCGGGCGCCGTCGCCACCACGGTCGACAGCGACAGCTGCGCCGCATCGATCGCGGCTCCCGTCGCCATCAGCACGGCCTGCTCGAGCACGTTGCGCAGTTCGCGCACGTTGCCCGGCCAGCGGTGCGCAAGCAGCAGCGCATCGGCGGCGGGCGTCAGCGCGGGTGGAGTCTTGCCGTAGCGCGCGGCGTGCAGCCGGATGAAGTGGCGCGCCAGCGACAGGATGTCGGCGCCGCGCTCGCGCAATGGCGGCAGGCTCAACTGGAAGACGCACAACCGGAAATACAGGTCGGCGCGGAAGCTGCCTTCGCGCACCAGCGCCTCCATCGGCCTATGCGTCGCGGCGACGATGCGGACGTTGACGCGCTGGTCGCGCAGGCTGCCGATGCGGCGCACGGTCTTCTCTTCGAGCAGCTTCAGCAGCTTGGCCTGCAGCGACAGATCCATGTCGCCGATCTCGTCGAGGAACAGCGTGCCGCCCTCCGCCGTCTCGACCAGGCCCAGCTTGCGCTCGCGCGCATCGGTGAAGGCGCCGCGCTCGTAGCCGAAGAGTTCCGATTCGAGCAGCTGCGCCGGAATCGACGCGCAGTTGAGCTCCACGAACGGATTGTCGCGGCGCGGCCCGTTGAAGTGCAGCGCACGCGCAACCAGTTCCTTGCCGGTGCCGGTTTCGCCCAGCACCAGCACCGCCGGCGCATCGCTGTCCTGCAGCTGCGATTCGGCGTCGAGCAGCTGGCGCAGCGTCGTCTTCAGCGCGACCATCGGCGGCGAATTGCCGAACAGGCTGGCCAGGTCCGTGGCGTCGGCCTCGCGACGGTGATAGTAGTCGAGCGCGCTGTCGCGCTGCTTCTCGTCGAAGGCCTTGTCGATCAGAAGCTTGAGCTTGGCCAGCGCAACCGGCTTGGTGAGGAAGTCGCGCGCGCCCGCCTTCATTGCCTCCACGGCGAGTTCGACCGTGCCGTGCCCGGTGATCATGATCACCGGGATGCCCGAGTCGAAGGCCCGCACGCGCGTCAACGCCTCCAGCCCGTTGAGCCCCGGCAGGTTGAAATCGAGGACCACCGCGTCGGGCTTGAAGACGTCGAGCAGCGACAGCCCTTCCTCCGCGCTGCCTGCGACACGCACGTCATAGCCGCTGCGTTCGAGATAGATCCGTATGTTCTTGCCGAGGACCGCTTCGTCCTCGATCACCAGAATCGCGCGTCCCATGTTCCCCTCCCACGCTATCCCTGTTCCGCCCCGTCACGCGCACGCCAGGACCAGCCGAACGGCGGTACCCTGACCCGGCGCGCTGTCGATTTCCAGCGCGCCGCCGTAGCGCTCGACGATGCGCCGCGCCAGCGCCAACCCGACCCCCAGGCCCTGCGTCTTGGTCGTGTAGAACGGCTTGCCGGCACGCTGCAACTGCTCCGCGGTCATGCCGGGGCCGCTGTCGCGCACCGCGAGCACCACCTGCCGGCCGCCGCGCAGGCTCTCGCAGCCGATCTGCAGCTTGCCGTCCGCCTGGATCGCCTCGATCGCGTTCGCCACCACGCTGTGCAGCACCTGCGCCAGCAGCAGCGGATCGCCGCGAACCTCGGGGATCTGCTCGGGCATCTGCAGCGACGCCGTGATGCGCCGCCGATGCAGTTCGCGCCCGAATTCGTCGACGCAGCGCGACAGGATCGGCCTGAGCGACACGGCCGCGGCCTTCTCCTCCAGCGGCCGGGAATAGGACAGCAGCTCGCGCACCCAGGCTTCGAGCCGGTCCGATTCGGAGATGATGTCGGCAGCCGCCTCGCGGCCCGTTTCCTCGTCCGTGACGAGGATCAGCTCGGCAGAACTGCGGATCGACGCCAGCGGATTGCGGATTCCGTGGGCGATGGCCGAACTCATTTCGCCCACCACGGCCAGCGTTTCGGCATCGACGAGGCGGCCCTGCTGTTGGGAAATCAGCAGATCGGCGCGCCGCACCACGCCGAAAAGGGTCACGAACAGGAACAGGCCTGCGAGCGTGGCGCCGACCGCGATGCTGCGGTTGAGATACTGCAGCGCATTGAACAGCGCCACCGGATTCTTGTAGAACTCGATCGCACCCAGCACCGTGCCATCGGTGTCACGCACCGGCAGATAGATCTCGACGAAGAAGTTCGCCGCACGCGCGAGGTGCAGATGCTCGGCCTTTTCCTTGACCTCGTGGCGCTTGCCATGTGCCACGAGTTTCCCCGACAGCGCCTCGTCGAGTTCCTCGTTCGCACCGAACTGCTGCCCGATCAGGTCCGCGTCGCTGGACCACAGGATCCGGCGCGACGTATCGTAAAGATTCGACCGCAGCACGCCGGGCATGCGCGCCAGATGCGCGAAGGCCCCGCCAGGTTCATCCACGCTCACCGGCACGCGCTCGACCAGCAGCGCGTGCATGGACTTCTCCGTCAGGACGAGATTCTCGACCATCTCCAGGGTAAGCTGCCCTTCCTGCCGAACCATGCGCTGGGTCACGAATTCCGAGATCAGGTAACCGGCGATTGCCGAGATCGACGCGATCGACAACAGTCCGATCAGCGCAAACCAGCGGCTCAGATTGAAGGGGCGAAGCACCATGGGCGCCGCACGCCGTTCGGGTTTGGTTCCGGCCATCGCACTCCCCTCCAACTCCGGCAGCCTCCACCGCCTCGGTCACCATGCCACGCCCGCACGGGCGCTCCCGAACAGGTGGCTGAACACCCGCTCTCCCAGATTTCCCCGCCGCATGCTGCGCCGGAAGTTGTGCGGCGAGCGCGCGAGCGTCTCGAAACGCACCGGCCCCGCCTGCCCGCGCGCCGCCGCCGCGGCGTTGATCGCCTCGACCCAGCGCCGCCCGCGCTCCAGGCGCGATTCCCCCTGATCGAGCGTCACCCGATCGGTCTTGCGCATGGCGGTCCCTTCATGGACGTCGCGCTCCCCCACCAGCACCCACCCCGGCACGGCAAGGAAGCGGTTCAGGTCGAACCCGCCCATCTGCAGGCGCCGGCTGTAGCGCAGGCCGTAGGGATAGCGCCGCTCCGCATCCGGAAACGTATACCAGCCGGCCGCACCGACCACGTAAGCCGCCACCCGCTCGGGATGCGCCATCGCATAACGGTGCACGAACTGACCGCCCCCCGAGTAACCGAACAGGCGGAGCGGCGCGGCGAGGGCGCCGGTCGTGCGCGCCACTTCGGCCACGATCGCCTCCATGACGGCGACCGGGCTCTCGCCGCGGGCATTCGCGGAAAGGCGCTGATAGTCGGGGAAACGCTCGCGCTCGTACAACGGCGCCACCACGACGACGCCCGCACGCTCGGCGAACGGGGCAAACAGCTTCACGTGCTCCAGCGCATTGCGCGAGATGCCATGCACGCTGACCAGGATCGGCGCGTCGACGCCCCCCCGCGACGGTACGTAGACGACATACCTGAGGCTGGAGTCGGAACGCAGCGCCCGCTGCTCGACGCACCCCGGCAGCGGCGGCAAATCCGTCGCCGCGCCTGCACGGTTCGTGTCGCCCACGGTCACCTCGTCCGCCGTCGCCGGCGCGGATGGGGCCCGGGCGCCGGCAGCAGTCCGGCACGCCGTCCAGGCGACGATCGCGGGCGGATCGGCCGGGGGCAGGATCTGGGGGGAACAAATCGGCATGTCCTCACCCCGCTTCATTCGCTTCACGCTGGAACAGGCGCCGGGTGCGCCCCATCCTGCCCATGAGTTCGGCAGGCGCTCCGGATTCCAGCAGGCGCCCCGCCTCGACGTACCATACGAGATCGGCCTGCATCATCCGCGCATAGCTGTGCGTCACCATCAGCACGGTGCCGGTGAAACCGTCCAGGATCTGCCCGAGACCGTGCGCCGACGCCGGATCGAGGTTCGCGTCCGCCTCGTCGAGCAGCAGCACGGACGGGCTCCCGAGCAGCGCCCTCGCCCAGGCAATGCGCTGGCGCTGTCCGTAGGACAGATTCGCCCCCGCATCCGCCACCCGGGTTTGCGCGCCGTCGGGCAGGGTCGCCAGCAGCTCGTCCACGCCGCACAGGGCGGCCACGCGTGCGACCTCGGTGTCCGGGGCTCCGGGCCAGCGATAGCGCAGGTTGCGTTCGAGCGAGCCGCGCAGCAGGGGCAGGTCCGGCATCACGACGCCGAGCGCACGGCGCAGTTCCGACAGCCGATAGCGCCCGATCGGCGCGCCGGCAATGCGGATCTCGCCGCCGTCGGGTTCGAGCAGGCGCGCCGCCATGGCCAGCAGGGTCGACTTGCCCGCACCGCTCGGTCCGACGATCGCCACCGTTGCGCCGGCCGGCGCGCACGCGCTGAAGGCCCGCAGCGCAGTGCCGCTCGACACGCCGCGGAACTCGATCTCGACGGCCCCGCAGGGCGCTGCGAGCGGCGCGGCGGAAGAATCGCCGTCGTCGTCCTGCGCGCATGTTGCCAGGCGCGGCGTCGCGAGGAAGGCGGCGATCTTCTCGAACGAGACCCGCGCCGACCGCCAGTAGCCCAGCGCCTGGCCGAAGTCGCGGAAGGTGGGCGCGATCAGGCCGACGGCGGTGATCGCGCCGACGACCTGGGACGCCTTCAGCTCGCCGCCAGCCACCTCGATCGCGCCCGCCAGCAGCACGCCGGCGGTCGCGAACGAAGAGCTGAACTCCGCCGCCGACTTCAGCAGCGCCATGCCGCGAGTCTGCGCGACCATCGCATCGGCCAGCCCCGCGCCCTGCCGCTCGAGCAAGGCGCGCTCGCGGGCGACCTGATCGAACACCTGCACCACCGCGATGCCGCCGATTTTGTCATTCACGTTTGCAGCGAGGCGTGCCTGGCGTCGCCGCGCCTCGCGCACCGCGGGATCGACCCGATCGCTGAGCAACGCCAGCGCAACCGCCGCGCCGACGAAACCCCAGCTCGCGGCGAAGGCCATGGTGCCATTCACCAGGGCCAGCACGCAGAGCGCAATGGACGCGCTCAGTGCGCCGACCGCAATTCGTGGCAAGCCAAGACTCATCCAGCGCCGGATCCCTTTTACATCGCCGACGAAGCGCAGGATCGTTGCGCCGCGGCTGCGTGCCTGCATTCGCCGCGGCGACTGCTCGGCCATGCTGTCGTACAGGGCGAGCCTCAGCTCCGCCGCGTAGTCCTGCCCCAGACGCTCCGCCTGCACGCGCTCCACCACGCGCAAGGCGGCGAGCAGCGCGCCCGCCCCCAGCATGGCGCCGATCAGCCCGAATGCCATCGCCGAGCCGCCCGTGCGGTGGTCGATCACCACCTCGAAGAAGCGATGCGTCAGCCAGGCGCAGGCCAGCGCCGCAACCGCCTGCGCGATGCCGTTGAGGGCCAGCCCCGTCAGCATGAAGCGCCGCGCACCGGCCCACATGCGCGGCACGGCCGACTCCGCCCGACGCATCACAGCGCTCCGACCGCGAGACCTTCCTCGGCCCGAAATCCAAGGTAGTCGAGGATGGTCGGGCTGCGCAGCGCGTCGAGGTCGAGCACGTCCAGTCCGGTCGCCTGCTCCGCCTCGCGCATCGCCAGCGGCGACGCTGTCAGCAGACCGCTCGCCGCGACCACGGGCAGCCCCATCGAACGCAGCGCATTGACGCCGCCCGCCGAGCCCATCGCATCCCCGGCCGCGAAGACGACCGCATCGACCGCCCGCGCGAACGCCGACGACTTCAGCAGCTCGGCCGTCTCGCGCTGGTACAGGCCGTCGGCGACTTCGAACACCACCACGTCGACACCGCTCGCATACAGCCGATCCAGCAAGGTGGCCATCACCTGCTCCACCTTCTCCGGCTCCACGAGATAGGTCGAGGGCAGCCCGGCATCGGTGAAGTCCAGCACCGTCTGCGCGCCGGCATCGACCATCATCCATATGTCGCAGCCCGCGCCCGTGCCGGTCACCTTGGCGGCCCCGACGCGCAGCCCCGCATTGGCGAAGCCGCGGATCAGGTTAGACGCCGTCTCGGTCTTGCCGGCGTTCATCGACGTCCCCACCACCGCCACCGTGAAGGCCCGGCGGCCGTCGCCGCGCGGCGCATCCAGCGCGAAGTCTGCGAGATTGAGCGGACGCCCGCTGCGGTCGCCCAGCAGCCCAAGCGGTTGCACCACCGTCGCGCCGCGCATCTTGTCGTGACGCGTGATCACCCGCGCCGCCACGCCGCCGCCGGCGACCATGTGACAGAGTCCGAGATCCGGCGGGACCTCGGCCTCGAACTGGTCGGGCGCGTAGCGATTGCCATAGGCGAGGACGATCTCGTCGCCCTCGTACAGACGCGCCCGGCGCCCGCAAGCGAGCTCCAGATGGCGGTGCTGCCCGAGCTTGTCGACACGCGCCAGGATCAGATCGCCCACGCGCGGGACACGCGGGCCGCCGAGCAGCGTGACGAAGGCGGAAGCCGGGACGCGGCGGGTCGTGTAGGGTGTCTTGAGACGGGCGACACGATTGGCTTGGAGCAGGGTGACGTCAGGGGTATTCATTTCGGCCTCCGCTGAGCTGTTTATCCCGGACTAGTGGTGCCGGGTTGCCAATCCCCATGCACGCCGCGTGCCACAATTGGAAACATTCCCATTCCCAATCGCCACACCCGCTTCCCGCCGCTACAGCCGTTCCCGATGCCTACTTGAATACCGGTACTGGGGTATTTCCCCCAATTCTTAACCAAGAATTTGGGGTGAACTCCCCAAATTTGTCACGGACGCCTTCATTCTGTTGCAGCAATCGGCAGTTCGACCGAATCTGCCGCCCGCCTGACGGCACACACCCGCTGGACCACCGCCGCACGCGGGCGCGCCACGACACCCTGCTCGAAGGCGACGACCGTGAAGCCGGCGCCGATGCGTTCGAGCAGTTCGCCCGGACGCAACAGGAACTCGGGGCTCGACGGGCGCCCGAAACGCTCGTTGCCCAGCATGAACGTCTCGTAGATCAGCACCCCGCCGGGCGCGACGCAAGCGAGCAGGTCGCCGAAGCGCGGCCGGAACAGGTAGTTCGTGACCACCACCGCATCGAAGCACTGCCCCGCAAACGGCCAGGATGCCCCCTCCAGGTCCTCGCAGCGCGTCTCGACGCCCGGCACGCCCGCGAGCGCCGCCAGCGCGTCGGCACTGCGATCGACCGCCACGACGCGGAACCCCTGCGCCGCGAACAGCCGCGCATGACGTCCCCCGCCGCACGCATGGTCGAGCACCGTGCCGCCCGGCGCCACCAGCGGCATGAAGCGCCGCACCCACGCCGAGGCTTCGGCGGGCAGGACGTGGGCCGTCGCGATGCCCTCGCTCACCGGTCCACGCCCGCGACGCAGATCGACTTGATCTCGAGGTACTCGTCGATGCCATACACCGAGCCCTCGCGGCCGAGGCCGGACTGCTTGATGCCGCCGAACGGCGACACCTCGTTCGACATCAGCCCGGTATTCACGCCGACCATGCCGTACTCCAGCTCCTCCGACACGCGGAAAATGCGCCCGACATCGCGCGAATAGAAATACGCGGCGAGGCCGTACTCGGTGTCGTTCGCCATGCGGATCGCCTCCTCCTCGGTGTCGAAGCGGAACAGCGGCGCCACCGGACCGAAGGTCTCCTCGCGTGCGACGCGCATCGCCGGCGTCACGTCGGCCAGCACCGTCGGCTCGAAGAAGGAGCCGCCGAGCGCATGCCGCCGCCCGCCGGTCATCACCCGCGCGCCCTTCTGCAGCGCGTCGGCGATGTGGCTTTCGACCTTGGCGACCGCCGCCTCGTCGATCAGCGGCCCGACATGCACCCCGTCCGCCGTGCCGGGGCCGACCCGCAGTCCGCGCACAGCCTCGGCCAGGCGTTCGGCGAAGCGGTCGTAGATGCCCGACTGCACCAGCAGCCGGTTCGCGCACACGCAGGTCTGCCCGGCATTGCGGTACTTCGATCCCATCGCCCCTTCGACCGCCGCATCGAGGTCGGCATCGTCGAACACGATGAACGGCGCATTACCGCCCAGCTCCAGCGACAGCTTCTTCAGCGTCGGCGCGCACTGCCCCATCAGCAGGCGGCCGACCTCGGTCGAGCCGGTGAAGGACAGTTTGCGCACGATCGGGCTGGAGGTCAGCGCGCCACCGATCGCGACCGGGTCGCCGGTGACGACGTTGAACACGCCCTTCGGGAAACCCGCCTGCTCCGCGAGCGCCATCAGCGCCAGCGCCGTCAGCGGCGTCTGCTCCGCGGGCTTCACGATCACCGTGCATCCCGCGGCAAACGCCGGCGCGACCTTGCGCGTGATCATCGCCGCCGGGAAATTCCACGGCGTGATCGCGGCGCACACCCCCACCGGCTGGCGGATCACCAGCAGCCGGCGGTCCTGGCCCACGGTCGGGATCACGTCGCCCATCGTGCGCTTCGCCTCTTCGGCGAACCACTCGACGAAGGACGCCGCATACGTGACCTCGCCGCGCGCCTCCGCCAGCGGCTTGCCCTGCTCTGCAGTCATCAGCGCGGCCAGTTCGTCCGCCGCCTCGACGATCAGCGCGAACCAGCGCCGCAGCAGGGCCGCACGCTCCTTCGCCAGCGTGCGCCGCCATGCCGGCAGCGCCGCGTTGGCTGCCGCGATCGCGCGGGCGGTCTCTGCCGCACCCATGTCGGGCACGTGCGCGATCGTCTCGCCGGTGGCCGGGTTGCGCACGGCAAACGTCGCGCCGGAATCGGCGTCCGACCAGGCGCCGTCGATGTATGCCTGCCGGCGGAAAATGGGGAATTCGGCGATGTTCTTCATGATGGAAAATCTGCCTGTGTGGCGGGGAAAGCCCCGAAGAACCACCAATTTTAGTCCGATGCCTAGCGGCACGCACGGAGCGGACACGAACCGGCGCCAGGCCTCACGGCCCGCGCGGCGGAACGGCCCTGCGGTTCGTACTGATCGGCGATTCCTGGCGTTTATGTCACAATAAGAATGGTGCACTGCGGTAAACTTGAGTTTCGAACAGGGTATAACCAGACTGCAGCACCAGGAACACGATTCACCCCGCATGCGCGGCAACGTGCCGCATCGGGTAATCCGAGGCCAGCGAACCGGGATCAAGGCGAACCAACATGAAAGAGAAGCATTACCTCAGCCCGCTGCTCGAACCGAAATCGGTCGGGGTCGTCGGCGCCAGCGAGCGGGAAAACTCGATCGGCCACGTGGTCGTCCGCAATATGCTCGCGGCAGGCTTCCGCGGGCGCCTGTTCGCCATCAATCCGAAGCACGAATCGGTGCTCGGGGTTCCGTGCCACAAGACCGTCGAGGACGTGCCGCATCGCCTCGACCTGGCCGTCGTCGCCGTGCCCGCGGAAAAGGTCCTCACGGTGGTCGAAGGCTGCGGGCGCGCCGGCGTCAAGGCGATCATCATCCTCTCGGCCGGCTTCTCCGAAAGCGGCCCGCGCGGCGCCACGCTCGAGCGCCACGTGGTCGAGGCCGCGCGCCGTTACCGCATCCGCCTGCTCGGCCCGAACTGCCTCGGCATCATGCGCCCCGAGCTCGGACTCAACGCCACCTTCGCGCACGTCAGCGCGACCAAGGGCACCATCGGCCTGATCTCGCAGTCGGGCGCGCTGGTCACCTCGGTCCTCGACTGGGCCAAACCCAACAACATCGGCTTCTCGACCGTCGTTTCGCTCGGCTCGTCGAGCGACATCGACTTCGGCGAAGTCCTCGAGTACATGATCTCGGACCCGCGCACCGAGAGCATCATCATGTACGTCGAAGGCATCCGCGACGCGCGCCGCTTCATGAGCGCACTGCGCGGCGCCGCGCGCGTCAAGCCCGTGCTGCTGATCAAGGTCGGCCGCCACCCGCAGGGCGCCCGCGCGATCCGCTCGCACTCCGGCTCGGTGAGCGGCGACGACGCCGTGTTCGACGCCGCGCTGCGCCGCGCCGGCGTGATCCGCCTGTACAACATGGGCCAGCTCTTCGCCGCTGCCAACGCGCTGTTCTCGCACTTCCGGCCGCGCGGCAACCGCCTCGCGATCGTCACCAACGGCGGCGGACCGGGCGTCATGGCGGCCGACCGCGCTGCCGACCTCGGCATCCCCCTGTCGGAGTTCTCCGAAGGGACGATGGAAAAGCTCAACGCCTCGCTGCCTCACGGCTGGTCGCGCGGCAACCCGATCGACATCCTCGGCGATGCCGACGTCGATCGCTACCGGAAGACCCTGCAGGCCGTCCTCGAAGGCCCCAACGTCGACGGCGTGCTGGTGATGCTGACGCCGCAGGCGATCACCGATCCCACCGCCGTGGCCGAGGCGATCGTCGAGATCGAGAAGACCGCCGACAAGCCGGTGGTGACGTGCTGGATGGGCGAAGACCTCGTGCGCAGCGGGCGCAAGGCCTTCGAGACGGCCGGCATCCCGACCTTCCGCACGCCCGAGCCGGCCGTCGAACTCTTCAGCCATCTGTCCGCGTACTACCGCAACCAGAAGCTGCTGATGCAGACGCCGGCCTCGCTGTCGCACCTGAAGCCGCCGTCGATCGAAAGCGCCCGCCTCGTCATCGAGACGGCGCTGGCCGAGCGCCGCAAGGTGCTCAACGAGATGGAATCGAAGGCGCTGCTGGCCGCCTTCCGCATCCCCATCGCGCAGACCGTCGTCGCCCGCTCGGCGACCGAGGCGATGGTGCTGGCCGAGGAAATCGGCCTGCCCGTCGTCATGAAAATCGACTCGCCGTCGATCATCCACAAGGCCGACTCCGGCGGCGTGCGCCTCAACCTCGGCAGCCTCGCCGCGGTCCGCACCGCCTACCAGGAAATCCTCGAGGACGTCCGCCGCAACAAGCCCGATGCCGCGATCAACGGCGTCGCGATCGAGCCCATGATCATGAAGCGCAACGGCCGCGAACTGGTCGTCGGCGTGCGCCGCGATCCCGTGTTCGGCCCCGTCATCACCTTCGGCGAGGGCGGCAACCGCGTCGAGGCGAACAAGGATCTCGCCGTCGCGCTGCCGCCGCTGAACAACTACCTCGTGCACGACCTCATCAGGTCGTCGCGCGTCGCCAGCCTGCTCGGCGAATTCCGCACCATGCCGCCGATCAACATGGAGTCGCTGGAATTCGTGCTGCTGCGCGTGTCGGAAATGGTCTGCGAGCTGCCGTGGATCACGACGATGGAGATCAACCCGCTGATCATCGACGAACACGGCGCCGTCGCCGTCGATGCGCGGGTCACGGTGGAAAACGTGTCGCCGTCGGTCGACCGCTACGCCCACATGGCGATCCACCCCTACCCGTCGCAGCTCACCAGCACCTGGACGCAGCCCGACGGCACCGACGTCACGATCCGCCCGATCAAGCCCGAGGACGCCGAACTCGAAGTCGAGTTCGTGCGCAAATTGTCGGCCGAGACCAAGTACTACCGCTTCATGAACACGATGCGCGAGCTGCCGCCGGCGATGGTGGCGCGCCTGACGCAGATCGACTACGACCGCGAGATGGCCTTCCTCGCAACGATCCCCGGCGAGGACGGAACGAGCGAGGTGGAGGTCGGCGTGTGCCGCTACGCGGTCAATCCCGACGGCGAATCGTGCGAATTCGCGGTCGTCGTCGCCGACGACTGGCAGCACCGCGGCCTCGCGCGCAAGCTGATGGGCGTGCTCATCGAGACCGCGCGCAACAAGGGCCTGCTGTACATGAACGGCGTCTTCCTCGCCAACAACGAACGCATGCTCAAGTTCGTGCAGGGCCTGGGGTTCGTGCTGTCGAACGATCCCGAGGACAACACCGTCAAACTCGGTGTGCTTGCCCTGCAGGACTGATCACCCCCGATGCCCGCAACGATCGAAACCATCGACTTCCACGGCCAGCCCGCGCTCGCCCTCACGACGCAGGCCGGCGCACGTGCCGTCGTATCGCTCTTCGGCGCCCAGGTCCTGTCCTGGATCCCCGCGGGCGGCCAGGAGCGCCTCTACCTCAGTCCGGCCGCCGTCTACGACGGCAGCACCGCAATCCGCGGCGGCATCCCGGTGTGCTTCCCGCAGTTCGCCGGGCTCGGCAAGCTCCCGAAGCACGGCATCCTGCGCACGCGCCCCTGGGTCGTGGATGAACAACGCACCGGCGACGACTACGCGCTCGTCACGCTGCGCTTCACCGAGACCGACGACAGCTGGGCGGTCTGGCCGCAGAACTTCGTCGCCGAACTCACCGTGGTCGTCGAGGGCGAGCGTCTCGACGTCGAACTCGAAGTCGAGAACACCGGCCACGCCCCGTTCGCCTTCACCGCCGCGCTGCACACCTACCTGCGCGTGAAGGAGGTCGAGACGGCCCGCCTCGAAGGCCTCTACGGCCACGACTACCGCGACGCCGCCGACCACGACCGCATCAAGCGCGACTCCGGCGACGTGCTGGTGGTCGAGGACGAGACCGACCGCGTGTACCACGACGTCAAGCGCCCGCTGCTCCTGCGCGACGGCGCCCGCAGCCTCGGCATCAACACCGATGGCTTCCCCGACGTCGTCGTGTGGAACCCGTGGGAAGAACGCTGCGCCGCGCTCGCCGACATGCCGGCGAACGGCTTCCGCCACATGCTGTGCGTCGAGGCTGCCGCCGCGCGCCAGCGCATCGAACTCGATGCGGGCGAAAGCTGGGTCGGGCGCCAGAGCCTGATCGCGCTCTGATCCGTCATATTCTGCAACCGGGCTGCGCTTGCGTCGGCAGCCCCCCTGTTGCACCATCGCACCCCTCCCTTTCCAACAAGACGGCGCTACCCCACGCGTGTGGTCACCGCGCCCGCCACACTCCATGCTTCCCCCGATCGAACACCGCCTCGCCACCGAACTCTCGGCACAACCCCGCCAGGTCGTCGCCGCCATCCAGCTCCTCGACGAAGGCGCCACCGTGCCCTTCATCGCCCGCTACCGCAAGGAAGTCACCGGCGGGCTCGACGACACCCAGCTGCGCACGCTCGAGGAACGCCTCGGCTACCTGCGCGAGCTCGAGGATCGCCGCGCCGCCGTCGTCGCATCGATCACCGAACAAGGCAAGATGACCGACGCGCTCGCCGCCGAGATCGCCTCGGCCGAGACCAAGCAGCGCCTCGAAGACCTCTACCTCCCCTACAAGCAGAAGCGCCGCACCAAGGCCCAGATCGCGCGCGAAGCCGGCATCGAGCCGCTCGCGCTGGCGCTGCTGGAAGACCCCACGCTGGTCCCCGAGACCGAAGCCGAACGCTACTTCAACGCCGAGGCCGGCTTCGCCGACGTCAAGAGCGTGCTCGACGGCGCGCGCCAGATTCTCATCGAGCGCTTCGCCGAGGATGCCGAACTGCTCGGCACGCTGCGCGGCTGGCTGCAGGAAAACGGTCTGGTCGGCTCGACGGTGATCGAAGGCAAGGAAACCGAAGGCGCCAAGTTCCGCGACTGGTTCGATTTCCGCGAGGCGATCGCCACGATGCCCTCGCACCGCGCGCTCGCACTCCTGCGCGGCCGCAACGAAGGCGTGCTGCGCCTCGCCCTCACCGTCGACCAGCCCGACCCCGACGCTCCCCACCCCTGCGAAGGCCGCATCGCCGCGCGCTTCGGCGTCCGCGACCAGGGCCGCCCGGCCGACCGCTGGCTGCGCGACAGCGTGCGCTGGGCGTGGAGCGTGAAGATCTCGCTGCACCTCGAACTGGAACTGATGAACGAGCTGCGCGAGCGCGCCGAAGAGGAAGCGATCCGCGTGTTCGCGCGCAACCTCAAGGACCTGCTGCTCGCCGCGCCGGCCGGCGCGCGCTGCACGATGGGCCTCGACCCCGGCATCCGCACCGGCGTCAAGGTCGCGGTCATCGACCGCACCGGCAAGCTCGTCGACACCGCGACGATCTACCCCTTCGAACCGCGCCGCGACCGCGACGGCTCGCTCGCGACGCTCGCCGCGCTGGCGAAGAAGCACGCCGTCGAACTCGTCGCGATCGGCAACGGCACCGCGTCGCGCGAGACCGACAAGCTCGTCGCCGACCTGATGCAGGCGCTGCCGCAACTGCACCTCACGCGCATCACGGTGTCGGAGGCCGGCGCCTCGGTGTATTCCGCGTCCGAACTCGCCGCGCGCGAATTCCCCGAGCTCGACGTGTCGCTGCGCGGCGCGGTGTCGATCGCCCGCCGCCTGCAGGACCCGCTCGCGGAACTGGTCAAGATCGACCCCAAGTCGATCGGCGTCGGCCAGTACCAGCACGACGTCAACCAGTCGCGCCTCGCGAAGAGCCTCGATGCGGTCGTCGAGGACTGCGTGAACGCCGTCGGCGTCGACGTGAACACCGCCTCGGCGGCGCTGCTGGCGCGCATCTCCGGCCTCAACGCGACGCTCGCCGGCAACATCGTCGAGCACCGCGACGCCAACGGCCCGTTCGCCACGCGCGACGCGCTGAAGAAGGTCTCACGCCTCGGCCCCAAGACCTTCGAACAGGCCGCGGGCTTCCTGCGCATCCCCAACGGCGACAACCCGCTCGACGCCTCGTCGGTGCACCCCGAGGCCTACCCGGTAGTCGAACGCATCCTCGCGAAAGTCAGCCGGAACGTGCGCGAACTGATGGGCAACGCGAGCTTCCTGAAGACGCTGCGCCCGGCCGAATTCACCGACGAGCGCTTCGGCCTGCCGACGGTGCAGGACATCCTCGCCGAGCTCGAGAAGCCCGGCCGCGACCCGCGCCCCGAGTTCCGCACCGCCGCCTTCCGCGACGGCGTCGAAACGCTCAAGGACCTCGCGCCGGGCATGATGCTCGAAGGCGTGGTCACCAACGTCACCAACTTCGGCGCCTTCGTCGACATCGGCGTGCACCAGGACGGCCTCGTGCATATCTCCGCGCTGTCTGACCGCTTCGTCAAGGACCCGCACAGCGTCGTGAAGGCCGGCCAGGTCGTGAAGGTCAAGGTGCTGGAGGTTGACCTGCCGCGCAACCGCATCGCGCTGACGATGCGCATGAGCGACGAACCCACGCAAGCCCGTCCCACCGGAGGAGCGCGCGACAGCGCGCCGCGCGGCCGTAGCGACGGCCCGCGCCAGGATCGCAGCGCCCAGCGCGGCAACGAGCGCCCCGCCGCCGGCGGCGCGATGGCCGACGCGCTGGCACGCGCACTACGCAAGTAAGACCATGAGCACGACGATCTACGGCATCAAGAACTGCGATACGATGAAGAAGGCCTTTGCCTGGCTCGACGCGCAGGGCATCGCCTACACTTTCCACGACTACCGCAAGTCCGGCATCTCCCCCGACACGCTCGCGCGCTGGTGCGACCGCCTCGGCTGGCAGGCGCTGGTCAACACGCGCGGCACCACCTGGCGCAAGCTCGATCCCGCACAGCAGGCGATCGCCTCCGCCACGGACGCCATCGCGCTGATGGCCGCGCACACCAGCGTCATCCGCCGCCCCGTGATCGAGACGGCCGCGGGCGGGATCGTCGCCGGATTCGACACCGAACGCCTCACTGCGCTGTTCGCGCAGGACGGAGCCCACCGATGAAGACCCGCAAGAGCTACGTACGCCGCTTCCTGCTCGAAGACCTCGACATCCGCGGCGCCGTCGTGCGCCTGGACGACGTGTGGCAGGCACTGCAGAGGGGCCGCAACTACCCGCGCAACGTCGGCACCCTGCTCGGCGAGATGAGCGCCGTGTCGGCGCTGATCTCCGCGAACCTCAAGCAGGCCGGGCGCCTCACCTTCCAGGTGCAGGGCCACGGAGCGGTGCGCCTGCTCGTGGTCGACTGCGACGAGACCCTGAACCTGCGCGGCTTCGCGGCCTTCGACGACCCCGTGCCGGACGGCGACCAGCTCGCGCAGCTGGTCGGCGACGGCATCCTCCAGCTCACGCTGGACGTCGAAGGCATGGACCAGCCCTACCAGAGCCTCGTCCCGCTCGAAGGCAGCAGCATCGCCACGGTGTTCGAGCACTACCTGCAGCAGTCCGAGCAACAGCCGGCCGGCCTGTGGCTCGCGTGCAGCAAGGACGCGGCGGCGGCGCTCTTCCTGCAGAAGCTCCCCGGCGCGGACGCGCGCGACGAGGATGGCTGGTCGCGCGCCCACCAGTTCGCGCAGACCGTCACGCGCGAAGAACTCCTCGCGCTCGACCCCGAGACCCTGCTCGGCCGTCTGTTCGCCGAGGAAACCGTGCGCCTCTACGACCCGCGCCCGGTGACCCACGACTTCCCGCCCGACCGCGACAAGATCGTCGCGATGCTGCGCGCGCTGGGCGAAGGCGAGGTGCGCCGCATCTACGCCGAGCACGGCGAGCTGGTCGTCCGCGACGACCTGTCGAACCACGAATACCGCTTCGAACCGGACGAGATCGACGAACTCTTCGAATCCCGTCCCGGCCCCGCCGAACCGCCTCCGACCCTGCACTGAGCGCGGCTGCGGCCTTCCGGTGCATGACATCATGCACCGGAAGATCCTTGCCCGATTCCCCTGTCGTCATTAGACTTTCAAGCTTTTCGGCCTCATCGTACCCATGTCCGCTTCCAACGCCGCCCGCTCGATCGAGTTCCGTAATGCGACGCTCGGCGCCACCATAGCGGTCCTGCGCGAAACCGAACCGGCAAGGCTCGCCGACGCCTTGCATCTGATGCTCGGCGGCATGCCCGATTTCTTCAACGGCGAAGCGGCCGTGCTCGACTTCGCCGACATCGCGGCCTACCCGGAACGCATCGACTGGGTCGGCCTCGCGAGCCTCTTCCGCCGCTATCGGCTGCAGCCCGTCGGCGTGCGCAACCTGCCGGAAGACCTTGCCGCAACGGCTCGCCAGGCGGGACTTGCGATCCTCGACGGTGCCGAGCTGCGCGACCGCCAGGGCGTGGCACCCGCAGCACCGCAACCGCGCCCGGAACCCGCCCCCGCCGCACAGCCTGCACCGGCTCCGGCCGCCGCACCGGCAGTCGCAGAGAACACTCTCTACATCGACCGCCCGCTGCGTTCCGGCCAGCAGGTGTATGCCCGCGGCGCCGACCTCGTGCTGCTCGCCGGCGTCAGCAACGGCTCGGAAGTCATCGCCGACGGCAGCATCCACTGCTACGGCCCGCTGCGCGGCCGCGCCCTCGCAGGCGCCCGGGGCAATACCGAAGCGCGCATCGTGACGACCAATTTCGGCCCCGAACTGGTGTCGATCGCCGGCATCTATCGCACCTTCGAGCAGGGCATTCCCGCTTCGCTCGCCGGCCGTGCGGCGCTCGTGCGCCTCACGGACAGCGCCACCGACCAGAAACTTGCCATCGAATCGCTGCAGCTCGGCTGAGCGCAGCGCCAACTATCAGGAAAGGACATACCGTGACTCGTGTCGTCGTCGTAACTTCGGGCAAGGGTGGCGTGGGCAAGACCACCACCAGCGCCGCCTTTTCCTCCGGCCTGGCCCTGCGGGGATTCAAGACGGCCGTCATCGACTTCGACGTCGGCCTGCGCAACCTCGACCTGATCATGGGCTGCGAGCGCCGCGTCGTGTATGACCTCATCAACGTCATCAACGGCGACGCCAAGCTCAACCAGGCGCTGATCAAGGACAGGCACTGCGACAACCTGTTCGTGCTGCCCGCCTCGCAGACGCGCGACAAGGACGCCCTGACCGAAGAAGGCGTCGAGAAGGTCATCCACGACCTCGAACACATGGGTTTCGACTACATCGTGTGCGACTCCCCCGCCGGCATCGAGCGCGGCGCGGTGCTCGCGCTGACCTTCGCCGACGAGGCGATCGTCACGACCAACCCCGAAGTTTCGTCCGTGCGCGACTCCGACCGCATCCTCGGCATCCTGCAGTCGAAATCCCGCCGCGCCGAGGAAGGCAAGGAGCCGGTCAAGGAACACCTGCTCGTCACCCGCTACTCGCCCAAGCGCGTCGAAGACGGCGAGATGCTGTCGTACAAGGACGTGCAGGAGCTGCTGCGCGTGCCGCTGATCGGCGTGATCCCCGAGTCGGAATCCGTGCTCCAGGCCTCCAACCAGGGCACGCCGGCGATCCACCTGAAAGGCACCGACGTCTCCGAAGCCTACACCGACGTCGTCGCGCGCTTCCTCGGTGAAAACCGCGAACTGCGTTTCGTGAACTACGAGAAACCCGGCCTGATCAAGCGCCTGTTCGGAGGCAAGTAAGATGTCCTTCCTTGCCCGCCTCTTCGGCGAAAAGAAGAAGACGGCGGAAATCGCCAAGAACCGCCTGTCGCTGCTGATCGCCCACGAGCGCAGCGGCGACGCGGCCAAGGCGGATTTCCTGCCGGCGCTGCAGCGCGAGCTGATCGAGGTGATCTCGAAGTACGTCTCGGTCAATCCGGACGACATCAAGGTGCACCTCGACAAGCAGGACAACTACGAGGTCCTGGAAGTCAAGATCGAGCTGCCCGAACAGGCCCGCTGATCCCCCCGCGACCTCGACTCCACGGCACATGCCGCACGTCACCGGACGCCCCTCGCGGCGCCCGGTGACTTCCCCTTTCAGCGTTCGGCGAGCAGCGCCTCCGCCGGCATGCCGACGCGCACGTTGCCCCACAGCCGGCCGCCGACCGTGATCGGCATCGACATGTCGCACAGGATCTCGCCGGTGTCGCGCATGAAGGTCTGCAGCAGCAGCGGGTCGGTGTTCTTCGCCCCGCGCAGTTCCGCCGCCCCCTCGAACTTGCGGCAGGTGCGGTTGCCGACCAGGTCCGCCTCCCGATTCCCCGTCAGCGGCTTCGAATACTTGAGGTTGTGCCCCGACAGATAGCTGTCGACGTTCAAGCCCACGGCATAGGAGCAACCCGGAATGGACGCGAGACACTCGTCGAGGATCTTCTGGCAGCGCCGCGTGTATTCGTCGCCCCACGACACCTTGAACTTCTGCGGGAAGGTGTCGGGAATCGGCTGGTAGCGCTTGTCGAACACGTCGAAACGGTTGTTCCTCATCTCCTCGAGCTGGGCCTGCACGCGATCGCGGAAGATCCGCGCCTGCTCGACGGCGTGATCGAACTCGCCCTTGCCGATCTTGAAGCGCGACACCAGCTCCTGCACCGACTCGGTCGCGCGCGCGAGCTTCACCGTGCAGTCCTCGGATTCTTCCATGTGCTTCGCCACCGTGCCCGACAGATCGTGGATCGTGGCCACGTTCTCGTGCACCTGCCCGTTGGTCGCCGAAAGCTGCTCCATCGCGGTTGCGATCTGCAGCAGCTGCTCGCCGGTCGTCTCGAATTCGCCGACCATGAACTGGAACTGCGTCGCCGAGCGCGCGACCACTTCGCGCGCCTGCAGCACATCGACGTTGATGACCTCGTTCTCCGCGCGGGTGTTCATCACGCGGCCGATCATCCCGTCGATGTTGCCGGTGATCTCCTCGGCCGCGGTATTCACACGCTCGGCGAGCTTGCGCACCTCGTCCGCGACGACCGCGAAGCCACGCCCCGCCTCGCCCGCACGGGCGGCCTCGATCGCGGCGTTGAGCGCGAGGAGGTTGGTCTGGTCGGCAATCTCGCGGATCAGCGACGCGATCTGCTTCACGCTCTCGGAGCGCTTCGACAGGTCGTCCACGGTCGCGTTGAAGTGCAGCACCTTCTCGCTCACCGCGTTGATCTTCTCCGAGATGTCGCGCATTTCCCCCAGCGACGCGCGCGCGATCTCCAGGTTCTTGGTCGTCGATTCGGAAATCTGATGCGTGCTCTCCGACACGCTCTCGATGGCCGAGGTCGACTCGGTGCTCGCGCTGAACACGACCTCGGTGAGCTGGCCCTGCCGCCGCGCGTCGTTCGCCGCTCCCTGGACGCGCGACTTCACGATCACGGCGTCACGGGCGATGCTCACGGTCATCGTGCGCACGTCGCCGATGATCTGGCGCATCTTCTCGGCAAAATGGTTGTAGCTGATCGCGAGGTCGCGCAGTTCGTCGTGCGTGACGAGCGGCAGGTTGCGCGAGAAGTCGCCCTCGCCGCGCGCGATCTCGTTGAAGATGTCGGTAATGATGCGCACCGGCCGGACGATGAGGTGCCGGATGTAAAGGATCTGCCCGACGATGACCGCCAGTACCACGGCCGTCACGACCGCCATCAGGTACAGCCCGCTCTCGAGGGACGCGGAAACCTGCTGCACCAGCTCGGGCGAAACCTTTCCCGCCTCGAGCAGCGCCTGAACCGCCGTCTTCTGGTTCAGATAGATCCCCACATACGCCAGGTCGATGAAGAACAGCAGCAGGAAGCTGCACAGCTTCTTGGTGAGCGAATTCCAGAAGGTCTTCTCAATCGTTTCATACAGGCTTTCGGACGAGCCCATTTCTTTTCTCCCCGCCTAAGGTTTGCTACGGATATATCGCGACTATCGGCCGCGAAGGGCAACACTTTAGCGCTTCGACCGATTTTGTGCCCCGTCCCGGTGCGTGACGGCGAGCGGTGCGGATTTGCGGGGTATTCTCGGGCATGCCACAATTATCTTTTTAGCCGCAAGCCTGCCGATTCATGAGCGACCAGAACAACAGCGCCCCGACCGTAGCCGACGAGAACCACATCATCGCCGAGCGGCGTGAAAAACTGGCTGCGTGGCGCGCCACCGGCCGCGCCTTCCCGAACGACTTCGCACGCGAGAACACCGCGGGCAAGCTCGACGAGCTGTACGGCGACAAGGAACCCGAGGCCCTCGACGCCAACCCGGTCGAAGTGAAGGTCGCCGGCCGCGTGATGCTCAAGCGCGTCATGGGCAAGGCCAGCTTCATCACGATCCAGGACCTGTCGGGCCGCATCCAGCTGTACGTGACGCGCGACGCGGTGGGCGAGGACGTCTACGCGGACTTCAAGCACTGGGACATCGGCGACATCGTCGGCGGCGTCGGTACCGTGTTCAAGACCCGCACCGGCGAACTCTCGGTCAAGGTGTCGGAAGTGCGTCTGCTCACGAAGAGCCTGCGCCCGCTGCCGGACAAGTTCCACGGCCTCACCGACGTCGAGCAGAAGTACCGCCAACGCTACGTCGACCTCATCATGAACGAGCAGACGCGCTTCACCTTCGTCGCGCGCAGCCGCATGGTGCAGTCGATCCGCAACTACATGGTCAGCCACGGCTTCCTCGAAGTCGAAACGCCGATGATGCACCCCATCCCCGGCGGCGCCGCGGCCAAGCCCTTCATCACCCACCACAACGCGCTGGACATGGAACTGTTCCTGCGCATCGCGCCGGAGCTCTACCTCAAGCGCCTCGTGGTGGGCGGCTTCGAGAAGGTCTTCGAGGTCAACCGCAACTTCCGCAACGAAGGCCTGAGCCCGCGCCACAACCCCGAATTCACGATGATGGAGTTCTACGAGGCGTATGCGGACTACCGCAGCCTGATGAACTTCACCGAAGGCCTGCTGCGCCAGGCCGCGCGCGAGGCGCTCGGCACCGAGGTGTTCGTGTACCAAGGCCGCGAGCTCGACCTGTCCAAGCCCTTCGCGCGCCTGACCATCGTCGAGGCGATCCGCAAGTATCACCCCGGCTACACCGTCGAGCAGCTCAACGACGCCGCCTGGGTGCGCAACAAGCTCAAGGACCTGAAGGCCGAACCGCGCGACGGCGCCGGCCTCGGCACGCTGCAGCTGATGCTGTTCGAGGAGACCACCGAAGCCGAGCTGTGGGAGCCGACCTTCATCATCGACTACCCGGCCGAAGTGTCGCCGCTCGCGCGCCGCAACGACGCCAACCCGGACATCACCGAACGCTTCGAGCTCTTCATCGTCGGCCGCGAGATCGCCAACGGCTTCTCCGAGCTGAACGACCCCGAAGACCAGGCCGCGCGCTTCCTCGAGCAGGTGAAGGCGAAGGAAGCCGGCGACGAGGAGGCGATGTACTTCGACGCCGACTACATCCGTGCTCTCGAGTTCGGGCTGCCCCCGACAGGTGGCTGCGGCATCGGCATCGACCGCTTGGTGATGCTGCTCACCGACAGCCCCAGCATCCGCGACGTGATCCTCTTCCCGCAGATGCGGATGGAGTAATATTCGGGGCAGTTCGCAGCAGTTCGCGAAATTTCAGGAAACCCGCACAGCGAAAGGCTCTGCGGGTTTTTTATTGTTCGGTACGGTTTGGGATAGTTCGCCTCCAGCCGCGTCAGGCACCGGTCAGATTGACCGGTGCTTCCGAGATTTCGGTGGCGGATCGCGAGCCGCATTGCCCGTTCGTATCCAAATGGATACACTTGAGCATGTACTCGATCCAGCAGACTGACACCTTCGCGAAGTGGCTTTCCGGCTTGCGGGACGCACGTGCCAAGGCGCGCATCGTTGCCCGCCTGCGCATGGCGGGTAACGGCAACCTCGGGGACGTGAAGAGCGTCGGCAACGGTGTGTCGGAGATGCGAATCGACGTCGGACCGGGATACCGGGTGTATTACACGCGCCGCGGCGAGATCGTCATCGTGCTCCTCGTGGGCGGCGACAAGTCCTCGCAGGCGCGCGACATTCAGCGCGCGCAGAAACTGGCGCAGGAGGTTTGAACATGACTGAACATCTCACCGATTTCGACGCCGCGGACTACCTCGATAGCGACGAGGCGATCGCCGAATACCTGACTGCGATCCTTGAACAGGACGACTCCGACCTCACCATCAAGGCGCTGGGCGACGTGGCCAAGGCGCGCGGCATGGCCGAGATCGCGCGCGCCACGGGTCTGGGCCGCGAGAGCCTGTACAAGGCGTTCCGCCCCGGCGCCCATCCACGCTTCGACACTGTACTGAAAGTCATGAAAGCCCTCGGCGTGAAGATGACCGCCGTTCCGGCCGAACATGGGCCGCAACCAGGCTGAATCGCCCCTCTGCACCCTGCATTTTGTAGGGTGCCGCCCCGGAAATCGCCGCTAACTTGAGCCCAGGCTCCGACAATCAGCGTCGCGCCAACGTCGGTTCTCGCCTTCAGTACCTGAATCGCCATGCCCATCGAACCCGCCCGCCTGAGCTTCACCGAAGAAGGCACGCCCTGCTCCACGGCCTTTGGCGACGTGTATCACTCGCGTGACGGCGGCCTGGAGCAGGCGCGGCACGTCTTCATCGCGGGCAACGAGCTGCCGGGGCGCTGGCAGCGGCGCGAGCGCTTCACGATCGTCGAAACGGGTTTCGGCCTCGGGCTGAACTTCCTCGCCACCTGGGCGGCGTGGCGGGACGACCCGCGACGCTGCGGGCGGCTGCACTTCGTGTCGGTCGAGCGCCACCCCTTCCGCCGTGAGGATCTGGCGACGCTGCACGCGCGCTGGCCGGAGCTCGCACCGCTGACGGCCGAGCTGCAGGCACAGTGGCCGGTGCTGATGCCGGGCCTGCATCGCCTCCACCTCGATGGCGGCCGCATCATCCTGACGCTGATGCTCGGCGACGCGCTCGAACTGCTCCCGCAACTGCAATGCCGCGCCGATGCGTTCTATCTGGACGGGTTTTCCCCCGCCGCCAACCCCGAACTGTGGTCCGCCGAGCTGCTGCACGAGCTGCCGCAGCTCGCCGCCCCCGGTGCGACGCTCGCGACCTGGTCGGTGACGGGCACGGTGCGCCGCGCGCTCGCGGAGACCGGGTTCCGCTGCGAGAAGGCCGAGGGTTTCGGCGGCAAGCGCGAGATGCTGCGCGCACAGTTCGACGCCCCCGCTTCGGCGCCCGTGGGGGACTCACCCCGGCACGCGCTGGTGCTCGGCGCCGGTCTTGCCGGCAGCAGCATCGCGAACCGCCTCGCCGAGCGCGGCTGGAGCGTGGAGGTGATCGACGCTGCCGCCGGCCCCGGTGCCGGCGCGTCGGGAAACCTGAGCGGGGTGCTGCGGCCGCTGCCGAGCCTCGACGACAACCGCCTCGCCCGCATCACCCGAGCCGGCGCGCTGTATGGCCTGCGCCACCTGCGGCGTCTGAGCGAACTCGGCCTCCCCGTGCGCTGGGACGCCTGCGGGGTGCTGCACCTCGCGCGCGATCCGGTGCACGAGGAGAAGCAGCGGCGCGTCGTGGAGGCCGCGCAGGCCCCCGACGATTTCCTGCGTTTCGTCGACCGCGAGCAGGCCGCGGAGCTCGCCGGCTGGCCGGTCGCGCAGGGCGGCTGGTGGTTCCCGGGGGGCGGCTGGGTAAATCCGCCCAGCCTGTGCGCGGCGAACCTGGCGGCCTTCCCGCAACACATCCGCTGTCATTACGACCGCAGCGTCGCTGCGCTGGAGCACGGCCCTTCGGGTTGGCGCGCACTCGATGCGGCCGGGCAGACGATCGCCGCGGCGCCGGTCGCGATCCTCGCCAACGGCACCGGCATCGGGCAATTCCCGCAGGCGGCGGCCCTCCCCGTGCGCAGCGCGCGGGGCCAGGTGAGCCACCTGCCCGCCCTGCCGGGCAGCGCACCGCGCGTCGTCGTGTGCCGGCTCGGCTACGTCAGCCCGGAGATCGACGGCGTGCGCTGTGCCGGCGCCACCTTCTCGGTGGACGACGACGACCCGGAATTGCGCCTCGCCGATCACCGCGAAAACCTCGCGAAACTCAACTTCATCCTGCCGGACTTTGCCTCCGGCCTGGACCCGGCGCAACTCGGCGGACGCGTCGGATTCCGGCCGGCCTCTCCGGATCGCCTGCCGATGATCGGCGCGATCCCGTCGATTCTCCAGGCCGAGCGCAGCACGCCGCTGGCATCCATCCCGCGCCACCCGGGCCTGTATGCGGTGGAAGGATTCGGCGCGCGCGGACTCGTCTGGGCCGCGCTCGCGGCCGAACTGCTGGCGAGCGAGCTTGCCGGCGACGCCCTGCCACTCGAACGCGCCCTCGTCGACGCCCTCGACCCCGCCCGTTATCTCCTCCGCCCCCCGCGCCGCGCCGTCGCGGAGGAATGAGGTGCGGCCGGCGGTGGAAACATCGCGTTACAGGCGGATTTCGGCTTCGTGGTATCTGTGGAGACACTTCTCCCGGTATGATCTTCTGCGTCGAGAACGGCCATCCACGCCAGTCTTACCCATGACGAAGAGGTGGATATCGATGCTTTGCGAATAAACCCGGGAACGCGTCGGGAGCATGGGCCTCACGGCTCGGGAAAACGCCTCGGCGGGCGAAATCGACGGGGACGTCCCTGCTCTGCTATCTAAAATGGAACAAAGAAGCTTGGACTCCACTCTCCCTTTCGACCTTGACGCACCTGCATCGTCGCCTGCCGGCTCGGCAGGCACGAGAAGAAGGTGTGTGCCCGCCACGTCATCCGTTCCGCAGTGAGGTCTTATGCCCCGGGAGCTGGTGGATTATCGAGACAGTGAAGAAGCCCTGCGTGCCAGCGAAGCGCGGCTGCACGAGGCGCAGGCTGTCGGCCGCATGGGCGACTGGGAGCTGGATCGCGATACCGGTTCGATGAGTTGGTCCCCGCAGCTTTTCCGCCTGTTCGAGCGTTCGAGCGCCCTGGGGACGCCTGACCTGAACGAGGCGCTCGGCTATTACTCGCTCGAATCCGTGGAGCTCACGCGGGCGGCATTCTGGGCAGCCATCGATACCGGGAACCGCCGCGAGCTGGAGCAGACGGTGCTGCTGCCGTCGGGAGCGGAACGCTACCATGCCACGACCATCGTTCCCGTGAAGGACGGCAGCGGCAGGGTGTGCAAGCTGTACGGGACGACGCAGGACATCACCGAACGCAAGCTCGCGGAACAGGAACTGCGCCGCAAGACGTACGAGATCGAGGATCTGTATCAGAACGCGCCCTGCGGTTACTACTCGCTCGACGCGAACGGGCTGATCATCCGGATCAACGACACGCAGCTGCGCTGGCAGGGGTACGAGCGGGAGGAGGTCGTCGGCCGCATGCACGCCGCCGAGCTCTTCAGTCCCGCCAGTCGCGCCTTGTTCGGGCAGGTTTTCCGCACGTTCAAGAGAATGGGCGTCCTGCACAACATGGACATGGAACTGCTGCGCAAGGATGGCTCGATTCTGAATGTGCTCATGAGCTCGACGGCGATTTTCGATGCGCAGGGGAATTTCGTCGCCAGCCGCACGGTGCTGTCGGACAATACCGACCGCAAGCAGCTCGAACTCGAACGCACGGCCCACGCGACCCGCCTCGCGGATCTTTCGCGGCACATGGTCGACGTGCAGGAGAACGAACGCCGCAAGTTCGCCTCGGCGCTGCACGACCATACCAGCCCCAACCTGGCGGCCCTGCAGCTGACGCTGACCAACCTGGCGCGGGCACTGCCGCCTGCTGCGCTCCCGGGACTCCAGCCCCTGCTCGACGATGCGCAGGCACTGCTCCTCGACACGACCAGCGGCATCCGCGACATCTGCACCAATCTGCGCCCGGCGACGCTCGATTACGCCGGGTTGATCCCTGCCGTGCAGGACTATGCACAGCAGTTCAGGCTCCGCACCGGTATCGAAGTGCACCTCGATACCGCCGACTTCACCATGCAGTTGCCCTCGAACGTCCAGTCGCTGCTCTTCCGCATCGCGCAGGAAGCCCTGACGAATTGCGCGAAGCACGCGCGCGCGCGGAACATCCGCATCCATCTGTCGAACCGCGACACCCGCCTGGTGATGCGGATCGCCGACGACGGCGTCGGCTTCGATCCGCATCACCTGGGCGAGGCGGGCACGACGTCGCCGGGAATCGGTCTGATCACGATGAGGGAGCGGGCGGAATTTGCGGGCGGACGGTTCTCGCTGCGCTCGCACCCGCAATCGGGAACCGAAATCAAGGTGACGTTCGACGTCGGCAGGAGCGGGGTTCTGAGGCCGGCCCGCCGGGCCAGCGATTTCGCGAACGGCACCACGCTACCCACGGGAACGCAATGACTAACGCCAAGGTACATATCGCCCTCGCCGACGATCACCGGATGTTCCTCCATGCCCTGCGCGCGCTGCTGGAGAAGGAGCCCGGCATCGACGTCGTCGGTGTCGCGGGCACCGGCGAGGAGTTGCTGGCGATCGCCGCACACAAGCCGGTCGACATCGCCTGCATGGACATCGGAATGCCGGCGATGAACGGCATCGAGACGACGCGGCGCCTGCTCGCGCTGCGGCCGAACATCAAGGTGATCGGCGTGTCGGCATTCTCCGACCGCCAGTTCGTGCTCGACCTGCTCAACGCCGGCGCGCGCGGCTACGTGACCAAGGCCGAAGCGGGCGAAGAGCTGTTGCGCGCAATCCATACGGTGCAGCTCGGCAAGACCTACCTGTGCCCCGACGTCGCCGCGACGGTGACGAATGCGCTGCTGGACAATGTGCCGCGCGACATCGCCACGCCGCGCATCACCGCGCGCGAACGCCAGGTGCTGCAGCTGATTGCGGAAGGGCACACCTCGGTACGCATCGCCGAGCGCCTGCACCTCGCCGCCTCGACGGTCGAGGTGCACCGCCGCAACATCATGCGCAAGCTCGATCTGCACAGCGTCGCGGAGTTGACGAAATATGCGATCCGCAACGGCATCACGACGATTTCCGGATGAGCCGGGGCCCCGCGCCAGAATACCGGTAAACACGTACGTAAAACACGCAGAACGATGTATGTCAGACGCAATGTTTGCAACGTAGCATTCGAGTTCCCCCACGCACCCTGCGCCCAGACGACAGAGATCCGACCGCGCGTGACCACACATAGCTGAGGAGAGCTCGACATGAACAACTACGTATCCGCACAAAAGCTGGCAAAGGCCACGAACGGCAACATCGAGGCCTTCCAGTCCTTCGCCGAAATCATCTTCAGTGCGACCGAACGCCTGGTCGCCCTCAACATCAACGCAGCCCGCACGGCCTGCACCTGCGCCTCCCAGAGTGCCGCCCCGGTGGTCGAAGGGGATCTGCGCGGACAGTTCGCTTCCCGCATGAACGCCCAGGGCAAATCGCTCGAGCAAGCCGCGGAATACTTCCGCTGCGTCAACGAACTGTTCCTCGAGACGCAGGGCGATATCGCAGCCTTCGGTACCCGGCAACTCAACGAGCTCACGAGCGGTTTCGGCGAGTTCATGGAGCAGGTCGCCCAGTCCGCGCCCGCCGGCAGCAGCGATTTCGTCGATGCGCTCAAGACGGCGATGACCAACGCCAGCACGGCGTATGAAAACTTCGTCAAGACCAGCCGCGACGTTGCCGAAACCAACCTCGCAGCCGCGAGCAGCGCACTTCAGCCGATGCTGGCTGCGAAGAGCCGCAAGGCGGCCTGACCATAGGGGCGCCTCAGCGCCATCGAGCTGTCGCAAGGGGGCGGAAACGCCCCCTTTTCTTTTCTTCCGCCCTGGAACCGCAGTCAGCCCGGCCATAGCCCCTGCTGCTCGAGCTTCAGCGACTCGATGCGCATGCAGGCTCGTGCGGCGGGACATTGCATTCGACGACCTCGGGCGAGCCGGGATATCCGGACGCGCGTTCGCCGCCCGCTTTGCTTGACTTCAAATCGTTTTACTTCCATTCTTGCGGCATTCCGCGGTCACTTCGGCAGAATGCCCATGAAGACTCTCGACAGCCGGACTGCGCTGGCGCTTCTGGCGGGTTGCCTCGCTTCTGCCCAGGTCGGCAAGGTGCCGCCCGCCCTCGCAGCGATTCGCGAACAGCTCGGGGTGGGCCTCATCCACGCAGGCTGGATCGCAACGGCCATCAACGCCGCAGCTGCAATGCTCGGCGTGATCGTCGGCCTCGCGCTCGCGCGCCTGGGAGCCGAGCGCGGGCTGCTGGCGGGGTTGCTGCTGATGGGTACCGGTTCCGCGCTGGGAGCCGCCGCTCCGGACGGCATGACGCTGATCGCATCACGCGCGTGCGAGGGCGCGGGCTTCGTGCTGGTCGTCGTCGCGGCGCCTTCCCTCCTCGCCGCCGCCGCGGCCGATGACCCCGCGCGCAGGCGGCGTCTGCTGACCCTGTGGAGCTGCTACATGCCGACCGGCATGGGGCTGATGATGGCCGTGGCGCCGCTGCTCCTGCAGCGCTACGGGTGGCGCGGGCTGTGGACGGCGAATGCCGTGGCAGTCGCGGCCTGCCTCCTCGCGGCCGTGCTGCTGCACCGACGCCTCGCCGAACGCGCCGGCCCGCGCCCGCCGCCGCTGCAGATGTTCACACGTGCGCGTCTCACCCAGCCGGCCTTCTGGCTGATGGGCGTGTGCTTCGGGAGCTATGCCGCAACATGGTTCATGATCGCAACCTGGCTGCCCTCGTTTGCGGTCGAGCACATGGGTTACACGGCCGAACACGCGACCTGGCTCACCGCCGTGGCGGTCGGCGGCAACATTCTCGGCAACCTGACCACCGGGCCCTTGCTCGCAAGAGGCGTTCCGCGCTGGACGCTGCTCGTGGGCGTCATGGTGATGATGGGCGGGCTGGGCTGGTTCGTGTTCACGGCGGGCTACGATCCGGTGCTGCGGTCGGTCGCGGCGGTCGTCGCCTGCAGCGCCGGCGGCCTTCTGCCCGCAGCCGTCATGGGCGGCATTCCCCTGCATGCGCACTCGCCGGCGGACATCGCGATCGGCAACGGCATCCTGATGCAGTGTTCGAACCTCGGGACTTTCGTCGGCGTACCGGCAATTGCCGCGCTCGCGACCGCCCTCGGGGGATGGGATGGCGGCCGCTGGCTGATTCCCCTGCTCGCGGGCGTCGGCGTGGCCGCGGCCTGGACATTCCGCGGAATCGAACGCCGGCACGATGCGAATTCGCTCACCGGGTCGCCTGCGGCGACACTGGTCGAGCAGACTTAGAACCGTACCCTACGCCGGGGCGCTGCAGTCGACCGCTTCGCGGTGCCCGAATCCGGCCGAGTTGTCGATGAAATACAGGCGCTCGGGCTCGAAGCGGTACCAGCGCACCTTTGCGAACGCCTTCACGATGGCCGCGGGGGCCTGCGCGAGCTTGCCGACGACCGGGAATTTCGCGCCGTAGAGTTCGCGCGCCCGCCTTTCCTCCTCGCCGGCGATCTCGACGGCCCGCCCTTCGGCCTGGATGCCCTTGATCTGCGGCCAGTCTGCGCAATCCTCCTGGATCGTGACGGCGATCCGGGCGTCGTGCGCAATGTTGCGGCTGTGGCGCGTGGTCGGCGCGGAGAGGAAGTACAGCCGCAAGCCGTCGTTCACGTAGAAGACCGCGGCGGCCCACACCCCGTC
Source organism: Aromatoleum toluvorans (assembly GCF_012910905.1). Classification (GTDB taxonomy): domain Bacteria; phylum Pseudomonadota; class Gammaproteobacteria; order Burkholderiales; family Rhodocyclaceae; genus Aromatoleum; species Aromatoleum toluvorans. The sequence goes on from NZ_WTVN01000001.1 coordinate 349,650, forward strand.
CTCGCCAAGCGACGCGATGGTCATCGCATGCTGCGCCTGCAGGTAGGCGAGCACTTTCGCCCGCGCTTCGCTCATGCCGACCCCAGGCCGCGCGTTTCCCGCTGCGTTTCGCCGGCGGCGCCGTCGCGCGGGGCGGGCTCCTCGTGCAGGCGCTTCAGGCGATAGGCGAGCTGCGGGCGCGTGATGCCGAGCATGCGTGCCGCCCACGAGAGGTTGCCGCGAGCCTTGTCCATCGCGGCTTCGAGCAGCATCGCCTCGACCTCGTCGAGGGTCATCGCGCCGTCGCACACGGCCTCGCACAGCGCGCGGCCGGCGTTGGGGCCGTTGATGTCGAGCTTGCCGTCGGAGTCGAGGCCCAGTTCCTGCACCTCGTCGTCGCTGCGCGACAGGAAGAGGTGCTCGATCTCGATGCGGCCGCCGTTGGGCGCGAGGATCACGCCGCGTTCGATGGTGTTCTGCAGTTCACGGATGTTGCCCGGCCACGCGTAGCCCACGAGCGCCTTCTTCGCCTTGTCGGTGAAGCCGAGCAGCTTCTTGCCGTTGATCGCGGCGTACTTCTCGAGGAAGTGCTTGGCGAGCGGCGAGATGTCGTCGCGGCGTTCGCGCAGCGCGGGGATGTCGATCTGGAAGGCGTTGAGGCGGTAGTAGAGGTCGGCGCGGAAGCGCCCTTCCTTCACGAGCTGCGCGAGACCGGCGTTGGTCGCGGCAACGAGGCGGACGTTGATCTTGCGCACCTTGTCGTCGCCGAGCCGTTCGACTTCCCCTTCCTGCAACACGCGCAGCAACTTGCTCTGCGCCGTGAGCGGCAGGTCGCCGATCTCGTCGAGGAAGAGCGTACCGCCGTCGGCGCGCTCGAAGCGACCCGGGCGCGAGACCTGCGCGCCGGTGTAGGCCCCCTTCTCGACGCCGAAAAGTTCCGACTCGACGAGATCGTGCGGGATCGCCGCGCAGTTGATCGAGACCAGCGGCTTGTCGCGGCGGTTGCTCATCTCGTGCAGCGCACGCGCGAAGAGTTCCTTGCCGACCCCGGTCTCGCCCAGCAGCAGCACGGTGATCTGGCCGGCGGCGGCCTGCTTCAGGAGCTCCAGCGCGCGACGGAAGTCGTGCGAATTGCCGATCATGTCGGCCGGCAGATTCTCCTTCTCGGCGATCGTCGAGCGCAGCTGCACGACCTGGGTCTGCAGGTCGATGAGCTGGTCGGCGATGGGATCGGGCGCGAAGTAGCGCATGTGCTCGTCGGCGTCCTCCCATTCCTCGATCGGCTTGCCGACGATGCGACAGCTCTCGTTGCCCATGCCGGCGCATTCGACTTCCTTGTACAGGATCTGGCGCCCCATGAAGGCCGAGGAGTAGCCGCAGGCGTAACCGATCTGCGTCCAGCACACGGGCTCGTTGTGGATGCCGAACTGTCGCCGGTGCGACTGCCCCTCCCAGGAGTTGATCCAGCGGAATTCACAATGGAAAGTCCCTGCCTCGCGATCGACTTCGACACGGATCGGGATCACGCCGACGATGCCTTCAAGCGAGTGCAGTTGCGGGCCGGTCATGAAGGCGTCGACCTCGCTGAGTTCGGGCATGCGCGTGCGCACGAGTTCGGCGTCGCGCACCCCGGAGGCGTAGCCCATGCGCAGCAGCAGGCCGCGCGCCCGGGTCATCCCGAGCGTGTCGATCAGTTCCTTGCGCAGCGAGGCCTGGGCCTCGGCGTGCACGAGCAGCATGCGGTGCTCGTGCAGCCAGATCTGGCCGGTTTCGGCGCAGAAATGGACTCGCGAGCGCAGGTCGTCCGCCGCGACGCGCGCCTTGGAATGGGCCCTGGTCATTGCCTGGTCCTCATGCTGTCTCCTCCTAGACCGCTCGTTCTACGCGCCGTCCCTGACCGCCGTATTGACCCAAATCAAACGATTTGAAGTCGCGCTTTTTGCTTGCAATTTCCCGCACTCGGGAGCCGGTTCACCAAATGATCAAACGGCCCGTCGACGCCCCCAAAAGCTTCATCAAATGATCAAGCGCGGGCATTGCACGTGACCGCGCATCCCGTGCGTGGCAAGCGTTTTCGCCGGTCTCTGAAAGATTTTTTCCGCAGCTGCGTCATGCGCTCGACGGCCTTGTGCCGCGGTCTCCGCCGCGCCGCACAGCACCCTCCTGGCATGCAACGTTGCTGCATTGCGTCAGCGTCTGCTGGCACAGCGGTTGCGATGGATGTTCCGCAACCGGTCGCAAAACGAGTCCGGCCAAATCCAAAAAACGACACAGCACGAGGGGACACAAACATGAAGTTTCCTGTTCCACACGACGTGAAGGGCAAGACGATCCCGGGGACCGAAGGCTGGGAGCGGATGTATCCGTACCAGTACCAGTTCGTGACCGACGACGCCGAACGCAATCAGTACGAAAAGGAGACGTTCTGGTTCTACGACGGGCTGCATTACCCGGAACCGCTCTACCCCTTCGACACGATCTGGGATGAGGCCTGGTACCTCGCGCTGTCGCAGTTCAACAACCGCATCTTCCAGGTGCCGCCGGTGCGCGGCGTCGACCACCGCATCATCAACGGCTACGTCTATATCTCGCCGGTGCCGGTGAAGAACCCGGACGAGATCGGCCAGCGCGTGCCCAACTTCATGGAGCGCGCCGGTTACTACTACAAGAACTGGGACGAACTCGAGGCGAAGTGGAAGACCAAGATGGAGGGCACGATCGCCGAGCTGGAGGCGCTGCAGATCCCGCGCCTGCCGGAGGTCGAGGACCTGAAGGTGGTGACCGACGGCGTCGGCGAGTCGACGGCCTACCACCTGCTGAAAAACTACGACGACCTCATCAACCTCGGCATCCGCTGCTGGCAGTACCACTTCGAGTTCCTGAACCTGGGCTACGCCGCCTACGTGTTCTTCATGGACTTCACGCAGAAGCTGTTCCCGAGCATCCCGCTGCAGCGCGTGACGCAGATGATCTCGGGCATCGACGTGATCATGTACAAGTCCGACGACGAGCTGAAGGCGCTGGCGAAGAAGGCCGTTGCGCTGGAAGTCGATGACGTCGTGACGGCGCACCGCGAATGGGCCGACGTGAAGGCGGCGCTCGCCGGCCGGCGTCATGGCGACGAGTGGCTCGCGGCCTTCGAGAAGGCGCGCTATCCGTGGTTCAACATCTCGTCCGGCACGGGCTGGTTCCACACCGACCGCAGCTGGAACGACAACCTGAACCTGCCGCTCGACGGCATCCAGACCTACATCAACAAGCTGCGTGATGGCCAGGAGATCGACCGTCCGATGGAGGCCGTGCGCGCCGAGCGCGACCGCGTCACCGCTGAGTACCGCGACCTGATCGACAACGACGAGGACCGCAAGCAGTTCGACGAGCTGCTGGGCTGCGCCCGGACGGTTTTCCCCTATGTCGAGAACCACCTGTTCTACGTCGAGCATTGGTTCCACTCGGTGTTCTGGAACAAGATGCGCGAAGTCGCAGCGATCATGCAGGAACACGGCCTCATCGCCGAGATCGAGGACATCTGGCTGCTGCGCCGCGACGAGATCAAGCAGGCGCTGTGGGACATCGTTACCGCCTGGGCAACGGGCGTGACGCCGCGCGGCACGAAGACCTGGCCGGCCGAAATCGAGTGGCGCAAGGGCGTGATGCAGAAGTTCCGCGAGTTCGCGCCGCCGCCGGCAATCGGCATCGCGCCGGAAGTGATCCAGGAGCCCTTCACGATCGTGCTGTGGGGCGTGACGAACAGCTCGCTGTCGGCGTGGGCCTCGGTGCAGGAAGTCGCCGACCCCGACAGCATCACCGAGCTGAAGGGCTTCCCGGCGAGCCCTGGCATGGTCGAAGGCACGGCGCGCGTGTGCCGCAGCGCGGAGGAGATCCGCGACCTGAAGGAAGGCGAAATCCTTGTCGCGCCGACGACCTCGCCGTCGTGGGCGCCCGCGTTCGCGAAGATCAGGGCCTGCATCACCGACGTCGGCGGCGTGATGAGCCACGCGGCGATCGTGTGCCGCGAATACGGCATGCCGGCGGTCGTCGGCACGGGCCATTCCACACGGGTGATCAAGACCGGCATGACGCTGCGCGTCGATGGCTCGTCCGGCTTGGTGACCATTGTCCAGTGAAGAGGGAAACAGCATGGGAAGCGCTCTGATGGCTGAAGAAGTGCGCCTCGCCTCCGGCATCGACAGCCGGGGGCCCAAGGTGTGCATGTTCGAGGAATGCAACAAGGACTCCGTCGCACTCGTCGGCGGCAAGTGTTCGTCGCTCGGCGAGCTGATCAATGCCGGCGTGCGGGTGCCGCCGGGCTTCGCGGTAACGACAGCGGGCTACGCGCAGTTCATGCGCGAGGCGGGCATCCAGGACGAGGTCGATGCCCTGCTGCAGGTGCTGGACCACGACGACATGGACCGCCTCGAAGAGGCATCGCGCCAGATCCGCGAGATGATCGAGTCGCGGCCGATCTCGATCGAGCTGGAGGACCTGATCGCCGAGGCCTACCGCAAGCTGTCCGTGCGCTGCTACCTGCCGGCCGTGCCGGTCGCGGTGCGCTCCAGCGCGACGGCCGAGGACCTGCCGGGCGCGAGCTTCGCCGGCCAGCAGGACACCTACCTGTGGATCCGCGGCATCGACGAGGTCATCCACCACATCCGCCGCTGCTTCTCCAGCCTGTACACGGCGCGCGCCATCGCCTACCGCATCCGCATGGGCTTCCCGCACGAGCAGGTGGCAATCAGCGTGGGCGTGCAGAAGATGGCGAACGCCTACACGGCGGGGGTGATGTTCACGCTGCATCCCTCGACCGGCGACCGCTCGGTGATCGTGATCGACTCGAACTTCGGCTTCGGCGAGTCGGTGGTGTCGGGCGAGGTGACGCCGGACAACTTCGTGGTGAACAAGGTCACGCTGGACATCATCGAGCGGACGATTTCCACGAAGGAGATCTGCTACACGGCCGACCTCAAGCTGCAGCGCTCGGTCGCGATGGAGGTGCCGGCCGAGCGCCAGAACATCCAGTCGCTGATCGACGACGAGATCACCGAACTCGCGTGGATGGCCAAGAAGATCGAGAAGCACTACGGCCGTCCGATGGACATCGAGTGGGCGATCGACAAGAACCTGCCGGTCGGCGGCAACGTGTTCGTGCTGCAGGCCCGCCCCGAGACGATCTGGAGCAACAAGCAGAAGGCGCCGGCGACGACCGGGGCAACGTCGGCGATGGACTACATCGTCTCGAACCTGCTCGTGGGGAAACGGCTGACGTAGGGCGGATGAGCCGAAGGCCGAATCTGCCAAATGAGCCGCCGAATGTGGGCCTCAATGGCTCGACCAGCATACGGCGGGAGGCGCTTCGCTTTTCCGCCCTACGAAATGCCAAGGAGATTTCTGATGATCGTACGCAACTGGATGCAAGCCAACCCCGCCGTGCTCGGCAGCGACACGCTGCTGTCGGAAGCAAAGCGGATCCTGTCCGAAACCAACCTGCATGCGCTGCCCGTCGTCGATGACGGTCGGCTGCGCGGGCTCGTCACGCGGGCCGGCTGCCTGCGCGCGGCGCACGCGGCGATCCGCAGCCAGAGCCCGGACGAGCTGAACTACTTCTCGAACCACGTGAAGGTGAAGGACGTGATGGTGCGCAACCCCGCCACCATCGACGCCAACGACACGATGGAGCGCTGCCTGCAGGTCGGCCAGCAGGCGGGCGTCGGACAGCTGCCGGTGATGGACGACGGCCATGTCGTCGGGATGATCTCGGCGATCGAGATGTTCTCGCTCGCTGCGCACTTCCTCGGCGCGTGGGAGCGTCGCAGCGGCGTGACGCTCGCGCCGACGCGCATCGGCCCGGGGACGATCGGCCGCATCGCCGACATCGTCGAGGGCACCGGCGCCGAGGTGCATGCGATCTACCCGATCAGCCTGGGCCCCAAGGGCGTCGCGAGCGGCGACCAGGAGCGCAAGGTCATCGTCCGCTTCCATCACGCCGACACCGTCGAGGTCACCCGCGCGCTCGCGGCCGCGGGCTACGAAGTCATCGAATCGGTACAGGCAATGCACTGATTCCCATCACACAACAACCCCAACTTTCCCGCCAAGGAGACATCCGAATGGACCTGAGGTACTTCATCAACCAGTGCGCCGAAGCCCACGAACTGAAGCGCGTCACGACCGAGGTCGACTGGAATCTGGAGCTTTCGCACGTCTCGAAGCTCACCGAGGAGAAGAAAGGCCCGGCGCTGCTGTTCGAGAGCGTGAAGGGCTACGACACACCCGTCTTCACCGGCGCCTTCGCGACCACTAAGCGGCTCGCGATCATGCTCGGCCTGCCGCACGACCTGACGCTGTGCCAGTCGGCGCAGCAGTGGATGAAGAAGACGATCACGTCCGAAGGCCTGATCAAGGCCAAGGAAGTGAAGGACGGACCGGTGCTGGAAAACGTACTCACCGGCGATAAGGTCGATCTCAACATGTTCCCGGTGCCGAAGTTCTTCCCGCTCGACGGCGGACGCTACATCGGCACGATGGTGTCGGTGGTGCTGAAGGACCCGGAAACGGGCGAGGTGAACCTCGGCACCTACCGCATGCAGATGCTCGACGACAAGCGCTGCGGCGTGCAGATCCTGCCGGGCAAGCGCGGCGAGCGGATCATGAAGAAGTACGCCAAGATGGGCAAGAAGATGCCCGCGGCGGCAATCATCGGCTGCGATCCGCTGATCTTCATGGCCGGCACGCTGATGCACAAGGGCGCGTCCGACTACGACATCACCGGCACGGTGCGCGGCCAGCAAGCGGAATTCCTGATGGCGCCGCTGACGGGACTGCCGGTGCCGGCGGGCGCAGAGATCGTGCTCGAAGGCGAGATCGACCCGAACAACTTCCTGCCCGAAGGCCCGTTCGCGGAATACACCGGCTATTACACCGACGAGCTGCACAAGCCGATCCCGAAGCCGGTGCTCGAAGTGCAGCAGATCCTGCACCGCAACAACCCGATCCTGTGGGCAACCGGCCAGGGCCGTCCGGTGACCGACGTGCATATGCTGCTCGCCTTCACGCGCACGGCGACCCTATGGACCGAGCTCGAGCAGATGCGCATCCCGGGCGTGCAGTCGGTGTGCGTGCTGCCGGAGTCGGCGGGCCGCTTCTGGACCGTGGTGTCGGTGAAGCAAGCCTACCCGGGGCATTCGCGCCAGGTGGCCGATGCGGTGATCGGCAGCAACACCGGCAACTACGGCATGAAGGGCGTCATCACGGTCGACGAGGACATCCAGGCCGACGACCTGCAGCGCGTGTTCTGGGCACTGTCCTGCCGCTACGACCCGATGCGCGGCACGGAACTGATCAAGCGCGGCCGCTCGACGCCGCTCGATCCTGCGCTCGACCCCGACTCCGACAAGCTCATGACGTCACGCATCCTGATGGACGCCTGCATTCCGTACGAATGGAAGCAGAAGCCGGTGGAGGCGCGCATGGACGAGGAGACGCTGGCGAAGATCAAGGCGCGCTGGCACGAGTACGGAATCGGGATCTAAGGAGGAGTCGGAGACATGGAAAAGGCCAAGAACATCAAGCTGGTGATCCTCGACGTCGACGGCGTCATGACCGACGGGCGCATCGTGATCAACGACGAGGGCGTCGAGTCGCGCAACTTCGACATCAAGGACGGCATGGGCGTCGTGGTGCTGCAGCTGTGCGGGGTCGAGGTCGCGATCATCACGTCGAAGAAGTCCGGCGCGGTGCGCCATCGCGCCGAGGAGCTGAAGATCAAGCGCTTCCACGAGGGCATCAAGAAGAAGACCGAGCCCTACGCGCAGATGCTGGAGGAGATGAACATCTCCGACGCCGAGGTCTGCTACGTCGGCGACGACCTGGTGGACCTGTCGATGATGAAGCGCGTCGGTTTGCCGGTCGCGGTGGGCGATGCGGTGCCGGACGTCAAGGAAGCGGCGGCCTACGTGACGACGGCGCGCGGCGGGCACGGCGCGGTACGCGAGGTCGCGGAGCTGATCCTGAAAGCGCAGGGCAAGTGGGACGCGATGCTCTCGAAGATCCACTGATTCACACCGCAGCGAACGGCATATCCAATACCGAGGAGACAGACGTGGGAAAGATTTCGGCACCCCGCAACAACCGTGAATTCGTCGAGGCGTGCGTCAAGTCCGGCGACGCGGTGCGCATCAAGCAGGAAGTGGATTGGGACAACGAAGCCGGTGCGATCGTGCGCCGCTGCTGCGAACTCGGCGAAGCCGCGCCCTTCATGGAAAGCATCAAGGACTACCCCGGCTTCAGCTACTTCGGCGCGCCCTTGTCGACGTACCGGCGCATGGCGATCGCGCTGGGCATGGACCCGGCGTCGACCCTGCCGCAGATCGGCGCGGAATACCTCAAGCGCACCAACAGCGAGCCGATCGCGCCGGTCATCGTCGACAGGCGCGACGCGCCGTGCAAGGAGAACATCCTGCTCGGCGACGACGTCGACCTGTGCAAGCTGCCGGTGCCGCTGGTGCATGACGGCGACGGCGGGCGCTACGTCGGCACGTGGCACGGTGTCATCACCAAGCATCCGGTGCGCGGCGATGTGAACTGGGGCATGTACCGCCAGATGATGTGGGACGGCCGCACGATGAGCGGCGCGGTGTTCCCGTTTTCGGACCTCGGCAAGACGCTGACCGACTACTACCTGCCGCGCGGCGAAGGCTGCCCGTTCGCGACCGCGATCGGCCTGTCGCCGCTCGCCGCGATGGCCGCGTGCGCGCCCTCGCCGATCCCCGAGCCCGAGTTGTGCGGCATGTTGTCGGGGGAAGCGGTGCGCCTCGTGAAGTGCGAGACGAACGACCTCGAAGTGCCGGCCGATGCCGAAATCATCATCGAGGGCATGATCCTGCCCGACTACAAGGTCGAGGAAGGCCCGTTCGGCGAATACACCGGCTACCGCACCAGCCCGCGCGACTTCCGCGTGACTTTCCGCGTCGACGCGATCACCTATCGCAACAACGCGACGATGACGATCTCGAACATGGGCGTGCCGCAGGACGAAGGCCAGCTGCTGCGCTCGTTCTCGCTGGGGCTGGAGCTGGAGAAGCTCTTGAAGAGCCAGGGCATCCCGGTGACCGGCGTGTACATGCACCCGCGCTCGACGCACCACATGATGATCGTCGGCGTGAAGCCGACCTACGCCGGCATCGCGATGCAGATCGCGCAGCTCGCCTTCGGCTCCAAGCTCGGGCCGTGGTTCCACATGGTGATGGTGGTCGACGACCAGACCGACATCTTCAACTGGGACGAGGTCTATCACGCGTTCTGCACGCGCTGCAATCCGGAGCGCGGCATCCACGTCTTCAAGAACACGACCGGCACGGCGCTCTACCCGCACGCCACGCCGCACGACCGCAAGTACTCGATCGGCTCGCAGGTGCTGTTCGACTGCCTGTGGCCGGTCGATTGGGACAAGACCAACGACGTGCCGACGCTCGTCAGCTTCAAGAACGTCTATCCCAAGAACATCCAGGAGAAGGTCCTCAACAGCTGGGCCGATTACGGCTTCCGCGGCGCGAAGAAATAAGGAGCGGTCATGGCAAACAAGTGGGAAGTGTTCGTGATGGACCTCGCGGAACTGGCCGAGGGCAAGGAGCTGGAGCTGACGATCCGCACGCTCAACGACGGACTGCACAAGTACACCTACCAGCGCGCCAAGGTGGAAGTGTCGAGCAAGCTCGACCAGTTCGCCGACAGCCTGCAGGTGCGGCTGGGACGCGGGCAACTGAGTGACCGGAAGTTCTCGATCCGCGTGATCGAGCGAGTGGAGCGCCTGCCGGAGCGGTATCGGTAAGCGGTGCGAACCGGGCAGGCCACGTGCCCGCCCGGCCCGATTCCCTCATTGAACGGAACAGCGAAACAATGGCCTACCCCGACCTGCGCAGCTTCCTCGGCGACCTCGGTGACGATCTGCTGCATGTGCGCGACGAGTTCGACCCGAAGTTCGAGATCGCCGCCGTGCTGCGCAGCCTCCCTGCGGACGCACCGGCGACGCTGTTCGAGAACGTGCGCGGCTACCCCGGTGCGCGCGTGGCCGGCAACCTGTTCGGTGCCCGCCGCCGTGTAGCACGCGCGTTCGGCACGACCGAGGAACGCCTCGCGCAGACCTGGCTGGACAACAAGCAGCGGGCAATTGCCCCGGTGTTTGCGAAGAACGCGCCGGCTCAGGAAGTCGTGCATGAATCCCCGGACGAGCTGCTCTCGCTGCTGCCCGTCCTGACGCACCACGAGAAGGACGGCGGCCCCTTCATCACAACCGGCGTGCTTCTCTGCACCGACCCCGCGACCGGGCGGCGCGGCATGGGCATCCACCGCATGATGGTGAAGGGCGGCAAACGGCTCGGCGTGCTGCTCGCGAATCCGCCGCTGTCGCAGTTCCATGCGAATGCGGAAGCGGCGGGACGTCCGCTGGAAGTCGCGATCGCGCTCGGACTGGAGCCCGCGACGCTGCTCGCGTCCGTCGTGCGCAGCGGCCCGCAGGGGCCGGACAAGATGTCCGTCGCCGGCGGGCTGCGCGGCGAACCGGTCGAGCTGGTGCGCGCACGCAGCGTGGACGTCGAAGTCCCGGCGCGCGCCGAGATCGTCATCGAAGGCCGCATCCTGCCAGGCGTGCGCGAGGAGGAAGGCCCGTTCGGCGAGAACACCGGCTACTACTTCACCAACGTCAGCCCGGTGATCGAAGTCACCGCGGTCACGCACCGCGACAACTTCATCTACCCCGGCCTGTGCCCGTGGTCGGGCGACGTCGACACCCTGCTCTCGCTCGCCGCCGGCACCGAGCTGCTCGGCCAGCTGCAGACGATGGTCGCGGGCGTCGTCGACCTGGACCTCGTCGGCGGAACGGCTGGCTTCTCCGCCGCGATCGCCGTCCGGAACTGCCCGCGCCACGAGGTGCGGCGGCTGATCATGCTCGCGCTGAATCTCGACAAGCGCCTCAAGACCGTCACCGTCGTGGATGACGACGTGAATATCCGCGATCCGCGCGAAGTCGCGTGGGCGATGGCGACGCGCTACCTGCCCGAACGCGACACCGTGCTCATCGGCGGCGCCGAAGGCTACGTCATCGACCCCTCTTCCGCCGGCAGCATTGCCGGCTCCAAGGCCGGCTTCGTCGCGACGCGCGGCGCCGGCCTCGAATTCGACCGCATCACCCTGCCCGCCGCAGCCCTGGCGAAGGCGCAGGCCCTGCTCGCAACGCTGCACAAATAACGGAGACAGCACCATGAGAATCGTCGTCGGCATTTCCGGAGCAAGCGGTGCGATCTACGGCATCCGCATCCTCGAAGCGCTCAAGCACGCGGGGGTCGAGACCGACCTCGTGATGTCGGATTCGGCCAAGCGCACGATCGTCTACGAGACCGACTACTCGATCAACGACGTCAAGCGGCTCGCCTCCTGCGTGCATGACAACAACGACGTCGGCGCGTCGATCGCGAGCGGCTCCTTCAAGCACGCCGGCATGATCATCGCGCCCTGCTCGATCAAGACGCTTTCCGCTGTCGCGAACTGCTTCAACACCAACCTGCTGATCCGCGCCGCCGACGTGACGCTCAAGGAGCGACGCAAGCTCGTGCTGATGCTGCGCGAGACGCCGCTGCACCTCGGCCACCTGCGCCTGATGACCCAGGCCACCGAGACCGGCGCCGTGCTGGTGCCGCCGCTGCCCGCGTTCTACCACCGGCCCAAGACCATCGACGACATCATCAACCAGTCGGTGACGAAGGTTCTCGACCAGTTCGACCTCGACGTCGACCTCTTCGGCCGCTGGACCGGCAACGAGGAACGCGAGCACGCGAAATCGCGGCCGGAGCAGCCGGCATGATGACCAGCACCACCAGCCTCGAACTCGAAGGCGAAGTCGCGCCCGGCCGTGGCGAAGGCTCACGCTTCACCGCGATCGACTGGGTGATCCACGAATTCCGCAACAAACTCGGCTTCATCCCCTGGCCAGGCACCTTCAACCTGCGCATGGGTGGAACGGCGTGGGACTGGGCGCGCGAGCGTCTGCGGGCCGCGGCCGGCATCGTGATCACACCGCGCGACGGCTTCTGCGCGGCCAAATGCTTCGGCGTGAGTATCGCCGGCCACCTCACCGGCGCCGTCGTGTTCCCGGAGATGCCCGATTACCCCGACGACAAGTTCGAGATCGTGTCGCCGCTGCCGATCCGCGAGACGCTCGGCCTGCAGGACGGCGACCTCGTGAACCTGCGCCTCGACCTCTTCCCTTCCGTCCGCGGCGACGCGGCGGCCGCTTGAGCCTTCAAGGAGAACCATCATGGCCCACAAGTTCTGCCCGCAATGCAGCACGCCGCTGGTCCTGGCGAAGATCCACGGCCGCGAGCGCGAGACCTGTCCGGCCTGCGGCGAGACCGTCTTCCACAAGCCTTCGCCGGTCGTGCTGGCGGTGATCGAACACGCCGAGCAGCTGGTGCTGATCCGCCGCAACCTCGACCCGCTCGCCGGCTACTGGGCACCGCCGGGAGGCTATGTCGAACTGGGCGAGTCGCTCGAGGACGCCGTCGTGCGCGAGGCGCGCGAGGAGACCGGGCTGGAGGTCGCCGTCGATGGCCTGATCGGCGTGTATTCGCAGACCGGCGCGCGCGCCGTGATCCTCGCTTTCCGCGCGCACTCGGTCGCGGGCGAGCCGGTCGCGGGCGACGACGCAGGGGAGATCGCGCTCATCGCGCCGGGACAACTGCCGATGCAGCCCGCGCCCGAGGGCGCGCCGCTGCTCGACCGCTGGTTCTACGACGTAATCCACGAAGTCACTGCGCCCTGGAAATGGGGACGCCAGACCTTGCTGAGGAAATGAGCATGATCGCCGCGCTGCAACTGCACCTGCCCCGCGCGACGGCGATGCGCTTCCATGTGAATCGCGTTGCTGCATGAAGCTGCGCTGGGCAGCCTGCCGCCCGCCGGAGGGCGAGCGTGCGCCGTCCGCGTGCACGCCGCCGGGGACCGTCGTGTATGCGATCGGCGACATCCACGGCCGTCTCGACCTGCTCGACGCGCTGCTGCAGGGCATCGCGCTGGATGCGCGCTTGCGGCCGGCGCAGCGTCGCGTGCTGGTGTATCTCGGCGATTATGTCAGCCGCGGCCCGGATTCGCGCGGCGTCGTCGATCGCGTCATCGACTGGCGCCCGGAGGGCTTCGAGGTGATCGCGCTGAAAGGCAACCACGAAGAGGTGATGCTGCGCTTTCTCGACGGCGAGCTCTTCGTCGGCGGGCACTGGATGGACTACGGCGGGGCCGACACCCTCGCCCATTACGGCGTGGCGGTTGATGATCCGTCATGTCGCGACCCGGAAACGCTGGCGCACCTGTGTGCGCGCCTGCGCGGCAGCATCCCGCCGGCGCATCTCGCGCTTTTGCGCGGCCTCGCGCCCAGCCACCGCGAGGGTGGCTATCTCTTCGTGCACGCGGGGGTCCTCCCCGGAGTCCCGCTCGGCGAGCAGTCCGAGCGCGACTTCGTCTGGATCCGCAAGCGCTTCCTCGTTTCCGATCGCGACCACGGCGCGGTGGTCGTGCACGGCCATTGCATTTCCGAGCAACCCGACGTGCGCCACAACCGCATCGGCATCGACACCGGTGCGTATCGCAGCGGCGTGCTCACCTGCCTGGTCCTCGACGGCACCGAGCGCAGCTTTCTGCAGACCACGACTGACTTCCGAAATGGCCCGGCCGAGGCCAGGGGCGAGGTTTGCCCTGATTCGTGCCAATGAAGGCATTGCATCAGCACATCAAAACACCAAGGAGGAGGAAGCATGAAACTGAAGCAGATCTGCGTGGCGATGGCCCTGTCCGGGCTGGTCGCGGGCGGTGCATTTGCGAAGGAAGGCGGCGATCAGTACCCCAACGGCGGCGAGAACTTCTACGCCGGCGCCCTGCCCCCGCCGGGCAACTACTTCCTCAACTACTTCGGTTATTACAACGCCAAGCTGCGCGACGGCGACGGCGACAAGGTGCAGGGCGCGTCGGTGCGCGCGTGGTTCGACGCATTGCGCTACGTGAAGGTCACCGATACGCAGATTCTCGGCGGAAGCTGGGCGATGCACGCGATTGTCCCGATCGTGCACCAGACCGTGAAGCTCGGCGGCACCAGCAAGACCGTGACCGGCATCGGCGACCTCGTGTTCTCGCCGCTGGTCGTCGCCTGGCACGCGGGCAGCCTGCACTGGGTGGCGGCACTGGACATCTATGCCCCCACCGGCGAATACAAGTCCGGCGACCCGCGCAAGAGCATCGGCGCCAACTACTGGAGCGTGGAGCCGGTGTTCGCGGCGACCTGGCTGGGCGAGGCCGGCTGGGAGGTGTCGGCCAAATTCATGTACAACTTCAAGGCGAAGAACAAGGATTTCCGACCTGCACCCGACGCGCCGAAGATGGATTACGAGTCGGGCGACGAATTCCACGTCGACTACTCCGCGTGCAAGCGCTTCGGGCCGTGGGCCGTCGGCCTCGCGGGCTACTACGTCAAGCAGACGACCAACGACAAGCTGGAAGGCGAGACGCTGTCGTCGGCCTTGGGCCCGTGGTCGTCGGGACGCAAGGGGGAGGCCTTCGCGATCGGCCCGAGCGTCAGCTACACGACGAAGACCGGCACCGCGCTGATGGCGGTGTGGCAGCACGAAACCCAAGCCGAAAACCGCTTCCGCGGTGACAAGGCGTGGATCAAGCTGGTGATGCCGTTCTGACCAGCCCGCGCGCCGCTGCCTGCATCACGGGCGGCGGCGTGCCTCAGAACGGCAGCCGGCGCTTCGGAGGCGGGGCCGGCTTCTTCTCCGCGGCCGGTGCTGCGGCCTTCACGGGTTTGCGCGGGCGATTCATCTCTTCGCGCGCAAAGCGCACCTTGCCCTCCAGCACGCAACCACGCATGCCCGGTTCGCACACCGCGCCCTGCACGCGCTGGCACACGCCGTCGAGATCGTGCGGACAACTCCACGCACCGCTGCTCATCCCGAAACCCTCCGCTTGCTTCCGAAACTCTGACCATAGCCCGGAACGGGGTCACCGGAAATGATCGATATCAAACTGCGCGAGCCACGCGGTTGCGCAGGGACGGCGCGCCCCGCATCATGCCCCTACCCTTCACCACGTTCGCCCGCACCGCCATGTTCACTCCCGGATACCGTTCGCCCGCCCCGCCCGCCGCAGACGACCTGTGCTTCGTGTTCCGCAACAACAGCGTGCTGGTCTTCGCCACGGAGGGCGAGACGCGGGTTCCCGCACGCAACGAGCTGCGCGGGCTCGAACCTGCCGGGATGCACTACGTGGGCCTGCTCGCGGATCGGCACTGCTACGCGCTGACCGTCGGGACGGAGACGCCGGCCCCGGAAGGCATGGAGTGGCGCGACCTGCGCAGCCTGTTCGGACGCATCGACGAGACGGTCTTCGGCGTCGCCGGGCGTGCGATCCAGATCGTGCAGTGGGACCTCACGCACCGTTACTGCGGCCGCTGCGGCACAGCGACGGAGCCGCACGCGAGCGAGCGTTCGCGCGTGTGCCCCGGCTGTGGCATGGTCCATTACCCGCGCCTCGCCCCGGCAGTGATGGCGCTGGTGCGGCGCGGCGAGGAGTTGCTGCTCGCGCGCTCGCCGCACTTCCCCGAGGGCATGTTCAGCGCGCTGGCCGGTTTCGTCGAACCGGGCGAATCGCTGGAGCAGACGCTGGCGCGCGAGGTGCGCGAGGAAGTCGGCGTCGAGGTCGCCAATGTCCGCTACTTCGGCAGCCAGTCCTGGCCCTTCCCGCATTCGCTGATGATCGCCTTCGTCGCCGACTACGCGGGCGGCGAAATCGTCCTGCAGCCGGACGAGATCGAGGCAGCCGCCTGGTTCACGATCGACCGCCTGCCGCGCCTGCCGCACCGCTTCAGCATCGCGCGGCGGCTGATCGACGCGACCGTGAACGAGATCGCAGCGATGCGCGGCTGAAACATTCGATCGCAATCACCTATCGAGTTTATTTTTTAATTCAATTGGAGCTATCGCACCCCGGTCGGTAAAGTGGCATCCATCGAGCAAGACATACCGCTCGGTCCTCTTACCCCACTACGACAAAGGAGTGCGACATGTCCCAAATCAACCAGCAAATCAAGTCCTTCAAGGCCACCGCTTTCCACAACGGAAAATTCGTTCCGGTTAGCGACGAGTCGCTCAAGGGCAAGTGGTCGGTCGTGTTCTTCTACCCGGCCGACTTCACCTTCGTGTGCCCGACCGAGCTCGGCGACCTCGCCGACAACTACGCCGAGTTCCAGAAGCTGGGCGTCGAGATCTACAGCGTTTCGACCGACACCCACTTCACCCACAAGGCGTGGCACGACAGCTCGGAGACGATCGGCAAGATCCGCTACCCGATGGTCGGCGACCCGACCGGCACGATCTCCCGCAACTTCGACGTGATGATCGAGGAAGAAGGCCTGGCCGACCGCGGCACCTTCGTGATCGACCCGCAGGGCCGCATCCAGATCGTCGAGATCACCGCCGGCGGCATCGGCCGCGACGCGTCCGAATTGCTGCGCAAGGTCAAGGCCGCGCAATACGTCGCCAACCACCCGGGCGAAGTGTGCCCGGCGAAGTGGAAGGAAGGCGACGCGACGCTCGCTCCGTCGCTGGACCTCGTCGGCAAGATCTGAGCTCCGACGCTTCATCCCCGGGCCCGGCCCGGGGCACGGCGGTGCGCCACGAGCGCACCGCCCCCGATTTCCCCTGCATTTCACGGACGATCCCGCCATGCTCGACGCGAACATCAAGAACCAGTTGAAGACCTACCTCGAACGAGTCACCCAGCCGATCGAAATCGTCGCCTCGCTGGACGACAGCGACAAGTCGCGCGAGATGCAGGCCCTGCTCGGCGACATCGTCGAACAGTCGAACCGCATCACCGTCATCGAGCGCCGCGACGACGCCGAGCGCAAGCCCTCTTTCGCGATCAACCGCGCCGGCGAAGACACCGGCGTGCGCTTCGCCGGCCTGCCGATGGGCCACGAATTCACGTCGCTGATCCTCGCGCTGCTGCAGGTCGGCGGCCATCCGCCCAAGGTCGAACAGGACGTCATCGAGCAGATCCGCGCGATCGAAGGCAGCTACGAGTTCGAGACCTTCATCTCGCTCTCGTGCCACAACTGCCCGGACGTCGTGCAGGCGCTCAACCTGATGGCGGTGATCAACCCGAACATTCGCCACACGATGATCGACGGCGCGCTGTTCCAGGACGAGGTCGATGAACGCCAGATCATGGCCGTGCCGACCGTGTTCCTGAATGGCAAGCACTTCGGCCAGGGCCGCATGGAGTTGGCCGAGATCGTCGCGAAGATCGATACCGGCGCCCAGGCGCGCGCGGCGGAGAAGATTTCGGCGAAGGGCGAGTTCGATGTGCTCGTCGTCGGCGGCGGACCGGCCGGCGCAGCGGCGGCGATCTACGCGGCACGCAAGGGCATCCGTACCGGCGTCGTCGCCGAGCGCTTCGGCGGCCAGGTCATGGACACGCTCGCGATCGAGAACTTCATCTCCGTGACGGCGACCGAAGGGCCGAAGCTCGCGATGGCGCTCGAGGAGCACGTCAGGGAATACGACGTCGACGTGATGAACCTGCAGCGCGCCGCGGCGGTGATCCCGCAGGAGCGCGGCTTCGAGGTGAAGCTCGAGAACGGCGCATCATTGAAGGCGCGCGCGGTGATCCTCGCGACCGGCGCGCGCTGGCGCGAGATGAACGTGCCGGGCGAACGCGAATTCCGCGGCAAGGGCGTGGCCTACTGCCCGCACTGCGACGGCCCGCTCTTCAAGGGCAAGCGCGTCGCGGTGATCGGCGGCGGCAACTCGGGCGTCGAGGCGGCGATCGACCTCGCGGGAATCGTCTCGCACGTCACGCTGCTCGAATTCGCCGACGCGCTGCGCGCCGACGCGGTGCTGCAGAAGAAGCTTGCGAGCCTCGCGAACGTCACGGTGATCACGAATGCGCAGACCACCGAGGTGACCGGCGACGCGAAGGTGAACGGCCTGGTCTACAAGGACCGCGTGTCGGGCGAAGCGCAGCGCATCGAACTTGAAGGCATCTTCGTGCAGATCGGCCTGCTGCCGAACACGGACTTCGTGAAGGACAGGGTCGAGCGTACGCGCTTCGGCGAGATCGTCGTCGATGCGCGCGGCCAGACCTCGGTGCCGGGCCTCTTCGCGGCCGGCGACTGCACGACGGTGCCGTTCAAGCAGATCGTGATCGCGATGGGCGAAGGCGCGAAAGCGTCCCTCGCGGCCTTCGATCACCTGATCCGCGAGTCCGTCCCTGCATAACGAAACGGGCGTGGTGCAGCCACTGCACCACGCCCGGGGACTTGCCGGCGATCAGGCCGCGGCGCGGCGATCCGGGAAGTCGATGACGGTTTCGCGCTGGCGGCGCTCGGCGTACAGCGAATCCTCGAGTCCGCTGCTGCGCCCGGCCGCAACGTAACCGGCCGGCACCTTGCCGGCGACCGCCGCGAGGCTGCCCTGCGACCCGGCCAGCAGTTCGTAGCACGACGCGGCAAGCGCCTCGATCCGGCGGGCGTTCTGGGCATGCAGCGGCGAGAAGGCGTCTTCGGTCGATGCGGCGGGATTCGACTGCTGCCGCAGCGCCAGTTCGGCTATCGCGATGTTCGCCGCCTCATTCTGGATCTGGTAAAGCCGCTCGCGCAGCGCGACGAGCACCGTGTTCATGCGTGCGATGGTGCGCATCGTCGGCAGGCGCCGCATCGCGCCCTCCTCGGCCCGATCCGTCCATTGCGCAAGGCCGTCATCGACGGTCGCACGCGCCAGCTGCCACGCCACCTCGGCATTCAGGCGCTGTTCCCAGGCCACGTCGCGTGCCTCGGTTTCGCCGATCGGGGGGATGAACTCGTTCTCGAGTTCGATTACGGAAAGTAGTTCGGTCGTTACTGTGGTCATTGCTGTCTCCTCTACTGAAACCGGTCCGGACGCGGTCTTGCGCCGCTTCACCGATCGATACTAAAAGCCCCTCTTTGCAAAATTATTATCCAGATCAAAGACTTTTCAGATACCGCAACCCCGGTAGCGGTCCTACCCACATTCTGATCAGCCGCAGGATTCCAATCGAAATTCGAGTACGCCACATCGCAAAAGTTCGCGACGGATGCCGACACCCGACCCTGCGGCGAGGCTGCTAGCGCAGTGCCCGCGCGATGAAGTTGCGCGGCACGCGGGTGCGCGGGACGCGGTCGGCGAACCAGCTGCGCACGTCCTGCTCCAGGCCGATGCCGTGCATGTAGTTGTACAGCGCCTTGTTGAGGGCGACGCCGAGCGTGTCGTGATCGACGCCGGTCGGGTCGATGAAGCGCACGTCGTTCTTTGCGAAGGTGATGGGCGGCAGGGGCACGAGCTTCACGCCGAACGCGTCCGGGTCCTGGCCGACCGGCGAATGCACCGTGCACGCGAAACGGTGGAAGAAGCCGGACTGGATGCAGCCGGATTCGAACAGCTGGCGCACGTATTCGAGCGCGTCGACGGTGTCCTGCACGGTCTGGGTGGGGAAGCCGTACATCAGGTAGGCATGCACGAGGATGCCGGCCTCGGTGAAGGCGTTGGTGACGCGCGCGACCTGGTCGACCGACACGCCCTTCTTCATCAGCTGCAGCAGGCGGTCGGACGCGACTTCCAGCCCGCCCGAGACCGCGATGCAGCCGCTCTCCGCGAGCAGGCGGCACAGCTCGGGGGTGAAGGACTTTTCGAAGCGGATGTTGCCCCACCACGAGATCGCCACGCCGCGGTCGAGGAGTTCCTGCGCGAGCGCCTTCAGCGCCTTCGGCGGCGCGGCCTCATCGACGAAGTGGAAGCCGGTCTGCCCCGTCTCGGCGATGATCGCCTCGATGCGGTCGACCAGCGTCTTGGCGCTGGCGCCGTCGTAGCGCGAGATGTAGTCGAGGCTCACATCGCAGAAGCTGCACTTCTTCCAGTAGCAGCCGTGCGCGACGGTGAGCTTGTTCCAGCGCCCGTCCGACCACAGGCGGTGCATCGGGTTGAGCATGTCGAGCACCGACAGGTAGCGGTCGAGCGGCAGGCCGTCCCAGGTGGGGGTGCCGACTTCGGCGAAGGCGATGTCGGCCTCGCCGAGGTTCACGTAGCGCACTTCGCCGTTTTTGCCCTTGTCACCCTCGGCGTCACGAAAGAAGGTGCGCACCAGGCGCGAACGGCCGCGCCCGCCCTGCAGGTGGTCGAGCAGCGCGAGGATCGGGCGCTCGCCGTCGTCGAGCGTCACGTAGTCGAAGTAGTCGAAGACGCGCGGCTCCTTCAGTTCGCGCAGTTCCGTGTTCACGAAGCCGCCGCCCAGCACCGTGACGATCCTCGGGTCCCGGGCCTTGATCGCCTGCGCGATGCGGAAGGCGCCGTACACCGCGCCGGGGAACGGGATCGAGAGCAGCACGACCTGCGGCGCATGGCGGGCGATCGCCGCGAGCGTGAGTGCACGCAGCGTTTCGTCGACGAGATTCAGGGGCTCGGCGAGCGCGGCGGCCAGCGGCTCGAAGCTCGCCTGGCTCTGCGCCAGCGATTCGGCGTAGCGCACGAATTCGAAGCGCGGATCGACCGCTTCGCGCAGCACGTCGGCGACGTCATTGAGGTACAGCGTCGCGAGGTGGCGCGCGCGGTCCTCCAGGCCCAGCGCGCCGAAGGCCCACGCGAGCGGATCGCCGCCTTCCGGGTCGATATACACGTCCAGCGATTCGAAGCGCGAGCCTTCGGGCAGGAAGCTGCGGCTGCAGATGCGGTGCGCGAGCGTCGGGTCGCGCCCTTGCAGGAAGGCGACGGCGGGCGCGATCGTCGTGCGATAGCGCTCGAACTGCGCGAGGAAGGCCTGCACGCGGGGGCTGCGCTGACGCTCGGGCGTCGCCTCGATGCGGCTGCGAATCTCGACGAGCCCGTCGCGCGAGAAGAGGCGCAGCACGAGCGCCAGCGCGAGGTCCTCCTGCACCGCGTCGACACCGCGCGAGCGCAGGAAGCCGGTGAGATCGGCGGTGGACGGGTACGGCGTGTTGAGTTGCGTCATCGGCGGGATCACCGACAGGACGCGCAGGGGAGTCTCTGGCATGGCGGGCGGCAGCCGCGGAGGGCAGCCGCCTCGTGCAGGGGGCGGCGCTCCGCGGATACCGGATCGTTCCGGTAATGGAACGGCGAAGCATACGGCCTAATCCTCCGATCGCCAACGCCGGCGGGGCCCCGCAGGGCCCGGTCGCCGAAGACAAGTCACCAGAAGAAGAAGCGCAGGAGTTCTCCGAAAAGTCCGAAGAAAAACAGCGCAGTCAGTGAAGTGTTGAGCGGCATGACGACCTCCATACAGGATGGCAGGTTGGGGAAAATGCACCGGTCCGGGCGGGGCCGCACGCAGGCCGGAGGGTCGTTCGCTTGCGGCCGGGTGAGTCCGCCGCCCTGGATCGGTGCGGCCATCGCGGGGTTGCCAAGGCGCAGGAAACCTCCGCGGTGTTGGCATGCCCAAGACACTATCGAAAACTTCCTGCCTCCACCCGGTACAGTTGTCAGCCAGTTGACCGAATTGTCCGGTCGCAGCGTTGAGACAATTCCGCACCGGGAGCAGGACACGGCGGTTTGCCATGCTGCAGCTCGTGCTCGATCCCACTTCAGCCCTGCCACTTTCCGAGCAGATCGTGATCGGCATCCGCGCGCGCATCGACGATCGGGTGCTGCGCGCCGGCATGCGTCTGCCGACCATCCGCGACTTTGCCGAACGCCACGGCGTCAGCCGCTACACCGTGGTCGAGGCGTATGACCGGCTGGTGGCGCTGGGTTACGCGCGTTCCCGGCGCGGCTCGGGCTTCTATGTCGAGGGCCGCCCGGCGCCCGCGGCGGGAACACCGGCGCGGGGGGAGCTCGCGCGCATTTTCGCCAGCGCCGGACTGCTGCACCGCAGCATGGACGAAGCCCCCAACCGCTTGAAGGTCGGCCTCGGCTGGCTGCCGGCGGAGTGGTACGACGAGGCGGGCGTGCGCCGCCATCTGCGCGCCCTGTCGCGGCAGCCGCGCGTCAAGCTCACCAGCTACGGCAGCCCGCAGGGCTACGCGCCGCTGCGCGAGCAGCTGTGCGTCAAGCTCGCGGAAGCCGCGATTCCCGCGTCGCCGGAACAGATCGTGCTGACCGGCGGCGCCACCCACGCGCTCGACATCATCGTCCGCCACCTGCTCAAACCCGGCGACTGCGTGTTCGTGGACGACCCCGGGCCGTGGAACCTGTTTGCCAACCTGCGCCTGTTCGGCGTCAACCTGATCGGCGTGCCGCGCCTGCAGCAGGGCCCCGATCCGGCGGTGCTCGAAGCCCTGCTCGGCGAACACCAGCCGAAGATGTTCTTCACCCAGTCCGTGCTGCAGAACCCCACCGCCTGCGACCTGTCGCCCGCGAGCGCCTTCCGCCTGCTGCAGCTCGCCGAGAAGCACGACTTCCTGGTCGTCGAGGACGACGTCTACGGCGACTTCCACCCGCGCCCGCCGACCCGCCTCGCCAGCCTCGACCAGCTGCGGCGCGTGATCTACGTCGGCAGCTTCTCGCACACCCTGTCGGGCAACCTGCGCGTCGGCTTCGTCGCCTGCGAGCCCGAACTTGCCGCCAGGCTGACCGACGTGAAGATCGTCACCTGCCTGTGCAGTTCGGAGTTTGCCGAACAGCTGGTGTACCGGATGCTCACCGAGGGGCACTACCGCAACTACGTGCAGCGGCTGCGCGAACGCCTGCTCAAGGCCGGCGCGCGGACACTGCAGATGCTCGAACGCAGCGGCTTCACGGAGTTCGCCGAGCCCGCGGGCGGCATGTTCGTCTGGGCGCGGGCAAAGGGGCGCGAGGACGTCGCCCAACTCGCCAGCCAGGCCGCCGCCGAGGACATCATGCTCGCCCCCGGCCACGTCTTCCGGCCGCAGCTGCAACCCACCCCCTATCTGCGCTTCAACGTCGCCTACGCGCAGGATCCGCGGCTGGAGCGCTTTCTCAGTCGGGCAGGCGGGGCAACGCCGGTCGACGGCCGGCAGGATCGCTGAGTCCGGTCCGGCGCACCCGGCTCAGTGCAGCCGGCTCGTCGCCGGCAGGGGGATGTGCCCACCGTCCCGCACCAGGCTCGCGAAGGCGGCGGCCGGGATGGGCCGGCTGCAGAGGTAGCCCTGCATCTGGTCGCAATGGTAGCGCCGCAGGAAATCCAGCTGCGCGGCCGTTTCCACGCCCTCGGCGACGACGGTCTGGTTGAGGCTGTGGGCGAGCGAGATGACCATGCGCGCGATCGCGGCATCCTCGGACGAGGTCGTGAGGTCGGCGACGAAGGACTGGTCGATCTTGACGCTGTCGATGAGGAAGCGCTTGAGGTAGTTGAGGCTGGAATAGCCGGTGCCGAAATCGTCGAGCGACACGAGGACGCCGATTTCCTTCAGCGTGCGCAGCATCACGATGGTCCGCTCCGGATTGCTCATGACGCCGCTTTCGGTGACTTCGAGGTGCAGTTGCCTGGCGGGCACTTCGGTCGAACGCAGGGCCTCGTCCAGCACGCCGACGAGGTCGGCCTGCTGGAACTGCCGCGCCGACACATTGACCGCGACGCTGACGTCCGGCAGCCCCTCCTCGCGCCATGCCTGCAACTGCCGGCACGCGGTGTTGATGACCCACTCGCCGATCGGCACGATGAGTCCGGTTTCCTCGGCGACCGGGATGAAATCGGCCGGCGAGACCATGCCCAGCACCGGATGGCGCCAGCGGATCAGCGCCTCGGCGCCGACGACGCGCCCGTGGGCGAGCTCGACCTTGGGCTGGTAGTGCAGCTCGAGCTCGTCCTGCTCGAGCGCGCGGCGCAGGCCGTTTTCGAGTTCGAGCCGTTCGAGCATGCGCGCGTTCATCTCGGGCGCATAGAAGCGGAAGTCGTTGCGCCCCTGCTCCTTCGCGCGGTACATCGCGACGTCGGCATTCCTCACCAGCACGTCCGGCGACTCGCCGTCGCGCGGGTACAGGGCGACGCCGAGGCTGCCGGTGACGACCATCTCGTGGCATGCGAGCCTGATCGGCGCGGACACGGCCTGCAGCACCTTGGACGCGAGCGAGACGGCGTCGCGCTCGGTCGCGAGATGCGACATCACGATCATGAACTCGTCGCCGCCGAGCCGCGCCACCGTGTCGCCCTGGCGCACGCAGGCGGCCAGCCGCCGCCCCACCTCGCAGATCAGCTCGTCGCCGGCGTCATGGCCGAGGCTGTCGTTGATCAGCTTGAAGCGATCGAGGTCGAGCAGCATCACCGCCACCGCGCCGGTGTTGCGCTGCGCGTGGATCATCGCCTGCTGCAGGCGGTCGTTGAGCAGGTTGCGGTTGGCGAGCCCCGTCAGCGCGTCGTGGTTGGCCTGCTGTTCGAGCTCCGCCTCGTAGCGCTTGCGGTCGGTGAGGTCGTTGAAGATCGAGATGAAGTGCGACACGCGCCCGCTCGGGTCGTGCATCGAGGCGAGCGAGACCTCGTTCCAGAACAGCGAACCATCCTTGCGATAGCAGCGCAGCGTGACCCGGGCATCCCGCCCGCGGCGCACCGCCTCGCGCAGGCGTTCGATGTCGGGCTGGTCCCAGTCGGCGCCGATCAGCAGCCGCGTGTTGCGGCCGAGGATCTCCTCGGGGGCGTAGCCGGTCATCAGCGTGAAGGCGGGGTTCACGTAGATCACCGGATTGTCGGCCTCGCGGTCGGCGGAGCTGATCACGATCGCATTGATGCTCTCGTCGATCGCACGGTTGCGCAGGCGCAGCGTTTCCTCGGTGCGCTGCTGCACGATGCGCGCGCGCAGCGTGTGGATGCCGTAGGCGACGTCGTCCGCCAGTTCGCCGAGCAGATCCAGTTCGTCCGCGTCGAAGGCTTCCTTCTCGCGCGTGACGATGCACAGCACGCCGAAGACGTCGTCCTTGTACACGAGCGGCAGCACCGCGGCCGCCTGGAAGCCGCGCCCGAGCGCCGCCTCGCGCCAGCGCCCGACGCGCGGGTCGGTGGCGACATCGTGCACGACCTGAGGCTGGTGCGTGCGCACCGCCTCGCCCACCGGGCCGTCGCCGCAGGCGTTGTCGCCCCACGAGAAGCGGAAGGATTTCAGCATCGCGGCGCCCTCGCCCGCCGCCGCGACCGTCTCCACGGTGCGATCCGCATCGTGCCACGCCAGGCTCACCCACGCGATGCCGTAGTTCCCAAGCTCGACGAGGAAGCGGCACATGTCCGCGAGCAGCCGGCGCTCGTCGGTGGCGCGCACCAGCGTGCGGTTGCACTCGGCCATCACCTTGCGCGCGCGCAGCACGCGCCGCAACTGCGCCTCGGCGAGCTTGCGGGTCTCGATCTCGCTCGCAAGGTCCGCCGCGCGGCGTTCGAGCTCGCCCGCCTTCGCCGCGAGCTTGTCGGTCAGCACGCGCAGGTGTTCGCGCTCGAATTCGCTGTCGCTCGCGAGCGCGCTCTCCTTCGCCGCCTGTCCGAGCACTTCCTCGATGGCCTTGACGATGTCATCGGGATTGCAGGGCTTCACGAGGATGCGCGAGACACCGAGGATGGAGGCGAGGTTGCGCACCTCGCGCTCGTTGTAGTTGGCGGTATAGAAGATGACGCGGGTGTCGGAGACCTCGGGATCGGCACGCAGGCGCCGCACGAACTCGTAGCCGTCCATGTTGGGCATGAGGATGTCGCAGATAACCAGATGCGGGCGCTGCGCCCGCACGATGTCGAGGCCCTCGACACCGTCGCCGGCCTCGAACGCCTCGTGCCCCTCGTAGCCCGCGAGGGCAACGATCAGCTCGCGGTTCATGGCATCGTCGTCTATGACAAGGATCTTCGCCATCGGCACGCACCCTCACTCGTCAGCGACCGGACCGGCCTTGCGCCGCCCGGCGCGCAGATAGGCTTCGACCTCGCTGACGAAGGTCTCCGGGTCGATCGGCTTGGAAATGTAGCCGTCGAAACCCGCGAGCATGACCCGCGTCTGGTCGCCCGACATGGAAAACGCCGTGACCGCGATGATAGGAATATCCCTCAGGGTTTCGTGCGCGCGGATGTGACGAAGCATTTCGAAGCCATCCATCACCGGCATGCGCAGGTCGCTGACGATCAGGTCCGGGAACGGCGCCCGGCTGGCGAGCTCCAGCGCCTGCTGCCCGTCCTCGGCGATCAGCACGGCGTGCCCTGCCGCTTCGAGCAGGTAGCTGACCAGCTCGAGGTTTGCCGGGTTGTCCTCGACGAGGAGAATGCGTGCCGCCACGGTCATCCCTCCGGCAGGACGAGCGAAAACGTGCTGCCCGAACCGGGCGCGCTATCGACGACGATCTGCCCGCCCATGCGTTCGGCCAGCTTCTGGCTCAGGTGCAGGCCGAGGCCGGTGCCTTCGGCGAACTTCCCGCTGCGCGGCATGATGCGCGAGAACGGTGCGAACAGACGCTGGCAATCCTCCTCTCCGATCCCGATGCCCGTATCCCGGACGCTCACCACCACCAGCGGCCGGCCGTTTTCCTCGCGACGCGCGAACCCGATCGTCACGCCGCCGCGCTCGGTGAACTTGATCGCGTTCTGCACGAGGTTGATGACGATCTGGCTGAGCGCCCGCCGGTCGGTAGACAGCCGCACCGGCTCGTCGGCCGCCTCGATCGCGAACGCCAAGCCCTTGCCTTCGGCCTGCGGCCGCAGGGTTGCAACGATCTCTTCTATGACTGCGCGGCAATCCACGGGTTCGACGTTCAATTCGATCTTGCCCGCCTCGATCTTCGCGATGTCGAGGAGATCGTTGATCAGCTCCAGCAGGTGCTGACCGCTCGACTTGACCCGGCGCAACTGCTTTTCCTGCACCTCGTTCAGGGGCCCGGGCAGCTGCATCAGCAAGGTGCCGGTGAAGCCGATGATCGCGTTGAGCGGCGTGCGCAGTTCGTGGCTCATGCTCGCGAGGAAGCGGTCCTTCGCGGCGTTCGCCTTCGCGAGCTCCACGTTCTTCTCGTGCAGCGCGCGCTCGAAGCGCTTGCGTTCGGTGATGTCGCGGATCGCGCTGGTCACCAGCGTGCCCTCCTCCGTTCCAAGCGGGCTGAGGCCGATCTCCACCGGGAATTCGGTCCCGTCCTGCCGCAGCCCGTAGAGCTCCAGCCCCATGCCCATCGCCCGCGTGCGCATCTGGCCGAAGTAGCCCGAGCGATGCGCCACATGGACGCCGCGCAGGCGTTCCGGCAGCAGCGCTTCGACCGGCCGCCCCAGCAGTCGGCCGCTCTCGTAGCCGAACATGGCCTCGGCCTGGCTGTTCGCAAACACGATACGCCCCGACGCGTTGACCAGCACGATGCCGTCGGGCATCGATTCCAGCAGCTTGCCGTAGCGCGCCTCGACGAGCTTCGCGTCGCGCATCACCTTGAGCTGGGTGACATCCTTCGCGCAGAGGATCACATACTGCGGCCGCCCCTGCCCGTCTCGCACCAGCTTCGCCGAGATCGACACATACACGAGCGAGTGGTCCTTGCGCCGGCGCAGCGATTCGATCGCCGCCGCCCCGGTTTCCAGCACGTCGCGACGCAGGCCGCGCTCCTCGTCCGCGCGATCGGCCGGCACGATCAGTTCGAGCAGGTCCCGTCCGACGACCTCGCCGGCCGGGTAGCCGAAAATGGCTTCGGCGCTCCTGCTCCAGTGCCCGACGATCCCCTCGGGCGACTGCACCACGAACGCATCGGGCAACTCCTCCAGCAGGAGACCGTAAACGTCCATCGTCATAGGCACTCCCCCGATCGCGGCGAGCCGTCGGGGAGATGGGTTCGGGCTACGGAAAAATATCCCCGTCGATGGCGTATCTATAGCAAATCGGCGCCTTATATCCAACCAATTCCGTCGGATAATAACCATTGATTTGCAATGGTTTTCTGCGCCGGATGCCTCGCGGCGGGCGTGTTCCGCGCATGCGCACCGGCACGGCGTGGGGGACTCACAGCATGGCGTCGTCGAAGGCCGTCAGCGGCGCGCCGGCCGACTGCACGGTGCGCAGGTGCGCCGCGGCCTGCGGCGCGAAACTCGCCATCCAGAACCCGGCCAGCTCGACCAGACTCGCGTGGTAGGCGGCATCACCCTCGCCCGCCGCCAGGCGTCGGCGGGCGGCGAGCGCGAGCCGCGCCATCTGCCAGCTGCCGCAGACGGTGCCGAGGAGGTGCAGGAAAGGCACGGCCGCCGCGAGCGCCTCGGCATAGCGCTCCTTGCCGGCGACGAGCAGCCAGTGCGCCGCTTCGCTCAACGCCGCGACGTTCTCGGCAAGGCCATCGGCGATCGGGCCGAAACCGGGCTCGACACGCAGCGTCGAAACCATCGCACGCAGTTCGGCAATCAGCTCGCGCAGGGTCTCGCCGCCTTCGCGCAGGATCTTCCGCCCGACCAGGTCGTTCGCCTGGATGCCGGTCGTGCCCTCGTAGATCGTGATGATGCGCGAATCGCGCGCGAACTGCGCGATGCCGGTCTCCTCGACGAAGCCCATGCCGCCGAAGACCTGGATCGCATCCCAGCAGGCCTGCTGCCCGACCTCGGTGCACCAGCCCTTCGCGACCGGCATCAGCAGGTCGACATAGCGCTGCGCCCTGGCCGCGACCGCCGCGTCGGGGTGATGGTGGGCCGTGTCGAACCACGCCGCCGCCGTGTACAGCAGCGCCCGCATCGCCATCACGCGCGCGCGCATCGACAGCAGCATGCGCTTGACGTCCGGATGGCACAGGATGGGCTTGCCCGCCTCGCCGGTGATCGCATCGCGCCCCTGCACGCGTTCGCGCGCATAGGCGAGCGCCATCTGGTAGGCGCGTTCGGCCAGCCCCGCCCCCTGCACGCCGACGCCGAAGCGCGCCTCGTTCATCATGATGAACATCGTCTCGAGCCCGCGGTTCGGCTCGCCGACCAGCCAGCCGACCGCCCCGCCCGCATCGCCGTAGCTCATCGTGCAGGTCGGGCTGCCGTGGATGCCCATCTTGTGTTCGATCGAAATGCAGCGCACGTCGTTCTTCGCGCCCGGCCGGCCGTCCGCGTCGGGCAGGTACTTCGGCACGAGGAAGAGCGACAGCCCCTTCACGCCCGCCGGCGCGTCAGGCAGGCGCGCGAGGACGAGATGCACGATATTTTCGGTGAGCTCGTGCTCGCCCCAGGAGATGAAGATCTTCTGGCCGAACACGCGGTACGTGCCATCCGCCGCCGGCTCGGCGCGCGCGCGCGTGGCTGCGAGATCCGAGCCCGCCTGCGGCTCGGTGAGGTTCATCGTGCTGCCCCACTCGCCGCTCACCACCTTGTGCAGCCAGGCCTGCTTCAGGGAATCGCTCGCCGCGATGCGCAGCGCCTCGGCCTGGCTCACGTTCAACTGCGGCAGCATCGTGAAGGCCATGTTGGTCGAGAACCACATCTCCCACACCGGCGTCGACACCAGCTTCGGCAGCCCTTGGCCCCCGAACTCGACCGGCAGCGACAGCCCGATCCAGCCCGCCTCGACGTACTGCTGCCACGCCTCCTTCCAGCCCTCCGGAGCGGACACGCGCCCGTCCGCCTCCAGGCGGCAGCCCTGCAGGTCGCCCGCGCGGTTGATCGGCGCGAGCACCCCGGCGGCGAACTTGCCCGCCTCGCCGAGGATCGCCTCGACGACATCGGGCGTCGCCTCCTCGCAGCCCGGCAGCGCCGCGACGGCGTCGAGCCCCGCGAGCTCGCGCAGGATGAAATTCATGTCGCGCAGCGGCGCGGTGTATTCGGTCATGGCGGACTCCGTTTACCGCGGCGCGAGCCGGATCGCTCCGTCGAGGCGAATCGTCTCGCCGTTGAGCATCGCGTTCTCGACGATCGCACGCGCCAGCTGCGCGTACTCGGCCGGTTCGCCGAGGCGCGGCGGGAAGGGCACTGACTCGCCGAGCGACTTCTGCACGTCCTCCGGCAGGCCCTTCATCATCGGCGTCAGGAACAGGCCCGGCGCGATCGTCACGACGCGGATGCCGAAGCGGGCGAGCTCACGCGCGATCGGCAGCGTCATCGACACGATGCCGCCCTTCGACGCCGCATACCCCGCCTGCCCGATCTGGCCGTCGTAGGCCGCGACCGACGCGGTGTTGACGATCACGCCGCGCTCGCCCCCGGCATTCGCCTCGCCCTGCGCCATCGCCTCGGACGCGATGCGGATCATGTTGAAGGTGCCGACGAGGTTCACGTTCACGATGCGCGCGAAGACGTCGAGCGGATGCGGACCGTCCTTGCCGAGCACCTTCGCCGCCGTGCCGATGCCGGCGCAGTTCACGAGACCCTGCAGGCCGCCGAAGCGCTCCCGGGCGAGCCCGACGCAGCCGCGCGCGTCGGGCTCCGAAGCGACGTCGGTGCGATGGAAGGCCGCGCGCGGACCGAGCTCGTCGGCGAGCTTCTCGCCGGCGGCGACATTCAGGTCGGCGATGACGACATTCGCGCCGGCCGCATGGAAGGCCCGTACGGTCGCTTCGCCGAGGCCCGAGGCGCCGCCGGTGACGATGAAGGTGCTGTGTTCGAGTTGCATGGCGGTCTCCTCAGTTCGCGTTCTCGACGACGATCGCCACACCCTGCCCGCCGCCGCAGCACGCCGACGACACGCCGAACTGCAGCCCCGCCTCGCGCAGCTCGCGCGCCACGGTGGTCGTCAGCCGCACCCCCGACGCCCCCAGCGGATGCCCGATCGCAATCGCCCCGCCATGCACGTTGCAGCGCTCGCGGTCGAGTTCCAGCTCCTTCTCGCACGCGAGGTACTGCGCGCCGAAGGCCTCGTTGATCTCGACACGGCCCAGGTCGCCCACCTTCAACCCCGCCTTCGCCGCCGCCACGCGGATCGACGGCGCCGGCCCGATACCCATGATCTCCGGCGGCACCGCGACCGAAGCGCCGGCGACGATGCGCGCCAGCGGCTTCACTCCGTGCGCGCGCACCCAGTCGCCGTGCGCGACAATCACCGCCGCCGCGCCGTCGACGATCGCCGAACTGTTGCCGCCCGTCTGCACCCCATCGAACGCCGGTTTCAGTTTCTGCAGCGTTTCAAGCGAGGTCGGGCGCACATGGCCGTCGCGCTCCACACACTCGACGCGATCGGCGAGCTTCAAGCCGCGCGGGTTGTAACCCGGCAGATCCCACTTCGCATTGACGACCGGCACCACCTCGTCGGCGAAATACCCCGACTCCCAGGCCGCGCAGGCACGCGCGAAGCTCTGCGCGGCGAAACGGTCGACCTCCTCGCGCGCGATGCCGTAGCGCTTGGCGAGGTTCTCGGCCGTGTCACCCATGCTGTCGCCGGGCGCCGTGTCCTTGGTCGCTTCCCACAGGAAGTCGCGGAAATCCAGCTGCCCCATGCGGAAGCCCGCGCGGTGCGTGTAGGCGGCGATCGGGTTGCGCGACATCGACTCGGTGCCGACGCACAACGCCACCTTCGCCTTGCCCAGCGAGATCTGGTCGGCCGCGGCGATGATCGTCTCGAAGCCGGTGCCGCACAGGCGCTGCACCAGCAGCGCCGGCACGGCCGGGTTCACGCCCGCGTACAGGCCGATGTGGCGCGGCAGGAAGTAGGCGTCGAAGCTCGCCTGCGCCATGTTGCCGGCGACGATCGCATCGACCTCGCGTGCCGGGATGCCGCTTCGCTCGAACAGCGCGCGCGCGGCGAAGATGCCCAGATCGGTCGGCGACACATCGCGCAGCGGGCCGTTGTAGTCGGCAAACGGCGTGCGCTGCCCCGCCACCAGCCAGATGTCGTTGTAGGCGGCCGCATGCGCGGCGGCCTCGGATGCTGCGTAAGGATTCGTCATCGCTGCGGTCCCTGTCCCTTGCGTTGCAGGAAGTGCCCGATGCGCTCGGCCACTTCCGGGCTGGTCTGTGTCAGTGCGGCGGTCAGCGATTCGACGAAGAATCCGTCGTCGCTCGCCAGGTTGTCGATGCGCGCGACGGCCGTGACCATCGCCCAGTTCGCCATCGGCGCGTTCTCGGCGATGCGGCGCGCGAGCTGCTGCGCCTTCGCCAGCGCCTCGCCGGGGCCGACGAGGTAGTGCGACAGCCCCAGTCGCTGCCCCTCGTCGGATTCGAGGATGCGGCCGGTGAGCATCATTTCGCACATCCGCCCCGCGCCGATGATCTTCGCGACACGCACCGACGCGCCGCCGCCGACGAAGATGCCGTGGCGCCCTTCGGGCAGTTGGTAGATCGTGTTCGGCTCCGCGACGCGCACGTGGGTCGAGGTCGCCAGTTCCAGCCCGCCGCCGATCACCGCGCCATGCAGCGCCGCGACCACCGGCACGCCGCCGTTCTGGATGCGGTCGAACACGCGGTGCCAGCTCCTCGAGTGCTGCATCACCCCGAAGGGGTCGCGGTGCTGGTGCTCGGTGAGGTCCAGCCCGGCACAGAAGTGCTCGCCTTCGCCGCCCAGCACGATCACGCGCGTGCCTTCGGGCACCGCCGCGAAGGCCGCGTCGATGGCGGCCAGCAGACGGTCGCTGATCGCGTTGCGCTTCGCGGGCCGCGACAGCATCACCGTGTAGATTCCGTTATCGAATGAGGTTTTGACCAGTTCTTCGCTCATGGGGCGATCCTTCTCGTTTGTGGTGGCCGCCATCGCCAGGCGGCTCGTGTCACGCGGTGATGACGGTCTTGTCCGGCATCTCGGCATACAGCGCCGCGACCAGATCCATGCGCCGCGCCAGCACCGCGCGCTGGTTGATGTAACCCTTGTCGGTGATCTCGCCGGCCTCCACCGACGGCGGCTCCGCCATCAGCATCGCCCGCGCCGGTATCGTCGAGGACCCGCCGCCGCCCTGCGCCAGCGCGCTCATGCCCAGGCGCACGCGCGCCAGCACCGCCGGATTCGCCAGCACCTGCTCGACCGGCGCATCGGCCGGCAGGCCGGGGCACAGCGAGCGGCACTCGGAGACGTTCGGGAACACCAGGAAGCCGATCTCGTCGCGGTCATGGCCGGTGACGACGATGTCCTGGGCGACGGGCTTCAGCGCATCGATGCCCTTCACGCGCAGCGCGCCGACATGCACCCAGGTCCCCGTCAGCAGCTTGAAGTCCTCGCCGACACGGCCGTCGAACAGCAGTCCCTGCTCGGGCCGCGCCGGATCGACGAACTCGACCGCGTCGCCGATCAGGTAGAAGCCTTCGTCGTCGAAGGACTTCGCCGTCAGTTCCGGCTGCTTCCAGTAGCCGGGGAACACGTTCGGCCCCCGCACCCGCACTTCCAGCTTGTCCGCCGACGGCACCAGCTTCAGCTCGACGCCCGGCACCGGCACGCCGATCACGCCCGAGCGCACCGCCTGGAAGTGGCAGTCGGTCGCGAGCGGCGCGGTCTCGGTCGAACCCCACGACGACACCATCGCGACGCGATAGCCCTTGGCCTCCTCCGAGAGGTTCTCGAGATCCGCCCACAGGTGCTGCGGCAGCGCCGCGCCGGCGTAGAAGATCAGCTTCAGGCGCCCGAAGAACGCTTCGCGCAATTCCCGATCCCGGCGCAGTTCCGGCACCAGCATGTCGTAGGCGCGCGGCACGCTGAAGTAGATCGTCGGCGACACCTCCTTGATGTTGCGCAGGGTCTTGCCGAGCAGCGCCGGCACCGGCTTGCCGTCGTCGATGTAGAGGCTGCCGCCCCAGCGCAGCACCATATTCAGGTTGTGGTTGCTGCCGAAGGTGTGGCTCCACGGCAGCCAGTCCACCAGCACCGGTGGCTCCTCCTTCAGGAAGGGCCACACCAGTTCCTTCGCCAGCTGGCTGGAACACAGCATGCGCTGGGTGTTGATGACGGCCTTCGGCGTGCCAACCGAACCCGACGTGAACAGGAACTTGCCGATCGTGTCCGGCATGATGCGGTCGAAGGCGCGCATCACCGCTCCCTCGTCGCTCCTGGCCTCGATGTCCGCGAAGGCGACGCATCCCGCTGCCTCCCCGGAGCGCCGGCCCGCCACCACGACACCGTCGTGCAACGGCGCGATCGCGGCGATCGCCGGCGCAAAACGCTCGATCGTGTCGGCATAGATCACACCCGGCCGCAACAGCTCGATGTTGCCCTTCAGCTTCGCGAAGTCCTTCGACATCAGCGAGTTGCCCGCCGAGATCGCGCACGACGGCACGCCGACGTGCATCGCCGCGTACATCAGCAGCGCATGCTCGATCGAATTGTCGGAAAGGATCGCCACCGGCCGCTCCGCGGACAGGTTCTGCCCGAGCAGCCAGGTCGCGATCGCGACAACCCGACGCCGCGCCTCGCCGTACGTCACCGTTTCCCATTCGCCCGCCGCGTTGCGCTCGCCGAGGAACACGCGCTCCGGCGCTTCCCGCGCCCAGTGCTCCAGCCACTCGCCCACGCAGCGCGCGTAGGTCTGCGGCAGCGGGATGCCCGACCGCAGGATGCGGCTGCCGTCGGGCCGGCTCTCGATATCGACGACCGGTTGCGCGAACATCGCGCCGGTCTCCTTGATCGCAGTGCTCATCAATCGTCCCCGCCGACAGTGCTTACTTGACCAGCTTGTAGTTGCCGCTATCGATCTTCACGAGCACATGCGAGCGCTCGTCCAGGCCGAAATGGTCGTTCGCGTTCATGTTGTAGACACCGTGGCTCGCGACGACCTCCTTGTTCCCCTCGAGCGCGTCGCGCAAGGCCGCGCGGAATTCCGGGGTGCCCGCCTTGGCCTTCTTCAGCGCGACCGGCACCGCCTGCTCGATCAGCCGCCAGGCGTCGAAGGCATGGCCGGCGAAGGACGAGAACGAGCCGGCGCCATATTTCTCCTCATACTTCGTGACGAGCCCCTTGCCCATGGCCTTCGACGGATGCGAATCGGGAATCTGGTCCGCGACCACGACCGGCCCGACCGGAATGATCACGCCGTCGGCCGCCTTGCCCGCGACCTTGAGGAAGGCCTGGTTCGCAACCGCATGGGTCTGGTAGACCTGCCCCTTGTAGCCGCGTTCGACCAGCGTGGTCTGCGGCAGGGCGGCGGGGCTGCCGGAACCTGCGACCAGGATCGCGTCCGGCCGCGCCGCCACCAGCTTCAGCACCTGCCCGCTCACCGAGGTGTCCGCACGCGCGTAGCGCTCGGTCGCGACCAGCTTGATGCCGGCCTCTGCGGCCTTGGCCGTCACCGAGGCCAGCCAGTCCTCGCCGTACGCGTCCGAAAAGCCGATGAAGCCGAGCGTCTTCACCCCGTTCTGCTTCATGTGCCCGACCACCGCGGCGGCCATCACGCTGTTCTGCTGCGGGGTGCGGAACACCCACTTGTTGCGCTCGGCCGGCAGCGACACGGGGCTGATCGTGACCTGCGGCGTCGCGCTCTCGTTCGCCACCTCGGCGATCGCGGCGGTCGCCGGCGTCGTCGAGGAGCCCACCAGCACATCCACCTTGTCCTCGCTCACCAGCTTGCGCGCGTTCTTCGTCGCCAGCGTCGGGTCGGTCGCATCGTCGAGCACGATGAAATTGACCTTCTCGCCGCCGATCTGCGTCGGCAGCAGCGCGAACACGTTCTTCTCCGGAATCCCGAGCGAAGCACCCGGCCCGGTCGCCGACAGCGAAATGCCGATCGTGATGTCGGCCAGCGCCGGCGAACCGTACGAGGCGGCGGCGATCGTGCACAGCACTGCGAGTTTCTTCACCTGCATGTCTCACTCCTTCGTGTCTTGACGCCCGACTGTGTCGGGTCGAATGGTTGGCGGCTCGAGCCGCTCTGTCGCCGGTAGTCACTTCACTCCGGCATGAGGTGAAAGTTAGCAGCGCTACTCTCACTTGTCAAACACTTGTTCAACTAGTTTGCGATGCTTTTGTGCGCGCTCCGCACGGGTGCTCCTGCGGGCAGGAATTCGCCGCCGGAACACCCGCTCAAAACCTCAAAAGCTGTGTCGCATGCCGACACCGAACAGCGTCGTCGCACCGCCTCGCTCGGCCAGACCGTTGTAGACGCTGCGCGCCACCGCGTCGTCGTTGTCGGCGCGGATCACGCGTCCATACAGTGCCGTGCGCTTCGACAGATCATGGCTGTAGCCGAGCGCCCAGGACCGCGAATCCGACTGGTGCGCCTCGGACTTCAACGCAACGTAGGCGACCTGCACGTTGCCCGCCGCCCCCACGGGAATGCGCGCGCCGATGTTCCACAGCCGCGCCTCCGCCGCGACATCTCCGTCCAGCGTCTGGTAGCTTCCAATCACCTTCACGACCTTGAAGTCGTACGCCGCGCCGAGCATGTGCTCGCGCTGCCGCCGGTCCACGATGGGCGCGACGACGGTGCTGGTGTCGAGGCGGTGAAACACGTATCCGACCGACAACGGGCCGTTCGCGTAATTGAGACTCGCGCCCGCGAACTCGCCCGCGTTGCGGTTCACCGTGCTTTCCTGCCCCACGCCGTACATCGCGCTGGCAGTGAATCCGCCCCAGTTCGGCGAGTTCCAGTTGATCGAGTTGTTCACCCGCCCCGGCCCGGTGGAAACGATGCTCATCCCTCCCTGCGCGGCGAGCGCCGTGACCGGCGAAAACGGCCCACCCATCATTGCGTCATAGCGCAACAGCGACATCCAGTACCCCGGCGAATGCTGACGCCCGGCAGTCACGGTTCCGAAGCCGCCTTGCAGGCCGACGAAGGACTGCCGACTGAACAGCACGCCCGGCGGCACGGTCCCCCCCGTATCGACGGCGATGCCGCTTTCCAACCGAAACAGCGCCTTCAGCCCGTTGCCGAGATCCTCGGTGCCGTGAAAGCCGATGCGGCTTGGCTCCAGCCCGCCGCTGTCGGCCACCGAGATGCTCTTGTGCTCTCCGCGGGCATGCCCGAGGAACATGTCCATCGCACCGTAGATCGTCACGTTCGACTGCGCCAGCACCGGGCCGCCAAATCCTCCCAGCACGGCCAACCCTGCAGCGATTCGAATCCCCTTCATGCCTCCTCCTTTCCTCTATGGATTTTTTGTAGGCGGACGACGAATACAGCACAGCCGCCCGCGTCGTCCGGCGCAGGCGGTCGAGAGCACTCACTGGTCACATAAAGGGGATCAGCCCGCCAGCTTGTCCTGGTGCTTGCCGCCCAGCCCCAGATACGACTCGATCACCCGCGGATCGTCGGCGAGCTGCTTGGCCGGCCCTTCCATCGAGATCTCGCCCGTCTCCAGCACATAGGCGTAGTCGGCGACCTGCAGCGCCGCGCGCGCGTTCTGCTCGACCAGCAGGATCGACACGCCGCGCCGGCGCAGCTCGCTGATGATGCGGAAGATTTCCCGCACGATCAGCGGTGCCAGGCCCAGGCTCGGCTCATCCAGCATCAGCAACTTCGGCTTCGCCATCAGCGCGCGCCCCACCGCCAGCATCTGGCGCTCGCCGCCCGAGAGCGTGCCGGCCATCTGCGCCTTGCGTTCCCTGAGGCGCGGGAAGAGGCCATACACCTCCTCCATCGTCTCGCCGTGGTCGCGCTTGCCCATGCGGTAGCGCTGGAAGGCGCCCAGCAGCAGGTTGTCCTCGACGCTCATCTCGGCGAAGAGTTCGCGCTTTTCCGGCACGAGGTTCATGCCGCGCGCGACCATGCGCTCGACGCGCGGCACGTACTCGGCCTCGCCGTCGAAGCTGACCTGGCCACGCGACTCCAGCAGGCCCATGATCGCGGAGAGCATCGTCGTCTTGCCCG
The DNA here is from genome assembly GCF_012910905.1 of Aromatoleum toluvorans. Taxonomy (GTDB): domain Bacteria; phylum Pseudomonadota; class Gammaproteobacteria; order Burkholderiales; family Rhodocyclaceae; genus Aromatoleum; species Aromatoleum toluvorans. The sequence goes on from NZ_WTVN01000001.1 coordinate 387,266, forward strand.
CGCCGTTGGGACCGATCACGGTGACGATCTGGCCTTCGCCGACGCGCAGGTTGGCGTTCGACAGCGCCTCGACCTTGCCGTAGGCGACGCACAGGTCGCGCACTTCGAGCACCGCGCGGGGCAGGCCAGGCGCGGATTCGACCACCGGGGCGATTGCGCTCATCTCGACGCTCATGCCGTTCATTCCACACCTCCCAGATAGGCTTCGAGCACGGCCGGGTTCTGCTGCACTTCCTCGGGCAGGCCTTCGGCGATCTTCTGGCCGAACTCCATCACGACGATGCGATCGACGAGCCCCATGACGAAGTCCATGTCGTGCTCGACGAGCAGGATGCCCATGCCTTCGCTCCGGAGCTTCTTCAGCAGTTCGCCGAGCGCCTGCTTCTCCTTGAAGCGCAGGCCCGCGGCCGGCTCGTCGAGGAGCAGCAGGCAGGGATCGGCGGCGAGCGCGCGCGCGATCTCGAGGATGCGCTGCTGGCCGAGCGCGAGGCTGCCGGCGGCGTCGAACATGTGCTCGGCGAGCCCCACGCGCTCGATCTGGCGCGCCGCTTCGTTCAAGAGCCGCGCTTCCTCGCCGCGGTCGAGGCGCCACGCGGCCGGGAACACGCCCTTGCCACCCCGCAGATGCGCGCCGATGGCGACGTTCTCGAGCACGCTCATCGTCGGCAGCAGCTTCACGTGCTGGAAGGTGCGGCTCATGCCCATGC
>NZ_WTVN01000020.1 GCF_012910905.1 Aromatoleum toluvorans
GGCTGGTGGTTGCGCGACGCGTTGCAGGAGGCGCTGGCAGCGATGAGCCGTCACGGCACGAGGGTGGTCGTCATCGTCGCGCTGGCGCTTGCGGGCTGGCTGGCGTGGAAGCTGTGGCAGCGCTACCGCTTCGAGAAGCTCGCGGCGATCCCGCATGTGACGCCGCTGGAGCTGGTGGAAGCGCTGGCGTCCGAGGCGCCGCCGCTGCTGCTCGACCTGCGCAGTGCGGCGATGGTCGCCGAGACCGGCCCGATCGCCGGCGCGCGCGCGGCGGACGTCGAGAAGCTGCTGGACGCAGTGGGCGACTGGCCGCGCGAGCGGCCCGTCGTGACGATGTGCGCATGCCCTGCGGATGCGACCGCGGTGCGTGCCGCGCGCGTGTTGAGCGAACTCGGATATGTCGCCGTGCGCCCGCTCAAGGGCGGCTACGAGGCCTGGCTCGCCGCGAATCGCCCGACCTGAGCGGGGCGGCCGCTACTCGAACAGCGCGCCGACGCTTTCGCCGCTGTGGATGCGCTCGATCGCCGCGGCGAAGAGCGGCGCGACGGTGAGCTGGGTGATCTTGTCGAGGTGCTTGCCCGGCGGCATATGCACGGTGTTGGTGACGACGATCGACTCGATCGGCGCGTTGCGCAGCCGTTCGATCGCCGGGCCGCACAGCACCGCATGCACCGCGCCGGCGTGGATCGAGCGCGCGCCGGCGGCCTTCAGCGTGGCGATCGTCGACAGCAGCGTGCCGCCGGTCGAGATCTCGTCCTCGAAGATCACGACGTCGCGCCCCTTCACGTCGCCGACGACTTCGCCGTGCGTGACGTTGGTGTCGCTGACGCGGCGCTTGTCGATGATCGCCATCGGGATGCCCAGGCGCTCCGAGAAACGCCCGACGCGCTTCGCGCCCCCGGCATCGGTCGCGCACGCGACCATGTGTGCGAGGTCGTAGTTGCGGCGGAAGTGGTCGGCGATGGTGGGGATCGCGGTGAGGTGGTCGACTGGCACCGAGAAGAAGCCGTGCACCTGGTCGGCGTGCAGGTCCATCGTCAGCACGCGGTTCGCGCCCGCGGTCTGCAGCATGTCGGCGATCAGGCGCCCGGTGATCGAGATGCGCGGGGCGTCCTTCTTGTCGGAGCGCGCGTAGGAATAGTAGGGGATCACCGCGGTGACGCGCCGCGCCGACGCGCTGCGCAGCGCATCGAGCGTGATCATCAGCTCCATGATGTGGTCGCTGACGGGCTCGGTGAAGGATTGCACGACGAAGACGTCGCGCTCGCGCACGTTCTCGCGGATCTGCACATGCAGGTTGTCGTTGGAGAAGCGCGAGATTTCGAGCGGGCTCAGCGCCAGCCCGAGGTGGTCGCAGATCTCGGTGGCCAGCGCGCGGTTGGAGTGGCACGCAAAGATGCGCAGGGCGTCGTTCATCGCATTCGCTCCGGTGACGATCGTGCCGCGCCGCGGGGCCGGCGCAACATCTCGTTGCGAATTGTAGCCGCCGCAGCCGGTGCGCGGCGCAATGCGGTGAAGTTCTACGCCGATGCAGCTCGCGCCCGTACGCGCCGTGGCTTCCGGGGGCGCTGCGCGCAGTGAAGCGCGCGGCCTGGGGCCTCAGGCGCGCGGGGTCTGGTGCTCGAAGTAGGCGGCCCACTCGGCGCGGCTGATCTTGCCGTCGCGATCGGTGTCGATGTCGCCGAAGTACTTCACCAACGGCCCCGAGGCGCGCGCTTCGATGCCGTCGATGCGGCCATCACCGTCGCGGTCGAGCAGGCCGAAGACGTAGTTCGCGTCCGGCTCGGGCTCGGTCGAGCGCTGCGGCTGCGTGTCAACGGCAACGGGAGTGAAGGCCCCGGCGGCGCCGGCGACCAGGGGGGTGAGCACGCTCAGCGAGAGAGCGGCGCAGATCAGGCGTTGTGTCAGCAAGCTTCTTCTCCATCCGGGGGAAACACGGCCGCCACTTTGCAGGCGTCCGGGCCGTCATGGAAAAGTGATTTGTATCAAGGTGTTGACCGCGTGGGCATGATCGCCGAGCGGCGCGCGTGAGCAAGACCGCCGCCACGCGGCGACGGCGCGGCCGGCCCGTGCGCCAGGATCCGCGTCCGGTGCGGCGTTACACCGTTCAGCGATAGAGCAGGAAGGCTTCGCGCGCCGCCGTCCAGGCGGTCTCGTCGGGGACGGTCAGCGCGTCGAGGTCGGCCGGTGTCGCGGCCGGATCGTCGACCCATTGCCGCAGCAGTTCGCTGCCGTTGATGAGGTCGATGGCGAGGCGGTCGTGTTCGTACTCGTAGGGGAAGTCGCGCCACAGCGGGTAGTCGGGCTGCAGGCGGCGCAACGCCTTGAATGCGAGCGCCTGCAGGCGCCACGGGCGGAAGGCGGCGTGGCCGTAGTGCATGGGGTCTTCGACGTGGATCTGCAGGCCGCTGCACAGCTTGCCGGCGTGCTTGTGGAAGGTGGGCTCGAACCAGCACTCGCGCAGCACGCAGCCGGCGAGCCAGTGCGGGGCGAGGCGCTGCATCTCGGCGCGGAGCGCGCGCGCGTCGATGTCGGGGGCGCCGAAGAGCTCCAGCGGGCGCGTCGTGCCGCGGCCTTCGGACAGCGTCGTGCCTTCCAGCATCACGGTGCCGGCATAGGCGCGCGCCATCGACAGGTTGGGTGCGTTGGGGCTGGGATTGACCCAGCTGCGCTCGCCCAGCGGCCACCCGTGGCCGGGCGCGGCGTCCGGCTGCCAGCCGTCCATCGCGATCACCTCGCACTCGACGTCGAGTCGCAGCGTCGCGACGAACCAGCGCGCGAGCTCGCCCATCGTCAGGCCATGGCGCATCGGCAGCGGGCCGGCGCCGACGAAGCTCTCCCAGCCGGGGCGCAGCGCGAGGCCTTCGGCCGGCCGGCCGGCGGGGTTGGGGCGGTCGAGCACCCACACGGCCTTGCCGTGGCGCGCCGCGGCTTCCAGCACGTAGCGCAGCGTCGTGATGAAGGTGTAGATGCGGCAGCCGAGGTCCTGCAGGTCGACCAGCAGCACGTCGAAGCTGTCCATCATCGCGTCGGTGGGGCGCCGCACCTCGCCGTACAGGCTGAAGACGGGGATGCCGTGCAGCGGGTCGATGAAGTCGGGCGACTCGACCATGTTGTCCTGCTTGTCGCCGCGCAGGCCGTGCTGCGGGCCGAAGGCGGCGCTGAGCCGGATGTCGGGCAGGGCCGCGAGCGCGTCGAGCGAATGCGTGAGGTCGCGCGTGACCGAGGCGGGGTGGGCGAGCAGGGCGACGCGGCGGCCGGCGAGCGGGCGGCGCAGCGCGGGGTCTGCGAGCAGGCGGTCGAGGCCGAACCGGATGGAAGCGGTCATGGGTGTTCCGGTGGTACGCGACGCGCTCAGGGCCGAACGAGCGTCAGCGTGAAGGCGTCGCGGTGGTGGAAGTCGGGCCGGGCACCGGGGTGGTGCAGCGCCCAATAGGATAGCGTGCCGTCGGCCGCTTCGACGACTGTCGCGAGTCCGATCTGCAGCACGGCGCCGTCGGGCAGCGCCGTCGGCGCCAGCGTCGCGTCCAGCGCCAGCACGTCGCCACGTCGCTCGAGTGTGAGCGCCGGGGGCGGCAGCGGCACGACCGCGGAGGCGCGCACGCGATAAGCGTCGAAGTCGTAGATCGCCCAGCGGCCCGACGGCGAGAAGTTGAACTCGCGGTACGTGCTGCTGCCCGCGACGCCGACGAAGGCCTCGCAGCAGGTGTGCGCCCACAGGCCGTCGGCCGCGGCGGGCGGCAGGGGGGCGGGGACGAGGATGCGGTCGATGGCGCCGCGCAGTTCGAAATGCAGGTGCAGCGCGCCGTCCGGCCGCTGCCGCAGATCTGCGCCGAGTTCCGTGATCGGGCTGCCCGGCGTCTGCGGATGCGGCCGCAGCGCGAGCGTGTGGCGGGTGCTCATTCGCGCGTGAAGCGTTCGAGCGCCAGCGTCATCGACAGGTACACGCTCGGGCTGACGGGATTGACCGGGGCGTTGCTGCCGGTCGCAACCAGCTGGGCGGCCTGCTGGCTGCGGTCGGCGATCTCCTGGTGGCGCTTGCCGAGGTTCAGGGCCGTCAGCGCGAACTGCACCGAGTGACCGTTGATGCGCGTCGTATGGCTGAGGTTCGCATCGACCGTCGTGTATGGGCGCGCCACGTAGCGGAAGCTCGGGACGAAGCCGTCGCCGCCGGCGAGCGGTCCCATGCGCAGGACGCTGAGCATGCTCTTCCAGCCGCGCCCCCAGTCCTGCAGCCAGCTCAGGCTGGCCGTGTAGGGGGCGCTGCGCTCCTCGATGCCGGGTTCGCGGCTGCTGCGGTCGACGATGCTGTGCGCGAGGCGCAGTTCCGTGCCGTTGCGCGGACGCGTCGACAGCTCGTATTCGATGCCGCGCAATCGTACCGTCGAATCGAGGTTCTCGTAGCGCGTCGAGCCGAGGCTGAACGGGAAGGGGCTGCGGCTCGGCGACAGGAGCGGCGCGGGCGTCGGGTCGGGTTGCGGCACGCGCACGATGAAGTCGTGGATGTGCTCGTCGAACACGCGCACGTCGAGTGTCGTGCTCCATGTGTCGAAGCGCCCGAAATAGCCGGCCTCGGTGGCATGGATGCGCGTTTGCCGGAGATCCGGATTGGGCAGGAAGGGGCGGACGAGCACCTCGCCGCTCGCCGGGTCGATCGCGCGGATGTCGCCGAAGCGCTCGAACACGTTGTGCTGGCGGAAGGCGCGCGAATAGCCGGCGCGCAGCGTGTGTCCCGGCACGACTTGCCAGTTCGCGAACGCGCGCGGGCTGAAATGCGTCTCCGCGCCGGAGTAGCGCTCCTGCGCGCCGCCGACGTTGAGCGTCACGGTGTCGAGGACGCGCCATTCGACGTCGCCGAACAGGCGGTACAGGTATTGCGCGTCCGGGTTGCCGCCGAAGAACAGGAAGGGCGAGTCGACCTCCTCGCGCTGCGCCTCGCCGCCCCACACGAACTGGAGGTCGCTCCGCGGGGCGCTGCGGCGTTGCACCTCGATGCTGTCGCGCGTGCTGGTACGGTTGCGTTCGAGCGGCACGGCCGGGAAGAACGGCGGCGCGCTCGCGCGCCATTCGTCGCGGATGCGCTCGTGGTTGCGGTAGTAATTGACCAGCCACTCGTCGTCGGTGGTGTCGTTGTGCTGCCACTGCAGATGCACGGTATGGCTGTCGTTGCGGCTGTCGCGCAAGGCGTTGTTGCCGAACACCGACCCGGCGTAGCCCTCGCCGCGCAGGCCCGTGTTCGCCGCGACGCGCATCAGCAGGCTGTCGTGCGGCGAGAGCTGGAGGTCGCCGCGCAGCGAGAACGTGTCGGTATGGCGCGAGTCGCTCAGGTGCCCGAAGCCGGCATCGCGCTGCGTCGCGGCGCTCGCCCGCAGCGTCAGCGGGGCCTCGCCGCCGCTCCAGGTGAATTGCGCATCGCGCACCTGGTCCGCGCCGGCGCGGATGCCGACGGACATTCCCCGGCCTTCCGCGCTGTGCCGGGTGATGATGTTGATGACGCCGAGGAAGGCGTTCGCGCCGAAGCTCGTCGCATTGGTGCCGCGCACGACCTCGATGCGGTCGATCTCGTCCAGCGTCACGGCGAGTCCGGTCCAGTCCAGGCCGCCGAAGGCGCTCGGTGTGATGACGGAGCGGCCGTCGATCAGCACCTGCATTTCCGTCGGAAAATCATTGGACAGGCCGTGGTAGGTCACCCACTGCCGGTGGCCCCGCTCCTGGCCGACCTGCATGCCGGCGACCAGGCGCATCACGCGCGCGAGGTCGCGGTAGCCGGTGGCGGCGATCAGCTCGCGATCGATGACCGTGACCGCGCCGGGCACCTCTTGCAGGGGCTGCGGCAGGCGTGTCGCGCTCAGCACCAGCGGCAGCTCCTCGAAATACGAATCCCCGGCAAATGCCGTGGCCGAGCCCATCGCGCTGCAGGCGAGCGCCATGCACAGACCGGGAAGCGGGATCGGTAGGGCAGTCACGGGAATCGTGGTTCTGGTGCGGCAGATGCAAAGCATGGAAGCATACCGTGTTCGCCATGCGAATGGTGATGGTCGAACAGTGCGATCGACTATCTGTAGGCTCGCACCGCGAACCCGCTTGTAATAGTTCGTTGCGGCCGGGGGGCGCCGGGCAGGGTGCGCCTTCGCGCTGCCGGCATGACGCCTCTGGCGCCACGTGGGGCCCGGCGGTGCAGGCTGCCGCTCAACGCTTGTAACACTGCCCCTGTGCCGCGAGGGAACGCAGAGGACAAAATCGCGTCCCATTGTGAGTACAACGGCCGGTGGCCGGGTGCCTGTGCGTCGAAAAGCGAGGCAAGGAGTACGTCATGAACATTCGAACTGGCATTTCTGCGATCGTTGTCGTGCTGGCGACGAGCGCCTGTGCGACGTGGGATGGCATGTCCGCGCGCGAGAAGAGCGCCGTGGTCGGGGCCGGGGTCGGCGGTGTCGCCGGGTCCGTGCTCAGCGACGGCGGGGTGCTCGGCACGGTCGGCGGTGCGGCGATCGGCGGCGTCATCGGCGACCAGGTCGGCAAGAACCGCCGGCGCTGACCGCGCCTCCGGCCGCGTGCCGGCCGGCGTCAATCAGGAATTGCGGAACCCGCGCTGCGGTTCCGCAATTCGGTATTCCTGCGGTGGGCGTGTTATACAGGCGGGATCGTCAATTAACGAACCGCCATGATCGAATTCCTCACCGACCCGCAGCTCATCGTCGCCTTCCTGACCCTCACCGCACTCGAGCTGGTGCTGGGCATCGACAACATCATCTTCATCTCGATCCTCGTCGACAAGCTGCCGCCCGAGCGGCGTGCGTTCGCGCGTCGCCTCGGCCTGTTCCTCGCGATGTTCATGCGCCTCGCGCTGCTGTCCATCCTCGCGTGGCTCGCCGGCCTCAATCAGGCACTGTTCGAGCTGTTCGGCCACGGCTTCTCGGCGCGCGACCTGATCCTGCTCGGCGGCGGCCTGTTCCTGGTGTGGAAGAGCACCGGCGAGATCCACCAGCTGATGGAAGGCGAGGAAGGCGAGGCGTCGTCGGCCGTCAAGGCGACCTTCACCGCGGTGATCATGCAGATCATCGTCATCGACCTGGTGTTCTCGCTCGACTCGATCATCACTGCGATCGGCATGGTGAACAACCTCACCGTGATGATGGCGGCCGTGGTGGCGTCGGTCGGACTGATGATGGTGGCCTCGGCGCCGATCGGCAACTTCGTCTCCGATCACCCGACCGTGAAGATGCTCGCGCTGTCCTTCCTGATGGTGGTCGGCGTCGTGCTGCTCGCCGAAGGTTTCGGCCACCACGTGCCGAAGGGCTACATCTACTCGGCGATGGCCTTCTCGGTGGCCGTCGAGATGCTCAACATCCGCATGCGCAAGCGTGCGGCGAAGCCGGTGGTGCTGCACGAGCCCTACGTCGCAGAGAAGCAGCCGGCACGCTGATACAGGCAGGGACGCCGGGGAAACCCGGCGCAATCGACGGCGGTGCGAAGGGTCAGCCTTTCGCGCCGCCGTTGCCGTTTACGCCCTGTTCGCGCTCCTCGCGCGCAACCGCGGAAAGATCGCGCAGGTACCAGGCCGCATAGCCGAATCCCGCTGCCGCCACCAGCGCGGTGAACATCAGCTTGCTGTCGAAGGGCACGCCGGCGGCGAGATTCGCGATGACGACGTAGCCGAGGTAGAAAGCGGCGACGAGGCCGCCGAGGATGCGGGTGAGGGCGAAGACCTTGCGCTGACGGAGCGTGGGGGCGGCTTTGGGCATGGCGGGCGGATTCCGGTGGGAAGGCGGGGCTGAACTGGCGCGCATCATCGCAGATTTCCGCCGCTTTGCTGCCATTGGCCGGTGGTGCGGCCTAGTTCCTTGATAGAATTGCGTTTGTCCCGCCGCGCCGATTCCGGCCGGCGGCTTTGTTTTTTGCGAACCGATCATGGCCGACATCCCCTACCCGCCCGAACTGATGCGCGACGTCGCGAAGCGCCGCACCTTCGGCATCATCTCCCACCCCGACGCCGGCAAGACCACGCTGACCGAGAAGCTGCTGCTGTTCGGCGGCGCGATCCAGCTCGCCGGCACCGTCAAGGCGCGCAAGAGCGCCCGCCACGCGACCTCAGACTGGATGGAAGTCGAAAAGCAGCGCGGCATCTCGGTGACCAGCTCGGTGATGCAGTTCGAGTACCAGGGGCACACCATCAACCTGCTCGACACCCCGGGCCACCAAGACTTCTCGGAAGACACCTACCGCGTGCTCACCGCCGTCGATGCGGCGGTGATGGTGATCGATGCCGCCAAGGGCGTCGAGGCGCAGACGATCAAGCTGCTCGAGGTGTGCCGCCTGCGCAACACGCCGATCATCACCTTCGTGAACAAGATGGACCGCGAGGTGCGCGAGACCTTCGACCTGCTGCAGGAGATCGAGGAGGTGCTGAAGATCGACTGTGCGCCGATCACCTGGCCGATCGGCATGGGCAAGACCTTCCGCGGCGTGTATCACCTGCTCGAGGATCGCGTGCTGCGCTTCACCGCGGGCGAGGAAAAGCGCAGCGAGGGCGAGCTCATCAAGGGCATCGTGAACGCCCAGCTCGACGAGCTGTTCCCGCTCGAAGTCGGCAAGCTGCGCGACGATGTCGACCTGATCCAGGGCGCGTCGACCCCGTTCTCGCTCGGCGACTTCCTCGCCGGCAAGCAGACGCCGGTGTTCTTCGGCTCCGGTATCAACAACTTCGGCGTGCAGGAGATCCTGCAGGCGCTGATCGACTGGGCGCCGCCGCCGCAGCCCCGCGTTGCCGGCGTAAATTCGGCGGGCGTGAGCGACAGCGACACGCGCCTCGTGCAGCCCGCCGAAGCGCCCTTCAGCGGCTTCGTGTTCAAGATCCAGGCCAACATGGACCCCAAGCACCGCGACCGCATCGCCTTCTTCCGCATCTGCTCGGGGCGCTACACCTCGGGCATGAAGGTCAAGCACGTGCGCGCGGGCCGCGACATGAAGCTCGCCAACGCGCTGACCTTCATGGCGAATGAACGGGTATTGATGGAAGACGGCGTCGCCGGCGACATCATCGGCATCCACAACCACGGCCAGCTGCACATCGGCGACACCCTCACCGAAGGCGAGAGCCTCGGCTTCAAGGGCATCCCGTACTTCTCGCCGGAACTCTTCAGCGCCGCGCGCCTGCGCGACCCGCTCAAGTCCAAGCAGTTGCAGAAGGGCTTGCAGGAACTCGGCGAGGAGGGTGCGATCCAGGTGTTCGAGCAGGAAGGCGGCAACATGCTGCTGGGTGCGGTCGGCCAGCTGCAGTTCGAGGTCGTCGCGCAGCGCCTGAAGGACGAGTACAAGGTCGACGCGATCTTCGAATCGGCCGACATCCACACCGCGCGCTGGCTCACCTTCCCCGACGACGTGACGCGGCGCAACTTCGAGCGCGAACAGGCGATGCGCATCGGCAAGGACGTCGATGGCAACCCGGTGTATCTCGCCTCCAGCCGCTACAACCTCGAAGTGACGATGGAGAAGTGGCCCAAGGTCGGCTTCCACGCGACGCGCGAGCACGGCCAGGTGCTGGCCTGAGCGGAGGGGAATGAGGCGGCGGATACCGCGCTGCAGCATGGCGCGGCTGTTTCCTTCATACAACATGCGTATCTGAAAGGCGTGCCGATGCTGGATAATCCCCGCATCACATGCATCCGGGCGTCAACGTGTCAGGCAACGACAAACCGCAACGGCGGGGGTGGTTCAGAGCGCTGCGGCGCACGCTGTTCTGGCTGTGTTTCCTGGCGGTCGTCGTCGCCGGCGTGGCGGCCTACTACGAAAGCGAGACCTCGTGGCTGCAGTCGCGCGAGATCCCGCGCTACGCCGCGAAGCTCACCTGGGAGCTGCAGCCCGGTCCGAGCACTGCGATCCGCTTCCCCGAGCACGGGCCCTTCGACCAGCGCCTCGGCTACACGCAGCTGACGGAATTCTCCGAGCGCCTCGCCGCGCGCGATTTCGCGGTCGAGCGCCAGGCGCGCTTCTCCGACGCGCTGTTCGACTACGCCGGGCGCGGCTATTTCCCCCCGTACCCCGAAAAGACGCAAACCGGCCTGGCGGTGAGCGACGCGCGCGGCGACGCGCTGTACGCGACGCGCTACCCGATCCGCCACTACGACGCCTTCGAGAGCGTCCCCGCGCGTGTCGTGCAGAGCCTGCTGTTCATCGAGAACCGCGACCTGCTCGACCCGCAGCGCGCGCACATGAACCCGGCCGTCGATTGGGCGCGCTTCGGCCGCGCGATCTTCGCGCAGCTCGTCAAGGTCGTCGACGAGGACCTCAACACCCCGGGCGGCAGCACGCTGGCGACGCAGATCGAGAAATACCGCCACTCGCCCGACGGCGTCACGCATTCCCCGCGCGAGAAGCTGCGCCAGATGGTGTCCGCGAGCGTGCGTGCGTATCGCGACGGCGCGGACACGATGCCGGTGCGGCGCTCGCTGGTGCTCGACTACCTCAACACCGTGCCGCTCTCGGCGGCCCCCGTGTATGGCGAAGTGCATGGCCTGGGCGATGGCCTGTGGGTGTGGTTCGGGGCCGACTTCGCGCACGTGAACCGGCTGCTCGCGCAGGACGAGGCGACCGGCGAGGCGCTCGCCGAACAGGGGCTCGCGCTGCGCCAGGTGATTGCGCTGATGATCGCGCACCGCCGCCCCTCGTACTATCTCGGCCGCGGCCGCGACGACCTCGCGAAGCTGACCGACGCGCACCTGCGCATCCTCGCCGAAGGCGGGCTGATCGGCGCGGGCCTGCGCGATGCCGGACTCAAGGCGAAACTCGCGTTCCGCGATCCCGCGGTCGATCCCGCGCGCGTGCCGGTGGCGGCGGACAAGGGCTCGACGCTGGTGCGCACGCGCATCGCCGGCATGCTCGGCGTGTCGCTGTACGAGCTCGACCGCCTCGACCTGCAGGCGTCGACGACGCTGGACGGCAAGCTGCAGGAAGTCGTCACCGAATACCTGCAGCGGCTCGCCGAGCCCGACTTCGGCCGCAACGCGGGCATCATCGGCGAGCGCCTGCTCACGCCCGCCCAGCTCGACAAGGTGCATTACAGCTTCACGCTGTTCGAGCGTACCGCCGGCGGCAACCGCGTGCGCGTGCAGACCGACACCACCGACCAGCCGCTCGACATCAACGAGGGCAGCAAGCTCGAGCTCGGCTCCACCGCGAAGCTGCGCGTGCTCGCGACCTACCTCGAACTCATCTCCGAACTGCACCAGCGCCATGCGTCGCAATCGGCCGCGGAGTTGCGCGCGGTCCAGGTCGACAGCCACGACCACATCAAGCGCTGGGCGATCGACTACCTGATCGGCGCGCAGGACCGCAACCTCCCCGCGATGCTCGAGGCGGCGCTCGAGCGCTCCTATTCGGCGAGCCCCGGCGAGGCCTTCTTCACCGGCGGCGGGCTCCACACCTTCAACAACTTCCGCAAGGAAGACAACGGCCGCGTGCCGACGATCCGCCAGGCGCTGCAGGCCTCGATCAACCTGCCGTTCGTGCGCCTGATGCGCGACATCGTGCGCCACACGATGTACGAGGTGCCCGGCAGCACCGCGAAGCTGCTGCAGGACGACGACGATCCGCGCCGCAGCGAGTATCTCGCCAAGTTCGCCGACCGCGAGGCGCAGGTCTTCATGCGGCGCTTCTGGCGCAAGTACAAGGGGCAGAGCCCGGAGAAGATCCGCGCCACCTTCATGGACGGCCTGCGCCCCACCGCCGACCGCCTGGCCGCGGCGTACCGCTATCTCAATCCCGAGGCCGACCTCAAGACCTTCTCGGCCTTCGTCGCGGAGCGCCTGCCGACCGTGGAGCTGGGCGAAGACCGGCTCGCGTCCCTGTACAAGCGCTACGCCCCGGGCACCTTCGACCTGCCCGACCAGGGCTTCATCGCGCGCGTGCATCCCTTGGAACTGTGGCTTGCCGGCTACCTCGCCAACCATCCGGAGGCGAGCTACGACGAGGCGATCGCCGCGAGCAAGGCCGAGCGCCAGGCGGTGTACCGCTGGCTGTTCCGCACGCGCTACAAGGGGGCGCAGGACACGCGCATCTACACGATCCTCGAGGTCGAGGCCTTCCTCGACATCCACCGCCGCTGGGCGCGGCTGGGCTACCCGTTCAACCGCCTCGTGCCCTCGCTCGCGACGGCGCTGGGCAGCTCCGGCGACCGCCCCGCGGCGCTCGCCGAGCTGATGGGCGTCATCGTCAACGGCGGAGTGCGGCTGCAGACCGAGCGCATCGACCGCCTGCATTTCGCCGCCGGCACGCCCTACGAGACCGTGTTCGCGCGCCGGCCGGGCGAGGGCGAGCGCGTGATGTCCGCCGAGGTCGCGGCGGCGCTGCACGGCGCCCTGTCCGAGGTCGTCGAGGGCGGCACCGCACGGCGCCTTGCCGGCGCCTTCACCGCGCCCGACGGCACCCCGCTCGCGGTCGGCGGCAAGACCGGCACCGGCGACAACCGCATCGTGATCTCGGGCGGGCGCGGCCAGGTCAAGGGCGGCATCGCGATGAACCGTACCGCGACCTTCGTCTTCTACCTCGGCCCACGTCACTTCGGCACCCTGACCGCGTACGTGATCGGGCCGGACGCCGCCTCGTTCAAGTTCACCTCCGGCCTGCCGGTGCAGATCCTGAGGTCGATGGCGCCGACCCTGACGCCCTACCTGAGCCATCCCGTCGTCGATCCGGAACCGGCGCTCGTGCCGGCGACCAAGGCCGTGCCCGAAGGCGAGGGCGGGGCGGACGAGCCGGTCCGCGGCAACACGGATGCGGGCATGGCGACCGGCGAAGTGCGTCCGCTGATTCCGGCGCCGGAGGCCCCGGGCGGAGCCGCAACGGAGCGCCAGCGCCCGCAGAATTGAAAGGATTTGTGTGGGGTGTCGGCAACGGCGCCCGCATGGCCGTTGAATACTCAGGAATTCCCGCGCCGGGGGTGGGTATGTCGTGCGCCGGGTCCGTCCGCCCCGCGAGGGGTCAGTCCGGAGTAACACCAAGATGGTCAGCGACCTGATGAAGATCTTGCGCCTGATGCTGTTCCTGCCGCTGATGCTGGCCCTGGCGGGCGCGAGCGGCACGGCACTCGCCGACCCGCCCGCCCGGGTGGGCCGCCTGTCGGTCGTCGAGGGCGAAGTCGCCCTGCGGCGCGACGGCGGCCGCGACTGGGTGCGCGCGGGCGTGAACCTGCCGGTCACGACCGGCGACGAACTCGCCACCCAGCCCGATGCGCGCGCCGAAGTGCGCATCGGATCGAGCGTGCTGCGCCTCGACCAGGCGACCTCGGTCGAGGTGCGGCGCCTCGACGAGGAACGCATCCGCGTGAGGCTCAAGGAAGGCAGCGTCGCGATGCGCATCCGCAGCGCCGACCGCGAGGATGCGATCGAAGTCGAGACGCGCGACGGCATCGCCCTGCCGGCCGAGCCGGGGCAGTACCGCGTCGACTTCCTCGGCTCCGCGACCCTGGTGAGCAACCACCGCGGCCACATCGACTTCCGCACCGCCGACCGCCAGATCGCCGTGACCGAGGGACGCCGTGCGCAGTTGTGGAGCGACGGCCCGGACGAGGTGCAGTGGGACGACCCCGACCAGGATGACTTCATCGCGTGGTCGTTCGAGCGCGACGACCGCGACGACCGCGTCGCGCGCAATCGCTATGTCTCGCCCGAGATGACCGGCGCCGAGGATCTGTACGAGTACGGCGACTGGCGCGAATACGACGACTACGGTCCGGTGTGGTTCCCGCGCAGCGTGCCGTACGGCTGGGCGCCGTACCGCTACGGGCACTGGGTCTCGGTCGCCCCGTGGGGCTGGACCTGGGTGGATGACGCGCCGTGGGGCTTCGCACCCTTCCACTACGGCCGCTGGGTGCGCATCCGCGGCTCCTGGGCCTGGGTGCCCGGACGCTACATCGCGCGCCCGATCTACGCGCCGGCACTGGTCGCGTGGATCGGCTCGCCGGGCGTGAGCATCACCTATTCTTCCGGGCTGCCGAACGTCGGCTGGTTCCCGCTCGCGCCGCATGAGGTGTTCGTCCCGCATTACCGCTACAGCCCGACCTACGTGCGCCAGGTGAATATCACGCAGGTCACCAACATCGTCGAGATCGACCGCGTCGTGAAGACGCCCCAGCAGGTGCGTTATGCCTTCCGCGATCGCAGTGACGCGGTGACGCGGGTGTCGGAGCGCATCCTGCGCCCGCCCACGCCGGTCACGCTCGACGTCGAGAACCGTCGCGAACACCGCCTCAGGGAATGGGAACGGCGCGGCTTCCCGGTGCGTGAAGTGGTGCGCCAGGACGGCACGCGCGTGCGCGCCGTGCAGCCGGCCGAGGTCCAGCAGCTGCGCCAGGAGGACCAGCAACGAGTCGATCCTCGTCAGGGGCGATTCGCCGAGGGCATGCGGCAGCTGCGCGAGCGCGAGCAGCAGCAGCAACAGCAACAGCAGCAGGGCCAGCAACGCCAGCGTCCGTTCCTGAGCGACCCGCAGGACGGGCGGCGCGACCAGATTCGCCAGGAGCGCCTGGAAGCGTTGCGTCAACAACAGAACCAGAACGTGCGCGACCGTGACGAGCAGGGGCGTCGCGATGCCGCCGCCGCGCAACAGGAAGAGCAGCAGCGCCAGCGCTCGTTCCTGCGCGATCGGCTGGAGCAGCGGCGCGAAGAGGCCAGCCGCGCCCAGCGCGAGGAAGCCGACCAGCGTCGGGACGAACGCCAGCAGCGCTTCGACGCGCAACGCCAGCAGATCGAGCAGCAACGCGCCGAACGCGACCGTCAGCAGGTGCTCCAGGTGCAGGAGCAGGAGCGCCGGCGCGATTCGCTGCGCCAGCAGATGGAGCAGCAGCGCCAGCAGGAGGCGAGCGAGCGTGAGGCGCGCCGTCAGCAGTTCGGGCAGCAGCGCGAAGAACGCGACCGTCAGCAGGCGATGCAGGCGCAGGAGCAGGAGCGCAGGCGTGACGCGCTGCGCCAGCAGTTGGAGCAGCGGCAACGCGAGGCGCAGGTCCAGCAGCAGCGCCAGATCCAGCAACAGCAGCAACAGCAGCAACAGCAGCAACAGCAGCAGGCCGAGCAGCAGCGCAACCAGATGGAGCGGCTGCGCGAACGCGTGCAGCAGCAGCGGGAAGTGCAGCAGCAGGACAACCGTCGCGGCGAGGAAGAACAGCAGCAGCGGCGTCGCAGGCCCTTCGGCCAGGACGGCGAGCGGCAGTGAGTTGCAATTGACGCGGCGCGTTTTGTTGCGGTGCAGCGGTTGATTTTGGCGGGGCGAGGTTCTATCTTCTCGGGTCGCCCCTCCGAGTAGCCGTCTTGACCGCCCACCACCCCAAACTTCGCTCCGCATGGGACCGCGCCCGCCAGGTGATCCTGTTCGAGGCCGGCGGCCTCGCGCTCATCACGCCGCCGTTCGCATGGCTGAGCGGCGTGCCGATGGCCGATTCGCTGGGCCTCCTCGCCGTCGCCGCGCTGATCGCCGCGCTCTGGAACGCGGTGTATAACACCCTCTTCGACTTCATCGAAGGCCGCATCACCGGCCGCACCGCCGACCGCCGGCCGTTCGGCATGCGCGCGCTGCACGCGCTCGGCTTCGAGGGCGGGCTGCTGCTGATGACCCTGCCGGTCATCATGGCGTGGACCGGCATGGGCTGGATCGACGCGCTGGTGGCCGACCTCGGTCTGGCGACGGCGTATGTGATCTACGCCTTCGTCTTCAATCTCGCCTACGATCGCGTCTTCCCCATCGAACCGACTGCGACCGAGGCGCTCGCCCGTGCGAAGTGACGCATTCCCCACCCCGGCCATGCCGCCGCTCGTGCGCGATGCCGACCTCCGCCCCTACAACACCTTCGGCCTGCCGGCGCGCGCCGCCCGGCTCGCGACGATCGAGGATGCCGCGCAGGTCGCCGCGCTGATCGCGGGCCCCGAATGGACGCTGCCGCGCCTGATCCTCGGCGGCGGCAGCAATCTCGTGCTGACGCGCGATTTCCCCGGACTCGTGCTGAAGGTCGGGATCGCCGGGCGCCGCCTCGCCGGCGAGGACGCCGACGCGTGGTATGTCGAGGCCGGCGCGGGCGAGAACTGGCACGACTTCGTGCGCTGGACGCTGGCACAGGGCTGGCCGGGATTGGAGAACCTGTCGCTGATCCCGGGCACGGTCGGCGCCGCCCCGGTGCAGAACATCGGCGCCTACGGGCTCGAGATGGCGGAGCGCTTCCACAGCCTGCAGGCGGTTTCGCTGGAAACGGGCGCGCCGCTGCGGCTCGCGGGGGCCGACTGCCGCTTCGCCTACCGTGACAGCGTGTTCAAGCGCGAACTGGCGGGGCGCGTGCTGATCACCGCCGTCACTTTCCGCCTGCCCAAGGGCTGGCAGCCGGTCACGGGCTACGCCGACGTCGCGCGCGAGCTCGCCGCGCGGGGCATCGCCACACCGTCCGCGCTGGACGTATCGGACGCCGTCATCGCGATCCGCCGGCGCAAGCTTCCCGACCCCGCGCGCATCGGCAACGCCGGCAGCTTCTTCAAGAACCCTGTCGTCGACGCCGACCTGCTCGCGCGCCTCGACGCCGCCCATCCCGACCTGCCGCGCTACCCGCAGCCCGACAGCCGCTTCAAGCTCGCGGCCGGCTGGCTGATCGACCGTTGCGGCTGGAAGGGACGCGACCTCGGCCCCGTCGGCGCCTACGAGCAGCAGGCGCTGGTGCTGGTCAATCGCGGGGGCGCGACGGGCGCCGACGTGGAGCGCATTGCGCGGGCGATACAGGCCGACGTCTTCGCCCGCTTCGGCGTGAATCTGGAGCCCGAACCGGTGTTCGTCTGAGCGTGCGCCGGCATCCGTGGACCGGGGGCCGGAAACCATGCTCAAATGCGGGTTTTGCCATCGGCATGACCGCGAGTCGCCATGGCCCGCCACTCTTCCCGGGGGAAACGAACATGATCCGGAGCCGTCTGGCTCTCGTCGCGGCGCTGCTGATCGGCGCCAGCACCGGCACGGCATTCGCCGGCAACGACGCGGTGATGCAATTGATCGGAAAGGCGGCGGCCGATTCGGCAACCCGTGCAGCCCTCGTTCACGAAGGCGACACGGCCGCTTTCTTCTGCAAGAACTGCCATGGCGACAAGGGCATCGCCCGCAATCCCGAGGTCCCCAATCTCGCCAGCCAGAGTCCGGTCTACGTCGTCAGCCAGATCGACGCCTTCCTGTCGGGCAAGCGCCGCAACGAGTTCATGCAGGGCCTGATGAAGGTCCTGGGCGACCGTGAGAAGGCCGCCATCGCGCTGTTCTACGCGAATCAGCCGGCGGCACCTGCCGTCACCCCGGCACCGCCCGCGGCGACCGCCGGGGCGGATCATTACAAGCGCCTGTGCGTGTCCTGCCATCAGGCGGACGGCCACGGCACCGAGACCTTCGCGCGCATCGCGGGCCAGCAACCCGCTTACCTGCGCGTGAGCCTCAAGCGCTACCTCACCCGCAGCGGCGAGCGCACCAACGCGGAAATGAGCACCGCCGTCGGTCAGCTCGGCGAGGCGAACATCGAGTCGGTCGTCCAGTATCTCGCGAGCCTCAAGTAGGCGGGCGCGCCCCACTGCGCCAGGCAACCCGCGGTTCGCCTCAGTCCGCCCGATGTGCGGTGGCGATGCCGCCGGCCGTGACGCAGGCGGCGACGCCGGTGGCGATCTCCTCGGCCATGCGCTGCTGGCGGTCCGGGTCGCGCAGGAGCAGTTCCTCGTCGCGGTGCTTGATCACGCCGGCCTCGAACAGCACCGCAGGCTGGCGGGCGCGGTACAGCACGACGAGATTGTCGTAATAGTGGATCGCAAGCTGCGCGTCGGCCGTTTCGCGGCGGATGCGGTTCTTGTCCGTGGGGACGAAGCCGGCGCGCTGCAGCCGCAGGCCGATCGCCGACGCGCACGTCAGGCTCGCGTCGGGGTCCGGATTGTTGCGTGACACGAAGAGCGAATGCCCCGCCCACAGGTCGCTGAAATCCCGCGGCATCCCCTCCCATTCCCACGGCGTGAGGTAGCGCTCGCTGACCGAGTCGTGGTGGATCGAAATCAGGAAATCCGCGTCGGCAGCGCGGGCAGGCCGGGCCTGCAGCGATTCGATGCGGCCGTCGGCGTTGATCAGTTCGGCGCGCAGGCCGAGGCGTTCGAGCGCCGCAACGACGCGCCCGGCGAGCTCGCGATTGAACTCGAATTCCGCGCGGCCGCGCGCACTGGTGGCGCCGGGGGCGGCGAGGGTGTGGCCGACATCGACGGCGATGACGGGGATCTGCTGTGCCTGTGCGGGGCCGGGCGACATAAGTGCCAAGGCCACTGCACCGACGGCGCTCCACCGCGGCTGACATTCGGGAAGTCGGTGGCACCGTGACGTAGTCACCAAAGTGTCCATGGGCGTAACGTTCGCGCGAGCATGCTTCGGAAAGGCATCATCGCACGTGGGTGGCCATGATTCGTACACTGATCGCAATTCGTCCCCGTGTACGGGGAATCTCCGTCGCGTCGTTCGATTTACCCCCACACCACGCCCGCGGGGAACGCCCCACGAGTACGCGGACGACATGCGCGGCCGGCGGTTCATCCCCACGCCCGTGGGGAACGCGACGAGAACCCCGATACCGCCCCCGTGAGGTTCGGTTCATCCCCACGCCCGTGGGGAACGCTTGAAAAAGTCGCCTCGTCCAATTGCCGTTGCCGGTTCATCCCCACGCCCGTGGGGAACGCCGCGCCAGCGGGCCACCTACGGGCTTCTCATCCGGTTCATCCCCACGCCCGTGGGGAACGCTTTTCAGCACAGAATGAGAGAATGAAGACGCGCGGTTCATCCCCACGCCCGTGGGGAACGCGCCTGCGGAAAGAGACCGCCAGGCTGCGAGGCCGGTTCATCCCCACGCCCGTGGGGAACGCTCGCTCCATGCTCCAAGCCGCGCGTTCCAGTCCGGTTCATCCCCACGCCCGTGGGGAACGCCGCTCGCCGGTCCATCGCACCCACTGCGGATCCGGTTCATCCCCACGCCCGTGGGGAACGCCCGGCAAGACCGAGAACGATGAATTCCTGATGCGGTTCATCCCCACGCCCGTGGGGAACGCGCACACGCGCCCGTCCGTGATCGCCTGCGCGACGGTTCATCCCCACGCCCGTGGGGAACGCTTCACGATGGCGTGGGCGTCTCAGTGCGCAATGCGGTTCATCCCCACGCCCGTGGGGAACGCCCTGGATCTGGTCGGCCGGGCTCACCTCGTGGCGGTTCATCCCCACGCCCGTGGGGAACGCTGGCGTTCGCGCTCGTATTGATCGAGTAGCGCCGGTTCATCCCCACGCCCGTGGGGAACGCTCGATCCACGGCAGATCGATGCCGAGCACGCGCGGTTCATCCCCACGCCCGTGGGGAACGCTCGCTACCGACCGTGCTGGCAAGGTCAATCACCGGTTCATCCCCACGCCCGTGGGGAACGCGTCACGGAAGGGGTGTCGGATGCGTTCCGATACGGTTCATCCCCACGCCCGTGGGGAACGCTGGCCGCACTCATTCACGCCGCGAGGGCGGTACGGTTCATCCCCACGCCCGTGGGGAACGCTTCTTCCGGCCAGCATGCAGGGCAAGGCGCCGCGGTTCATCCCCACGCCCGTGGGGAACGCGGATTGGCCGCGAGCGATCCATCCTTGAGCTTCGGTTCATCCCCACGCCCGTGGGGAACGCATGCCCGATTCAACGTGTACGCCGTTACCCGGCGGTTCATCCCCACGCCCGTGGGGAACGCAGTATCGCGGCGACGCCAACGACGCGGCCTTCCGGTTCATCCCCACGCCCGTGGGGAACGCAGCCGAGCGCGAGGTGGTTGTCGAGGCTCGGACGGTTCATCCCCACGCCCGTGGGGAACGCTTGCACCGCCGGATCGATGATGACCGTATCGCCGGTTCATCCCCACGCCCGTGGGGAACGCTCTGCAGCCTCCACCACGTAGCGCATGACCCCCGGTTCATCCCCACGCCCGTGGGGAACGCCTCGTAGCGTTCTGACTTCCCTGCATATCGTTCGGTTCATCCCCACGCCCGTGGGGAACGCTTCGGATTGGCTTTGCTGAATTCCGCCCAGTCCGGTTCATCCCCACGCCCGTGGGGAACGCGGCGCGCAGGCGGCTGGCCTTGTTCTCCAGCGCGGTTCATCCCCACGCCCGTGGGGAACGCGTGATGGCGAATTTCCTCTCCGACGACATCGACGGTTCATCCCCACGCCCGTGGGGAACGCGAGCGCGAGCGTTACCGCGCCCTCCATTCCATCGGTTCATCCCCACGCCCGTGGGGAACGCAGGCCACCGACTGGCGTGTGACCCCGCACCAGCGGTTCATCCCCACGCCCGTGGGGAACGCGCGCTTCCGGCTGCACGTGGCTTCCACCGAAGCGGTTCATCCCCACGCCCGTGGGGAACGCTGCAGCGCACCCATGAAGAAGCGCAAGCGGCACGGTTCATCCCCACGCCCGTGGGGAACGCCACGTGGACGGCGGTCGCCGTGGATCGTGACGCGGTTCATCCCCACGCCCGTGGGGAACGCCTCGGCGCCCGCGACTCGCAGGAAGCGATGGCCGGTTCATCCCCACGCCCGTGGGGAACGCTGCGACTCCGGCCCACAGCGCAGCTACTGCGGCGGTTCATCCCCACGCCCGTGGGGAACGCCAACGCGCAGGCGGACAAAGCCTGTTCGGCCGCGGTTCATCCCCACGCCCGTGGGGAACGCGCGTTCACGGCGCTGACGACCTGCAAGCTCGGCGGTTCATCCCCACGCCCGTGGGGAACGCGCCCGAATTCGCGCGCCTCGTGCAGTCTCACCCGGTTCATCCCCACGCCCGTGGGGAACGCGCCGCCGATGGGGTTGATGAGGTCGAACGTGACGGTTCATCCCCACGCCCGTGGGGAACGCTCCGTTCACATACACCGGCCGCGGCATGTCGGCGGTTCATCCCCACGCCCGTGGGGAACGCAGTCGTCATTTGTTGGCCTCCAGTTCTTTGCGCGGTTCATCCCCACGCCCGTGGGGAACGCCCGCGCAGTTCGCGCAGAGTGGTGTCCGACAACGGTTCATCCCCACGCCCGTGGGGAACGCGTGCTGATTGGCGTCATGGTCGGCGTGCCGGGCGGTTCATCCCCACGCCCGTGGGGAACGCCGCCACTGCACCGACAAGAAACGGATGATGACCGGTTCATCCCCACGCCCGTGGGGAACGCGTGATCCGGTTTGGCGCTATCTGAACCGTCGCCGGTTCATCCCCACGCCCGTGGGGAACGCCAGCTAGAAGCCCGCGCGGATTTCTTGCACCGCGGTTCATCCCCACGCCCGTGGGGAACGCATTTTTCGACCTCCTGTTGTGCCCCTGGAACACGGTTCATCCCCACGCCCGTGGGGAACGCGCCATTCACAACTCGCTCTTCGTAGTACATGCCGGTTCATCCCCACGCCCGTGGGGAACGCGATGCTAAGCTGCGCTCGAACAAGTTCTTGTCCGGTTCATCCCCACGCCCGTGGGGAACGCTGACAGATTTTGCAAAAACGATGCTGCGCGACCGGTTCATCCCCACGCCCGTGGGGAACGCTCGCGCAACTCCCCCACGGCAACCGCCGCGGGCGGTTCATCCCCACGCCCGTGGGGAACGCGCCATGGGTTACATCGAGGCCAAGTGCGGCACCGGTTCATCCCCACGCCCGTGGGGAACGCCCTACTTGGTTCCTCGAAAGGGCCGCGTCTGCCGGTTCATCCCCACGCCCGTGGGGAACGCCTTCAGGCAGCAGGTCGCGGATCGAAACCGCGCGGTTCATCCCCACGCCCGTGGGGAACGCTCTGGCCGAGGACATGGCCCACTTCGCGAACAACGGTTCATCCCCACGCCCGTGGGGAACGCTTCACCGCCTTGCGGATGTCGGCAAAGCCGATCGGTTCATCCCCACGCCCGTGGGGAACGCACATGCAGATCTACAACGAATGGGAGCGCATCCGGTTCATCCCCACGCCCGTGGGGAACGCGCGCCGTTCTGTTCGGTGTGAGACCACGGCCCGCGGTTCATCCCCACGCCCGTGGGGAACGCCGCCGCCCGCAGCATAGCCAGCGCATCGACCCCGGTTCATCCCCACGCCCGTGGGGAACGCTGCGAGAAAGCGCTCGAGGTGCTGCCGCTGCCCGGTTCATCCCCACGCCCGTGGGGAACGCAGGACAGCCCGAGTACCCACACATTGCTGTTACGGTTCATCCCCACGCCCGTGGGGAACGCCTGGGCAGGTCGAGCAGCACGTAGTCCTTGCGCGGTTCATCCCCACGCCCGTGGGGAACGCTCGTCCGCAGACGATACCGGGCTGATGACCCGCGGTTCATCCCCACGCCCGTGGGGAACGCTCGGCCTCGTCCAATTGGCTGGCCTGCGATGCCGGTTCATCCCCACGCCCGTGGGGAACGCGATTTCAACGTCGTTGCGGCAGTATTCCGCCACGGTTCATCCCCACGCCCGTGGGGAACGCATATACCGACCTGAACGGCGCTGAACAGACGCTGGTTCATCCCCACGCCCGTGGGGAACGCAACAGTGCCAATCACGGTAATCCTGGAAGCGTCGGTTCATCCCCACGCCCGTGGGGAACGCGCTGCGCCTGGGTCGCAAGGGAAAGCGATTCACGGTTCATCCCCACGCCCGTGGGGAACGCCGCTTGCCGCCGTCGATCTCGACTTCCTCGGCCGGTTCATCCCCACGCCCGTGGGGAACGCTGGAAGCTCCTCGGTCGCGGCGGCTACGAAGGCGGTTCATCCCCACGCCCGTGGGGAACGCGCCGCCGACGCCTACCTGCGCAACAGCCGCGGCGGTTCATCCCCACGCCCGTGGGGAACGCGTGTGCCCGAAGTGTCACTGCGATAGCTACAGCGGTTCATCCCCACGCCCGTGGGGAACGCGTCCGGTCATGCTGGCGTTCGGCCCTCCCGGCAGGTTCATCCCCACGCCCGTGGGGAACGCGTAACCAAGGAGACCACCACCATGAGCATCACCGGTTCATCCCCACGCCCGTGGGGAACGCTCCGCCGCAACGCCCTCGACGCCGACGTCGGCCGGTTCATCCCCACGCCCGTGGGGAACGCGGGGCGCGGTCGGCCATGGCTCAGCTCTCCACCGGTTCATCCCCACGCCCGTGGGGAACGCCTGAGCGGGAAACTCGCCGAACAGACCATCCGCGGTTCATCCCCACGCCCGTGGGGAACGCGTGGTGCGCAGGCTGCCGCCGTTGTAGAGGGACGGTTCATCCCCACGCCCGTGGGGAACGCGCCCAGCAGTTGCAGCACTCCCGTCACGGCCCCGGTTCATCCCCACGCCCGTGGGGAACGCGACGTGTTCGAGACGTGCGTGCAGATCGGGCGCGGTTCATCCCCACGCCCGTGGGGAACGCCATCGCAGACCTCATTGAGCACGCGCTGTTCGGGGTTCATCCCCACGCCCGTGGGGAACGCGGGGTCGTGCTGGATATCGTGATTGGACACCGCGGTTCATCCCCACGCCCGTGGGGAACGCCCACAGCGTACGCACGGTCCAATACGCGAAGGGGGTTCATCCCCACGCCCGTGGGGAACGCTTCGTAGCGGAGATCTTTCCCGTCTTGATCCACGGTTCATCCCCACGCCCGTGGGGAACGCCTCTCTCTCAGAAAATGCCGCCCGCGAGGCGGCGGTTCATCCCCACGCCCGTGGGGAACGCGTTACGTCGTTCCACGCGCTCCACGAATTGCCCGGTTCATCCCCACGCCCGTGGGGAACGCTCAGCGAACGGCACGCGACCGATACGCCCTGACGGTTCATCCCCACGCCCGTGGGGAACGCCCAAATCCGAAACGCTCGCCGCCCTGCAGGAACGGTTCATCCCCACGCCCGTGGGGAACGCTAGATGCCTCCGCACCCGTCGCAGCGGTTGCCCGGTTCATCCCCACGCCCGTGGGGAACGCCAAGCCCGGCCGCAGCAGCGGTCGGGTAGACCCGGTTCATCCCCACGCCCGTGGGGAACGCCCCCCGAGTTCATTAGAACGCTTCCTCTATCACGGTTCATCCCCACGCCCGTGGGGAACGCGGCGGAGCGGGCAAAGGCGGGATGGAAATCGCCGGTTCATCCCCACGCCCGTGGGGAACGCTCTACTACCAAGGGCAGAAACTGACGTGAAAGCGGTTCATCCCCACGCCCGTGGGGAACGCTTCTCGCCCACCGCGACGGCGGCGGATGCGGGCGGTTCATCCCCACGCCCGTGGGGAACGCCATTCCTGATTCGCGCCTAGCTCCTGCGCGATCGGTTCATCCCCACGCCCGTGGGGAACGCGAAACCCGTCCAGCCATACCCCTCAGACCACCACGGTTCATCCCCACGCCCGTGGGGAACGCCGCCAACAATACCCACACGCCCATAACGCCCCCGGTTCATCCCCACGCCCGTGGGGAACGCGGCTTAATGCCGTGCAGAACGACCTTGGAAACCGGTTCATCCCCACGCCCGTGGGGAACGCGGCTCACGCCGTCGAGAACTACCACACGACCGCGGTTCATCCCCACGCCCGTGGGGAACGCACGCGGACACAAAAACTGTCCCGTCTCCCGATCGGTTCATCCCCACGCCCGTGGGGAACGCTTCAGGACCTGCGGTTCGTGCCCCTTCGGAACCGGTTCATCCCCACGCCCGTGGGGAACGCCCCACGGGATAAAGCCCCCGCGAGGTATCCGACGGTTCATCCCCACGCCCGTGGGGAACGCACTTCTTCCATCTCCATGAATTCACATGGAAATTTCAGAGCGCAAAATTCTACCAACGATTTTTGATGCCGAAAGAATTTTTCCGGATTGTTAAGGATCGAGATTCTCGACTTCCGGATGGAAGCTTACCAGCCGCACTCCATCCCAGTCCGCCGGCAGGCGGCGGTTGGCGCCTAGGGTCTGGAATTCGAAGCCGGCTTCGTTGTTCGTGTGCCAGGCCATGACGGCGTTGCCGTCTTCGATGCCGTCTTCCACCTGGGTCCAAATATGCTCCCGCACCTTTCGAGAATAGTTGCCGACATAGACGCCCGCGCGGATCTCCAGTAGCCACACCGCAAGTCGCCCGCGCAGCCGGGGCGGGGCGTTTTCAAGAACGATGACCAGCATCGCCAAGGCTTTCCGGGTTGGGGATGGCGGGCCCGACGGCGTTTTCGGGGGGATCGGGACGAGGGATTTCCCCCGCGGCAAGGATCTCCTCGATGTCCGGGATGATGCGCTCCAGGAGCCTTGTCTGCCGGAAGATGTCGCGGCAGGCGAGGCGGACGGCGCGCTCCGGATTGCCGGGTTCGCTCGCGGCGACCTTGAAAGCGGCGGGGACGACAGTCTCGAATTTGTAGATGTCGGCCACGTCGTAGACGAAGGACAGCGGTTTGCCCGTATGGATGAAGCCGACGGCGGGCGCGTAGCCCGCGGCGAGGACGGCGGCTTCGGTTACGCCATAGAGGGCCGCTGTGGCCGAGGACAGGCAGCGATTGGGGAGATCGGAAACGTCCCAGTCTTCCGGGTTGTAATCGCGTCCCGACCATTTCACGCTGAACTTCTGCGCAAGCAACTGATAGGTGCGCCGCACGCGCGCCCCTTCGATACCGCGCAGTTGCTCGACGCTGCGCCGCGCGGGCGGCTCTTCGCCGAAGCGCAACGCGTACATCTTGCGCACGACTTTCAGCCGCAGCGTTTCATCGAGCGCGAGCTTCGCCTGATATAGCAGCCGGTCGGCCCGAGCGCCGCCGGGCTGGCCGGACGAATACAACCGGACACCGGCCTCGCCGACCCACACGAGCAGCGTCCCGACCCGGGCGGCGAGCGCTGCCGCCCGGTGGGAGACGCGCGTTCCGGGCTCCAGCATGATGCAGGCAACCCCACCCACCGGAATATGCGTGAGGACCGGACGGACACGTTCGCCTTCGCAGTCGACGCGCACGAAGGCGCCATCGATCACGTCGATCTCGCCGCGCTCGACGAAGACGATCGACATCCGCTCCTTGATGGCGATGGGTTTGAGTGGCGGCAGCACGTTCAGATTTCTCCTGCGCGGCGAAGCGCTTCGTGCACCAGATCGGTCGGCACCCGATACCCGAACGAGGATAGCGCATCGAAAAGCGGTGCCAGCGCATCGATCTCGCCGGCCTTGCGGGCCGCAAGCAGTATGCCGACGGTGCCGACGACCGGGATGCCGAGTTGCCGGGCGACGCGTCGCCCTTTGCGTTCGTCGACGAGGGCAGGGCAAGCGCGGTCGCGCGCGAGGATCAGCGCAGCCGCTTCGCCCGCGTCTAGCAAATGATCGGCGGCGAACTGCTCCGTGCCGGTCACCTCGACGCACTCGAACAATCCGGACTCGCGCGCTGAGAGAATGGCCCGAGCGCCGGGGCGCTGCGGATGGACGGTGCATTCGGCGAACACTTCGCCCGGCACCAGCACTTCGTCGAAATGGCGCGGCAGCAACCGGAGCAGATCCAGTCGCGCCAATGCGATCAGCGGTCCGCTATCGGCGACGACCATGATTCGCGATCACATCGAGCTCATCGTTGAGCTCGTCCGGCGTCTGCTGGACGACCGCGACACCCGCGGCTCCCGTGCGTTCGATCATCTCCTCGATGCCCAGCCCGGCGAACTTCGCGGCCTGCGCCAGCGTCAGCGTGCCCTCGTCGAACAGCTTGATCGCCAGCGACGTCCGCACGCCGCTTTCCAGCAAGGCATCGTCGAAGGGCACGGCAACGAAGACCGGGTTGCCGTGTTTGGTGACGACGGACAGCTTGCCCGCCTCGGCACCGCGGATCAGCTCCCCGGTGCGCTCGCGCAGGTCGCGGACGGTGAAGGTTTCCATGGCGGGCTCCGGTCGCATGATTGTGCTATCAAATGATAGAACAAATCACTCGGCGCGACGGACGAGCAGCAGACCGCAACCGAAGGCTTTGGCCCGGCCTATGCCCGCGACGAGGGCTAGCTGCAATTTTGCAGGGTCGGTCACCTCAACCATTCCCTCGTAGTCCACCGAAGAAAACTGGATTCTTCTTCCCCGATGTTCCAGGCGATGCTGCGTATAACCTGTCCAGTCGATGCTCGGTTCCAGTTCGCCGCTGAATCGGCTGAGTCTGTCGACGGAGCGCACGCCTGCTTCTCCCAGGCGCTTGGAGATCCATGTTCGCGCCGCATTGTCGAGCGCATCCCATTGGGCCTGCTTGTGTTCGCTCGATCCGGATTCGGGTACGGGATGACGGCGCTTGGTCGCCATCAGCACGTCATGAAATCGCCGTCGGACGCGCTGAGGCTTCTCTTTCAGACCGGAGAGCGTTCTTTGGGCGTTGTAGCGTGCCAGCTCTGTGGAGCCTACCGCCTCGGCCGTTGCCTCGGTTGGGTTTGCGCGTAGTCGGAAGTGCAGCCGGTCCCCCGTATGCAGCGCCGGCGCAAAGGGTTTCGAGGCGACGTCCAGCAAGCCCGGTATCGACCGTGGCTGGCGCTGCGAGACGACGTAGTATTCGGGCCAGTCGTTCGGGTCTCGCTCGGCACGGAAGACGAAGTCTCGCCGTGCTTCGGCATCGCCGGGGAACAGACGCCACATCATGGCATGGTCGATATAGGCGTCGCCGCAAGTAAGGCGCAGGAGTTCCCGCCGATCCAGCCCGGCGAGATCCAGGCGTACACGCGAGAAGTAATGGTGATCGCTCACGAAGCATCCTCCAGCCGCATGAATTCCTGTCTGGGAGAAAACTGCCAGCGACGGCGGGACGTGGGGGTGTCGTGCCGCGTCAGTGACATGGTCGCGGGGCTATCCGGGGCGAGCGCTTCGACGCCCCATGCTTCGTCCCAGTAGTACCGCGCTTGCCCGCTGCCGAGTTTCAGCCAGCGTTGTGCGATGTTGCTGGCGCGGGTTGCATCCTTGTCCAGTTCCGGGAACGGCGATGCGTCGAAGGCGTCGAGCGCGGATTTGAGGCTGTCGAATTCGGCGACTCGCGGCGCGAGCGGCGCCGACAGAGGGCAGGATTTCCGTCCGAGATACAGGGGAAATGCCGGATACCGCAACGCTTCGGTCAGCCGGCCGAGCGACCAGGGGGCCTCGGGCGTCGTGCCCACTGCCACGGTGGCGAACGCGTCGCAGCGGTACTCGCGCGCAGACAGCAAAGTGCCGAGCTGCTCGCGAGTCGGCAGCGCGAGTTCCTGGCGGCGGGTTCGATAGGTCAGCTTCTTCAGTTGCGGGCCTGCTTGAACCGTGTGGTAATCGCGGAGCGGATGACCTGTAGCGTGCAGTTTGATGCCGAAGCGATAGCCGGCGTTGAGGCGTGCCTGGGCGTCGTCGTCTTCACGGCGCACCCCGAGCGCCGCGCCGAGCAGGCCGAGCAGCGCCGAGCGCGATGGCTGGCTGGCCGAGTGCCGTGATTCACCGACCGCGATTTCGCCCCAGCTTGCCATCGGCCCGTAGAGCCGGAAGACCAGGTACTCGGCCATGTTCAGGCTCCGGCGACGAAGTCGACCAGTTCGGCCATGCTTCCCTCGCCCGCGAGGACATCGAACTGTTTGTGCGCATCGGCACACGGACCATAGACCTTGTCCATGTTGTCGCGAACCCTGATCAGTTCAGTGGTAGTCGCGTGGCCGTAGTCCCCGCCGTTGATCGGTTTCAGGAAGGCGAGCGACAGCGATCGCGGTTGGCGCTGTCCTTTCTCTGCCAGCGCGAAATGAGCGTAGGCGCGCGAGGCGAAGCTGTTCTGCTTGCCGGAGGGGCCGACCGTGAGCGCCGTCTCGGTCAGTGCGCGCAGTGCCCTCGCAGTCAGGGTCTCGTCGCCGCCCAGATTCTTCAGCAGCTGGTCGCGATCGATGCAGATGTATTGATAGAAAAGGGCCGACGCGAATCCGGCCTCGCCGACGTGGCCCGCGCCGGTCTCGTCACGCTGGTTGAGGTCGTCGACGGCCGTGAAGTAATCGTCTTCGACGGCCGACGCGTGCACGCCGAGCGCGTGCGCGACCTGCACCGCCGCTTCTCCGTTGCATTCCGGCCGGTCGGCGATCATGCGGCCGAACATTCCGATGTCTACCGCATATTGCGTGTGCAGCAGGCCGTCCAGCTCCTCGTCGGTCGGGGGACGTCTCTCGGAAATCAGGGTCCGGCTCAGGGCATTGAGAGTTTCGCGTTCTTCGGGGGAGACGTGCACCAGGGTTTCGGTTTCGAGCGGGTTGTCTTTCTTCGGTTTGCCGAAGACCGCCGTAATCTTCGCCGCCCAATCCCTGGCGTCGGACTCCTTGATGTCACCCGCCACGAGCGCGTTGTAGGTTTCGGCCCCGAGGCGTTTGGTTCTCGTGCCGATGTGGCCGCTCAGCGCCGACTGGAATACGTCCGAGGTACGCCATGCGCGTTTGAGACTTTGCGACGAGACGCGAAGGCGTTCCGTGCCGCCGACCTTTGCCGTCTTGGGGCGGCCGAGATCGTCCCGATTGAGGTTGGAGGGCGGATAGGCGACGAGCAGATGTAGCTGGATGAAACGGGTCATATGAGTCTCCCTTGCGTATGCAACATGTTCGCGATGTCAGGCGAGGTCCTTGTTCGATTCCAGATGCTTCGCCGCGGTGAAGTACTCGGTCGCCCAGCGAACGCGAAGGCGGTCCTTCGGCTTGCCGGGCTGATGGCCCCGGAATTCCCGCACCCAGGCCAGAAGATCGTCGGCCAGCATCACAACGTCGGCCTTCTTGCCGACGAGCTGAATCGCCCGTCGGCCGAGCTGAAAGAACTCGGCTTCGGTCGATGCGGTTTGCAGGCGCGCAAAACGCATGGCGCTCATGTGCGGCCGGTCAGCGTCGTTGGTTTCACCGAGCCGGGCGCCGAAGCTGGATCCATCCTTCAAGTCGGTTTCGACATGGGCGAGCAGGCCGGCTACGAGCGCATACGCGGTGGCGTCGCCCTCGACGTAGGGCGTCTGCTTTCCTGCTTCGAGTGGCAGCAGCGCGTGAGCGAGGCGCACGAAGGCACCGAGCAGCAGTACCTGATCGGGAGTTTCGCAGCGACGCAATTCGGCCCGGTCGCGGCGGGTAAACATCGAGAACCTTTTATTCGGCTCGGGTTCGTCTTCGCTGTGCGGCTGCAACGCGTACCACCAGTTCCGAACGGTTTCGGCCTGGGCGGGAGACAGGAAGCGCAGTTTTTCGGTCATGCCGGCTCCTTCAGCTGTTCATTCACGAATTTCCACATCGCTCTCATCGGCTTGGCAGCGTTGAGCCACTTCGCCAGGTCGGCACGCGCCCTCACCGTTCGTTCGATGTCCCAGTCCTTTTCGTATTCGCCCGTCACCCAATCGTCGAACAGGTCGAGGGCAGTCTTCCGCACCGCACGCAGCCACGCGCGCTGCGTTGAAGCGAGAGGTACGGGCTCCAGACCTTCCGGCAGCGTCAGTGCGTCGAGGGCGCGGTAGAAGGTTGTCTCCGACGCCTGCCAGAAACTTTGTCCGATGGCCGGCTCATCCTTGAGATCGCCGGGGCGATCGGCCCAAGCCTTCTTCACATGTCCGGAAAGCAGCTTTGCCGCTTCTACCGCGACATCGAGCAGGTCGCGAACGTGGTGTCGGAACTCATTCTCACGGCCGCCTGGAGGCGAGTGGACCGGAAGCGTCGCGTCGTACCAGCAACGGGCTTTCATGTTGTCCATGTCGTACCCCGAAACCCACAAACGCGGCTCGGGGCCGGGCGGGAGCAGGTCGCGTTTTTCCGTCAGGTAATGACGAACCACGCGTGCCGATTCGGGTTGGCGGTCGGCGTTGCCCATGACCAATCCGAGCCAGTGGCGATAGCCGATCCCGCCCTTCTGCCCCTTCATCGAGAGCGGCAGTTCCTTGTCTTTCGGATCGTGGTAGTACGGGGTCAGCGGGTGCTCCCAGCCGAGATAGTTGATGCCGTAGTTTCGGGTTCGGTAGCCGGTCAGCAGGCGTTCGGATGCTATTCCGCAGATATCGCAGTGGCCGGCGCGCACGCGCGTCCAGTCGAGGCGGATACGCCGCGGCATGCTCCAGTAAGCCTGCAACGGGTGGGCATCGTCGGGTGTAGTCTGCCCGTCCTTCCGTTCGCTGGTCCGCGTCGGGGCCAGCCACGGCAGGATGTCCGATCGCGCCTGGCCCGTGCAGGAACCGTTCAGTTGGGCGATCTTGTTCCGCGGGAGGACATTCAGCCACAGGCGGTGCCACAGGCTGGGTGGCGTTCCGTCGATTGCGGAGGGTACGAGGAGACAGGTCAGCGGTCCGCCTCCCCGGAGGGATACCCGGTGACCGACGCCGCCAGAGGGCGCGTTAATTTGCAGGGCGTATAGCGCGATTGCTGCGCAAGCGGGACACATGGCTTCGACGCGATCCCGCTTGTTGAAGAAATCGAGGTTGTCCCGAATGGTCTTGTCACCCGGGGCGTCGATGAGCAGTGAGGCGATCGGCTTTTCTTCGCCGTTGGGCAAGTCGAGATCCTGCATGAAGGCAGGGCCGTCGCCGTCGAGCACGAACGCATCGCGCCACGGAGCGAACGCAGCTTTCAGCGCGTTCTCGTCAGGAGGCGATTCCCAGTACTCCAGCCATTCGTCTTCGTCTTCCGGTGCGAAGGTGGTTTGCAGGAGGCCGATGAGAAACTGGTAGAGCGCGGAACGGAAGTCGGGACGGGCGGCAACGATGTCAATGAGGTCCGGGCGCGCGATAGCTGTGGGCGAATGACCCTCCGCTTTCTCGGTGCGGTCCAAGAGCGGCAAGAGATTCAGCTCAATGAGTGTCATCGGCGACCTCGAATGTTATGTCGTAACGATAGCTGCATCGTATTCGTTTGGGTTATGCGAGTCAACTTCACGTACACAGACTCATCAAGTTTAATTTTTGTGGATTCGCCGATCCGATGCTACAGTCGTATGTCCATTTGTTCCCCTCTTATTGGGGATGGACCGCTTGAAGAGTCGGGTTAAGTGGGAGTTCCCCACGTTCGTGGGGACGGCATAGGCAGTGCCTTCGGCAAACCGGACCTCGTTCGCTGCGAGGTCCGGTCTCCCGGATCGATCGTGCGAGGCTCATTTTTCGGCTCGTTTCGTCTCGAGGCCCAGACGGGCGTCGTAGTGCACTTCCACTTTTTCTCCTTTCAGATTCAGCCCCTCCGCATGTCCGACTTCGCCGTCGCACTCCACCGGCAGGATGTCGGCGTATTTCAGGAAGCGATGCGTCTGCTTCAGCGCCTCGATTCCACTTCCGAAACGGGCGATCCATTCGCTGGCAAGGCAGTCGAGCCGTCGTGCGGGCACCTTCACTGCACTCGCCGCCCAGGGGTGGGCGTGTCCGGCCGCCCACGGCCGCAATCCGCTGGCGTCTGCCACTGCTAACACGAATTCGCGGTCCTCGTCGCCGAGACGCGTCGGCTTGTCTTCCTCGCGATCCCAGCGGCCGGCTTCCTGGCAGTAGCCTTGGCCGAAATCGAGGGTGTTCGTGTTCGCGAGGGTTCGGTCGCCGATGGCTTCGCCCTGCTTTTTCAACGATGCGTCTTGCAGGCCCGGCGGTATGTCGAGTTCGGCGTCCGGCCCGTACACGGCTTCGATCAGCGTTCGGGCGCCTTCCGGCATGACGATGGCGCCGGTTGTCGCGAGGATTCGTTGCGTCAGCCATAGACGGCCGGTATCGGCATACACCCGCGATGCGCGCGGAAAGGGGCCGCGGTGCCAGTCGGCGGCGGGGTCGGCGTCGAATTCCGGGGCCAGAACGATGAGCTCCGGCGCCGGTCGCCCTTCGATGTCGGACGGATTTCCCGATGCGTCGCGGGTATGCCGGTGCAGACGGCCGGCGCGCTGGATCAGGAGATCGACCGGCGCGAGATCCGAAATCATGACGTCCGCGTCGCAATCGACCGACTGCTCCATGACTTGCGATGAGACCACGATTCGGGCGTGACGGGAGTCGCTGTCGGAGTCCTTTCCGAGCACGTCGAGTACGTGGTCCTCGATCACGAGCCGGTCGGCGAGGGCGTAGCGGCTATGGAAGAGTGTCAGACGCGCGACGTCGATGCCCTCTGTTTGCCGCAAGCGTTCCCAGGCGTCGCGGGCATCGTCCACGGTGTTGCGAATCCACACAACACATTGTCCGGCCGCCGCCGCACCGCGAATGCGGCGAATGACCTCGTCAAGGTCATGCAGAAACCGCACCTGGACCCGACGTGCGACTTCCGGCCTGGTACCGACTGGAGTGCGCGAAACTCCACCTTCATGGACATGGGTGACGAGAGGATAAGGCGCCGCTTCTTCCTCCCCGTCTTCGCAGGATGTGCGAAGGCCGCGCCGGAATGCGCCGACCAAGATACTGCGGAGCTCCGCAGGCAAGGTGGCGGAGAGGAGGACGGCGCTGCCGCCTTGGCGTGCGTGCTGTTCGAGGAGGACCTGGAGAAGCCGTCCGGTGTAAGCGTCATAGGCATGGACTTCATCCGCCACCAGTACCTTGCCTTGCAGGCCGAGCAGTCGCAACGACTGGTGCTGCGCCGGCAGGGCCGCGAGGAGCGCCTGATCGAGCGTGCCGACGCCGACATTGGCCAGCAGCGCTTTCTTGTTCGAGTCGGCGATCCATGCGGTGCAAAGCGCGCTGGCCGTGGCCTCACGGCTGTCGTAATCGCGGTCGGCCGGCTGGACCGGAAGGATGCTGGCGCTGAAGTCATCGACCAGCTCGCGTGCCCCGTGGGCCAGTACGAGTGACGGAGCCGGACGAGGACGGAAGAAACGGCGGTAGACGGTGCCGACCCTACGGTACATCTGGTTAGACGTCGCCATTGTCGGCAGTCCGAAATACAGGCCGCTCCCTTGGCCGCTTGTCATCAACCGGTGTGCGAAGATCAGCGCCGCCTCGGTCTTGCCGGCCCCGGTGACGTCTTCCAGGAGGATCAGCTGAGGACCGCGGGCGAGCGGCGTTTCGGCCGCAAACTGCTGCAAGGGGGTGGGCGGAGTCAGGTAGCTGAACAACGCTTGGGCCGATGCGAAAGGAGCCACTTGGGCCAGATTGAGACCGATCTGTTCAAGCGCCTTTTCTGCTTGCGGAAGGGCATGGTCGTGCCAGTAACGTTCAAGCGGAAGCGGTTCGGCAAGATACGGGAAGCAGGTTTGACTCGAACCGACCCAATCCGAAAGGACTGCGAAACCCGCCAACTGCCAGGATGCATCGTACAGCGCCTGCTTGAGCGAGCCGTCCGGTTCCGGTAGCCCCTCTGGTAGAAGGAATTCGGCAAGGTCGGCGACGAAACGGGCTGCAGCGACGAGGTCTTCCTCGTGGAAGTAGAAATCGGGTTCGATCGGCAATGTTCCGTCGGTCTCCCGGGGCGGGACGCCATGATGGCCGGTGGTGGCGCGCAACCACGTCAGCCACGCCGAGTTCTTCGGTGCAGGCAGACGCGGTAGGGCTATCTGCTGCCGAATCCGCGATTTCCACGCAACCCAGCCGAGCGTGTCGTGACGTATGCCGTTGCCGTAGCGATAGCGGGGGTTCGGGGAGACCAGCGTAGCGTTGGCGAAGCTCACCTGATTCTGAAAGCCGCGCGCAAATTTTCCGAGATCGTGGAGCGCAAGGAAGAACACGGCCAAGGCGTCGTGTTGATCCGGCTCGAGTTGTGTGGTCGCGAACCAACGGTCGAGGATGATTCGCTGTTTGCGTAGCAGTACTGCGCCGACGGCCGCCACATCCAGGCAGTGATACGGCAGCAAGTGATATCCGGCCCCGTCTCCGTCCTGCGGTCGCGCCTTGCCCCAGTACCGAAAGTATTCCGGATCGCTCATCGGGCCCGTCCCTCAATCTCGTTGGCGTCCATTGTCGGACTTGCCGGGCTCACCGGATGAGCCTCTCGCGATCATCCTTTTTGTATTTCTCCATCATCCCTGCCACCTCCGCCGCCACCACCCGCCGCAACCCCTCCGGCCCCAGCACCTCGCAATGCGTCCCGTGCTTCAGCACATCCATCATCAGTTCCCGGTGATCGGCATACGGCACTTCGAGCACGTAGCTGCCATCCGCCTCGAATGCGCCGCGCTGCTGAGGGTGCCAGTGTTCGGTCGCGACCCAGCGTGCCCGTTCCGCCGAGAAGCGCAGCCGCGCCCACTGCAATTCATTGCCGGCGAAGATGCCGTAACCGGGGCCGAGGACGGTGTCGAGGGTCTGGTTGGGAATGTCTTTCGCTACGGTGTCGAGGAGTTCGACCTGACGGATGCTGTCGACGGCGAAGTTGCGCAGTGCGCCGCGCAGGTGGCACCAGGCGTCGAGGTACCAGTTTTCGCGGTAATGGACGAGGCGTTGCGGCGAGATTTCGCGCGTCGTCTCGGCGTCGCGGCCGCGGGCGTAGTAGCGGATGGCGAGGCGCTTGCGGCGCAGCAGTGCGGAGCCGATGTTCTCGAAGTGGGCGAGCTTGAGGCTGCGCTTGCCGATGCCGACGATCAGCACGCGGCGGCGGATTTCGTCGGCGGGATGGTCGGTGGCGCCCAACAGCTTGTTGAGGCGGGCAACGAGCGGCTGCACGTGCGGGGCGAGGAGGCCGCCGGGGTCGAGGTTGGCGAGGAGATGCTGCATCGTCAGCAGCGCGTGGATTTCCTTGTCGGAGAACCACAGGCCGGGCAGTTCGTACTGCGCGCCGCTGGTCAGGCGAGGATCGAGACGGTAGCCGCCGAGCTCGGGGTCCCACGCGATCGGGATGTTCATGACATTGCGCAGGAAGGCGATGTCGCGCTTGAGGGTGGCCGGGGAGACCTCGAGCGTTTCCAGCAGCATGCGGCGGCTCACGGAGCGCCGTTCGTCGAGGAACTTGCGGATGCGGATGATGCGGTCGGTCTGGCTCACTGCAGCCTCGGGGGTGACGTGACGCAATCATAGCGATCACGCCCCCCGCGAGGCGGTGAAGAATGCCCTTGTCTTGGTTGAACGGCTGCGAGCGGCGCAGCGCGCGGTTCGCTATCCGCTCAGGGCTCGGTCTTTCCCAGCCGTGCCGAAATCGCCTTCGCGCACGCGCGCAGCTTCGTCGCCACCGCGCCGTCCCATGCCGGATCGAAGCTCGCGGCGGGGCCCATCGCGGTGATCGCCAGGGCGAGGTGGCCGTTATGGTCGAAAACCGGGGCGGTGAAGGCGTTGATGCCGGGGATCGGCTTGCCGAGGGCGCGGGCGAGGCGCTCGCGGCGGATCTCGGCGAACTCGGCTTCGAGCTGTTCGCGCGTGAGGGCCTGGCGGGCGAATTCGTCCTCAATGAGGGCGGTCGTCTGGCGTGCGGGGAGGAAGGCGGCGAAGGTGCGGCCGGTGGCGGAGGTGAGGAGGTCCATGACCGTGCCGACGCGCATGTTCACATGCACCTGCCGGCTGCATTCCTCGATGCTGACGATGGTCGGGCCGTGGTTGCCCCATACGGCGACCGCGACGTTCTGCTGGATCTCGTCCGAGAGCCGTGCTGCCTCGGGCGTCGCGACGCGCAGCGGGTTCACGCCGTGCAGCGCCGACAGGCCCATCTGCAGCGCGAAGGCGCCCAGCCCGTAGCGGCCGGTCACCGGGTCCTGCTCGATGAGGCCGAGCTTGCCGAAGCTCACGAGGTAGGGGTGGGCCTTGGCCGGCGGCATGCCCGCCTCGCGGGCGAGGTCCTTGAGGATCATCGGCGCATCGTGACGGACCAGCGCCTGCAGTAGTGCGCCGCCGACTTCGATCGACTGGATGCCGCGCCGGTCGCCGCTCTTCCCGCTCGGGCGCTCTTCGAGTGTTTCGTTGTCCAATCTGTTGTCTCCCATGAGGGCGAATCTTAGCAGCTGTGGGGGCGCTGCATTCTGCGTGCAATTCAACGATAGCAAATGAATTGACGATTAACAAATAAGCATCTAGGATGATTCATCCCTGCGCGTTGCAGGACGGATGCGATAGAAAAACCACCGGGGACACGCCCGACAGAAGGCGGCGCCGGCAGATGCGACATCGAGGAGGAGAGGCCCGTGCTGAGCTCGTACCAGTACCCGAAGTTCGAGTACCGCCGCCCGCCGGAGATTGCCGAACGACGCGACGGACGCCATCCGGTGGTGGTCGTCGGCGCCGGTCCCGTGGGGCTCGCGGCGGCGATCGATCTCGCGATCCACGGCGTGCCGGTGGTGCTGCTCGACAACGACGACACGGTGTCGATCGGTTCGCGCGGCGTGTGCTACGCGAAGCGTGCGCTGGAAATCATGGACCGTCTCGGCTGCGCCGAGGAGATGGTACGGAAGGGCGTGTCGTGGAACGTCGGCCGCACCTTCTTCCGCGAGCAGGAGGTGTTCAACTTCAACCTCTGTCCCGAGCCGGACCACCACCGCCCGGGCATGATCAACCTGCAGCAGTACTACCTCGAGGAATACCTCGTGCGCCGCGCGCAGGCCTTGCCGAACATCGACCTGCGCTGGAAGAACAACGTGATCGCCGTGACCGATCACGGCGAGCGCGTCAGCCTGCGCGTCGAGACGCCCGACGGCGCCTATGGCATCGACACCGACTGGCTGGTCGTTGCCGACGGTGCGCGCAGTCCGATCCGCCACATGATGGGGCTCGACATCGAAGGCAGGATCTTCATGGACCGCTTCCTGATCGCCGACGTCGTGATGAAGGCGGACTACCCGACCGAGCGCTGGTTCTGGTTCGACCCGCCCTTCCACCCGAACCAGTCGGTGCTGCTGCACCGCCAGGCCGACAACGTGTGGCGCATCGACTTCCAGCTCGGCTGGAACGTCGACCCGGAGGAAGAGAAGAAGCCCGAGAAGGTGATCCCGCGCATCCGGGCGATGCTCGGCGAGCAGCGCGAGTTCGAGCTCGAATGGGTCAGCGTCTATACCTTCCAGTGCCGCCGCATGCACGAATTCCGCCACGGGCGGCTGCTCTTCACCGGCGACGCCGCGCACCAGGTTTCGCCCTTCGGCGCGCGCGGCGCGAACTCCGGCATCCAGGACAGCGACAACCTCGTGTGGAAGCTCAAGCTCGTGCTGGACGGCAGGGCGCCGGCGCGGCTCCTCGACACCTACTCCGAGGAGCGCGTCGTCGCCGCCGACGAGAACATCATGAACTCGACGCGTTCGACCGATTTCATCACGCCGAAGAGCGCGACCAGCCGGACCTTCCGCAACGCCGTGCTGGGGCTCGCGAAGGACTACCCCTTCGCGCGCGCGCTGGTGAATTCGGGGCGGCTGTCGGTGCCGAGTTTCCTCACCGCTTCGCGCCTCAACACGCCCGACGCGGAAGCCTTCGCCGGCAACATGGTGCCCGGCGCGCCGATGGACGACGCGCCGGTCGAGAGCGCGGGCGGCGAGCAGTGGCTGCTGCAGGCGGCGGGCAACCGCTTCCAGCTGCTGTACTGCATGCCGGACGCGGCGGATGTCGATGTCGCCACCGCCACGGCATTCGCGGCGCTCGCCGCAGGTGCGATTGCGGTCGAGATCCTGGTTGTCGCCGAGCGGGGCACGGCGCCGGGCGGGCTGAAGACGCTGCTCGACGCGAAGGGGCGCAT
This sequence comes from Aromatoleum toluvorans, assembly GCF_012910905.1. Taxonomy (GTDB): domain Bacteria; phylum Pseudomonadota; class Gammaproteobacteria; order Burkholderiales; family Rhodocyclaceae; genus Aromatoleum; species Aromatoleum toluvorans. The sequence continues at coordinate 38,497 of NZ_WTVN01000020.1, forward strand.
CCGCGAGCGCTACGACCTCAAGCCCGGCACGACCTACCTGATCCGCCCCGACCAGCACGTCGCCGCGCGCTGGCGCGGCTTCGACGTCACCGCGGTGCGCGCCGCCCTGGCGCGCGCGACCTGCAATGCCTGAAGGACTGCAGCCATGAGCCTCAACACCGACCCCAACTTCTTCACCCCCGGCAAGCGCTATTTCCGCAGCTTTTCGCCCGGCGACGACTTCTACGAGGCGCTGATCGACACGCACCGCGACCTCACCGACGAACAGAGCGCGATGGTCAATGCGCGCCTGATCCTGCTGCTGGCGAACCACATCGGCGACATCTCGGTGCTGCGCGAGGCGATGCGGGTCGCCCGCGAGGGGGTGTGACGGCGATGAAGCTCTACACCTATTTCCGCAGCTCCGCCGCGTACCGCGTGCGCATCGCCCTCAATCTGAAGGGCCTCCCCTGCGAATCCGTGCCAATCCATCTGGTGAAGGACGGCGGCCAGCACCGCAAGCCGGAATACCTCGCGCTGAACCCCGCCGGACTCGTGCCCGCGCTCGACGACGACGGCCGGCTGCTGACGCAGTCGCTCGCGATCATCGAATACCTCGACGAGACGCATCCCGAGCCGCCGCTGCTGCCCGCCGATGCGCCGGGCCGTGCGCGCGCGCGCGCCCTCGCGCAGGCGATCGCGTGCGACATCCACCCGCTCAACAACCTGCGCGTGCTGCAATACCTGAAGCACGAGCTGGGCGTCGACGACGCGCACAAGGACGCGTGGTACCGTCACTGGGTCGAGGTCGGCCTTGCGGCGGTCGAAGCGACGCTCGTGCACGATGCGCGCACCGGCCGCTTCTGCCACGGCGACACGCCCGGCCTCGCGGACTGCTGCCTCGTGCCGCAGGTGTTCAACGCGCGGCGTTTCGGCGCGAAGCTCGACGGGATGCCGACGATCCTGCGCATCGCGGCCGCGTGCGACGAGCTCGAGGCGTTCCGTCAGGCCGCGCCCGGCAGGCAACCCGACGCGGAATAGATGCGCCTGCATATTGGGTGATATCAAATAATATTAAATATGTGGGATCCGCGCCCGGCGCACCGAGCGCTACGCCCGGGAACCCGTTTTTCTCCAACTGCACGATGAACGCTGCTCCTTCGCTGACGCTCGCCATCCTCGTCACCGCGCTGGTCGCGCTCGGCCCGCTGTCGACCGACTTCTACCTGCCGGCGCTGCCGGCGATCACGACGGCGCTGGTGACCGACGTCGCGCACACGCAGCTCACGCTGTCGGTCTACCTGTCCGGCTTCGCGGTCGGGCAACTCGCCTACGGCCCGCTGTCGGACCGCTACGGCCGGCGGCCGGCGCTGCTCTTCGGCATTGCGGTGTACCTCGTCGCGTCGATCGCCTGCATCTTCGCAGCCTCGATCGAGGCGCTGATCGTCGCCCGCTTCCTGCAGGCGCTTGGCGCCTGTGCGGGGCCGGTGCTCGGGCGGGCGGTCGTGCGCGACGTCTATGGCCCGCACGACTCCGCGCGCATGCTCTCCTACGTCGGCACCGCGATGGCGCTGGCGCCGCTTGTCGGGCCGATGCTGGGCGGCTGGCTCACGGTATGGTCGGGCTGGCGCGCGACGTTCGTCTTCCTGGCGGTCTATTCGGCGCTCCTGTGGGGCGCGACTGCGCTCCTGCTGCGCGAGACCAATCCCCACCTGAACCCGTCGGCCGGGCGGCCCGCCGAGATGTTGACGAACTTCGCGACGCTGCTGCGCGACCGCCGCTACCGCGGCGTGCTGATGTGCAACGCGCTCGCCTACGCGGGCCTCTTCGCCTTCATCTCGGGCGCGTCCTTCGTCTTCATCGGCATGTTCGGCTTCACGCCGCAGGAGATGGGCCTTGCGTTCGGCCTGATGGTGTCGGGCTACATGTCCGGGACGACGGCTTCCGGCAGGCTGTCGCGCCGCCTCGGGCCGGAGCGCCTGATGCGCAACGGCGCGCTGCTCGGCGTCGCGGCCGGAGGCACGATGCTGGGCCTCGCGCTCGGCGGCGTGCACCACCCGCTCGCGGTAATGCTGCCGATGTGGTTCTCGGCCTGCTCGATCGGCCTCGTGATGCCCAACGCCGCCGCGATCGGCCTGGCGCCCTATCCGCACATGGCCGGCTCCGCGGCCTCGCTGATGGGCTGCTCGCAGATGGGACTCGCGGCGCTCGCAGGCGTGTTCGTCGGCCATTCGCTCGCCGGCTCGGTGGTGCCGATGGCGTTCGTGATCGCCGCCACCGCCCTCGGCAGCCTCGCGAGCTACGTGTTCTGGGTACGGCGTCCCGCGCCGGCAGTCTGTGCCGGTGAGAGCTGAGCCCCGGCCGTCGCGCTCACACGCCCCAGGTCACCGGCACGCCTTCCTTGTGCGACAGCTGCAGCAGGTCCAGCAGCGGCCACGCGCGCTGCGCGAGGCTCACCGGCGCGGCCATGCCGTGGCGCTCGGGATCGGGGGCGTCCTCGTCGTCATCCTGCGCAGCGGTCTTGTGGCGCGCCTTCTCTTCGTCGATGGTCGCGCGCAGGCGCGCGATCGCGTCGGGCAGCTGCGCGACGGTGACGATGCCCTTCGCGTCCTGCGGATCCTTGCCGAGGATCGCGACGAGCCGCTTCGCGATGTCGCCGAACATGATGACGTCGGCGCCCGCGGCCGACTTGAACGTGATCAGCATGGTTGCCGTCCTCAGAGTCCCTTCACCGCGTAGATGCCCGGCGCGTTGCGCCAGTAGCCCTTGTAGTCCATGCCGCAGCCGAACAGGAAGCGGTCGGCGACGTCCAGCCCGGTGAAGTCCGCGCGCATGCCCGGATAGGCCTTGCGGTCGTGGAGCTTGTGCGTGAGCACCGCCGAGCGCACCTCCGAGGCCCCTTCGCCTTTCAGGTATTCGAGGATCGCGTGCAGCGTGTGACCCTCGTCGAGGATGTCGTCGAGCACCAGCACCGCGCGCCCGCGCAGGTCCTGCGTCGGCCGCATGCGCCAGTCGAGGTTCGCGCCCTTCAGCGCGTGGCCGTAGCGCGTCGCGTGCAGATAGGCGAGTTCGAGCGGGAAGGGCAGGCGCGGCAGGATCTGACCAGCCAGGATCATGCCGCCGTTCATCACGACGTACACGATCGGGTTCCTGTCGCGCATCTGCGCGGTGATTTCCGCCGCCATGCGGTCCAGCGCCGCATTCACCGTGGCGCCGTCGGCCAGGCAATCGGCCTCTTCGCGCACGCGGATGATTTCATCCAGATCGACCGCCATCGCGCCTCTCCTGCTGTCGTTCAAAAGGAACGAATTCTACCGGAGGGTTTGCCCTGCGTCCTTGCGTTGGACCGGCCCGGCGCCGTCGCGTTGCACGGCGCAACACGCGCCCGCCGGCCGCGCGGCGTCAGTTGGCGAAGCGCCTCAGGAAGCCGAGCAGCGGCTCGATCCCGCGGCCGAGCTTGCGATACAGCATCCAGCCCAGCCACGCGCGACGTGCCACGCGCAGCGCCAGGCGCGGCCGGAAGAACGCAATCGCGATCGCCAGCGCGGACAGCAGCGGCACATGCTCGCGCAGTCCGTGCGCGCGGTCGCGGGCACGGTCGACGACGTCGAGCAGGGATTCGACGCGTTCGAGGCCGGCGACGAAGGCTTCGCGCTGGCGTTCCGCGGCGAACTGCAGGCGCTGCTTCTTCAGCGCCAGTTCGAGCTGCCGCGGATTCATTCGCGCGGCCGCAGCGCGTCGCGGTCGCGCGCGAGCTCGCCCAGGCTCGCCGCGAACAGGCGGCTCCCGCGCTTGATCTCGCGTGCCGCATTGCGCGCCGTCAAGACCCCGGCCCCGAGCAAGGCGACCATGCCCAAGCCCAGCGCGAGCAGGCGATGACCCTCCCAGAACAGGACCGTGAGGAACACCGCCAGGAACACGACACCGAAGCCGAGAAACACCGCGCTCAACAGGATGTTGAAGAGCAGGGCGGCGAGGCGCAGCTTCTCTTCCTGCGCCTCGACGGCGAGCAACTCCAGCCGCGTCTGCGCGGTCGCGAGACCGGCATCCAGGAAGCCGCGCAGGCTTCCCGCAAGGCGTTGCTGGCGTTCCTCGGCCACGGCTCAGCGACGGCCGGCCAGCAGTCCCAGCAGGAAGGCGACGCCGGCGGCGATGCCGACCGACTGCCACGGATTCTTCTGCACGTAGTCGTCGGTCGCGTTGGCGACCTTCTTGGCCCGCTCCACGGCTGCGGCTTCCAGGTCGGCAATGCGGTCCTTGGCGGCCAGCATCCGGTCGCCGAGGCGGCCGCGGACTTCGCTCAGCTTGTCGCCCGCCTGGCCCGCGGTCAGCTTCAGCAGCTCCTCTGCGTCGCTGATCACCACCTTGAAGTCGGAAACGAGCTTGTCGCGAGAAACGTCGGCATCGTGGGACATTCTTCAACCCTCCGTATGGGGTGGGAGCGCGACATGGCGCGCGTGCGCAGACTCGAAATCAGGCTAACCCCATTCGCGGCCGAAGGCAAATGCTAAAGGCGTATCGCCGTGACGCGGTGGCGCACCGGCCGGAATCAGGCGGACCAGTCGTAGTCGATGGTCAGCGGGGCGTGGTCGGAGAAGCGCTGATCCTTGTAGATCCGTGCCTCGCGCGCCGTCGCGGCAAGGGCCGGCGTCGCGAGCTGGTAGTCCAGGCGCCAGCCCACGTTCTTCGCCCAGGCCTGGCCGCGGTTCGACCACCACGTGTAGCAGGCGTCGGTCGTGTCCGGGTACAGGCGCCGGTAGACGTCGACCCAGCCCTGACCGTTGAGCACGCGCGTCATCCACGCGCGCTCCTCGGGCAGGAAGCCCGAGTTCTTCTGGTTCGATTTCCAGTTCCTGAGGTCGATTTCCTGGTGCGCGATGTTCCAGTCGCCGCAGATCACGACCTCGCGTCCGCTCGCGTGGAGCCTCTCCATGTGCGGCAGGAAGCGCTCCATGAAGCTGAACTTGATCTGCTGGCGCTCCTCGGAGCTCGATCCCGACGGCAGGTACAGCGACACGACCGACAGCTGGCCGAAATCGAGCTGCAGGAAGCGTCCCTCGGCGTCGATGTCGGCAATGCCGAGGCCTTCGACGACACGGTCGGGCGTGCGCCGCGCGTACAGTCCCACGCCGCTGTAGCCCTTTTTCTCCGCGTGGTGGAAATAGCCGGTGTAGCCCGCCGGCGCGCGCATCGCCTCGCTCAGGTCGCCCGCCTGCGCCTTCAGTTCCTGCAGGCACACGATGTCCGCGTCCTGCGCGGCGAGCCAGTCGAGGAAGCCTTTGGTCGTCGCCGAGCGGATGCCGTTGAGGTTTAGGGTGATGATGCGTAACATTCGGCCGGATAACCCAGAACTGGATGTAAAGCGTGGATTTTAGCCGGGATTTCATCGCGCTGGCCTGCGACAAGGGCGTGCTGCGATTCGGGTCCTTCGTGACCAAGGCGGGGCGCAACTCGCCGTATTTCTTCAACGCCGGGCTGTTCGACGACGGCGCCTCGTTCCGCGAGCTGTGCGGCTTCTACGCGCGCGCGATCGTGGCCGCGGGCGTGCCGTGCGACATGCTCTTCGGGCCGGCCTACAAGGGCATCCCGCTGGTCGCCGGCGTCGCGATCCGCCTGGCGGAACAGGGTGTGAACCTGCCCTTCGCATTCAATCGCAAGGAAGCCAAGGACCACGGCGAAGGCGGCACGCTCGTCGGGGCGCCGCTCAAGGGGCGGGTGCTGATTCTCGACGACGTGATCTCGGCCGGCACCTCGGTGCGCGAGTCGGTGGACATCATCCGCGGCGCGGGCGCCGAAGCGGCCGGTGTCGTCATCGCGCTCGACCGCATGGAACGCGGCAAGGGCGAGAAATCGGCGGTGCAGGAAGTGCGCGAATCCTTCGGCATCCCCGTCGTCGCCGTCGCGACGCTGGAAGACCTCATCGGCTACCTGGGCGACAGCCCGGAGCTGGCCGCCAACCTCGACGCCGTGCAGGCATACCGGAAGACCTATGGCATCGCGACGCAGCCTTGAGCTCCTCACGGCGCTTCTGCTGGGCCTGACGCTGGCGAACACGGCCGGTGCGAAGGTGTATTGCTGCGAGGACGCCGAGGGCCGGCGCCAGTGCGGTGATGTGCTGCCGCAGGCGTGCTACGGCCGCTCGTATCGCGAGATGGGGCCGCAGGGCACGATCAAGCGGCAGGTTTCCGCGCCCCTGAGCGCGGACGAGATCGCCCGGCGCAACGCGGCGGAGCAGCAGAAGAAGGACGACGAGCTGCGCCAGGCCAAGCAGCGCCGCTTCGACCAGGCCCTGCTGGAGACTTACGCGAGCGTCGATGACCTCGACCGCCGCCGCGACCGCGAGATCGGCGACATCGAACGCGCCATCGACGAGGCGCGCAAGCGCGACAAGGAGTTGCGCACGAAGCGCCAGCGCTTCGAGAAGGACGCCGAGTTCTACAAGGGGCGCGACCTGCCGCGCGACCTCGCCGCCAACCTGCGGTCGATCGACAGCGAACTCGCGTCGCAGAACAAAACCATCGAGGAAAAGACACGCGCGCTCGACGCGACGCGCGCGCGCTTCGAGGCCGACCGTGCCCGTTATCTCGAACTGAGCAGCGCCGCCGCGAAGCAGCGCTGACGTGCCGGAACGCCGGCCGTTTTTGGCCGGCGTGCGGACCGCAGATTTCGTTCGCGAGGATTGCAGTCCGGCGCGCGCCGCGCGGTCCGTGGTGATTCAGGAGTGGTCATGAGTAATGCTGCCAGCAAGGTCGTCCGCGCCGCCTGTCCACACGACTGTCCCGACACCTGCGCGATGGAGGTCACCGTCGAGGGCGGCCGCGCAACGAAGATCCGCGGCGCCGACGACCTGCCGTTCACGAACGGCGCGCTGTGCACCAAGGTCGCGCACTACCTCGAACGCGTGTATTCCGACCAGCGCCTGCTGCACCCGATGAAGCGCGTCGGCCGCAAGGGCGAGGGGCGCTTCGAGCGCATCTCGTGGGACGAGGCGCTCGGCACCATCGCGGAGAAATTCGCCGCAATCGCGGCCGACGACCCGCGCGCGATCCTGCCCTACAGCTACGCCGGCACGATGGGCCTGGTGCAGGGCGAGAGCATGGACCGCCGCTTCTTCCATCGCCTCGGCGCGTCGCTCCTCGATCGCACGATCTGCGCCTCGGCCGGCGCGGCGGGCTGGAAGGCGACGATGGGCGCTTCGGTCGGGATGGACCCGGAAGCGATCGTCGACGCGAAGCTGATCCTGATCTGGGGCGGCAACCCGGTCGTCTCCAACCTGCACGGCTGGCGCTACATCCAGGAGGCCAGGCGGCGCGGCGCGAAGCTCGTGTGCATCGACCCGTGGCGCTCGCAGACGGCCGAGAAGTGCGATGTCCACCTCGCACCGTGGCCCGGCACCGACGGCGCGCTGGCGCTGGCGATGATGCAGGTGCTGATCGCCGACGGCCTGATCGACCGCGACTACGTCGCCGCGCACACCGTGGGCTTCGACGCGCTCGCCGAACGCGTGAAGGCCTTCACGCCGGAATGGGCGGCGCCGCTGACGGGCCTGCCGGCCGACGCGATCCGCAGCCTCGCGCGCGAGTATGGCAGCACGCAACCCGCGGCGATCCGCTTGAACTACGGCCTCAACCGCTGTGCGGGCGGCGCGACGGTGATGCGCAACATCGCCTGCCTGCCGGCGCTCACCGGTGCGTGGCGGCACCCCGCGGGCGGTGCGCTGCTGTCGACCTCGGGCAACTTCCCGGTCGACCAGCAGGCGCTGGAACGCCCGGACCTCTACACGGCGCACCACGCCCGCCCGCCACGCACGATCAACATGGCGACGATCGGTGACGCGCTCCTCACCGCAGACGAGCCGCCGATCCGCGCGCTGTACGTGTACAACTCCAACCCGGTCGCGGTCGCCCCCAACGGCACGCGCGTGCGCGAAGGGTTCGCGCGCGAGGATCTCTTCTGCGTCGTGCACGAGCTGTTCCAGACCGACACCGCCGATTACGCGGACATCCTCCTGCCCGCCACGAGCCAGCTCGAGCACCGTGACGTGCACAAGGCCTACGGCCACCTCTACGCGCTGACGAACGAGCCGGCGATCGCGCCGCTCGGCGAGGCGAAGCCCAACAGCGAGGTGTTCCGCCTGCTCGCCGCGCGGCTCGGCTTCACCGATGCGGCGCTGTGCGAGTCCGACGACGACATCGCCGCGCAGGCCTTCCGCCGCCGCGACAACCGCGCGTTCGGCCTCGACCCCGAGACGCTGCGCGCAAAGGGCTGGGCGCGCCTCAACCTGCCGCGCCCCTTCGCGCCCTTCGCGAAAGGCGATTTCCCGACGCCTTCGGGCAAGTGCGAGTTCTACTCGGAATCGCTTGCGCAGCGCGGCTTCGACCCGCTGCCGTGCTGGGTGCCGCCGCACGAGTCGCCGGTCAGCAATCCCGCGCTCGCCGCACGCTACCCGCTGGCGATGATCTCGCCGCCGGCGCGCAACTTCCTCAACAGCAGCTTCGCCAACCTGCCGCGCTTTCGCGAGCAGGAGGGTGGGCCGAAGCTCGAGCTCCACCCCGACGACGCCGCACGGCGCGGCATCACTGCGGGCGAGCGCCTGCGCATCTTCAACGACCGCGGCGCCTTTCACGCGCAGGCGGTCGTCACCGAGCGCGTGCGGCCGGGCGTCGTCGTGTGTCCGTCGGTGTGGTGGCGCAAGCTCTCGGGTGACGGCGAAAACGCCAACGCGGTGACGTCGCCGGCGCTGACCGACATCGGCGGCGGACCGACCTTCTACGACTGCCTCGTCGAGGTGGCGAAAGCATGAGCACCGCCGAAGCCAAAGCCGAAACCGAGACCCTGGATCGTGTCGCGCAGCTCATCGCCGACGCCGGACGCATCCTCTTCATCACCGGCGCCGGCATGTCGGCCGACTCCGGGCTGCCGACCTATCGCGGCATCGGCGGGCTGTATCACGAGCGCCTCACCGACGAAGGGCTGACGATCGAGGAGGCGCTGTCGGGCGAAATGATGAACCGCCGCCCCGACATCGCGTGGAAGTACATCGCGCAGATCGAAGCCAACTGCCGCGGTGCCCAGCCCAACATCGCGCACCGCATCATCGCCGCGCTGGAGCACGAGAAACCCGGCGTATGGGTGCTCACGCAGAACGTCGACGGCCTGCACTGCGATGCCGGCTCGCGCAACCTGATCGAGATCCACGGCACCGTGCATCACCTGCGCTGCATGGAGTGCAGCCACCAGCGCAGCGTCACCGACTACGCCGGCCTGCAGCTGCCGCCCCCGTGCCCGAAGTGCGGCGGCGTGCTGCGGCCCGACGTCGTGTTGTTCGACGAGATGCTGCCCGAGGAGGGGCTGCACCGGCTCGAGACGCTGATCGCGGACGGCGTCGACCTGATCGTCTCGATCGGCACGACGAGCGTCTTCCCCTACATCTCGGGGCCGGTATGGTGGGCGCGCGAGGTCGGCGTGCCCAGCGTCGAGATCAATCCGGGCGAGACCGAAGTCAGCGACATCGTCACCCACCGCCTGCGCCTGCGTGCCGCCGAGGCGATGCCGGAGCTGTGGCGGCGGCTGCATCCGGAGCGACCGCTGGAGGATTAGCGGATGGCGCGGCGGTGTAACGCGGCGACGCAGAGTACCTGAATTCTGCATCGCCGGTTCCTGGCTGGCGGCGTGTCTACAGGAGTACCCGCTCGATGCCGCCGCTGTTGGCGCGCTGCACGTACTCCGGCATCCAGTTCTCGCCGAGCACGTGTTTGGCGATCTCGACGACGATGTAGTCGGCCTCGACCCCGCCTGCGTCGTTCGTGTAGCGATGCAGGCCCTGCAGGCAGGACGGGCAGGAGGTCAGGATCTTGACCGGGTCGTGGCCGCCGTCGCGCAGCGCCGCCGCGCCCTTCTCGATCTCCTGCTGCTTGCGGAAACGCACCTGGGTCGAGATGTCGGGGCGGGCGACCGCGAGGGTGCCCGATTCGCCGCAGCAGCGGTCGCTCAGATCGACGCGCGTGCCCATCAGCTCGTTCGCGACCTTGATGCCCGAATGCACCTTCATCGGCGTGTGGCAGGGCTCGTGGTACATGTACTTCGTGCCGGTGATGCCTTCGAGCTTGACGCCCTTCTCCATCAGGTACTCGTGGATGTCGAGCAGGCGGCAGCCGGGGAAGATCTTCTCGAACTGGTACTTCTGCAGCTGGTCCATGCACGTGCCGCAGGACACGATCACGGTCTTGATGTCGAGGTAGTTGAGCGTGTTGGCGACACGGTGGAAGAGCACGCGGTTGTCCGTCGTGATCTGCTGGCCCTTGTCCTCCTCGCCGGCAGCGGTCTGCGGGTAGCCGCAGCAGAGATACCCGGGCGGCAGCACCGTCGTCGCGCCCACCTGGTACAGCATCGCCTGCGTCGCCAGTCCCACCTGGCTGAAGAGGCGCTCCGAGCCGCAGCCGGGGAAGTAGAACACGGCTTCGGATTCGTCGCGCTTCACTTGCGGGTTGCGGATCACCGGGATGACCTTGTCGTCTTCGATGTCGAGCAGCGCGCGGCTGGTGCGTTTCGGCAGGTTGCCGGGCATCGGCTTGTTGATGAAGTGGATCACCTGCGCCTTGATCGGCGGCTTGCCCAGCGTCGCGGGCGGCGCCTTCACCTGCGACTGGATCAGCCCCAGCGACTTGCCGACCTTGTGCGCGAAGCGCTGCGCCTTGTAGCCGAGGTCGATCATGCCGCTGCGGATCAGCTTGATCGTCGCCGGGTCCTTCGCGGTGAGGAAGGCCATCGCCGCGGCCTTGCCGGGGTTGAAGCTCTTCTTGCCCTGCTTGCGCAGCAGGTTTCTCATCTTGATCGACACGTCGCCGAAGTCGATGTCGACCGGGCAGGGCTTCTCGCACTTGTGGCACACCGTGCAGTGGTCCGCGACGTCCTCGAACTCGGCCCAGTGCGCGAGCGACACGCCACGCCTCGTCTGCTCCTCGTAGAGCATCGCCTCGATCAGCAGCGAGGTGCTGAGGATCTTGTTGCGCGGGCTGTACAGCAGGTTCGCGCGCGGCACGTGCGTCGAGCACACCGGCTTGCACTTGCCGCAGCGCAGGCAGTCCTTGATGTCGTGCGCGATGTCGCCGATCTCGGTCTGCTCCATGATCAGCGATTCGTGGCCCATCAGGTTGAAGCTGGGCGTGTAGGCGTTGTGGAGGTTGCCGCCGCGCTGCAGCTTGCCGCGGTTGAAGCGGCCCTCCGGGTCGACCTTCTGCTTGTAGGCCCAGAAGTTCGCCATCTCCTCGTCGGTGAGGTAGTCGAGCTTGGTGATGCCGATGCCGTGCTCGCCCGAGATCACGCCGTCGAGCGAGCGCGCCAGCGCCATGATGCGGTCGACCGCGCGGTTGGCGGTCTGCAGCATGTCGTAGTGGTCGGAGTTCACCGGGATGTTGGTGTGCACGTTGCCGTCGCCGGCGTGCATGTGCAGCGCGACGAAGACACGCCCGCGCAGCACTTCCTGGTGCACTTCCTCGATGCGCGCGAGCACCTGGCGGAACACCACGCCGTCGAAGATCTTGTCGAGGCGCGGCTTGAGCTCGCTCTTCCACGAGGTGCGGACGGAGTAGTCCTGCAGGCGGTGGAAGAGCCTCGGGTTCGCCGCGCGGTTCGTCAGTTCGCCGGGATGCACGCCGAACTCGGCGAACTGCGCCTCGGCCTCGGCGAGCGGCAGGTCGAGGTGGTCGAGCAGCCACTGCCAGCGGCGGCGCACGCTCGCGATGTAGTCGAGCGCGGCCTGGCGGCGGTCGCCGATGAGTTCGTCGCTGGAGAGGTTCGCGTCGCCCTGGTCGAGCGGCAGCTCGCCCTGCAGGAATTCGGACAGCGCGTCGCACAGTTCGAGCTTGTTCTGCGTGGAGAGCTCGATGTTGATGCGCTCGATGCCGTCGCAGTAGTCGCCCATGCGCGGCAGCGGGATCACGACGTCCTCGTTCACCTTGAACGCGTTGGTGTGGCGCGAGATCGCCGCGGTGCGCGAGCGGTCGAGCCAGAAGCGCTTGCGTTGTTCCGGGCTCACCGCGATGAAGCCTTCGGCGGCACGCACGTTGCACATGCGCACGACTTCCGAGGCCGCGGTCATCACCGAGGCCTCGTCGTGGCCGACGATGTCGCCGATCAGCACCATCTTCGGCCGGCCGTGGCGCTTCGCCTTGGTCGTGTAGCCGACCGCCTTCACGTAGCGTTCGTCGAGGTGTTCGAGGCCGGCGAGCTGCACGCCGAGGCGGTTGCCTTCGGCGCCCGGCTTGAACCAGTCGGTGATCTCGACGATCGCCGGCACCGCTTCGCGCACCTGGCCGAAGAATTCGAGGCACACCGTGCGCGTCACCGGCGGCATCTTGTGCAGCACCCAGCGCGCAGCGACGATCAGGCCGTCCGTGCCTTCCTTCTGCACGCCCGGCACGCCGCCGAGGAACTTGTCGGTGACGTCCTTGCCGAGGCCGGTCTTGCGGCACGAGGCGCCCGGCATCGTCAGGGTCTCCTCGCCCAGCAGCGCGTAGCTCTTTGCGTCGAAGCGGCGCAGGCGGAAATGCACCGTCTCCTGATCGTGGATCTTGCCGAAGTTGTGGTCGAGGCGTTCGACTTCGAGCCAGTTGCCGTCCGGCGTGACCATCTTCCACCACGCCAGGTTGTCGAGCGCCGTGCCCCACAGCACGGCCTTTTTGCCGCCGGCGTTCATCGCGATGTTGCCGCCGATGCACGACGCGGACGCCGAGGTCGGGTCGACCGCGAACACGCGCCCCGCGAGGCCCGCGGCTTCCGACACGCGCTCGGTGACGACGCCCGCGCCGGTGCGGATCGTCATGTAGGGCAGCGTCGGCTTGCCGTCGAGGCCGGGCAGCAGCGTTTCCTCGACCGCGCCGATGTCGATCAGCTTCTCGGTGTTGATCACCACCGAGCGCGCATCGAGCGGCACGGCGCCGCCGGTGTAGCCGGTGCCGCCGCCGCGCGGGATGATCGTGAGGCCCAGCTCGATGCAGCTCTTCACCAGCGGCGCCATCTCCTCTTCGGTATCGGGGCAGAGGACGACGAAGGGGTATTCGACGCGCCAGTCGGTCGCGTCGGTGACGTGCGAGACGCGCGCGTGGCCGTCGAAGCAGATGTTGTCGCGCCGGGTGTGGCGGGCGAGCGCCTTGAGCGTCTTCCTGCGCAGCGCCTCGGTGTCGGTGAAGAAGGCGGCGAAGCGGTCGACGGCGGCATGCGCGACGACGACGAGGCTCGCGACCTTCTCGCTGCGTTCCGGGTCTTCACCCGCGCTCTCCTCGCGGCGCTTCTCGACTTCGCGCAGCCGGTGGCGCAGCGCCTCGATCAGCGCGTTGCGCCGCTCGGGGTTTTCGAGGAGGTCGTCCTGCAGGTAGGGGTTGCGCTGCACGACCCAGATGTCGCCCAGCACCTCGTACAGCATCCGCGCCGAACGCCCGGTCACGCGTTCCTCGCGCAGCGCGTTCAGCGCTTGCCACGCCTCGTCGCCGAGCAGGCGGATGACGATCTCGCGGTCGGAGAACGACGTGTAGTTGTAGGGAATCTCGCGCAGGCGTTGGGTCATGAGATGTTCCGGTACCGGACAGCAGTGAACCGCAAATTGTAACTTACTGCGGTGCAATAGAAGGCTTCTTTAAGCCCTTGAAGCCCGTAGGGGCTTGATTTTGCGGGGTGTCGGCGTGGATGAGACAGGCGCAGGCCGGGAAGATTCAGTTCTGCTGCGACACCGCCGCGACGAGGGCGATTTCGACGCGCCAGCCGGCGCGGGCGAGCGCGGCGACCTGCACGCAGGCGCGCGAGGGCGCCGTGCCGGCGGGCAGCCACGCGTCCCACACGGCGTTCATGGCGTCGTAGTCGGCCATGTCGGTGAGGTAGATCGTCGCCGACAGCAGGCGGTCGCGCGCGCTGCCGGCCTGGGCGAGCAGGCGGTCGAAGCTCGCGAGGATCTCGCGCGTCTGCGTGGCGGCGTCGGCGTCCTCGCTGGCGGGGACTTCGACGATCCAGGCGGTGCCGTTGTGAATGACGATATCGGAGTAGCGGGCGGTGGTGCCGTGACGTTGGATGCTCATCGGAATGCGGGAGGTTCAGGTGACGGAAAAGGCGATCAGCGCGTAGCGTAGCAGCTTGCCGAGCCCCATCCACAGCAGGCAGGGCAGCCAGGCGAGGCGCAGCCAGCCGGCGGCGGCGCACAGCGCGTCGCCGAAGACGGGCGCCCATGACAGCAGCAGCGCCGGTGCGCCGTGACGGCGCACCCAGTCGAGGCGGGTGGTGTCGGCGCGTTGCGGCAGCAGGCGTGCGAGGCCCCAGGTGCTCATGCCGCCCAGCGTGTTGCCGAGCGTCGCGAGCGCGAGCGCGGGGGCGAGCTGCTCCGGGCGCAGCTTCAGCACGCCGGCGAGCACCAGCTCGGAGCCGCCCGGCAGCAGCGTCGCGGACAGGAAGCTCGCGAGGAAGAGGGCGGCCAGCCCGCCGTCGGGGCCGGGGTCGATCAGGGCAAGGAAGTCCATCTGCGGCGCTGCGGACGGTGGCGCCCGCAGCGTAGGCGGGCGGTTACACGATCTCGATGAACACCAGCTCGGGCTCGATTTCGTTCGCGACGAAGCCGCAGCCGATGCGGCCGCTGCCCGTGAGCACGATCTCCGCCCCCTTGATGCAGCGCTCGGTGCCGCCGTCCTCGGCGAAGTAGGTGCCATTGGTGCTCTGGTCGATCAGCACGAAGCCCTCGCGCCGGCGTTCGATGCGCGCGTGCTGGCGCGAGGCGCGCGGGTCGGCGATCACGACATCGTTGCCGAGTTCGCGCCCGAACAGCACGACCGGCCGTGATTCGTCGACGACCAGCGTTTCCTCGCCGTGGCGCACGCACGCGCGTTGCATGATCGGCCGCTCGGCCGGCCGCTCGACCGGCACCGAGGCAGGCTGGCGCGCGATCGTGAAGGCGGTGAAGCCCAGTCCGGCGAGGGCGGGATCGCGCGAGGGCGCGGCGGCCACGAACTGGCGCGAGGCCGATGACAACCGGGCGACGACGGCTTCGCTCGCCAGCGCCTGCCCCGGCTTGGCGATTTCGGCCAGGTGCAGGGCGCCGACTTCGGCTTCGCCCGATTCGTCCGCGCCGAAGTGCAGGCCGACGCAGATCGTCATGCGCAGGCCGCGCAGCGGCGGCAGGCTCTGCACGCGCTCGAGCATTTCGCAACTGGCGGAGATGGCATCGTCGGTGCGCGGGAACACGGCGCGGATGCGTGCGCTACCGCGGCGCAGCGCCGTGCCGCCCTTCGCCTCGATCGCGCGGTCGACGCGATTCAGGCAGCGTTCCAGCGCGTGTTTCGCCTCTGCGGCGTCCAGGGCGTCGGTGAGGCGATCGACCCCGGGGATCTCGGCGACGAGGACGCACACATTGTTCGGCTGGGCCATGACCTGTGTTTCCTTGCTGTGGCGGTTCGGCTGCGGGGCAGCCGGGCGATGCATGAGCGGTATTCTCCGGGCCGGATGATGATCGTCAACCGGCGCCGACGGCGCAAGCTGTCGTCATGGGCGCTCAGCCCTCGTCCGTGAAGTCGCTTACGATGGAAATGACATTGTTCTTGAGCGGCAGTTCGGGGCGGTCGAAGGCGATGTCGCCCTCGGCGACCGGCGTGTCGCGCGTCAGGCTGCGGAAATCGAACAGCGTGTTGTCCGCGAGGTGCGAAGGCACGACCTGGGTCATCGCGGTCGCGATCGACTCGATACGCCCCGGGAACTCGCGCCCCCAGGCCTGCAGCATGTTCTTGATCTGCTTGCGCTGCGCGTTCTCCTGCGAGCCGCACAGGTTGCACGGGATGATGGGGAAATCCATCGTGCGCGCGAAGCGGGCGATGTCGTTCTCGGTGCAGTAGGCGAGCGGGCGGATTACGACGTGCTCGCCGTTGTCGCTGACGAGCTTCGGAGGCATCGACTTCAGCTTGCCGCCGAAGAACATGTTGAGGAACAGCGTCTCGATCATGTCGTCGCGGTGGTGGCCGAGCGCGATGCGCGTCGCGCCGATCTCCTTCGCGACGCGGTAGATGATGCCGCGGCGCAGGCGCGAGCACAGCGAGCAGGTGGTCTTGCCCTCGGGGATCTTGTCCTTGACGATCGAGTAGGTGTCCTCGGTGACGATGCGGTACTCGATGCCGATCGACTCGAAGTAGGCCGGCAGCACGTCGGCGGGAAAGCCCGGCTGCTTCTGGTCGAGGTTCATCGCGACGATGCGGAAATCCACCGGCGCGCGCTCGCGCAGCGCCATCAGGCAGGACAGCAGCGTGTAGGAGTCCTTGCCGCCCGAGACGCACACGAGCACGGTGTCGCCTTCGCCGATCATGTTGAAGTCCGCGATCGCCTTGCCGACGCTGCGCTCGAGCTTCTTCTTCAGGCGCAGGAAGGTGTTGGAGAAGCGCGCATCGCTGGCGACGGCGGAGGGGCCGGGGAGGGCGTCGGCGGGCGGGAGGGCTGCCTCGGTGGCAGCGGTGGGGGCGTTCACGGCGGAATCCTGCGACAAAAACGAGCGGAATTATACCTTTCGGCAGAGTGCGTCAGCTCAGAGATGCGCGCTGCGGCCGCCGTCGACGGCGAGGATCTGCCCGGTGATGTAGGGCGCGTCGAGCAGCAGGAAGCGCACCGTGCGGGCGATGTCGGCGGGGCTGCCGGGACGGCCCAGCAGCGTGTGGCGCACGATCTCGTCCCGTTCGGCGGTGGTGAACTGGCCGTCCTCGGGCCAGTCGACCGGGCCGGGCGACACGCCGTTCACGCGCACCTCGGGTGCGAGCTCGATCGCCAGGGCCCGGGTCAGGCCCAGCAGGCCGGCCTTCGCCGCGCAGTACAGCGGGTAATGGCGCAGGGGGCGCTCGGCGTGGATGTCGACGATGTTCACGATCGCGCCGCGCGCCGCGCGCAGTGCCGGCGCGAGGGCCTGCGACAGGAACAGCGGGCCTTTCAGGTTCGAGCCGATGAGGTCGGTCCACGCCGCCGCGTCGATCCGGCCGATCGGCGTCGCGAAGAAGCTCGAGGCGTTGTTCACCAGCGCGTCGAGGCGGCCGTGGCGCGCCAGCAGCGCGTCGGCGAGCGCCTCGGGGGCGCCGTCGTCCTTCAGGTCGGCGCGTACGGTCGAGGCCGAATCCGGGCGCGTGCGGTTCAGGTCGGCGGCGAGCGCTTCGGCGTCGGCCGACGAGCTGCGGTAGTGCAGCACGACGTCGGCACCGCCGGCGTGCAGCGTGCGCGCGATGTCGGCGCCGACGCGCCGCGCGGCGCCGGTGATGAGGATGACGGGTCGATCTTGTGCGTTCATCTTGAGCTGCGTTTCAGAATGCCCTGGTGCGGCACCGCGGGCATGGGGACTGCGGTGTGCCGGTTAGAATACGCGTTTTCCGTTTCACTTCGCCCATGTCCCTTCCCGAACCTTCGGCCGACGCGCTCGACCAGAGCACGCGCCTACTCCGTACGATCACCGCCGCCATTGCCGAAGCGGGCGGCTGGATCCCGTTCTCGCGTTACATGGAACTGGCGCTCTACGCGCCCGGCCTCGGGTATTACAGCGGCGGGGCGCGAAAGTTCGGTCCCGGCGGCGACTTCATCACGTCGCCGGAGCTCACGCCGCTATTCGGCCAGGCGCTCGCGGCGCAGGTCGAGCAGGTGATGCGCGCAGCCGCGCCGCACGTGATCGAGGTCGGCGCCGGCACGGGGCTGCTCGCCGCCGACCTGCTGCTCGAACTCGAGCGCCGCGGCTGCGTGCCGGAAAGCTACGGCATCCTCGAGGTCTCGGGCGAACTGCGCGAGCGCCAGTTCGACACGCTGGCGGCGAAGGCGCCGCATCTCGCGTCGCGCGTCCAATGGCTCGATGCGCTGCCCGAGCGCTTCGCCGGCGCGGTGGTCGCGAACGAGGTGCTCGACGTGATGCCGGTGCATCTGGTCGCGACGCGCGGCGATGCCCTGTTCGAGCGTGGCGTCGCGGTCGACGACCAGGGCGTGCTGCGCTGGGCCGATTCGCCCGCCACCGGGGCGGTCGCCGGGGCCGCCGCGGCACTCGATCTGCCGCGCGCGGACAGCGCCGAGTATGTTACCGAGATCAACCTGGCCGCGCGCGCGTGGATCGGCGAATGGGCCGCGCGGCTCGAACGCGGCGCGCTGCTGCTGATCGACTACGGCTATCCGCGCGCCGAGTACTACCTGCCCTCGCGTTCGAGCGGCACGCTGCTGTGCTACTACCGCCACAACGCGCATGCCGACCCCTTCCTGTGGCCGGGGCTCAACGACATCACCGCCTTCGTCGATTTCACCGCGGCCGCCGAAGCCGCCTTCGACGCCGGGCTGGACGTGATGGGCTACACGAACCAGGCGGCCTTCCTGTTCAACTGCGGGGTGCTGGAGTGCCTCGCGCGGCGCGCGCCGGAGGAAAGCGCCGATTACATCCGCGCCGCACGCGCGGTGCAGCGCCTGACGACGCCGCAGGAGATGGGGGAACTGTTCAAGGTGCTCGCGCTGGGGCGCGGCATCGACGAACCCTTGCTGGGTTTCATGCGCGGCGACCGCCTGCACGCGCTGTAGCGGCATGAGTCAGGCCGCCCGCGCGTCCCGGCGCGGGAAATCCGGCGCGCGCGCCGTCCCCACCGGCCGCGCGCGCAACACCTGCGTCGTTCATTCCTGGTAGCGGTACACCGCTGCGAGGAAACTCTCGACGTCGATCGCCGGCGTGTCCGGGGCGTGCTCGACTTCGTGCAGTTGCGCTGCGACTTCCGGCTGCGGCGGCAGCCAGTTCGCGTTCAGCACCTCGTCGCCGTACTCTTCCGGCGGCTCCGCGATCGCCTTGCCCGTCGTCATGTCCATGATGGTCACCATGTTGGCCTCCGCTTCGTGCTCGGGTGATCGGCTTTCCGGGTGATTTATCGGCAGCCGTCTCCGATTCCTGAACCCTGTGCTCCGTATGTGCGGACGTACGTCTGGTTTTCAACTTCGGCGCGTCGCGGAACCGGGCGCTGCGCCGAAGTTGCCGGGGATGCCTCCTCGCATCCTTGCTTTCATCATGAATGGGAATGAGCACGATTTCCAGTGCGGGATCAAACAATTTGTGTCGGAAGCCACGCGGCGATGTGGTCGGCGACCGTGCGCCAGTCCTGCTCCAGCATCACCCCGTGCCCGAGGCCGGGGAAGATGTGCGCGGGCGTGCCGTAGGTTGCCGCGGTCATGGATACCTGCGCGGGCGGAATGAGGTGGTCGTGCTCCGCGCCGAGGATCAGCATCGGCGGGCGGTGCATGCGGGTGGGCTGGGGCAGGTTGAACAGCGTCATGTCCCAGATCGCGCGGTGGGACTCCGGCTGGCACTGGCGGTAGTAGCGCATCAGCGCGTCGTCGGCGATGGGCTGGTGGAACAGCGCCTCGCGCAGGCTCTCGGGCTCGGGGTGGCCGCCGTTGAGCATGGCGTTGAGGTCGTTGACGAGATTGGGGCGGCTGAACATCAGCCCGAGCGCCGAGCCCATGAGCCCCTGCGGCGGCACCGAGCACAGCAGCACGGCGGCCGGCACGCCGGCGCGTTCCAGGTATTTCTGCACGATCATGCCGCCCATCGAATGGCCGATCAGCACCGGTTCGGCCGGAAGTCTTGAAACAACTTGGGCGACGTCGCGCACGTAGTCGTCGATCGAATGCGTGTCGAGCGCGGCGCGCTTGCGGCTGCCGCCGTGCCCCGACAGCGAAACCGCGTAACAGGAATAGCCGGCGTCGGCGAAATACGGCATGAAGTGCTCGTCCCAGCACCACGCCCCGGTGTAGG
Source organism: Aromatoleum toluvorans (assembly GCF_012910905.1). Taxonomy (GTDB): domain Bacteria; phylum Pseudomonadota; class Gammaproteobacteria; order Burkholderiales; family Rhodocyclaceae; genus Aromatoleum; species Aromatoleum toluvorans. The sequence continues at coordinate 58,247 of NZ_WTVN01000020.1, forward strand.
CGCCGTGGATGAACAGCAGCGGCGTTGCGAACGCCGGCTTGCCTGCCGGGCTGCGTGCGAGGACTTCGAGGTCTCCGAAGCGGTGGGCGTTCATGCGCGAACCCCCGTCGTGCCGGGCGCGGACGAAAGGGGCGCAGGTACGAGCGCGGGGAGCGGGAAGGCGGCGTCACGTCGGGTGGACATCGGTCGGAGAGGGTGGTCGGTCATTCTTGGCATCGTGTTGTCGGAAATGACGCCGCCGCGCGCGGACTGCACATTGCGAGCGCGCGGCGGGCCGGGTCTAATGTCCGCTTTTGCGCTGGAGCGGCCGTGCTGAAGTGGGTCGTGGTGGTCGTCCTGATGGTGCTGGTCACCGGCCTGTTCCGGCCCGGGCTGACGCGTCTGCGCTTCGGTCATCTGCCCGGGGACCTGCATTTTCGTCTGTTCGGACGCCCTTTCCATTTGCCATTTACCAGCACGATCCTGTTGTCGCTCCTCGCGTGGGCGATTTTGAGAGTTTTGTGACTGCGCGCGGTACCGATCGTTTCATTCGGTCCCCGGTTTCCGGTCGGCAGCCGGGCGGGGCGCGGCGGACAGCGCCTTGACGGCAGCGACGCGGGCGGCGTGCACGCGCTGCGGAATCTGTGCCTTGTCGGTGCAGGCGCGTGCGATCGCGCCGGCGTCGATGCCCTGGATCGCGGCGAGCGCAGCGCGCCAGCGGTCCGCGCGCGGCGCATAGGGGGCCTCGCGGCCGGGGCGGCCGTGGTAGTCGCAGGCCGCGGCTTCCAGCAGCAGCGCGAACCGCTCGGGCCGGCGCAGCGCGTCGGCCGTTTCGAGCGCCTTGACGATGGTTTCCGGGCGTAATTTCGCCACTTGATGGAGGATGCCGTGCTCGCGCGCGAAGATCACCGCGAGGTCGCGGCAGTCGACCGGCGCGCGCAGGCGCTCGGACACCGCGCGCGCGCGGGTGGCGCTCTTCGCTTCGTGGCCGTAGTGGTGCGGCAGGATGTCGGCGGGCGTGTCGCCCTTGCCGAGGTCATGCATCAGGCAGGCCCAGCGCACGGCGAGCGGCTGCCGCGTTTTCGCCGCGTAGTCGAGCACCAGCAGCACGTGCTCGCCGGTGTCGACCTCGGGGTGGTGCTCCACCGGTTGCGGCACGCCGAACAGGCGCTCGACTTCCGGCAGGATGCGCGCGAGCGCGCCGCAGTCGCGCAGCACGCGCAGCATGCGCGAGGGGCGGTCTTCCATCAGCCCGCGCGCGAGCTCCTGCCACACGCGTTCGGCGACGAGGTGGTCGACCTCGCCGTTGTCGACCATCGTGCGCATCAGTGCGAGCGTCTCGGGTGCCACGCTGAAATCGCCGAAGCGTGCGGCGAAGCGCGCGACGCGCAGGATGCGCACCGGGTCCTCGGCGAAGGCGGGGCTCACGTGGCGGAACACGCGTGCGGCGAGATCGGCCTGGCCGCCGTAGGGGTCGATCAGCGTGCCGTCCTCGTCCGCGGCGATCGCGTTGATCGTGAGGTCGCGCCGCAGCAGGTCGTCTTCCAGCGTGACGTCCGGCGCCGTGTGCACGACGAAGCCGGTGTAGCCGCGCCCGCTCTTGCGCTCGGTGCGCGCGAGCGCGTATTCCTCGTTGGTCTGCGGATGCAGGAAGACCGGGAAATCCTTGCCTACCGGGCGGAAACCGCGCGCGATCATCTCGTCGGGCGTTGCCCCGACGACGACCCAGTCGCGGTCCTGCACCGGCAGGCCAAGCAGGCGGTCGCGTACCGCCCCGCCGACAACATAGCAGCGCATCAGCCGTACAGGTCCTCGGCAGGGATGGATTCGCTCTCCGCGCGTGCCGCGGCCTCCCACTCCTGCATGGCCGGGTGCGCGAGCATCGCCGCGAGGTATTCGCCGGCCGCGCCGGCGGGTTGCACGCCGTAGGTCTTGAAGCGGAAGCAGATCGGCCCGTACATCGCGTCGGCGATCGAGAAGGCGCCGAATAGGTAGGGGCCGCCCGCATTCGCCTTCGTGCCGAAGCGCGCGCGACAGTCGTTCCAGATCGCTTCGATGCGTGCGATGTTGGCATCGACCGCGGGCGTGTGGCCCTTGCCGGTGTAGTCCTTGCGGATGTTCATCGGCATGGCCTGGCGCAGGTCCTGGAAGCTCGAGTGCATCTCCGCGCTGATCGCGCGCGCCACCGCGCGTGCGGCGGAATCGGCCGGCCACAGGCCGGGCGCCTTCTCGGCCAGGTATTCGCACACCGCGAGTGAGTCCCACACCGCGACGCCGTGGTCGATCAGGCAGGGCACCTTGCCCGAGGGCGAGTGCTGCAGGATGCGTTCGCGGCTGCCCTCGGTGAAGAGGGGGATGCGGATCTCCTCGAAAACCTGTCCGCTGGCGCGGGCTGCGAGCCAGGGGCGCAGGGACCAGGATGAATAATTCTTGTTGCCGATGATCAGTTTCATGCGCTCGTCTCCGTAGGGTGCTGCTCGGTGCTGCGGAAAAAGCTCAGCCGTGGCGCGGGCGGCGCGCACGGCTGCGCATCGGGTAGTAGCGGGCACGCTGGTGGCGGTCGCCGATCCAGGTCGGCGCGAGCGCCTCGAGCCCGGCCGGCGTCATGCCGAAGGGCAGCGGGGCGCCGCTGGCGACGTTGTCGACGCGCATCGAGCGCACGTTGTCGCGGCTCATCAGCGGCCGTGGCGCGAGCTCCATCAGCCTGGCCTGCAGCATCGCGAGCCATTCCGGCAGGCCGATCACCGGACGCGGCTGGCCCGACAGCTCGGTGACATACTCGACGAGTTCGCGCAGCGTGTAGATCCCGGGCCCCGCGAGCTCGAAGGTCTGGCGGGGCGCCGACGGCTCGGTCAGGCAGCGCCACACGACTTCGGCAACGTCCCCGACATGCACCGGCTGGAAGCGCGCATCGGCGCCGGCGAGCGGCAGCACCGGAAAACGCTGCGCGAGGCGCACGAACATGTTGAGGAAGCTGTCCTCGCGACCGAAGATGACCGACGGGCGCAGGATGGTCCACGCCGGCGCGTCGCCCGTCGCGTGGATCGCTTCCTCGCCGGCGGCCTTCGAGCGCTGGTATTCGGACGGGCCGTTCGCCGACGCGCCCAGCGCGCTGACGTGGACGAGGCGCGCGACCCCGGCCGCCTGGCAGGCGGCGACGATCCTGCGCGGAAGCTCGACGTGGGCGCGCGCGAAATCCGGCCCCCAGGGGTTGCCCGGGCGCGAATGCAGGATGCCGACGAGATTGACCACGGCATCCGCGCCGGTGAAGAGCCGCGACAGCGTGGCGGGGTCATGGACGTCCGCCTCGACGACCTCGACCGTCGGGATCAGCAGCAACTCGCCTGCGTGGATATAACGCCGCGTCGGCACCAGCACGCCGATGTTCTCGCGCGACAGACGGTTCGCAATGACGCGGCCCACAAAGCCGGAGCCGCCGACGAGTACGACGCGTTCCATTTTCATGTTGCTGCCTCCCTGCGAGGACTTGCGGGTTTAGTGTCCCGATTTCACGAACCTGCAACCCGGGACACTAGCGTTCCGTGGCGAGCCGCGGCGAGATCGTCCCGAGCCGGGCCTTCAGTGACTGCGGCTTCGCCTCCAGCATCGCCGCATAAATGACGGCGTTGGCCATGACCTTCTTCACATAGTCGCGGGTCTCGTCGAAGGGGATCGTCTCTGCATAGATCGCACCTTCGAGCGGACGTTCGTCACGCCATTTGCGTGCGCGCCCCGGTCCGGCATTGTAGCCGGCCGATGCCAGCACCGGATGCTCGTCGAGGTCCTCGAGGATCAGGCGCATATAGCTCGTGCCCAGCAGCACGTTGGTGTCGGGGTCGGTCAGCATGCCCTGGTGATAGCCGGAGAGGCCGATCTTGCGCGCGACCCACTTGCCCGTGGCGGGCATCACCTGCATCAGGCCCTGGGCGCCGGAGCTCGAGCGCGCCGGCGCGATGAAGCGGCTTTCCTGGCGCATCAGGCCATACACCCAGGCCATGTCGAGGCCCTGCTGGCGCACCTGCGGTTCGATCAGCTGGCGGTAGGGCGTGAGGAAGCGCAGGTCGTAGTTCGCCTGCGGATCGGTGCGCTCGGCGGTGTTGATCGCGCGGTCGTAGATCTCGTTGCGCAGCGCGAGGCGTGCCGCCGCGATCAGGAAGCCGTCGTCCTGGCCGCGCAGCGACCAGTTCCATTCGCGCATGCCCTCGGTGCGCATCTCGAGCCGGTACAGCGCGAGCGCGCGGCGCAGGCCCGGGTCGGCGTCGACGCGCGCGGTGTCCTCGGTGGTGACGTTGCCGTTGCGCACGGGGGGCGCGAACGGACTGCCCAGCTCTTCGGCGGCCAGCATGCCGTAGAAATTCGGCAGCGTCGCGATGCGTCCGTACAGCGCCGCGGCTTCCGCGGGACGGCTCTGCGCGGCGTGCGCGCGGCCGAGCCAGTAGGTCCATTCCGGCTGCGCCTGTTCGGCCGTGGTCATGCCTTCGATCGCCGCCTGCACGCCGCGCCAGTCCTCGACACGCAGCTCGGCGCGGACCCGCCATGCGCGCTGTTCGGCGCTCATCGGCGTCTTGCCGGCGGCGCGGAACCAGCGCACGGCGCCGGGGGCACCCTGCAGCGAGCCGTGGTGGCCGAGCACCGCGTAGACATACGCCCGCTCGTCCGCGCCGAGCCGCTCCTCGAAGCGCGCAAAGCGCGCGTAGGCGGAGGACGCGTCCTCGCGCGCGATGCGCACGAGCGCGGCCAGCGCGAGCTCGCGGCCGGCCCGCGAGACGGCGAAGTTCGGCGGCAGGCGGTCGAGCCACGCGGCCGGGCTCTTCAGCATGCGGTCGAAGTCGGCGAGCGCAGGCGCGTCGGCGGCATTCATCCACGACAGGGTGGTGCGCGCATTCGACGGGCTGCGGCTGTCGATCTGGCGCCGCGCCCGCCACCACAGGTCATCGCTGCCGAGGTGGCCGGCCTGCGCCAGCGTGCGGAACACCGGCTCGCAGGCAGTGTGGCTGTCGGCGAGTTCCATCCAGCGCGTGCGCACTTCGTCGAGCACCGTGAGGTCGCCCAGTTCGAGCCGGGCGTTGCGCTGCAGGCAGCGCAATTCGGCGTCGGGCTCGCGCAGGTCCGGATAGACCTTGAGGAAGCCGCTCCAGTCGTACTCGCGTGCCATGCGCCGCAGCCAGTCGCTGCGCAGGCGCTCGGCGAGCACGCTGTCGGCTTCGCGCAGCAGGAATTCGTTGAGTTCGTTGACCGGCGGGGCTTCCGGGCGACCGAGGATGTTCACGAGCCGCCAGTAGCGCACGTAGGGATCGAGCACGTGCGGCTCGCGCTCCGCGGCGAGCCGCTCCAGCGTCGCGCGGTCACCGCTGCGCACCGCGTCGCGCGCCGCGAGGATGCGGTCGTCACCGCCCTGCCCGTGGGCTCCCTGCGTCAGGCTCGCCAGCACCAGTGCCAGCGCGGCCCACAAACCCTTTGCCATCCCTTAACATCCCCTTTCAATCTACCCGACCATACCACAGTGAATCACGCCCACGCACCCGAATCCGCCTCCGACATCGACCCGGCCGAGCAGCGCCGCGCGCTGCGTGCCCGCACGATCGCCGCACGCCAGGCGCTCACGGCGACGCACCGCACGGCGCTGATGCGCCACTTCGAGGTGCATCTCTCCGAACTCGTCGCGCGCCTCGCACCGACCACGTTGGGCTTCTGCTGGCCCTACCGAGGCGAGCCCGACCTGCGCGCCTGGGTCGCACACTGGCTGGCGGCCGATGCGTCGCGCGTCGCCGTGCTGCCCGTCGTGCCGCATCAGGCGGGGCCGATGGTGTTCCGCCGCTGGGTACCGGGGATGGAGATGCCGCTCGACCGCCACGGCATCCCGCATCCCGCCGACGGCGATCCCGTGGTCCCCGATGTCATCCTCGTGCCGTGCAATGCCTTCGATGCCGCCGGCTACCGGGTCGGCTACGGCGGCGGATACTTCGACCGCACGCTGGCGGTGATGAATCCCGTCGCGGTGGGCCTGGGCTTCGAGTTCGCCCGCGTCGACGACGTCCGGCCGCAGCCGTACGACCGCCCGATGGACTGGATCGTCACCGAGGCCGGCGCTTTCGCCGCTCAGCCGAGGAACATGCGGTAGGCGGGGTTGGCCGACTCGTCCGCGTAGTCGTAGCCGAGCCGGTCGAGGAAGTCCTGGAAGGCGCCCTTGTCCTCGGGCGGCACCTGCATGCCGACCAGCACGCGGCCGGAATCCGAGCCGTGGTTGCGGTAGTGGAACAGGCTGATGTTCCAGTCCGAATGCAGGCTAGTGAGGAAATTCATCAGCGCGCCCGGGCGCTCGGGGAATTCGAAGCGGTACACCAGCTCGTTGTTCACGTGCGGCGCGCGCCCGCCGACCATGTAGCGGATGTGGCTCTTCGCCATCTCGTCGTCGGTCAGGTCCACCGCGGGCAGTTCGTGGCGCTCCAGCATCTCGATGATGCGTGTGGCCTCGGCGCGGTTATGCACCGCGACGCCGACGAAGATGTGCGCCTGCTGCGCGTCGGCGTAGCGGTAGTTGAATTCGGTGATGTGGCGGTTGCCGATCAGGCTGCAGAACTTGCGGAAGGAGCCCGGGCGTTCCGGGATCGTCACCGCGAACACGGCCTCGCGCTGCTCGCCGACCTCGGCGCGCTCGGCGACGAAGCGCAGGCGGTCGAAGTTCATGTTCGCGCCGGAGGCGACCGCGACGAGGCTCTTGCCGTGCAGGTTGTGGCGCTTGGCGTACTCCTTCGCGCCGGCCACCGCGAGGGCGCCCGAGGGCTCGAGGATGGAGCGCGTGTCCTCGAACACGTCCTTGAGCGCAGCGCAGATCGCGTCGTTGTCGACCAGGATCATCTCGTCGACGTACTGCTGGCACAGGCGGAAGGTCTCCTCGCCGACCTGCTTCACCGCGGTGCCGTCGGCGAACAGCCCGACCTGATCGAGCGCGACACGCCGGCCCTCGGCGAGCGAGCGCGTCATCGCGTCGGCGTCCACGGTCTCGACGCCGACGATCTTCGTTTCCGGGCGCAGGCGCTTGATGTAGGCCGCGACGCCGGCGATCAGGCCGCCGCCGCCGACGGCGCAGAACACCGCGTGGATGGGATCCGGGTGCGCGCGCAGGATCTCCATGCCGATCGTGCCCTGGCCGGCGATCACGTCCGGGTCGTCGTAGGGATGGACGAAGGTCAGCTTTTCGGCCTTCTCGAGCTCGACCGCATGGGCGTAGGCATCGGAATACGAGTCGCCCGCGAGCACCACCTCGCCGCCGCGCGCCTTGACCGCGTCGATCTTGATCTGCGGCGTCGAAGTCGGCATCACGATCACCGCGCGCACGCCCATCTTCTGCGCCGACAGTGCGACCCCCTGGGCGTGGTTGCCGGCCGACGCGCAGATCACGCCGCGCTTCAGCGCCGGCGGCGACAGGCGCGCCATCTTGTTGTACGCGCCGCGCAGCTTGAAGCTGAACACCGGCTGCATGTCCTCGCGCTTCAGGTAGATGCGGTTATGCACGCGTTCCGAGAGGTTCGTGGCGAGGTCGAGCGGGGTCTCCTCGGCCACGTCGTAGACGCGGGCATTGAGGATCTTTTCCAGGTAATCGGGGGCTGCGGCGGTCATGAAGGGAAGCCTGTGCGGGGAGGCGCAAAGACAACGAGCGTATCAGCCGATGCCGCAGTGCGGCAAGAGCCCTGCGGGCGGAGGGTGATCAGAGGGTTTCGCCGTCGGCGTCGAGCAGGCGTTGCTGGCGGTCGATGAATTCCTGTGTCGAATCGATGCCGCGCAGCTGCAGGATGGTCGAGCGCACGGCGGCTTCGAGCAGCACCGCGATGTTGCGCCCGGCGGCGACCGGCAGGGTCGTGCGGATCACCTGCACGCCGAGGATGTCCTGCGTCTCGCGGTGCACCGGCAGGCGCGAGGGGTCGGACTGGCCCGGCAGGCGGCGTTCGAGATGCACGATCAGGCGCAGGCGCATCTTGCGCCGGCACGCGGTCTCGCCGAAGATCGTGCGGATGTTGAGGATGCCCAGCCCGCGCACCTCGATGAAGTCCTTGAGCATGTCCGGGCAGCGCCCTTCGAGCACGGTCGGGGCGATGCGCGAGAACTCGACGATGTCGTCGGCGACGAGGCCGTGGCCGCGCGAGATCAGCTCCAGCGCGAGCTCGGACTTGCCGGCGCCAGAGCTGCCTGTGATGAACACGCCGATGCCCAGCACGTCCATGAACACGCCGTGCAGGGACACCTTTTCGGCCAGTTCGCGCGACATGTAGAGGCGCAGCTGGTCGATCACGCTCGCCGACGGCTGCGGCGTCGTGATCAGCGCGACGTCGGCGTACTCGCAGATGCCGCGCAGCAGCTCGGGAATCGCGCAGCCGTCGGCGACGATGATCGCCGGGGGGCGTGCGCCGATGATCTCGGTGAGGTGGTGGGCGACCTTGTCGCTCGAGTGGCGGCTGGCCCACGCGAGTTCGGCGGCACCCAGGATCTGGATGCGCGTCGGGTGGATGAGGTTCAGGTGGCCGACGAGGTCGGCCGGCCAGATGCGTTCTTCGTTGACCGAAATGACCCGGTCGAGCCGGCCGCTGACGTGGGTCAGCTCCAGCTGTTCCCGGTGCAGGTCATACAGCCGCGCGACGCTGGTCTGCCGCATGCGGGCCCCAGGAGGCGAACAGCGAATGGATGGTCGCGGAGTCGGGCGCGTTCTGCAGCTGGTCGCGGAAATCGCGGTCGCTGAACATCTGCGCGAGCTCGGACAGCAGCTGCAGGTGGGTTTCGTTGGCCTGTTCGGGCACCAGCAGCACGAACAGCATGGTCACGGGGCGGCCGTCGGGCGCGTCGAACTGCACCGGGGTCGACAGGCGCAGGAAGGCTCCGGCGGCGTCCTTCAGGCCCTTGATGCGGCCGTGGGGAATGGCGATGCCCTGGCCCAATCCGGTCGAGCCGAGGCGCTCGCGCGAGAACAGGCTGTCGAAGACGACGCTGCGGGCAATGCCCTGATTGTTCTCGAACAGGAGTCCGGCTTGTTCGAAGACGCGTTTCTTGCTGCTCGCGTCCAGATCGATGACCACGTTCGAGGAGGGCAGGAGTTCGGCGATGAGGCTCATGCGGATCACCACCTGCGCGACAGGGCCCTTGCCGCTGCCGGGATGGTGCGGGAGGAGGCTCGGGGTGTGCGGCAGGCGCGGGTTGAAAACGCGCGAATTATAAACACACCCCGGACCCCCGGTGCGAGTTAAACGATCACAGTTCGGTCGGTTGCTGATGCTTCAGCGTGTCGTGGCCGTGGTCGTGGTTCTTGCCCTTGTACTTGAGGACCTGGCGGTCGAGCTTGTCGGCCATGCTGTCGATGGCGGCGTACATGTCGGCATCATCGCTTTCGACATAGATGTCCTTGCCGCGCACATGCAGGGTCACTTCGGCCTTCTGCCGCAGTTTCTCCACCGACAGGATCACGCTGACGCTGGTCACGTTGTCGAAGTGGCGGATGACGCGGTCAAGCTTGGTGTTCACGTACTCGCGGATCGCGGGAGTGACTTCGACGTGATGTCCGGTGATGGTGAGATTCATGATGTTTCCTCGTATTGTCAGATCGTCTTGCGCAGGCTGACCGGCGGAATATTCAGGGATTCGCGATACTTGGCAATCGTCCGCCGCGCTACCACGATACCCTGTTGACCGAGCAATTCGGCAATTTTCGCGTCGGACAGGGGTTTTTTCCTGTCTTCGGCCTCCACCAGCTGGCGAATCAGTGCGCGAATCGCCGTGGAGGATGCCGCCCCACCGGTGTCGGTGGCAACGTGACTGCCGAAAAAGTACTTCAACTCGAATACGCCACGCGGTGTGGCCATGAACTTCTGCGTTGTGACTCGCGAGACCGTCGATTCGTGCAGCTCGAGCTGGTCCGCGATCTCCCTCAACGTCAAAGGTCGCATCGCCACATCGCCATAATCGAAGAACTGTCGCTGCTGGTCAACGATGGCCTGCGAAACCCGCAGGATCGTGTCGAAACGCTGCTGTACGTTCTTGATCAGCCAGCGCGCTTCCTGCAGCTGGCTGGTGAGTGCGCCGCCCGATCCGCGGTTCTGCTGCAGGATGCTCGCATAGAGCGAATTGATGCGCAGCTTGGGCATCGCCTCGGGGTTGAGCGAAACCGTCCAGCGGCCGCGCAGCTTGCGCACGATGACGTCCGGCAGGATGTAGCGCGTCTCCTGCACCGAGTGCTGCGAACCCGGGTGGGGGTCGAGGCTGCAGATCAGCGCGTGCGCGGCGCGCAGCGCGTCGTCGTCGCAGCCGGTGGCGCGCTTGATGCGCACGAAGTTGCGCTCGGCGAGCAGGTCGAGGTATTCGTCGACGATCCTGAGCGCGAGGTCGCGCGTCGCCCCCCGGGACATCGCCCTGAGCTGCAGGCTCAGGCATTCCTGCGGATTGCGCGCGCCGATGCCGGCCGGGTCGAGGTGCTGCACGTGGCGCAGTGCGATGGCCAGGTCGTCGAGGTCGTATTCGAGTTCCGGCGGCAGCAGCGGCAGCAGTTCCTCGAGCGACTGGTTGAGGTAGCCGTCCTCGTCGAGGGCCTCGATGAGGAAGCGCACGAGCGCGCGGTCGCGATCGGACAGCGGCGAGAGGCTCACCTGCTGGTCGAGGTGGTCGCGCAGGCTGGTGCCGGCGGCCTGCAGCTCCTGGAAGTCGGTGTCGTCGTCATCGTCGCGGTTCGACGAGCCGCTGCTCGCGCTCGACCATTCGCCGGCCTCGTCGAAATTGGCCGGTTCGCTCTCGCCCTGCGGCTCCTCGCCGGCGGCAGGGGCTTCCGCCTGGCTGCCGGAATCGGTGGTGCTGCTCGAAGCCGGCGCCGCGCCGGGCGCAAAGTCGCTGCCGTCGCCGTCCTCGCGTTCGAGCATGGGGTTTTCGAGGAGGAAGCGTTCCAGCTCCTGGTTCAGCTCCAGCGTGGACAGCTGCAGCAGCTTGATCGATTGCTGCAGCTGCGGCGTCAGCGTGAGGTGCTGGGAGATCTTGAGCTGGAGGGACGGTTTCATGGCGCTGCTTCGGCTGGTGGCTCAGAGACGGAAATGCTCGCCGAGATAGACGCGGCGAACCTGTTCGTTGGCGACGATGTCGTCCGGGCGCCCGCTGGCGAGCACGCGCCCTTCGCTGATGATGTAGGCGCGGTTGCAGATGCCCAGCGTCTCGCGCACGTTGTGGTCGGTGATCAGCACGCCGATGCCGCGGTCGCGCAGGAAGCGGATGATCTTCTGGATGTCGAGCACCGCGATCGGGTCGACCCCCGCGAAGGGTTCGTCGAGCAGGATCAGGCGCGGGTCGGTCGCCAGCGCGCGGGCGATCTCGCAGCGGCGGCGCTCGCCGCCGGACAGCGAGACGGCGGTGTTGTCGCGCAGGTGGGCGATGCCGAGCTCGTCGAGCAGCTCTTCGAGGCGCTCGTCGATGCGGTCGCGGCCGAGACCCTGCAGCTCCAGCACGGCGCGGATGTTCTCGGCGACGGTGAGCTTGCGGAAGACGCTCATTTCCTGCGGCAGGTACGAGAGGCCGAGGCGCGCGCGCGAATGCACGGGCAGATGCGTGAGCTCGGCATCGTCCAGGCGGATGTCGCCGCCGTCGGCGCGCACCAGCCCGACGATCATGTAGAAACAGGTCGTCTTGCCGGCGCCGTTGGGCCCGAGCAGGCCGACGACTTCGCCGCTGCCGACCTCGAAGCCGACGTCGTGCACGACGGTGCGTGCCTTGTAGCGCTTCTGCAGTCCGGCGACCTTAAGCAGATTCATCGGGATTCTCTTTCAATATCTTGCGGATCACGTCGGTGCCGAAGCCGCGGCTTTGCAGGAAGCGCGCCTGCCGCGCCCATTCGCGCGCATCGGCCGGTGGAACGCCGAACTTGCCGCGCCACACGGCCCGGGCGCGCTCGGCGTCGTCCTCGCCCGCTTCCGTGGCGATGGCCGCTTCGATTGTGTCGCGCGCCACGCCGCGCCGCGCGAGCTCGCTACGCAGGCACGACGTGCCGAAGCGTGCGGCCTTGCCGCGCACCCACGCTTCGGCGAAGCGGTCGTCGCTGAGCAGTCCGAGTTCGCTGATGCGGTCGAGCACGTCGCCGATCTCTTCGGCCGAGCCGTGCGGGGCGAGCTTGCGGGCGAGTTCCGCGCGCGAGTGGTCCCGCCGCGCGAGGTGCCGCAACGCGCGTTCCCGCAGGCCGGTCTCCGCCATGGGCGAGGCCGGCGTCAGGCGGCTTCGACGGCCGGTTGCGCGGGTTCGGCCGGCAATTCCTTGAGGCCGACGGCGACGCGCACCTTGTTCTCGATCTCGCGCGCAAGCGCGGGGTTCGCCCGCAGGAATTCGCGCGAATTGTCCTTGCCCTGGCCGATCTTGTCGCCGTTGTAGGCGTACCAGGCGCCCGACTTGTCGACGATCTTGTGCTGTACGCCGAGGTCGATGATCTCGCCTTCGCGCGAGATGCCTTCGCCGTAGAGGATGTCGAAGTGCGCTTCCTTGAACGGGGGCGAGACCTTGTTCTTGACGACCTTGCAGCGCGTCTCGGAACCGACGACCTCGTCGCCCTTCTTGATCGCGCCGGTGCGGCGGATGTCGAGGCGCACGGAGGCGTAGAACTTGAGCGCGTTGCCGCCGGTGGTGGTCTCGGGGTTGCCGAACATCACGCCGATCTTCATGCGGATCTGGTTGATGAAGATCACCAGCGTGTTGGTGCGCTTGATGTTCGCGGTCAGCTTGCGCAGCGCCTGGCTCATCAGGCGGGCCTGCAGGCCGGGCAGCTGGTCGCCCATCTCGCCTTCGATTTCAGCTTTCGGGGTGAGCGCCGCGACCGAGTCGACGACGACGATGTCCACGCCGCCCGAGCGCACCAGCATGTCGGCGATCTCGAGCGCCTGCTCGCCGGTGTCGGGCTGCGAGATCAGGAGGTCCTGGATGTTCACGCCGAGTTTCTCGGCGTAGCCGACATCGAGCGCGTGTTCGGCGTCGATGAAGGCCGCGGTGCCGCCGATCTTCTGCATCTCGGCGATGACCTGCAGCGTGAGCGTGGTCTTGCCGGATGATTCCGGGCCGTAGATCTCGACGACGCGGCCGCGTGGCAGTCCGCCGAGGCCCAGCGCGATGTCGAGCCCGAGCGAGCCGGTCGACACCGTCTGGATGTCCTTTTCGACGTTGCCGTCGCCCATGCGCATGATCGAACCCTTGCCGAACTGCTTCTCGATCTGCGAGAGCGCGGCGGCGAGGGCCTTGGCCTTGTTGTCGTCCATGTCCTGTCCTTTCAAAACGTTGGGGAATTATGGCACAGAGATTGCTGGAGTGTTGCAGCTCGTCCGTGTAACGGCCGGAAAATGATTATGTCATCAATCCGGCGAGCGCGCGGATCACCGCCTGGCGCCGGATCGAGGTGCGATCACCGGCGAAATGGACGGTGTCGCTGCGCAGCTTTCCGTCGCGTTCCCCCCAGGCGAAACACACCATGCCGACCGGCTTGGCCACCGTGCCGCCGCCCGGGCCCGCGACGCCCGAGACGGCGAGCGCGAAGCGGGCGCGGCTGCGCGCGAGGGCGCCGGTGACCATCTCGCGCACGGTCTCCTCGCTGACGGCGCCGTTGCGGGCGAGGGTCGCGGCGGCGACGCCGAGGAGATCCTGCTTGGCCTCGTTGGAATAGGTCACGAAGCCGCAGTCGAACCAGCCGGAGCTGCCGGCGGTGGCGGTCACGGTCTGGGCGACCCAGCCGCCGGTGCAGGATTCCGCGCAGGCGAGGGTGGCGCCGCGTGCGGCGAGCCAGTCGCCGACCCGGCGCGACAGCGCTTCGAGTTCGTCATCGGGCATGGAGGTCATCCGAGAAAACGTTTGAGTATCGCGAGGGCGAGGATCGCGTAACCGGCGGCGATGAGGTCGTCCAGCATCACGCCGAAGCCGCCGCCGACGCGGCTGTCGGCCCAGCGGATGGGCTGCGGCTTGACGATGTCGAAGAAGCGGAACAGCACGAAGGCGATGGCCTGCCAGGTGAAGCCCGGCGGCGCGAAGAACAGCACGAGCCAGAAGGCGACGATCTCGTCCCACACGATGGCGCCGTGGTCGGGAACGCCGAGGGCGCGGCCGGTGCGGTCCGCGGCGAGGATGCCGGCGACAAAGAAGCTCGTGAGCAGCGCGAGGAAGACGAAGTCGGAAATCGGCGTGCGCAGCAGCGGGAAGAGCAGCCAGGCCGCGAGCGTGCCGAAGGTGCCCGGCGCGCGCGGGGCGAGGCCGGAGCCGAACCCCAGCGCGATGAAGTGGGCCGGGTGGCTCAGGAGCAGGCGGAAGGTGGGGCGCATGGATGGCCTTCGAGGCGAAGATCAGGCGAAATGGTCGTAGCCGCTGTGGGCCGTGGGGTGTTCGCGCCCGTCCGCTTCGCGCAGCAGCAGCTCGCCCGCATTGGCGGAGATGCGGCCGATGCGGCAAAGCGGCAGGCCATGTTCCTGCGCGAGCGCGGCGAGGCGGTCGCGCCGTGCCGGGGGCGCGGTGAACAGGAGCTCGTAGTCGTCGCCGCCGGACAGCAGGCAGCGGCGCGCCAGCGCATCGTCGGCGCCCAGCGCATGCAGCGCGGCGAGCGGCAGGGCGGCGACGTCGACGCGCGCGCCGCAGCCGGAGCATTCGAGGATGTGGCCGAGGTCGCCGAGCAGGCCGTCGGACACGTCGAGCATGGCGCCGGCGACGCCGCGCAGGGCCTGTCCGAAGGCGACGCGCGGCTGCGGGCGGTGCAGCGCGGCGAGACAGGTGCGCGCGGCATCCGGGCCGAGCGCGACTTTATTGCGCAGGTGCGCGAGTCCGAGCGCGGCCTGCCCGGGCGTGCCGGTGATCCACAGGTCGTCGCCTGCGCGCGCGCCGCTGCGCGTGATCGCGCCGCCGGCCGGGACTTCGCCGAAGATCGTGACGCACAGGTTGAGCGGCCCGCGCGTGGTGTCGCCGCCGGCGAGGTCGACGCCGAAGGCGTCGGCGCAGGCGAAGAAGCCGCGCGCGAAGGCGTCGATCCAGGTTTCGTCGGCGGCCGGCAGCGCCAGCGCCAGCACGGCCCAGCGCGGTTCGGCGCCCATCGCGGCGAGATCGGAGACGTTCACCGCGAGCGTTTTCCAGCCGAGTGCTTCGGGGTCGGTGTCGGCAAAGAAATGCGTGCCGGCGACCAGCATGTCGGTCGACACCGCGAGCTGCATGCCGGGGCGCGGCGCGAGCAGTGCCGCGTCGTCGCCCACCGCGAGATCGGTGTGGCGCGCGGGGCGGGTGAAGTGGCGACGAATCAGGTCGAACTCGGAGGGCATGGGCGGTATGCGGCGCGGTGGATCGCGCGCAAGCTTACCGCAGGCCGGTCCGGTGCGACCAATCGTGCATGTGACGGATGTCCTTGCCGGCCACCTGCGGCGCCGGCCTAGGGCCGGATGCCGGAGCGTTTGAGCAGCAGCGCGACTTCGCCGACGATGCCGCGGCGGAAGGCGAGCACGCACACGACGAAGATCGCACCGGTCAGCACGGTGACCCACTGGCCCAGTTCCGCACCGTAGTTCTGCAGGCTGACGAGGACGGTTGCGCCGACGATGGGGCCGAAGACCGTGCCGACGCCGCCCAGCAGCGTCATCAGCACGACTTCGCCGGACATGTGCCAGTGCACGTCGGTGAGCGACGCGAGCTGGAACACCAGGGTCTTGGTCGCGCCGGCGAGGCCGGCAAGTGCGGCCGAGAGCACGAAGGCGAGCAGCTTGTAGCGGTCGACGTCGTAGCCGAGCGAGATCGCGCGCGGCTCGTTCTCGCGGATCGCCTTCAGGACCTGGCCGAAGGGCGAGTCGATCGCGCGGTCGATGACCCAGAAGCCGAACAGGAACACCGCGAGCACGAAGAAATACATGTTCATCGTGTCGGAGAGGTCGAGGAAGCCGAGCAGATGGCCGCGCGGAATGCCCTGCATGCCGTCCTCGCCGCCGGTGAAGGGAAACTGCAGCGCGAGGAAATACACGAGCTGCGCGAGCGCGAGCGTGATCATCGCGAAGTAGATGCCGGCCCGACGGATCGCGAGGCTGCCGAAGATGAAGCCCAGCACCGCGGCGCCGGCCGTGCCGGCGAGGAGGCCCAGTTCAGGGGGCATTCCGAGGCCCTGCACGGTGTAGGCGCAGAGGTAACCGGCCGAGCCGAGGAAGGCGGCGTGGCCGAAGGACAGCAGGCCGGTGTAGCCGAGCAGCAGGTTGAAGGCGCAGGCGAACAGCGCGAAGCACAGGATCTTCATCACCAGCACGGGATAGACGACGAAGGGCGCGATCAGCCCGAGCAGGAGCAGCACGATCCAGCCGATGTGTTTGCCTTTCATGGAGCGATTCCCGGAGCGGCGGCGCCGTGCGCCGGAATGGTCGGGTAGGCGGGATGCATGACGGTCAGCGCTCCCGTCCGAAGAGTCCGGCCGGCCGCAGCAGCAGCACGATGCCCATGATGACGAAGATCACGACCGCGGAGGCCTCCGGGTAGAACACGCGCGTCAGCCCTTCGACCAGACCCAGTCCGAGGCCGGTGACGATGGAGCCCATGATCGAGCCCATGCCACCGATGACGACCACCGCGAACACGACGATGATGAGGTTGGAGCCCATCACCGGGTTCACCTGGAACACCGGCGCCGCGAGCACGCCGGCGAAGGCCGCGAGCGCGACGCCGAAGCCGTAGGTGAGCGTGATCATCAGCGGCACGTTGATGCCGAAGGCCTGCAGCAGCTGCGCGTTCTCGGTGCCCGCGCGCAGGTAGGAGCCGAGCTTGGTGCGCTCGATGACGAACCAGCTGCCGAAGCACACGACCAGCGACACCGCGACGACCCAGGCGCGGTACTTGGGCAGGAACATGAAGCCGAGGTTGAAGCCGCCTGACAGCAGTTCGGGGACGGGGTAGCTCTCGCCGGAGATGCCGAAGCGGTAGCGGAACAGCCCCTCGATGATCAGCGCGAGGCCGAAGGTGAGCAGCAGCCCGTACAGGTGGTCGAGCTTGTACAGGTGCTTGAGCATCGTGCGCTCGATCAGCATCCCGACCGCGCCGACGACGACGGGGACGGCGACCAGCGCGACCCAGTAGTTGAGTCCGAGCCAGGTCAGGCCGATCCACGCGCCGAAGGCCCCCATCATGTACAGCGCGCCGTGCGCGAAGTTGATGATGTTGAGCAGGCCGAAGATGATCGCCAGCCCGAGGCTGAGGATCGCGTAGAACGAGCCGTTGATGAGCCCGATCAGCAACTGCCCCATCAGGGCCTGGATCGGGATGCCGAAAATGTCCATGGTCTCGTGCTCGGGTATCGGTGCCGCCCGCGGGATCGTGCGCGCGTGGCGCTCACGATCCCGCGGTCATGGCCGGGCTGGCGTGCCTACTTCTTGACCAGCGGGCACTTGCTCTCGGACAGCGGGATATAGGCCTCGTCGCCGGGGATCACCTCGCGGATGTGGTAGTAGTCCCACGGATACTTCGACTCGGACGGCTTCTTCACCTGCGCGAGGTACATGTCATGCACCATGCGGCCGTCGACGCGCACCTTGCCGTTCTTCGCGAAGAAGTCGTTCACCGGCATCTCGCGCATCTTCGCCATCACCGCCTTGGCCTCGTCGGTGCCGGCGGCCTTGATCGCCTTCAGGTAGTGATAGACGGCAGAATAGTCGCCCGCCTGCACCATCGTCGGCATGCGCTTCATGCGCTCGAAGTAGCGCTTCGACCAGGCGCGCGTCTCGTCGTTGCGGTCCCAGTAGAAGCCGGTCGTCAGATACATGCCCTGGGTGGCATCGAGGCCGAGGCTATGCACGTCCGAGATGAACATCAGCAGGCCCGCGAGCGACTGCTTGGGCGTGATGCCGAACTCCTTGGCCTGCTTGATCGAGTTGATCGTGTCCGCCCCCGCGTTCGCGAGGCCGATCACCTGCGCGCCCGAGGCCTGCGCGCTCAGCAGGAAGGACGAGAAGTCGCTGCCCGGGAAGGGATGGCGCACGCTGCCGAGCACCTTGCCGCCGCTTTTCGTCACGACGTCCGAGGTGTTCTTCTCGAGCGAGTGGCCGAAGGCGTAGTCGGCGGTGATGAAATACCAGCTCTTGCCGCCCTGCTTGACCACCGCGCGCGCGGTGCCAACCGGCAGCGCGTAGGTGTCGTAGGCCCAGTGCACGGTGGTGTCGTTGCACTGCTCGTTGGTGATCGGCGTCGAGCCGGCGCCGTTCACGAGCGAGACGCGGTTCTTTTCGTTGGCGACCTTCATCACCGCGAGCGCGGTCGAGGTCGTCACGAGGTCGACGATCGCGTCGACCTTCGCGGTGTCGATCCACTCGCGCGCCTTGTTCGCCGAGATGTCGGCCTTGTTCTGGTGGTCGGCGGAGATCACCTCGATCTTGAAGTCGGGCTTCTCCTTCGCGATGAAGTCCTCGACCGCCATCTTGGTCGCCTCGACGGCGCCGGGGCCCGACAGGTCCGAATAGGTGCCCGACATGTCGGTAAGCACGCCCAGCTTCACGATGGCGTCACTGACGTTCGTCGCCGCGGGCGACAGCGCCGGCGCCATGGCGACCGCCGCTGCGACCGCCGAACCCAGAATCTTGCGCTTCATCCTCTCTCCTCCTCTTATGTGCCGTCGGTTCAAACGCCCAGCAGTTTCTGCAGCAGGGGCATCTTCGAGTCGAGTTCGTCCTTGCGCACCATCTCGACGATGCGCCCGTGTTCGATGATGTAGTGGCGGTCCGCGAGCGGCGCCGCAAAGCGGAAATTCTGCTCGACCAGGATGATCGTCAGGCCCTTCTCCTTGAGCTGGGCGATGACGCGGCCGAGTGCCTGCACGATCACCGGCGCGAGCCCCTCGGTGATCTCGTCGAGCAGCAGCAGGCGCGCACCGGTGCGCAGGATGCGCGCCATCGCGAGCATCTGCTGCTCGCCGCCCGACAGCCGGCTGCCGGGGCTGTTGCGGCGCTCCTCGAGGTTGGGGAACATCCCGTAGATCTCGTCGAGCGACATCCCGGCGCTATTCACGGCGGGCGGCAGCAGCAGGTTCTCCTCGGTCGACAGGCTCGCGTAGATGCCGCGCTCCTCGGGGCAGTAGCCGATGCCCAGGTGCGCGATGCGGTGCGTCGGCAGGTCGATGACCTGGCGGCCGTTGATCATGATCGAGCCGCTGCGCCTGCCGACCAGGCCCAGGATGGCCTTCAGCGTGGTCGTGCGGCCGGCGCCGTTGCGCCCCAGCAGCGTCACCAGCTCGCCGCGGTTCACCTGGAAATCGATGCCGTGCAGGATGTGCGACTCGCCATAGAAGGCGTGCAGGTCGTTCACCCGCAGCATCTCGGAATCGGGACGGAATGCGCTCGCGTTAGCCATGTGCGGTACCCATGTAGGCCTCCAGCACGCGCGGATCGGCCGACACCACCTCGTACGGCCCCTCCGCGAGCACGGCGCCGCGCTGCAGCACGGTGATCGTGTCGCAAAGGTGCGAGACGACACCGAGGTTGTGCTCGACCATCAGCACCGTGCGGTTCGCCGCGACGCGCTTGATGAGGTCGGAGACGCGTCCGACGTCCTCGTGCCCCATGCCCTGCGTGGGCTCGTCGAGCAGCATCAGCTCCGGCTCCAGTGCGAGCGTCGTCGCGATCTCCAGCGCGCGCTTGCGCCCGTAGGGCAGTTCCACCGTCACGGTGTCGGCGAAGGACTGCAGGTCGACCGATTCCAGCAGTTCCATCGCCCGCCCGTTGAGCACGTCGAGGCTGCTGGCCGAGCGCCAGAAGTGGAAGCTCGTGCCGAGCTTGCGCTGCAGCGCGACGCGCACGTTCTCGAGCACCGACAGGTGCGGGAACACCGCCGAGATCTGGAAGGAGCGCACGACGCCGCGGCGCGCGATCTGTGCGGATTTTTCGGGCGTGATGTCGACGCCGTTGAAGTGGATCGTGCCGCGCGTCGGGGTGAGGAACTTGGTCAGCAGGTTGAAGACGGTCGTCTTGCCCGCGCCGTTGGGGCCGATCAGAGCATGGATCGTCCCGCGCTGCACCTGCAGATTGACCTTGTCGACCGCAACGAACCCCTTGAACTCCTTGGTCAGGTCACGGGTTTGAAGGATGTAGTCCGTGCTCATCGCGTCTGTCAGGTCCTGCCTCTCTGAAGGTCGAAGCTGAAACTGCGGCCGGGGTTGCCGGCTGAAACACGTGCCGCGGGCTGGGCGGCAAGCGGCGATTAATATCCGTGCTGCATCAATATGTATTCTTGATCGCGCTCGGGTCAAAGCTAACACCCATGCATCGGAGCGTCAATGCATGCGGACTAGGGGTGAACCCGCATGGCTGCTCGATCTGCGGGCGGACGGGGCAAGAAAAAAGCCGCCGTCGCTGGCGCAACGGCGGCTTCCCCGGATGCGATCCGGTCGTCGTGGATTACTCGATCGCGGACGTCGACTTCGCCTGCTCGCGCAGCACGAATTTCTGGATCTTGCCGGTCGAGGTCTTGGGCAGCACGCAGAACTCGATGTACTTCGGCACCTTGTAGCGTGCGAGGTGCTCGCGGCAGTGCGCGATGATGTCGTCGGCCGTCACCGCAACGCCCTCCTTGACCTCGATATAGGCCGCCGGCACCTCGCCCCACTTCGGGTCGGGCTTCGCGACCACGGCCGCGGTCATCACGGCCGGGTGACGGTACAGCACGTCCTCGACCTCCAGCGACGAGATGTTCTCGCCGCCCGAGATGATCACGTCCTTGGAGCGGTCCTTGATCTTGACGTAGCCATCCGGCTGCATCACGCCCAGGTCGCCGGTGTGGAACCAGCCGCCGGCGAAGGCTTCCTCGCTCGCCTTTTCGTTCTTCAGGTAGCCCTTCATCACGAGGTTGCCGCGGAACATCAGCTCGCCCATCGTCTCGCCGTCGGCCGGCACGGGTTCCATCGTTTCCGGATTGAGCACCGTGATCGCCTGCTGCATGTGGTAGCTCACGCCCTGGCGGCCGTTGCGCTCGGCGCGGCGGTCGATCGGCAGATCGTTCCACTCGGGGTGCTTCGCGCACACCGAGGCGGGGCCGTAGGTCTCGGTCAGGCCATACACGTGGGTGATGTCGAAGCCGATGCGCTCCATGCCCTCGATGATCGCGGCCGGGGGCGCAGCGCCGGCGACCAGGGCCGACACCTTGTGCTCGATGCCCGCGCGCATGCCTTCGGGGGCGTTGATCAGCATGCCGTGCACGATCGGCGCGCCGCAGAAGTGGGTCACCGTGTGCTTGCGGATCAGCTCGCAGATCAGCGCGACGTCGACCTTGCGCAGACAGACGTTTACGCCCGCATTGGCGGCCATCGTCCACGGGAAGCACCAGCCGTTGCAGTGGAACATCGGCAGCGTCCACAGGTACACCGAATGCTGCGGCATGCCCCAGCTGATGATGTTCGACGCCGCGTTGAGGTAGGCGCCGCGGTGGTGGTACACGACCCCCTTCGGGTTGCCGGTCGTGCCCGACGTGTAGTTCAGCGCGATCGCGTCCCACTCGTCCCGCGGCAGCTGCCACTCATAATTCGGATCGCCGCCGGCGATGAAGTCCTCGTACTCGATCTCGCCGCAGCGCTCGGTGCCGGGGTATTCGGCATCCAGCGCATCGATGACCAGCGGCTTCGGCCCCTCGAGCCGTTCGAGCGCGGGACGGACGATGGCCGCGAACTCGGGGTCGGTGATCAGCACCTTCGCTTCGCCATGCGTCAGCATGAAGGCGATCGCATCCGGGTCGAGGCGCGTGTTCAGCGTGTTCAGGACCGCGCCGGTCATCGGCACGCCGAAATGTGCCTCGTACATCGCCGGCACGTTGGGCAGCATCACCGCGACGGTGTCGCCGCGGCCGATGCCTTTCTGCACCAGCGCGCTCGCGAGCCGGCGGCAGCGCTCGTAGGTCTGCGCCCAGGTGAACGAGCGGGCGCCGTGCACCACCGACGTACGCTGCGGATACACGTAGGCCGAGCGCTCGAGAAAGCTCAGGGGCGAGAGCGGCACGTAGTTCGCCGCGTTCTTGCCCAGGCCTTGGTCATATGGACTGTTCGACACGATTTTCCTCTTTGTTGGAATAGTTGATCGATGACGCCGTCACCGGCGCCGGTCCGAAGGGGCCGCCGGTTGCCGGCCGCCCCGTGTCCTGTCGCTGTCCTGTAGCAGATGGGCGCAAATGTACCCAAATCCGCCGGACCCGCCAAACGCTTCCGCCCCGAACCGGGCGCTGCTCGGGCCGAGCCGGAACACGCTCAGTCGCGAGGGGGCGCGAAGTTGCGTGCAAAGTTGCGCGCGAACTCGTCGCCGCTCACGGCCTCGCCGAACAGATGCCCCTGGAATTCGTCGCAGCCCTGCTCGCGCAGGAACTTCGCCTGGGCTTCCGTCTCCACCCCTTCCGCGATCACGCGCAGGCCCAGCGTATGGGCGACGCCGAGCACCGTGCGCACGATCGTGTCATTGCCCTGGTCGCTGCCGATGCCGCTCACGAAGCTGCGGTCGATGTTGAGCTTCGAGATCGGCAGCGTCTTGAGGTTTCCGAGCGGCGAGAAGCCGGTGCCGAAGCCGTCGATCGACAGCCGGATGCCCATGCGGTCCAGCGCCTCGAGGGCCGGGACGACGTACGCGACATCCGACAGCACCGATTCGCGGAACTCGAACTCCAGGGTGCGGGGCGAAATGCCTGCTTCGGCAACGAGGGCGGCAATGCTGTCGACGAAATCGATGCGTGCCAGCTGGCGCGCCGAAATGTTGATCGAGAGCACCGGCGGCGCAATGCCTGCCGCCTGCCAGGCCGCCTGCTGGGCGAAGGCCTTGCGCATCACCCATTCGCCGAGCGGATGGATGAGGCCGTTGTCCTCGGCGATCGGGACGAAGTGTTCGGGATCGACGACCCCCAGCTCGGGGTCGGTCCAGCGCACCAGCGCCTCGACGCCGACCACCGCGCCGCCCGAAACATCGAACTGCGGCTGGAAGTGCAGTTCCAGCGCGTTGTTGGCGATGGCGCGGCGCAACTGGCGTTCGATGGCGGCGCGCTCGTTGGCGAAGGCGGTCATTTCTGCCGAGTAGAAGTGGTAGCCGTGGCGCTGCTGGGCGCGCGCCTGCAGCATCGCGGCGTCGGCCGCGGTCGCGAGGTCGTCGAGCGTGTAGCCGTCCAGCGGGTACAGGCTGATGCCGACGCTGGCGGTCGCGTAGACGTCGCGTCCGTCCACCGCGAGCGGCTGTTCGAGCGCCGCGAGCAGCTGGTCGGCGGTCACGCTGGCGTCGCGCGGGCCGTCGATGCCTTCGATCAGGACCAGGAACTCGTTCTCGCCGTAGCGTGCGATCGTGTCCGTCTCGCGCACGTGCGCGGCGAGGCGCTGCGCCGCGCCGATCAGGAAGGCGTCGTTCGGCACCTTGCCCTGCGGCGTCGCCTCGATCATGAGCACCGCAAGCTGGCGCGCGTCACGCAGGGTGCGCCGCGCCGCCTGCTCGAAGCGGTCGCGCAGCAGCATCCTGTTCGGCAGCCGCGTCAGCGGATCGTGGTAGGCGAGATCGCGCAGCTTCTCCTGCTCCGCCATGATGTGGGAAATGTCGGTAAATACGCCGACGTAGTTCAGGACCCCGCCGGCCTCGTCCCGCACGGTGCTGATCGACAGCCACTCCGGATAGACTTCGCCGTTCTTGCGGCGGTTCCAGATCTCGCCCTGCCAGCGCCCCTCGTCCTGCAACGCGAGCCACATGCGCGCATAGAACTCGCGCCCGTGCCGTCCCGACTGCAGTATCGCCGGCGTGCAGCCCACGGCCTCGCTCGCGGTGTAGCCGGTCAGTGCGGTGAATGCGCCGTTCACCGCCAGGATGCGTCCCTGAGGATCGGTGATCGCGATGCCCTCCGCCGCGTTCCGGAAGACGATGTGGGCAAGTTGTTCGGTGTCCTGGATGGCCGTCATGATCCGCCTCTCGTGCACATCCGCACATTATGCCGAATGCGACGAGGGCGGGATTTGCTTAAGGTCATGTGCCGGCATCGAGCTGCGGGAGCCCGGCCGCGAAAAGCAAAAAGGCCAGCTGCGGAAGCTGGCCTTTCAGTGTCTGGTGGGGGCACTAGGACTCGAACCTAGGACCAATTGATTAAGAGTCAACTGCTCTACCAACTGAGCTATACCCCCTTGTTCTGCCGGAAATTTCCACCTTGCGGTGGTAGGCCGTGCTGGATTCGAACCAGCGACCAACGGATTAAAAGTCCGCTGCTCTACCAACTGAGCTAACGACCCCCGTGCAGAAGGACCCGAATTTTATGCAAGGGTTCGGGCCCCGTCAAGCAAATTGCAGCATGAATTGTGTCATCCGACGCCGAACAGACGGCGGAACCCCGCTCCGAGGGATGCCATGAAGCCGCCGGCCTTGTCTGCGACGGCGGCTTCGGCTTGGGGCGCCACTTTCTGCACGTCGGACATGAAGGCTTCGATGGTGCCGGCGGACGTCGCTTCGACGGTGTGGCGGAAGGTCAGCGCGGGGTCGTTCGCCAGCGCTTGGTGCTTGCGCAGGGCGGACTGGAGCACGATCTTGAGGTAGCCGGTGCGGATGGGTTTCGGGACGAAGCGGTAGATCTGGCCCTGGTTGATCAGCGTCGTGATCGTGTCGGCGTCGCTCTCGGCAGTGAGCATGACGGTGACGATCTCGGGGTGCTTGCTCTTCATCAGGCGTACGAGGCGCGTCGCATCGATCGAACCGACGCGCGTCTCGGAGATGATCACCGACACCGCCTCGGAGTTGAGGATGCCCACCGCGTCGGCGAGGTTGCGTGTGTAGGACACGCGGGCGCTGGCGCCGACGAGCTCCGATACGGCACGGCCCATCTCGGGATCGTCGTCGATGACGAGGATGCGTTCGCCGTTGGCGACGAGGGGCGCTTCCTCGGAGACGTCGGTGGCGTCTTCGTCGGTTGGCTGCGTCTTGGCGATCGTGATGGCCTGGGCGACCACCTTGGGAAGTTCGGCGATGTTCCACGGCTTGTTGATGAAGCGGAACACTTCGCTTTCATTCACCGAACGCACGATGGCCTGCATGTCCGAGTAGCCGGTGAGCAGGATGCGCATCGTGCGCGGCGACAGCTGCCGGACTTCGCGCAGGACTTCGACGCCGGTCATCCCGGGCATGCGCTGGTCGCTGATGATGACATCGAAGTCGTGCTGCTTCACGAGTTCGAGCGCTTCTGCGCCGCTCGTTGCGGTGAACACTTCGAACTGCTTCTGCAGCAGCCACTGCAGGGAGCGGACGATGCCCGGTTCGTCATCGACGCAGAGCACCTTGCCGGCCAGTCTTTTCATGTCGTTCTCCGGGCTCCCGTCAGGCGGCCTTTGCCAGAGGCTCGCTCAGGCGTATCGGCAGGGTCACCGTGAAGGTCGTGCCGACACCCGCGCGGGTGCTGACGCTGATGTCGCCACCGTGTTCGGTGACGATGTTGCGCGCAATGGCCAGTCCCAGGCCGGTGCCTTCGCCGGCGGGCTTGGTCGTGTAATAGAGGTCGAAGATATTCGGCAGGACGTGCTCGGGGATGCCGCTGCCGTTGTCCTGGATTTCGATGCGGACCTTGTCGTCGTCGGCAAGGCTGCGGATGCGGATGCGCCCGGGGCCGTCGATGGCCTGTGCCGCGTTGTTGATCAGGTTGAGGAAGACCTGGTTGAGCTGTGAGGGGTTGCACTCCACGCTGGGCAGTTCGCCGTATTCCTCGACGAGTTCGATGTTCTTGGGGAGCACCGTCTGCGCGATGTAGGCGACCGTGTGCAGGGACTTGTTGAGGTCCGCGTTGGTCGTCGCGGCGCGGTCGAGGCGGGTGAAGTCGCGCAGGTGCACGACGAGTTCGGACATCTGGTCGATGCCGCCGAGGACGTCCTTGAGCATTTCCTGCAGCATCGAGACGTCGACGTTGCCGTCCTGCAGCTTGTCGAGATTGGCCTTGAGTTGCGCGACCTTGAGCGTGACCTTGTCGCCCTCGACGTCCTCGAGGATGGACGACAGCTTGCCGGCGACCTTCATCGGCAGTTCCATGCTCTGCAGCGCATCCTTGACCATCAGGATGTTGTTCTGCGAGAACGCGAGCGGGGTGTTGAGCTGGTGGGCGACACCGGCGACCATCTGGCCGAGCGAGGCCATCTTCTCGGATTGGGCGAGCTGCTGGTGGGTGTGGGCGCGGTCGGCTTCCTGTTGCTGGATGATCTTCTCGGCGCGGCGCACGATCGCGAGCAGCGCCGCGAAGAGCAGCGCGAGGAGGAGGCCGATCGTCGCGAACTGCCGGTAGGAGGTGGCGTCGACGGCCGCCTGGTTCTCGACCGCCGCTGCCTCCAGCTTGGTCTGGTTGGCGCTGGCGGTGCTGCGGATCTGTTCGGAAGTCTGCTGGATCTGCTTCAGGAAGGGCGTCACGTCCGAATACACCTCGAAGACGCCGACGATGCGCGAGCTGCCCGGGTCGAGGACGGGCAGGTAGCTGCTGATCAGGTCGCGGTTCTCGACGACGCCCTCGAAGGCGCTGAACTTGCCGCGGTGGGTGAGCTCGCTTTTCGGCACGCCGTCGAACGCGGCGCTGCGCCAGCCGGCGTTGGTGCTTTTGTCCTCGCCGATCTGGGCGTGCTCGGACGAGTACACCGTGACGCCGCGCAGGTCGAACACCTTGATCTTGAACACCGTGCTCTTCTTCATCGACGCGAACACCTTGGCATCGATCGCCTTGAAGTCGGGCAGGGCCATGATGCGCTTGCCGAGGTCGGTGAAGCAGGCCTTCTTCTCGGGTGGTGCGACCTTCTTGCCCTTGTCGTCGTCGACGTCGGCGATCTCCTGGCAGGCGCGCGCGTCGATCATCTGGACCTGGGCGACGAAGGGGGCGAAATCCTTGTCCCACAGTGCGTTCGCGAACAGGCGCGTGAGGTTGACGTTGCCGGCCTCGTGAATCGTCAGCAGGTCGCGACGGGCGGACTGTTCCTGCTGCTGCGCGAAGGACTGCTGCACTTCGTTGAAGAAGGTTCGCTGCTCGTCACCCGTGCGCTGGAAGAAATCCCCTTGCTGCCGTTCGAAATAGATCAGGCTCAGCGCGACAAGGCCGAACATGCCGAGGCTGGCGAGGGTGAAATACCGGACGAGTCGGAACTGCATGGAAAGGCTCCCGCAAGGACGCAAGGTCACAGCGGACGATGTTACAAAACCTTTCTCGCGGCAGGGCTGACCTAGATCAAAGGGGCCCCGCCTGGGCGTCTATTGCGAATTGGATATCCCGATGAGAGTAGGAGTAATCCGGACGTCATCAGTCGCGTGCGCCCGCGCGACCTTCCAACTTTACGCGTAAGGCGTGGGATCGGGAACGCCCGCCGCGTCGAAGCCGGCCCGGCGCAGCCGGCAGGCATCGCATGCGCCGCACGCGCGCCCGTGGTCGTCGGCCTGGTAGCACGAGACCGTTTGGCTGTAGTCGACGCCCAGGGCGTTGCCGCGACGGATGATGTCGGCTTTCGACAGCGCGATCAGCGGGGCGTGGATCGTGAGGTGCGAACCTTCGACGCCGGTCTTGGTCGCGAGGTTCGCCATGGTTTCAAAGGCGGCGATGAACTCCGGACGGCAGTCGGGGTAGCCGGAGTAATCGACGGCATTGACGCCGACGAAGATGTCGTTCGCGCCGAGCACCTCGGCCCAGGCCAGCGCGATCGAGAGCATCACGGTGTTGCGCGCCGGGACGTAGGTGACGGGGATGCCGGCGGAGGCGCCTTCGACGGGAACGGGAATGTTCTCGTCGGTCAGCGCGGAGCCCCCGAACTGGCCGAGCTCGACGCTGGCGACGCGGTGTTCGCGCGCGCCGAGCGCGGCGGCGACGCGCCGGGCGGCGTCGAGTTCGGCGGCATGGCGCTGGCCGTAGGCCACCGACAGCGCGTAGGTTTCGAAGCCCATGTCGCGCGCGATCGCGAGGCAGGTGGCGGAGTCCAGGCCGCCGGACAGCAGGATGACGGCGCGCTTGGGGTGGTGGTTCATGGCGTGGGGTTCCGGAGGATACGGTGGGCGAAGGCGCGGCCCGGGACGCTCAGCGTCCGCGCGCGTCGTTCCAGAGAATCTTGTGCAGCTGCAGCTGGAAGCGCACCGGCAGGCGGTCGCGGACGATCCACTCGGCGAGCGTGGTGGGGTCGAGGCGCCCCTGCACCGGCGACAGCAGCACCGTGCACCGGTCGGCGAGCGCGTGCAGCGCGATCTGCGCCTTGGCCCAGGCGTAGTCGGCCTCGTCGGCGAGCACGATCTTGATTTCGTCGTGGGCCGTCAGGTGTGCAAGGTTCTCCCAGCGGTTGCGCGAGACTTCGCCCGAACCGGGGGCCTTGAGGTCCATGATGCGCGACACGCGCGGGTCGACGCCCGCGATGTCGAGCGCGCCGCTGGTTTCGAGCGACACCGAGAAACCGCCGTCGCACAGCGCGGCGAGCAGCGCGAGGCAGGATTTCTGCGCGAGCGGCTCTCCGCCCGTGACGCAGACGTGGCGGATCCCGAGGGCGGCGACCGCGGCGCACACGTCCGCGAGGCTGCGGCTCTCGCCGCCCTGGAAGGCGTACTCGGTGTCGCACCAGCTGCAGCGCAGCGGGCAGCCGGTCAGGCGCACGAAGACCGTGGGCAGGCCGACGCGCGTCGATTCGCCCTGGAGCGAGGCGAAGATTTCGGTAATCCGCAGCTTGAGGGCTGCGGTGTCAGGCTGGGTCATGCGAACTTCAAGGCTTGCGGGCGAGCCGCTGCTTCGCGGCCTTGCCGGCCGAGCTCTCGGGGAAGCGCTCGACGAGCTTCTTCAGTGTGTCCTGCGACGACTTGGCGTCGCCGAGCGCCTGCTGGCTGTTGGCGATGCCGAGCATGGCGTCGGGCGCGACCGGGTCGTTCGGCCAGTTTGCCAGCACCGTCTTGAAGTAGTTGTTGGCGACCGCGACTTCCTTCGCTTGCAGCGCGGCATTGCCGGCCCAGAAATGCGCTCCGGGCAGCACGGTGCTGCGCGGGTAGCGCTTGATGAACTGGTCGAAGGCGGCCTGTGCGTCCTTGTATTTGCCGTCCTTCAGCAGGTTCAGGGCGGCTTCATAGTCGCGCGATTCGGCCGCGGGGTCCGCTGCGGGGGCCTGCGCTTCGGGCGCGGCGGCAGCCGATGTGGCCTCGAGCTTGCGTACGCGGCTGTCGAGGTCCACGTAGAAGTCGCGCTGGCGCTGCTTCAGCGATTCGATCTCGTGCAGCAGGACTTCGAGCTGTCCGTGGAGCTTCGAGACTTCGGTGCGGAGCAGCTCGTTCTGGTTCGACAGTTCGAGCTGTCCGCGACTGCTTTCCTCCAGCCGCTCGACGCGGGGGGTGAGCTCCGTGCGCAGATTGATGATTGCGCGCCGTGCCTCGTCGTCGTCAAACAGCGCGTGTGACGGCGCGATGTACGAGAGCGAGGCGAGGACTGCGAGCGGCAGGAGGCGCTTCATCAGAATTCGCCCGAGTAGAGCATGTCACCGCGGCGGTTCTGCGCGTAGCAGGATTCCGTCGCTTCCGTGCAGCGCGGCTTTTCCTCGCCGAGGCTGACGGATTCGATCTGCGCTTCCTTGGCGCCGAGCAGGCTCAGGGCCTTGCGCACGGCGTCGGCACGCTTCTGGCCGAGGGCGAGGTTGTATTCGCGGCTGCCGCGCTCGTCGGCGTTACCCTGGATGAGCATCTTCATCGTCGGGTTCTGGACGAGGAACTTGGCGTGCGCTTCGACCAGCGGACGGAATTCGTCCTTCACGACGTAGCTGTCGAAATCGAACATCACGCTGCGCTTGGACAGGATGTTCTTCGGATCGGTCAGCGCGGCGATGCCGGAGCCCGAGGCGCTCGGGGCGGTCACGGTGGCGACGCCGGAGCCATCGCCCTTGCTGCGCTCATCGACGGCCGCGCCGCCGGCGGGCTGGTCGAAGGTGCCGGTGCTGGAGCAAGCGGCGAGAAGGGTTGAAAGGAGGACGGGGACGAGCAGTTTTTTCATGGGGGTTCCTGATCTAACGAACAGTGTTGTTGCTTGCGGGAGGGAGGAAGTTACCGGATCTGCGGACCCCAGGAGGGTTCGCGGACATCGGCGGCCTGCACCGACAGGCGCTGCTTTACCCGGCCATCGGACGAAACTGCCGCAAGCACCCCCCGTCCGCCGGTTTCGGTGGCGTAGAGGATCATGCGGCCGTTGGGCGCGAAGCTGGGCGACTCGTCACGTGCCGAGTCGGTGAGGATCGTTGTCTGCTTGGTGGCGATGTCCATGATCGCCACCTGGAAGCGTCCGTTGTTGCGCGTGATGAAGGCGAGGTTCTTGCCGTCGGCCGAGGGGCGCGGCGTCACGTTGTAGCTGCCTTCGAAGCTGACGCGCTGGGCGCCGCCGCCGCTCGCGGACGCGCGGTAGATCTGCGGACTGCCGCCGCGGTCGGAAGTGAAATAGATCCACTCGCCGTCGGGCGACCATGCGGGTTCGGTGTCGATGCCGGGCGAACTGGCGAGGCGGCGCACGCCCGAGCCGTCGGCGTTGAGGACGTACAGCTGCGACTGGCCGTCCTTCGTGAGCACGACGGCGAGGCGCTGGCCGTCCGGGGCCCAGGCGGGGGCGGAGTTGGAGCCCTTGAAGTTGGCGACGACCTGGCGCTGGCCGGTCGCGAGCGTATGCACGTAGACGACCGGCTTCTTGGCTTCGAAGGACACGTAGGCGAGGCGCTGGCCATCGGGCGCCCAGGCGGGCGAGATGATCGGTTCGCGCGATGCCAGGGCGGTCGCGGCGTTCATGCCGTCCGCGTCGGCGATCTGCAGTTCGTAGCGCGGCGCCGCGGTCGGGCCGCTCTTGACGACGTAGGCGATGCGGGTCGAGAAGTAGCCGGGCTGGCCGGTGAGCTTCTCATACACGAAGTCGGCGATCTTGTGGCCGATGGCGCGGTTCTGTGCCGGCGCCATGCGCATCGACAGGCCGCCCAGTTCGGTCTGCTTCTGGGTGTCGAAGAGGCGGAAGCGCACTTCGAAGCGCCCGTCGCCCTGCTGGTAGATGCTGCCGGTGAGCACCGCGTCGGCGCCGCGGCTGCGGACGGAGCCCATGTCCGGGATGGTGGTCACGGGGAAGGCGGCGATGCCCATGTCGATGAGGCTGAAGAGCCCGCTGCGCTCCAGGTCGGCGCGCACGACGTCGGTGACGCCGCGCGGCAGGCTGCCTTCGTTCTCGAACACCGGGATCGCGACCGGGAAGCGGCTGGCGCCGGCACCGGTGATCTCGATCGACAGCTGTGCCTGTGCGACAGCACTGACCAGGGCCAGCGTGGCCGCGAGCAGCAGGCGGTATGCAGAAAGAAGTTTTTTCATGGCTGGGGCTTGCCTAAACGCGAATTATAACGAATGGAGTCGAACGCGATGCGTAAAGATCTCAACTGATTCGATTGGGTTTCTTCATTCTTCCAGTGGCTTGAAGTGCAGTTCGAGGGTGCGTTCGAACATTTCCGGGTCCTTGGGCAGCGGCAGCGGGCTCGAGCGGCGGATTGCGCGCTCGATGGCGTCGTCGAGCGAGGCGACGCCCGAGGAGCGCTTGAGCCGGATCGCGAGCACTTCGCCGCTCGGGAGCTGATCGACCTCGAACACCGCCTCCGGGTTGCCGCTGAGGCCGGGCGGGCGCAGCAGGTTGCCGCGCACCTTGGTGCGGATGGCGTTCTGGTAGGCGTCGCCGACGGCCTTGCTGCGTGCGGCCGACGTGCGCGCGGCATCCTCGCGCATCATGCGTTCGATGTTGGCGCGGTCGCGCGTCTGGGCCGTTTCCTGGGCGAGCCTCTGCGTAAAGTAATCGTCCTTGGGTGGCGCGACCGGCTTGGGCTCGGGCTTCGCTTCCGGCTTCTTCGGCTCCGGTTTCGGTTCGGGCTTCTTCGGCTCGGGCTTCTTCGGCTCGGGCTTGGGTTCCGGCTTGGGCTCAGGCTTCGGCGGCTTCTTGACCTCGGGGGCCTTGGTCGCGATGTCCGGTTTGGGCTCGTGTTTCACCTCGGGCGGCTTGGGCTCGGGTTTCGGTTCCGGCTTGGGCTGCGGCTTCGGCGGCTCGGGTTTGGGCTCCGGCTTCGGTTCGGGCTTGGGTACCACTGCGGGTGGTGGC
>NZ_WTVN01000021.1 GCF_012910905.1 Aromatoleum toluvorans
CCCCAACCCTCCCCTTGAAGGGGAGGGAGTGACTGCGCCAGTTCAGACGGGCGACGCACCCTTCCTCGCGACGTGGTTCGCGATAGCGACGTAGTCCGCGACCCCCAGCCGTTCGCCGCGCAGGCCTGGATCGAGCTCCAGCGCCGCGAAATCCGGCTCGTCGAGGAAGTCGCGCAGCGTGTTGCGCAGCGTCTTGCGCCGCTGGCCGAACGCGGCCGCGACGATGCGCCCGAGCAGCGCCTCGTCCTGCGCGCCCAGCTTGTCGGGCGGCAGCGGCAGCATGCGCACGATGCTGGACGTCACCTTCGGCGCCGGCCGGAAGGCCCCCGGCGGCACGTCGAAGAGCCGCGCCATGCGGAAGCGGTACTGCAGCATCACCGACAGCCGGCCGTACTCCTCGGTGCCCGGCTCCGCCACCATGCGCATCACGACCTCCTTCTGCAGCATGAAGGTCATGTCCGTGACGCTGTCGGCGAAGGACGCGAGGTGGAACAGCAGCGGCGTCGAGATGTTGTACGGCAGGTTGCCCACCACGCGCAGCGGCGCCCCGAGACGGCCGAAGTCGAACTTCAGCGCATCGCCCTCGTGGATCGTCAGCCGTTCCGGCGCGTAGCGCTCCTTCAGCCGCGCGATCAGATCGCGGTCGATCTCGACCACGTGCATGTGGCCGAGGCGCTCCACCAGCGGATCGGTCATCGCCGCCAGGCCCGGCCCGATCTCGACGATCGTGTCGCCTGCGGCCGGGCGGATCGCGTCGACGATCTTGCGGATGATGTTGGGGTCAGACAGGAAGTTCTGCCCGAAGCGCTTGCGCGCGTGATGCTCGGTCATCGGAATCTCTCGAATCAGGCGCGCGCGGCCGCCATCGCAATCGCCAGTTCCACTGCGGCAAACAGGCTCCCGGGATCGGCCCTGCCCGTCCCCGCGAGATCCAGCGCCGTGCCGTGATCCACCGAGGTACGGATGATCGGCAGCCCCAGCGTCACATTCACGCCGCCGCCGAAGCTCGCATGCTTCAACACCGGCAAGCCCTGGTCGTGGTACATCGCCAGCACCGCGTCGCCCTGTTCCAGCGTGTGCGGCACGAACAGCGTGTCGGCCGGCAGCGGACCGGCGAGCCGCATGCCTTCGGCACGCAGCCTCTCCAGCACCGGCGTGATCACCTCGATCTCCTCGCGCCCCATGTGGCCGCCCTCGCCCGCATGCGGATTCAGCCCGGCGACGAGGATGCGCGGCGCCGCCAGACCGAAGTGCCGCACGAGATCGCCGTGCAGGATGCGCAGCGTCGCCTCCAGCAGCTCGCGTGTGATCGCTCCCGGCACCGCGGCGAGCGGCAGGTGCGTCGTCGCGAGCGCAACGCGCATGCCACCGCCGACCAGCATCATCACCACCAGCGGCGTGCCGGTGTGCTCGGCGAGATATTCGGTATGGCCGCTGAACGGCACGCCCGCGTCGTTGATCACGCCCTTGTGCACGGGGGCCGTCACCATGCCGGCGAATTCCCCCCTACGGCAGCCCGCCAGCGCGCGATCGAGCAGCGCCAGCACGTAGGGCGCATTTGCCTTGTCGAGCACGCCTGCCTGCGCCGGCACGGCCAGGGGCAGATGCAGCACTTCCAGCGCGCCGTCTGGCGCCGTATCGCGCGCGGGATCGAAGGGCACGACTGCGACGTCGCCGGCGCGCGCGCGGATCAGCCCGATGTCGCTCAGAATGACCGTGCGCGCGGGCCAGTTGCGCCCCGCCAGGTGCGCGCACAGCTCAGGCCCCACGCCGGCCGGCTCGCCGCTCGTGACGGCGAGGACAGGCAAGCTCGCAGGCAACCCCGGCACGCGGGCTTACTCCTTCTCCAGACGGTATTCGACGTAGGTCCGGTCGCGCAGCTGGCGCAGCCATTCCTCGAAGGCCTCGTCGGCCTTGCGCTCGCGCAGGGCGTTGCGCGCCGCGGCGCGCTTGCGCTCGTCGGTGACGTCCTGCATGCGGCGCTCCTCGACCTTGATCAGGTGCCAGCCGAACGGCGACTTGACCGGCGCGCTCACCTCGCCGGGCTTCAGCGCGTCCATCGCGTGCTCGAACTCGGGCACCGTGTCGCCCGGATTGACCCAGCCGAGGTCGCCGCCCTTGGCGGCCGACAGGTCGGCGGAGTTCACCTTAGCCAGCTCGGCGAAGTTGCCACCGTTGACGATGCGCTCGCGCAGGCCGTTCAGGCGGCTCTCGGCGTCGGCGTCCGACACGATCTCGGAGGTGCGGATCAGGATGTGGCGCGCATGGGTCTGCTGCATCTGCTGCGCGCCCGCGGCTGCGCCGCCGCGCTTCTCGACGAGCTTGACGATGTGCAGGCCGGCGGGGCTGCGCATGATCTTCGACACTTCGCCCGGCTGCATCTGGCGCACCGTATCGGCGAACAGCGTGGGTAGCCGGTCACGGCCGCGCCAGCCGAGGTCGCCGCCGCTCAGCCCGTCGGGCGCATCGGAATAGGACGCCGCGAGACGCCCGAAATCCTCGCCCGCGCGCAGGCGCTCGACGACGCTTTCGGCCCGCGCGAGCCGCTCCGACTGCTGCTGCATCGATGCCCCGTCGGGCACGCGCACGAGGATGTGCGCGACGTGGAATTCCTCGCCGGACAGCGCGTCGGCGTTGTTCGCGAGGAAGTTCTCGATCTCCGCGTCGGTCACGACGATACGGCTGTCCACTTCACGCTCGCGCAGGCGCGTGAGCAGGATCTCGGAACGGATCTGGTCGCGGAAGCGGTTCCACGTGATGCCGTCCTTCTCCAGCGCGAGGCGCAGGTCGGTCATGCTCAGGCGGTTGTTCTCGGCGATGCGGCCGATCGCCCGATCCAGCGTCGCATCGTCGACCTTGAGCGAGGTTTCCGCCGCCAGCTGCGTCTGTGCGCGTTCGAGCACCAGCCGCTCGAGCACCTGACGCTCGAACACGTCGGCTGGCGGCAGCGCCGTGCCCTGGCGGGCCAGCTGGCGCTGCGCCTGCTGGACACGCTCGCGCAGTTCCAGGGTCGTGATGACCTCGTTATTGACGACCGCGACGATGCGGTCGACCTCGACCGCACGCGACGGTGCCGCATGCGCGGGAAACAGCGCGGGAGCGCCGGCAAGACCGAGAATCAGGGCAAGGCACGGACGCGAGGGAATTCGGATCATGGTCAGTAATGATGTGGAAGGGGGCTGCGTGAGACTCATTCGGCGCCGAACACGCGGTTGGCAATGGGGTCGTTGATCTTCCCATAACCGGCGACGCTGCGCTTGAGCAGATTGAGCGGGCTGGTGCCGATGCTGGCGAGGTCGTTGAGTTCGAGCTGCACGAACATCGCCTCGGTCACGCGCTCCGGATTGGTGGCGAAGCGGTGCATCACGGTGCGCACCACCCAGCAGCCGCCATCGTACTCGATGCCCGCGATCGCCTCGGTGATGCGGTTTTCCTTCAGCGAGCGCGTCACGCGGCCCACGCCGTACCATCCGCCACCCAGCGGCCATTGGCCGGACAGGGCGAGATCCTGGATCCTGTCGCTCTCGTCCGCGAGCCGGCCGCGCGAATAGCGGTAGGACAGGTTCAGCGCCTTCGCGAAGTCCGGCTGGTAGCGCACGCCGAGGTTGAAGCGCTCGGTCTGGCTGTCGCGCGGGTTGTACTGCACGACCGAATCGAGCCAGGTCTTCTGCATCACGTAGCCGCTGAAGAGGCCCAGCACGTCGGCACGTCGCCCGGTGCGCGGCACCTCGCCGGGCAGGGTCACACGCTGGTCCTCGAAGAAGAAACGCTGGCCCACGGTCGCGCGCATGCGCTCGGCACCGGTCTCGGGGTCGATCAGGCGCGAGGTCACCGCTGCCGTGATCTGGTTCGCATCGGCGATGCGGTCGCCACCGGAATACTGGTTCTCGGAGAAGATCTGCGCGAGGCCGAAATCGTAGCGCGACGTATCGAACACCGGGATCTCGGACTGGTCGCGGAACGGCGTGTTGACGTAGAACAGGCGCGGCTCGAGCGTCTGCAGCAGGTTGCGCCCGAAGAGATCCGTGTCGCGCTCGAACAGCAGGCCGCTGTCGACGGAGAAGATCGGCATCGAACGGGTGAGCGAACGGCTGTTGCCGGCGAGGTCGCGGTCGAGGTCGTAGCGCGTGTAGTGCAGCCCGAGCTTGGGCGTGACGTAGTAACCGGCACGTTCGAAAGGCAGCGAGACCTGGGGGTAAAGCGTGAAGCGGCTGCCCTCGGGCACGTTCTCGTCGGGGTGCACGAACTGCACGTACTCGCCACGGAACGCGAAGGCCGAGCCACCGACCAGTTCCCCCCGATTGGCGTTCAGCAGCAGCTGCGGCAGGCGGCGATAGAGTTCGCTGCCGGTCAGGGTCTGGTAGCTCTGCACGATCGCAGAGGCGTTCCACCAGTCGCTGGCGGCATAACTCAAGGTCCCCTGGCGCAGCAGGTTTGAGCGCGAGGAGAGGGAGATACGCGAGCTCAGATCCTCGAAATACTGCTTGTCCGACACGCCGTTCCAGTCGACCGACGCGAACAGGCTGGGCGTGATCACCTGCTGGTGCTGGAAGGACCCCAGCGCCCGGGACCCGCCCGTGACGTTGTCGGTCGGCATGTATTCGACGCGGGCCTGGCCGTGCTGCGTCGGCGTCAGGTAGCGGAATTCGGTCGCGAGCTGTGCGCCGCGGCGGCCCATGATGCGCGGGGCGATCGTCGCATCGTAGTTCGGCGCGATGTTCCAGTAGTACGGCACCGAGATATCGAGGCCGACCTTGTTCGACACGCCGAACGTCGGCGCCAGGAAGCCCGACTGGCGCTGACCGACGAGCGGGAACTCGGCCCAGGGCCACCACAGCATCGGGGCGTCCTTGAACACCAGCGTGGCGTTCTGAGCCGTGCCGAGCCCGCGGTCGTAGTCGAGCTGCAGGTCGTTCGCCTTCAGGTACCAGTCCGGATCGCTCGCCTCGCAGGTCGACCAGGTCGCGTTCTTCAGGCGGTACTGGTTTTCGCCTTCGAAGTACAGCACGTCGGCCGAACCGCCCCCCGAAACCTCGCGCGGCGTCTCGCCGGGTTGCGCCGGTTCGGTCGACAGGCGCTTGATGCGGTAGGTCGGCGAATCGAACGCACCGACCTGCTCCTCGAGCTTGAGCCGCGCCTCCGGTCCGCTCATGCTGTCCTCTCCGCGCAGGAGCCGCACATTGCCCTCGGCATGGGCCTCGTCGTCCAGCTCGCGGTAGGTCAGCTTGTCCGCGGAAAGCAGCAGATCGTCGCGCTGCAGCTCGGCCTCGCCCTCGGCAAGCAGCTCCACCGAGCGCGTGCCGCGGATGCGCTGGGCACGCACTTCGGTCGCGCCCGCAGGCAGCGCGGCCGCCGCCTGTTCGGGCGTCGCGGCAGCGGGTGCCTGCGCCCCAGCCGGCGCGGGAGGCGCGGCAGGCGCCTTCGCCGGTGCGGCAGGCCGCGCTCCCGCGGCAGGCCGGGCGGGCTCGGCCGACGGTTCCTGACGTACGCCGGCCGGAGCCGGTTTGGCCGGTGCACGCGGCGTGCCACCGCCCATCAGATCCGGCGACACGATCAGCGGCGGCAGTCCCGCCGCCAGGGCGGAGCCCGAGAAACAGCACAACAGCAGCGGGATCACCCGCAGCTGGGTCCTCAATCGCATATCGCGCAAAGCGCTTTCCCCAATCCTGGATTCATCGCCGACGGCCCGTGCCCGGCACGGTCCCGGCCTTTTGATAAACTCGCGGATTTTACACGAAGCGTCGCGGAGAACCCGGTGCAAAGACTCGCCCAACTGAATGACTGGCTGACCACGCAACTGCCCGGCAAGGCCTTCGAACTGACTCCGGCGTCGGCAGATGCCAGCTTCCGCCGCTACTTCCGCGTGAACTTCGCCGACGGCAGCCCCAGCCGCATCGTCATGGACGCCCCGCCCGAGCGCGAGGACTGCCGCCCCTGGCTGAAGGTCGAGGAGCTGTTCCGCGCCGCCGGCGCGCACGTCCCGGAAGTGCTCGCACAGGACCTCGACCAGGGCTTCCTGCTGCTCTCCGACCTCGGCAGCACGACCTACCTCGCGGCACTGACCAAGGACAACGCCCCCCACCTCTACGCCGACGCCCTCGGCGCGCTGATCGCGATCCAGCGTGCGAGCCGGCCCGACGTACTACCCGAATACTCGCGCGAACTGCTGCTGCGCGAGCTGATGCTGTTTCCCGAGTGGTACATCGGGCGCCACAAGGGCGTCACGCTCGACGACCGCCAGCGCGTCACGCTGATGGACACGTTCGACCGCATCCTCGAAGTGAACCTCGCCGAGCCGCAGGTGTTCGTGCATCGCGACTACCATTCGCGCAACCTGATGTACCTGCCCGACCAGGCCAACCCCGGCATCATCGACTTCCAGGACGCCGTGTACGGCCCGCTCACCTACGACCTCGCCTCCCTCTTCAAGGACGCCTACATCCACTGGGACGAGGAGTTCACCCTCGACATGCTCGCGCGCTACTGGGAAGCCGCGCGCCAACTGGGCCTGCCGGTGCGCGCCGACTTCTCCGACTTCCACCGCGACTACGAGTGGATGGGCGTGCAACGCCACATCAAGGTGCTGGGCATCTTCGCGCGCCTCTATCACCGCGACGGCAAGGACGGCTACCTGCGCGACATGCCGCTGGTGATGGACTACCTGCGCCGCGCCTGCAAGCGCTACCGCGACCTCGGGCCGCTGCTGAAGCTGCTGGACCGCCTCGATCCCGAACCGGTCGAAGTCGGCTACACCTTCTGATGCGCGCGATGATCCTCGCCGCCGGGCGTGGCGAACGCATGCGCCCGCTGACGGACAGCTGCCCCAAGCCGCTGCTGCAGGCGGGCGGCAAGCCGCTGATCGTGTGGCACATCGAGCGCCTGCGCGACGCCGGCTTCAGCGACATCGCGATCAACCACGCCCACCTCGGCACGATGATCGAGGCCGCGCTGGGCGACGGCGGCGCCTTCGGCGTGCGCATCCGCTACTCGCCCGAAGCCGAGGCGCTGGAGACCGCCGGCGGCATCCGCCAGGCGTTGCCGCTGCTGGGCGACGTTCCCTTCCTGGTCGTGAACGGCGACGTCTTCTGCGACGCCGCGCTCGCCCCCCTGCGCGACCGGGCCGCCACACTTTCGGCCGACGGCGACCTCGCCCACCTGCTGATGGTGCCCAATCCCGAGCACCACCCGGCCGGCGACTTCCATCTCGCCGATGGCCGC
The DNA here is from genome assembly GCF_012910905.1 of Aromatoleum toluvorans. GTDB lineage: Bacteria > Pseudomonadota > Gammaproteobacteria > Burkholderiales > Rhodocyclaceae > Aromatoleum > Aromatoleum toluvorans. Next base: position 7,219 of record NZ_WTVN01000021.1, read on the forward strand.
CTCCACCGCGACGGCGAACCGCGCCTCACCTTCTCCGGGATCGGCGTCTACCACCCCGCCCTCTTCGCCGCCATCACCCCGGGCAACCGCGCCGCCCTCGGCCCGCTGCTGCGCGACGCGATGGACGCCGGACGCGTGAGCGGCGCCCTGCACACCGGCTACTGGCTCGACGTCGGCACCCCGGCGCGGCTCGCCGAGCTCGATGTCCGGCTGCGTGGGATCCCCACCTGAACGCGCTCCGGCCGGTCCGGTCGAATCCGACACCAGCCCACATGCCATAATCTGCCGATGAATACGTCCCTCGACCGCCTCACGTTCGACATCGCCCCCTTCCGCGCCCGCCGCGAGCGCCTGATTGCCCGCATGAACGCGTTCGGCGGCGGCATCGCGGTGGTGCCGACCGCCCCGGAATACGCGCGCAACCGCGACACCCACTATCCGTTCCGCTACGACAGCTACTTCCACTACCTCACGGGCTTCGGCGAACCCGAAGCGGTCGTCGTGCTGATCGGCGGCGACACGCCGAAGTCGATCCTCTTCTGCCGCGAAAAGAACGAGGAGCGGGAAATCTGGGAGGGCTACCGCCACGGCCCCGACGCGGCGCACGCGCGCTTCGGCTTCGACGAGGCGTGGACCATCGGCGACCTCGACCAGCGCCTGCCCGACCTCATGGCCGGCCAGCCCGCGCTGTGGTGCAGCCTCGGCCACAACAACGACTGGGATGCCCGCGTGCTGCGCGCCCTCAACGCCGTGCGCGCCAATGCCCGCGCGGGCGCGATCCCGCCCCATGCGATCCGTGACGTGCGCGCCGAGCTCGACGAGATGCGCATCCTCAAGGACGCATCGGAACTCGCGCTCATGCGCCGCGCCGGCGAAATCTCCGGCGAAGCCCACCGCCGCGCGATGGCGGCGACGCGCCCCGGCCGCTTCGAATACGAGATCGAGGCGGAACTGATCCATCACTTCCGCCGCGCCGGCAGCCAGGCCCCGGCCTACCCGTCGATCGTCGCGAGCGGCGCCAACGCCTGCGTGCTGCACTACATCGAGAACGAGCGCCGCATGGAAGACGGCGAGCTGCTGCTGATCGACGCCGGCTGCGAACTCGACGGCTACGCCTCGGACATCACGCGCACCTTCCCGGTGAACGGGCGCTTCAGCGGCCCGCAGCGCGACATCTACGAACTCGTGCTCGCCGCCCAGGCCGCCGCGAAGGCCACGATCCGTCCCGGCGCCCACTGGAACATGCCTCACGACGCCGCCGTCGAGGTGCTCGCGCAGGGCATGCTCGACCTCAAGCTCCTCTCCGGCAGCCTCGCCGAAGTCCTCGAACTGGGCCACTACCGCCGCTTCTACATGCACCGCACCGGCCACTGGCTCGGCCGCGACGTGCACGACGCCGGCGAATACAAGCTCGACGGCGACTGGCGGCCGCTCGTGCCGGGCATGGTGCTCACGGTGGAACCCGGCTGCTACATCCGCCCCGCCGAAGGCGTGCCGGAAGCGTTCTGGAACATCGGCGTGCGCATCGAGGACGACGCGCTGGTCACCGACACCGGCTGCGAGTACCTCACCGAGTCGGCACCGCGCTCGGTCGCCGACATCGAGGACGTCATGCGCGAGGCGATCGATGGCGCAGCATGACCTGCTGATCGTCGGCGCCGGCCCGGTCGGCCTGTCGCTCGCCCTCGCGCTCAAGGACAGCGGCCTCGCGGTCGCGCTCGCCGACACCCGTCCGCGCGACGCCGTCGCCGCCGACCCGCGCGTGCTCGCACTCGCGCACGGCTCGCGCCTGACCCTGGAGCGCCTGGGCGTGTGGCACGACCTGCCCGCCACCCCGATCCGCCACATCCGCATCTCGCAGCGGGGCGGCCTCGGCCGCACCCGGCTCGACGCGGACGACTACGGCCTGCCCGCGCTCGGCTACGTCCTGCAGGCGGGGGCGCTGGCCGCCGCCCTGCGCGACGCGGTCGATCGCGCCGGCATCGCGGTCATGGACGAAACCGAGATCGCCGCGCTGCATCCGGCCGGCGACGCGGTCACGGCGACCCTCGCCGGGCCGGGCGTCGCCCTCCACGGCAACACCGCGACCGCCCGCCTCGTCGCCTGTGCCGAAGGCGGGCTACAGGCCGGCGCGCCGGACGTCGTCGAACGCGACTACGACCAGCACGCGCTCATCGCCCGGGTCGGCATCGCCGGCGGCCACCGCGACACCGCCTTCGAACGCTTCACGAGCGAAGGCCCGATCGCGCTGCTGCCCCACGGCGGCGACTACGCGCTGGTCCACGTCGCCTCCCCGGCGCGCGCGACGGAACTCCTCGCCCTGCCCGAAGCCGCCTACCTCGAACGCCTGCAGGCGCATTTCGGCAGCCGGGTCCGGCTCACGCATGTCGCCGGACGCCTGCGCTACCCGCTCGGCCTGCGCTATCGGCGCGACCCGGTCGGCCAGCGCACCGTGTGGCTCGGCAATGCCGCCCAGACCCTGCACCCGGTCGCCGGCCAGGGCTTCAACCTCGCGCTGCGCGACGTGTGGGCGCTCGCGCGCACGCTGCTCGACCACGGCGGCGACCCCGGCCTCGCCGGCACGCTCGCGGCCTACCGTGACGCCCGCCGCGTCGACCGCTTCGGCGCGATCAACTTCACCGACAGCCTCGTGCGCCTCTTCAGCAACGACTTCGCCCCGCTGCACCACGCCCGCGGCGCCGCCCTGTTCGCGCTCGACATGCTGCCGCCGCTGCGCCACTTCATCGCCCGCCGCATGATGTTCGGCGCCCGCGCCTGGCCCTGAAAAGCACACGACGTCGGGCAGCAGATGCCGGCCATGGCATCGGACGACCGGCCTCCCGCTCGACCGCGAGGCGCAAGCCCAGCACGGGCGCGGATACCACACCGGCGTGACGCAGTCGGCGCCCGAGGCGAGCATTCCGCTGCTCGCCCGGCGCGGCATGGGGTAAAATCCCGGACTTTCCCCCGCTTCGCACCCCCCGCCCATGCAGTACGCCGGCTTTACCCTGCGCAACAATCTCTTCGTCGCCCCGATGGCCGGCGTCACCGACCGCCCCTTCCGCCAGCTGTGCAAGAAGCTCGGCGCGGGCGTCGCGGTGAGCGAGATGGTCACGTCGAACTCGCTGCTCTACGGCAGCGCGAAGACGCGCCGGCGGGCGAACCACGAGGGCGAGGTCGATCCGATCTCGGTGCAGATCGCCGGCGCCGACCCGCAGATGATGGCCGACGCCGCGCGCTACAACGCCGACAACGGCGCGCAGATCATCGATATCAACATGGGCTGCCCGGCGAAGAAGGTGTGCAACGTGATGGCCGGCTCCGCGCTGATGCAGGACGAGCCCCTGGTCGCGCGCATCCTCGAGGCCGTCGTCGCGGCCGTGCCCGATACCCCGGTCACGCTGAAGTTCCGCACCGGCTGGAACCGCCAGCACCGCAATGCCCCCGCCGTCGCGCGCATCGCCGAGGAATCCGGCATCCGTGCGATCGCGATCCATGGCCGCACGCGTGCCGACCAGTACATGGGCGAGGCGGAATACGACACGATCGCGCACGTGAAGACCCTGGTGAAGATCCCGGTCATCGCCAACGGCGACATCACCTCGCCCGAGAAGGCGAAGTACGTGCTCGACTACACCGGCGCCGACGGCGTCATGATCGGCCGCGCCGCGCAGGGCCGGCCGTGGATCTTCCGCGAGACCGAACACTACCTCGCGACCGGCGAGCTGATGCCGCCGCCCCTCGTCAGCGAGATCCTCCAGGTGTGCCGCGACCACCTGGCCGACCTGTACGCCTTCTACGGCGAAGACACCGGCGTCAAGGTCGCCCGCAAGCACATCTCCTGGTACACGAAGGGCCTGGTCGGATCGGCCGCCTTCCGTCGCGCGATGAACCAGCTCCCCGACGTCCCCTCGCAGCTGGCGGCCGTCGAGGACTTTTTCGGCCAACTGGCCCAGCAGGACGCCCGCCTGCGCTACGAAGAAGAACTCCCGCAGGAACTTGCCGCATGAGCCGCCCCAACGAGATTGCCGATTCGGTGCAGCGCACCCTCGACCAGTACTTTCGCGACCTCGACGGCGAAAAACCGTCCGCGATCTACGAAATGGTGATCCGCAACGTCGAACGCCCGATGCTCGAGTTCGTCCTCCGCCAGGCCAACGGCAACCAGACCGTCGCCGCGGAGATGCTCGGCATCAACCGCAACACGCTGCGGCGCAAGCTCACCGAATACGAACTGCTGTAACCCGAACTCTCCCCGGCGCGACGCATTGCGGCGGCGCGCCGAGCCTTTCCGACACCTTCCTGCGACACGAACGATGAAAGTCTCCCAAGCCCTGATCAGCGTCTCCGACAAGCGCGGCGTCCTCGAATTCGCCCAGTCCCTGCACGGCCTCGGCGTGAAGATCCTGTCGACCGGCGGCACCGCCTCGATGCTGCGCGACGCCGGCCTGCCGGTCACCGACGTATCCGAGCACACCGGCTTCCCCGAGATGCTCGACGGCCGCGTCAAGACGCTGCACCCGACCGTGCACGGCGGCATCCTCGCCCGCCGCGACCTGCCCGAGCACATGGAGACCATCGCCGCCCACGGCATCACGCGCATCGACCTCGTCGTCGTGAACCTCTACCCCTTCGCGCAGACCGTCGCCAAGCCCGACTGCACGCTCGAGGACGCGATCGAGAACATCGACATCGGCGGCCCGACCATGGTGCGCGCCGCGGCGAAGAATCACGGTGATGCGAACGGCGGCGTCGGCATCGTCACCGATCCCGAAGACTACACCACGATCGTCGACGAACTGAAAGCCAACGCCGGCGAACTGAGCTACAAGACGCGCTTCGCCCTCGCGGTGAAAGCCTTCACCCACACCGCCCGCTACGACAGCGCGATCTCCAACCACCTCACCGCGCTGACCTTTGGCGACCAGGGCGAAGTGGCCAAGCAGGCCTACCCCGAGCGCTACCAGGTCGCTTTCGACAAGGTGCAGGACCTGCGCTACGGCGAGAACCCGCACCAGAGCGCCGCCTTCTACCGCGAGCCGAACGCGCCCGAAGGCGCGATCGCGTCGTACACGCAGCTGCAGGGCAAGGAACTCTCCTACAACAATATCGCCGACGCCGACGCCGCATGGGAATGCGTCAAGGCCTTCGAGGCCGTGACGCCCGCCTGCGTGATCGTCAAGCACGCCAATCCCTGCGGCGTCGCGATCGCCGAATCGCCGGTCGCCGCCTACCGCAAGGCCTTCTCGACCGACCCGACCTCGGCCTTCGGCGGCATCATCGCCTTCAACTGCGAAGTCGACCGCGCCGCGGCCGAAGCCGTCTCGGCGCAGTTCCTCGAACTCGTGATCGCCCCGTCCTACACCGCCGATGCGCTGGCGCTGCTCGCCGCGAAGCAGAATGTGCGCGTCCTCACCTGCCCGCTCGGCAAGCCTGCCGGCGCGCTGGACTACAAGCGCGTCGGCGGCGGCCTGCTGGTGCAGAGCGCCGACGAAGCCCGCATCGCCGTGGCCGACCTCAAGGTCGTCACCAAGCGCGCCCCGACCGAACAGGAACTGGGCGACCTCCTCTTCGCGTGGCGCGTCGCCAAGTACGTCAAGTCGAACGCCATCGTGTATTGCCGTGACGGCATGACCGTCGGCGTCGGCGCCGGCCAGATGAGCCGCGTCGACTCCGCGCGCATCGCCGCGATCAAGGCCGAGAATGCCGGCCTCACGGTCAAAGGCACTGTCGTCGCTTCCGACGCCTTCTTCCCGTTCCGCGACGGCCTCGACGTCCTCGCCCAGGCCGGCGCCACCGCGGTGATCCAGCCCGGCGGCTCGATGCGCGACGCCGAAGTGATCGCTGCGGCCGACGAACAGGGCGTCGCGATGGTCTTCACCGGCTTCCGCCACTTCCGCCACTGATCCGCAGCGCAGGAAACAGCATGAAAGTTCTCGTCATCGGCTCAGGCGGCCGCGAACACGCGCTGGCCTGGAAACTCGCCCAGTCGCCCAAGGTCACGCGCGTCCTCGTCGCCCCCGGCAACCCGGGCACGGCACGCGAGCCGCTGCTCGAGAACGTTGCCATCACGGCGATCCCCGAGCTCGTCGAGCTGGCTAAGCGCGAGCAGGTGCAGTTCACCGTCGTTGGCCCGGAAGCGCCGCTCGCGGCCGGCGTCGTCGACGCCTTCCGCGCCGCCGGCCTGCCGATCTTCGGCCCGACCAAGGCCGCCGCGCAGCTCGAAAGCTCCAAGGACTTCGCCAAGCGCTTCCTGATCCGTCACAACATCCCGACCGCGAAGTACCAGACCTTCTCGGACGCGGCCGCTGCGCACGACTACGTGAAGGCGCAGGGCGCCCCGATCGTGATCAAGGCCGATGGCCTCGCCGCGGGCAAGGGTGTGGTCGTCGCGATGACGGCCGACGAGGCGCACGCCGCGATCGACATGATGCTCACCGACAACCGCATGGGCGTGAGCTACGGTGAGGCCGGCGCGCGCGTCGTGATCGAGGAGTTCATGGCCGGCGAGGAAGCGAGCTTCATCGTACTCGCCGACGGCAGGCACGCGCTGGCGCTCGCAACCAGCCAGGACCACAAGCGCCTCAACGACAACGACGAAGGCCCCAACACGGGCGGCATGGGGGCCTACTCGCCGGCACCGGTCGTCACGCCCGAAGTACACGCGCGCGTGATGCGCGAGATCATCGACCCGACGCTCGCCGGCATGGCCGCCGACGGCCTGCCCTACACCGGCTTCCTGTATGCCGGCCTGATGATCGACGACGCCGGCCAGCCGCGCGTGGTCGAATTCAACTGCCGCATGGGCGACCCCGAGACCCAGCCGATCATGATGCGGCTGAAGACCGACCTCTCCGACCTGATCGAAGCCGCGATCGCCGGCAAGCTCGACACGACCGAAGCCGAATGGGACCGCCGCGTCGCCCTTGGCGTCGTGCTCGCGGCCGCGGGCTACCCCGAATCGCCGCGCAAGGGCGACGCCATCACCGGGCTGCCGACGACCGAAGACGAGGATGTGCACGTCTTCCACGCCGGCACCGCCGAGCAGGAAGGTCAGATCGTCACCGCCGGCGGCCGCGTGCTGTGCGTGACGGCGCTGGGCGACAACGTGCGCAGCGCGCAGAAGCGCGCCTACGATGTCGCCGACGCGATCGTCTTCGACGGCCGCCAGTTCCGCCGCGACATCGGCCACCGCGCCGTCGCCCGCAACAAGGGCTGAGGACGCCACGATGAGCGCGCCCGACCGTTCCGCCGTCAAGGACTACCTCCTCGGCCTGCAGCAGGGCATCGTCGCGGCGCTCGAAGCCTTCGACGGCGAAGCCTTCCGCACCGACGCGTGGGACCGCCCGGGCGGCGGCGGGGGCATCACCCGCGTCATCGAGGACGGCCGTTTCTTCGAGCGCGGCGGCGTGAACTTCTCGCACGTGATGGGCGCCGGCATGCCGGCGTCCGCAACGGCGCACCGCCCCGAACTTGCCGGCCGCTCCTTCGAGGCGATGGGCGTTTCGCTGGTACTGCACCCGCGCAATCCCTACTGCCCCACCGCGCACATGAACGTGCGCTTCTTCATCGCGCTGCCGCCGGAGAACGAACCCGGCGCCACGCCGATCTGGTGGTTCGGCGGCGGCATGGACCTCACGCCCTACTACCCCTTCGAGGAAGACGTCCGCCACTTCCATCGCACCTGCAAGGCAGCCGTGCTGCCATTCGGCGGCGAGGCCGAATACCGGCGCCTGAAGGAATGGTGCGACACCTATTTCTTCCTCACGCACCGCAACGAGCCGCGCGGTGTCGGCGGCCTGTTCTTCGACGACCTCGGCGCCGACGGCAAGGTCGATTTCGAGGCCGGCTTCGGGCTGGTGAAGAGCGTCGGCGACGCTTTCGTGCCGGCCTACCTGCCGATCCTCGAACGCAGGAAGGACGTCGCCTACGGCGAGCGTGAGCGCGACTTCCAGGCCTACCGGCGCGGCCGCTACGTCGAGTTCAACCTGGTGTTCGACCGCGGCACCCTGTTCGGCCTGCAGTCGGGCGGACGCACGGAATCCATCCTGATGTCGCTGCCGCCGATCGTGAAATGGCGTTACGACTGGCAGCCCGAGGCGGGCAGCCCCGAAGCGAAACTCTACGACGAGTTCCTCAAGCCGCGCGACTGGGCCTGAGTCCTGCCATCGTCACCCGGGCGGCGTAGACCGTTCGGGCTGAGCCGGTCGAGGCCGTGCGCCGGGTTCAAGACGAACGGAAGTCCTTGATCACCCGGTCCGGATGACCGATCAGGGCAAACACCGGCCGCCTCTCGCGGGGCGGCCGTCGCGTTTTCAGGCGGTGGATCGCTCCGCCGCAGCGCGGTAGTGCGCCTGCGCTTCGTCCGGGCGGTCCAGACGACTCTCGAACAGCCGCGCAAGCGCAAGGTGGGTCTCGACGGATGGGGCGAGGTTCAGGGACGCCTCGAGGTAGCTCTGTGCCTTGCCCCACAGCTGCGCGTTCGCACACAGGCGGCCCAATGCGTACAGCAGGCCGGCATCCTTGGGATACATGCGCAGCCATTTCTCGCCGCGGGCGAGGCAATCGACGGCGTCGCCTTCGCAGCAGCTGCCATACAGCCGGGCCAGCCCGCTGTCCCATTCCGCTTCGAGCAGGCGCTCGAGCGTCTTGCGCGCGAGCGCCCCCTGCCCGGTCGCGGCAAGATAAGGCACGGCCCGTTCGACCATGCGCCGGTCGCTCAACTCATCGGCGGGGATCCCCTTCCAGTACGCGGCCAACCCTTCCGCGTCGCCGGCGAGCTCCCGCATCCGCTCCAGATGCGCGCGCCGCAGCACGGAACGCATCTGCTCTTCGGACATGGCCTTGTGCTTGTACAGCTGGCGCGCCGTGCGCAGCACCTCGTCCCAGCGCGCGAGCGCGGAGGCCACGCGCAGCGACAGGCGCAGGAGCGCAATATGGCGGTGCCCCGCCATGCGGAGATGCTCCAACCGTTCGGCCGCCTCCTCGAAGCGACGCCCCTCGACCGCCAGCTCCGCCTCGGTCATCAGCCGTGCGACGCGCGACTCGCCTTCCTGCTCGGCGGCCCTGCCCAGCCAGATGCGATAGCGCGTGTCGTCGCGCATCGCATGCGCGGCCCGCGCGGCGACCAGCGCGGCCATCGAGCGGTTGTCGGCATCCGAAAAGGCCGCTCCGGCCAGCTTCAGCGACTGCGCGAAACGCCCTTCGAACAGCGCCCGTATCCCGTCGCGCAGGGCACGGCCGGCCTTCTCCTTGCGCCGCCGCTCGCGGTACTGGACCACCCGTCCGGGCAGCGCCATCGTCCGCCGGATCATCCGCAGCACGACGTAAGCACTTAAGAAGGCCACGATCAGCCCGACGATCAGCAGGTTGAGCGAAAGCTGGATACGCCAGGGCGGCAGCACCACGAGCACGTAACCGTCGTTGACGTTCGCGAGCATGGCCACGCCGGCCGCGAGCGCGAAGATTCCGATGAGCCAGATCAATGCACGCATGACCTGCTCCTCAGCGCGCGCCGTTGGCAGGCTGGCGAATCGTGGCGCCCCCCTTCCCCGGCGCAGGGGCAGGCGCCGGCGCCGGCGCCGCTGCGGGCGCTGCCGGCACGGCAACGGCCGGCGCGCCCTTGCCCGCCTCACCCGCGCGTGCCTGGAGCATCCGGAGCGCCGCGATGCTCTCCGTCGGCGCCGGCTGCGCGACCTTCACCGGGGTCGCCGCAAGCGCGGCCAGTTCGGACAGGACTTCCTGCACCCTGGTGTTGCGCTTGTCGAAATAGCGCTCGACCCATCCCTGCGCCTGCGCGAGGTCGGCGGCGAAGGTGCGCCCGTCGCGCGCGAGGAGCGCCAGGCGCGCCGTCAGCAGGCGGATTTTCAGGTTCTCGCGCAGGTAGGTGCTCTGTGCCGGCGCGAGCAGTACGGGCTCGGGCTGGTCGAGACGCTCGATGCGCACCAGCGCAAGGATCTCGTGCCACACTTCGTGCGCCACGCGCTTGACGAAATCCATCGGCGACGGCGCGGCCGCGGCCGGCGCAGCGCCATCCCCAGCCTCAGTGGCCGGCTTTTCGGCAAGCTCACCGGCGAAGGCCAGGGGCAGCGCATCGGCACGCTCGAGCAGGCCTTCAAGGCGCAGCGCGATTCCCGGCACATCCACCTGCGGCGCCGCCTTCAATTGTTCGATGTCGCGCGCCAGGGCCCGGCGCAGCGGCAGCAGCTGGCCCGCATCCTGGGCGGCGAGGCGCGCCTCGGCGCCCTGCAGCGCAATCAACGCGGCCTCGGCATTGCCCGCGAGCTGCAACTGCTGCGTCGCCATCGCGACGGCGTTCTCGGTCTCGGCGATCACGCGATCCTCGCGCGTGCGCGAAAACTGCTGGTACAGGGTTTCGAGCGCGGCAGCCTGGCCCTCGGTGGCCGCCACCTGGGCTTCGAGCGCGCCGAGCTTGCCCTGCAGCGCGGCGATCGCTTCCTGCTGCTGGCGGCCCAGCGCACGGTACTCGGTCGCAGCCGCTTCGCCGGCAGAGAGCCGCTGGGCGACTTCCTCGCGCACGGTCGCGACGCTGCCGCGCATGTCATGGACGTACCAGCCGAGCACGCCGGTCGCGACGAGGGCGATCACGGAGACGGCCGCGGCAAGACCGCCGCGCGAGCCGGAGCGCGAGGTGGCGGGAACGGACGAACGCCCCGCCGCCTCACGGTTCGGCGCGGCGGCAGCTTCGGACGTGCTGGAAGGGGTAAGCGCTGGTTGTTCTTGGTTCATGACCTGAGTGTAACCGAGGCGTGCCGAAAATGAGACTCGAGAGCGCCGATCAGGCCGTCGTCACCCGGCGGCGTCTCGAGGACGAGCTCGAAGCCTGCCGCGCGCGCATGCGCGACGATGCGCGGATGCGGAGCAAAGACGGCGACCTTCCGCAGCACCGGCCAGCCGGCGTCGCCGACCATGACACGCAGGTTGCCGACGCCTTCGCTGCTCGTCAGCGTGATCGCATCGAGGCGCCCCGCCGCCGCCAGCGCCAGCAGGGGCGCGGGGTCGATCACGGGACAATAGCGGCGGTAACAGGTGACGTATTCGACCGCGGCCCCCCGTTCGCGCAGGGTTTCGCCGAGCAGGTCGCGCCCGCCGTCGCCGCGGAAGATCACGACCCGTCTGCCGGCGACGACATCCGCCTGGAACTCGGGCAGAGCGAGCACTGCCTCGCTGTCGAACCCGCTCTGCGGCGCGATCACATCCTTGAAGCCGTAGGCCGCCAGTGCCCGCTCGCTGCCCTTGCCGACCGTGGCGACACGCAGGCCGGCCGGCCAGGTGCGCTGTGCGAGGATGGGATCCAGGGCGTGGCTGACCGCGTTCGGGCTGACGAAGAAGGCGAGGTCGAATCCGGCCAGCCGCGTGGCGATCCCGTCGATGGCCCGCTTGTCGGCGGGCTCGCCGATCGCCAGCACCGGGTAGCGCAGGGCGTTCCCGCCGCGCGCCTCGATCGCCTCGCACAGGCTGTCCGCCTGCCCGGCGGGACGGGTCACCACGATGTGGCGCCCGGACAGCGTGGCCGCGCTCATCGCCGACACCGTCGCGGGAAACTCAGCCGATCTGGGCGAGGATTTCCTCGGCCCCCTGCCCGCGCAGGTCCGCCGCCAGTGCCAGACCCAGCGTTTCGCAGTCCGCGGGATCGCCTTCGCGCTCGGCACGCACGATGCGGCTGCCGTCGGGCAGCGCGACGAAACCGCGCAGCCACAGCTTGCCGGCACGGATTTCGGCGTAGGCGCCCAGCGGCACTTCACAGCTGCCCGCCAGCGCGCGCGACACGGCGCGTTCGGCGCGCACGCAGGCCGAGGTGTCGGCATCGTTGAGCGGCGCGAGCCAGGCGGCGACGTCCTTGCGGCTCGCGAGGCATTCGATGCCCAGCGCGCCCTGTCCGGCGGCCGGCAGCGACACCGCCGACGGCAGTTCGCAGCGGATGCGGTCCGCCAGACCGAGGCGCTTCAGGCCGGCCGCGGCGAGGATGATCGCGTCGTACTGGCCCTCGTCGAGCTTGCGCAGGCGCGTGTCGAGGTTGCCGCGCAGGCTGGTCACCGCGAGCATCGGATACATCGCGTGCAGCTGCGATTCGCGGCGCAGCGAGGACGTGCCGACGACGGCACCGGGCGGCAGTTCGTCGAGGCTCGCGTAACGCGGCGACACGAAGGCGTCGAGCGGCACTTCGCGCTCGGAAATGCACGGCAGCGCAAAGGGTTCCGCGAGCTGCATCGGCACGTCCTTCATCGAATGCACGGCGATGTCGGCACGCCCTTCGAGCAGCGCGGCCTCGAGTTCCTTGACGAACAGACCCTTGCCGCCGACCTTCGCGAGCGGGCGGTCGAGGATCTGGTCGCCCCGGGTGGTCATGCCCAGCAGTTCGACGCGGCAGCCCGGGTACAGCGCCTCGAGGCGAGCCTTGACGTGTTCGGCCTGCCACAGCGCGAGCCGGCTTTCGCGGGTGGCGATAACGATGCGTTCGGGCGGGGTGAAATCGGCGGAAGTTGCGCTCACGGTAAACAGACTCGTCGGCAGATGGATTAGGATCCTGAACGGGGCGGCACATTTCCGCGCCGCAGCATCAGGGTTCGCGCCAATGGCGCCGCAGCAAAACGGCATTCTAGCATGGGCGTCTGCATGCACCCCGTTACCCCCACGCCCACACCACCCCCTAGCCTCGAACCGCCCGGAAGGACCATGAATCAGGACAAGGACGCACCGCTGCGAGAAGACATCCGACTGCTGGGCCGCGTGCTCGGCGACACCGTGCGCGACCAGCAGGGCGACGCCGTGTTCGGCCTCATCGAACGCATCCGCCAGACTTCCGTGCGCTTCCGCCGCGACGACGACCGTGCCGCGCGCCAGGAACTCGAAGGCATCCTCGACGCCCTGTCGCGCGAACAGACGATCCAGGTCGCCCGCGCGTTCAGCTATTTCTCCCACCTCGCCAACATCGCCGAGGACCAGCACCACATCCGCCGCAGCCGCGCCCACCTGATCGCGGGCTCGGCACCGCGCGAAGGCAGCCTCGCCCACGCGCTCGCCCGCGCCTTCGCCAGCGGCCACGAGGCGTCCGAACTGGCCGCGTTCTTCGATACCGCGTCGATCTCGCCGGTGCTCACGGCCCACCCGACCGAAGTGCAGCGCAAGAGCATCCTGAATTGCGAGACCGACATCGCGCGCCTGCTCGACCGGCGCGACCGCATGATGCTCACGCCCGAGGAGCGCGAGCACAGCGACGAAGCCCTGCGCCGCGCGGTGCTGATCCTGTGGCAGACGCGCATGCTGCGTCCCGCCAAGCTGTCGGTGGTCGATGAGGTGGCCAACGGCCTCTCCTACTTCGACGCGACCTTCCTGCGCGAAGTGCCGCGCCTCTACGCCAGCCTCGAGGACCAGCTCGCCAGGCGCGACCCGGCGCTGGGTGCGCTGGAGCTGCCCGCTTTCCTGCGCGTCGGCAGCTGGATCGGTGGCGACCGCGACGGCAACCCCTTCGTCACCGCCGAGGTGCTGGAGCGCGCGCTGACGATGCAGGCGAACGCGGCGCTCGGCTTCTATCTGACCGAGCTGCATACGCTCGGCGCACGCCTGTCGCTCGCGACCGGGCTCGTGAGCGCCTCCGACGCCCTGCTCGCGCTCACCGAGCAATCCCCCGACAAATCGCCGCACCGCAAGGACGAGCCCTACCGCCGCGCCATCTCCGGCATCTACGCACGCCTCGCGGCCACCCACCGCACGCTGCTCGGCAGCGAACCGGCACGCGCCCCGGTCGGCCCGGCGGCGCCCTACGCGAGCGCGCACGAACTCTCGGAAGATCTCGACATCCTCCACCGCTCGCTCGTCGCCAACGGCTCGGCCGCCCTCGCGCGCGGACGCCTGCGCCTGCTGCGGCGCGCGGTGCGCGTGTTCGGCTTCCACCTCGCGCCGATCGACCTGCGCCAGAACTCGGACGTGCACGAGCGCGTCGTCGCCGAACTCCTCGCGACCGCCCAGCCCGGCAGCGACTACCGCGCACTGGACGAGGCCGGACGCTGCGAAGTGCTGATCGCCGAACTGGCCACGCCGCGGCTGCTCGCCTCGCCGCACGTGCGCTACTCGGACGAGACGGAAGGCGAGCTGGCGATCTTCCGCGCCGCGCGCACCGCGCACCTGCGCTTCGGCAAGGATGCGATCACCAACTGCATCATCTCGAAGACCGACGACGTCTCCGACCTGCTCGAACTCGCGCTGCTGCTCAAGGAAGCGGGCCTCCTGCGGCCGCACGAGCAGGCGCTCGACGTGAACATCATTCCGCTGTTCGAGACCATCGAGGACCTCGCCAACGCGCCGGCGGTGATGGACCGCCTGTTCGCGCTGCCGGCCTACATGAGCCTGCTGGAATCGCGCGGCCGCATGCAGGAGATCATGCTGGGCTACTCCGACAGCAACAAGGACGGCGGCTTCCTGACCTCCGGCTGGGCGCTGTACAAGGCCGAGATCGGACTCGTCGACGTGTTCGCCCGGCACGGCGTGCACCTGCGCCTCTTCCACGGCCGCGGCGGCTCGGTCGGCCGCGGCGGCGGCCCCAGCTACCAGGCCATCCTCGCCCAGCCCGGCGGCGCCGTGCAGGGCCGCATCCGCCTCACCGAACAGGGCGAAGTCATCGCCGCGAAGTACAACAACCCCGAAGTCGGCCGCCGCAACCTCGAAGTGCTGGTCGCCGCGACCCTCGAAGCGAGCCTGCTCGCCGACCGCGCCCCCGCGCCACGCGCCGAGTTCCTCGACACCATGCAGGCGCTCTCGGACACGGCCTTCTCCGCCTATCGCGGCCTCGTGTATGAGACCGAAGGCTTCGAGCGCTATTTCTGGGAATCGACGGTGATCTCGGAGATCGCCGAACTCAACATCGGCTCGCGCCCCGCCTCGCGCAAGAAGGGCACGCGCATCGAAGACCTGCGCGCGATTCCCTGGGTGTTCAGCTGGTCGCAGTGCCGCCTGATGCTGCCGGGCTGGTTCGGCTTCGGCGCGGCGGTGAAGGCGTGGCGCGCGGCCCATCCGGACGACGGCCTCGCGCGGCTGCAGGCGATGTACCAGGAGTGGTCCTTCTTTGCGACGCTGCTGTCGAACATGGACATGGTGATGGCGAAATCCGACCTCGCGATCGCCTCGCGCTACGCCGGCCTGGTCAAGGATCCGGCGCTGCGCGACGCAATCTTCGGTCGCATCCGCGCCGAGTGGCAGGACACCGTCGACGCGCTGCTCGCGATCACCGGCCAGGCGGAACTGCTGGATGGCAACCCGCTGCTCAAGCGCTCGATCCGCAACCGCTTCCCCTACCTCGACCCGCTCAACCACGTCCAGGTCGAACTGCTGCGCCGCCACCGCGAGGGCCACGACGACGCGCGCGTGCGGCTCGGGATCCACATCTCGATCAACGGCGTCGCCGCGGGGCTGCGCAACAGCGGCTGACAGGAAGCGCCGCTCAGAGTCCGAGTATCTGCTTCACCGCCGGCCACTGCCGGCGGCTCACCGGCAGGCCTTCGGGCAACCCGGCGAGCAGGATGTCCCAGTGCGGCTCGCCCTCCTGCTCGCCCGCGCGCTCGACGCCGACGACCGCGGCCCGCGCCACCAGGCAGTTGCGGTGGATGCGCAGGAAGCGGGCCGCGAACTCCTGCTCAAGCTGCACCAGCGACTCGTCGAGCAGGTATTCACGCTCGGCCGTGCGTGCCGTCACGTATTTCAGTTCGGCGCGCAGGCACAGCACGTCCGCCACCGGCACGAGCAGGATGCGGCCGCGCTCGTTGACGCTGAAGTGCTGGCGCGCACCGGGGGCGATCGCCGCCAGCGCAGCGTCCGGCGGCGGCAGGCGGCGCCGCGCCTTGGCCAGTGCGTCGGCCAGGCGTTGCGGCCTGACGGGCTTGAGCAGGTAATCGACCGCGGAAAGCTCGAAGGCCTGCACGGCATAGCCGTCGTAGGCCGTGGTGAAGATCACCGCCGGCGGATTCTCCAGACGACCGAGGTGGCGCGCCAGCTCGACCCCATCCATCACCGGCATGCGGATATCCGCAAGCACGACGTCCGCCGGCTCCTGCTCGATCAGGCGCAGCGCCTCGACGCCGTTCGCGGCCACGCCCACCAGCAGGGTCGGCTGATCCGGCGCAACGTCGGCCAGCAGGTCGCGCAGGCGCGCGCGGGCCGGCGCCTCGTCATCGACGATCAACACCCGCAGAGCCTGTGCCGACATCTTCGTTCGCCCTCCCTGCCCCTGGACGCCCTGCCTGCACCCCGCGATCCGGCGGGAAAGGCGAGCAGGGCTTTTGCTTTATACTTTTGGCCTGTTTGCGCGGGGGATCCCGTCGCCGGGCACCTCGCCACCCAAGGGCCGCATCCGGCCGCGCCACACCACTGACGGACATTATGACAGACACCACCTCCTCGCAGCCGGCCAAGGCCTGGTCGGGCCGCTTCACCGAGCCGGTCTCGGACCTCGTGAAACGCTACACCGCCTCGGTGTTCTTCGACCAGCGCATGGCGCGCCAGGACATCCGCGGTTCGCTCGCGCACGCGAAGATGCTCGCGCGCCAGGGGATCATCGGCGCGCAGGACCTCGCCGACATCGAGCGCGGCATGGCGCAGATCGCGGGCGAGATCGAGCGCGGCGAGTTCGCGTGGAACCTCGACGACGAGGACGTGCACCTCAACATCGAAAAGCGCCTCACCACGCTCGTCGGCGACGCGGGCAAGCGCCTGCACACCGGCCGCAGCCGCAACGACCAGGTCGCGACCGACATCCGCCTGTGGCTGCGCGACGCGATCGACCAGATCCTCGCGCTGATCGGCGATTTCCAGACGAACCTGCTCGACGTCGCCGAGGCCAACGCCGCGACGCCGATGCCCGGCTTCACGCACCTGCAGGTCGCCCAGCCGGTGACCTTCGGCCACCACCTGATGGCCTACTTCGAGATGAGCCGCCGCGACGCCGAACGCTTCGCCGACTGCCGCAAGCGCGTGAACCGCCTGCCGCTCGGCAGTGCCGCGCTCGCCGGCACGAGCTACCCGATCGACCGCGAGTTCGTCGCGCAGGAACTCGGCTTCGACGAGGTCTGCTACAACTCGCTCGACGCCGTCAGCGATCGCGATTTCGCGATCGAATTCTGCGCCGCGTCGTCCTTGCTGATGACCCACCTGTCGCGCTTCTCCGAGGAGCTGATCCTGTGGATGAGCCCGCGCGTGGGCTTCATCGACCTCGCCGACCGCTTCTGCACCGGCAGCTCGATCATGCCGCAGAAGAAGAACCCGGACGTCCCCGAGCTCGTGCGCGGCAAGACCGGCCGCGTGAACGGCAGCCTGATCGCGCTGCTGACGCTGATGAAGGGCCAGCCGCTGGCATACAACAAGGACAACCAGGAAGACAAGGAACCGCTCTTCGACACCGCCGACACCGTGATCGACACGCTGCGCATCTACGCGGACATGATCACCGGCATCCGCGTGAAGGCCGACGCGATGCGCGACGCGCTCAAACAGGGTTACGCCACCGCGACCGACCTCGCCGACTACCTGGTCAAGAACGGCTTGCCCTTCCGCGACGCGCACGAAGCGGTCGCGCTCGCCGTGCGCGCCGCCGACGTGAAGGGCTGCGACCTGCCGCAGTTCTCGCTCGACGAGCTGCGCGCCGCGATGGCGCACGTACCGGGCGCCGCCGAACGCGTGAAGGACGACGTCTTCGGCGTGCTCACGGTCGAAGGCTCGCTCGCCTCGCGCAAGCATATCGGCGGGACGGCCCCCGAGCAGGTCCGCGCGGCGATCGCGCGGGCGCGCAGCACGCTGGCCTGACGCCCGGCCGCCGATGGAACGGATCGGCAAATACGAAATCAGGCGCCCGCTCGGTGCGGGCGCCACCAGTTCCGTTCATCTCGCGTGGGACCCCTTCGCCGGGCGCGAGGTCGCGATCAAGCGCATCCACCCGGAGATCCTGCGCGATCCGCAGCGCGGGCATGTTTATCGCCACCTCCTGATGAACGAGGCGGCGCTCGCCGGCAAGCTGATCCACCCGCACATCGTCCGCACCTTCGATGCGCATGTCGACGACGAGGATGCCTGGATCGTCATGGAGCACGTCGGCGGCGGCACGCTCGCGGATTTCTGCACGCCCGGCGCGCTGCTCCCCTTCGATCGCCTGATCGAAATCATCTTCAAATGCACCCGGGCGCTCGACTACGCCTTCCGCCGCGGGATCACCCATCGCGACATCAAGCCGGCCAACATCCTGCTGACCGACCGCGACGGCCAGGACATCAAGGTTTCCGACTTCGGCTCCGCCTTCGACGCCGGCAGCGACTCGACGCAGATCGCCTCGGTCGGTTCGCCTTCGTACATGTCACCGCAGCAGGTGCGCCAGATGCCGCTCGATCAGCAGACGGACATCTATTCGCTCGGCGTCGTCATGTACCAGCTGCTCACCGGCCGCCTGCCCTTCGAAGCCGACAACCAGTTCAGTCTGCTGTACAGCATCGCGCACGACGAGGCGCCCGCCCCCGCGTCGATCCGGCCCGACATCCCCGACGCGCTGGAAGCCATCGTCCGGCGCGCGATCGACCGCGATCTCGACCGTCGCTATCGCAGCTGGCCGGACTTCGCGCACGATCTCGCGTGCGCCTTCCGTAATCGCGCCGCCGCTTCGATCCACTCCCCCATCCCCGACGCGGAAAAGTTCCAGACCCTGCGGCGCCTCACCTTCTTCCGCAGCTTCAGCGACGTGGAGCTGTGGGAAGTGATCGGCCTGTCGCGCTGGAGCCGGGTGCAACCGGGCACGGTCGTCATCCGGGAAGGGGAACCGGGCGACCACTTCTGTTTCCTCGCCGCCGGCGAGGCACGCGTCAGGAAACGCGGCCGGCTGCTCAACCTCCTCAGCGAAGGGGAATGCTTCGGCGAAATGTCCCTGTTCGCCGCCGGCGGGTCGGTGCGCTCGGCCTCGGTCGAGGCGGTCACGGCACTCGAAACGATCCGCATCGACGCACAGGCCCTGAACCGGGCGTCGGATGCGACGCGCATGCATTTCTATCAGGGATTCCTCGAGGTCCTGGCGACCCGCCTGTCGCTCGCGAATTCGCGCATCGCAGGGATCTGAGAGCTGCCCGGCGGCGGGCAGGAAGGCCGCGCACGCACGTCGCACGGCCCAAAAAGACAAGCCCGCCATCGACGGGCGGGCCTGATACCGGTTCCTGCGCGGCCAGGCGCCGCGCGGACGACGGGGCTTACTTGACGCCGGCTTCGGCGAGCATCGTCTTCAGCTCGCCGTTCTCGTACATCTCGCGCATGATGTCACAGCCGCCGACGAACTCGCCCTTGATGTAGAGCTGCGGAATCGTCGGCCAGTTGGCGAATTCCTTGATGCCGCTGCGGATCTCCTCGTTCTCCAGCACGTTCACCGAGTACAGGTTGGTGACGCCCAGGTTCTTCAGGATCTGCACCGCGGTGGCGGAAAAGCCGCACATCGGGAACTGGGGCGTGCCCTTCATGTACAGCACGACCGGGTTGCCGGTGACCTGTTCGCGGATGACGTTCTGGATATCCATGTTGCGCATTCCAAAAGTTGAGTAATTAACTCGGAAAATTCTAGGGACTGCCACCCCTCGCGTCAATAGCCCTGCCGCCGACACGCATTCAGCGCGACTCGCCGCGCCCCTGCCACTGGCCGCCCGACACCCGTTCGATACCGCCGAGATCCTTCCACGACGCGATCGACGAGAACCCCGCATCCGTCAGCAGGCCGCGCACCGCCGCCGCCTGGTCGTAACCGTGCTCCATGAAAAGCCAGCCGCCCGCTTCGAGATGGCGCGGCGCCTCGGCAGCGATCGCCGCGAGGTCGTCCAGCCCCTGCGGCCCCGCGGCCAGCGCGGTACCCGGCTCGAAGCGCACGTCGCCCTCGCTCAGGTGCGGGTCGTCCGCCGCGACGTACGGGGGATTCGCGACGATCAGCTGGTAGCGGTCGCCGCCGAGGTGCGAGAACCAGTCGCCGAGCACGAAGGACACGCTCGCCTTGAGACGTGCGGCGTTGGCCATCGCGACCAGCAGGGCCTCGCGCGAACGGTCCACCGCGGTCACGTCCGCATCGGCCAGCTCGAGCGCCAGCGTCACCGCCAGTGCGCCGCTGCCGGTGCCCAGGTCGAGCACCCGCGTCCTCGGCTTGTCGCCGAAATGCGCGAGCGCCAGTTCGATCAGGAGCTCGGTGTCCGGGCGCGGAATCAGCACCGCGGGCCCGACCATGAACGAGCGGCCGTAGAACTCGCGCTCGCCGATCAGGTAGGCCACCGGCTCCCCGACCTCGCGGCGCTCGACGAGGCTACGGAATTCGCTCCACTCGCGCTCCTCGAGCCGTGCTTCGGGGTAGGCCGCGAGGCGGGCCGCCGAACATTGCAGCACGTGGCGCAGCAGGATGCGCGCATCGACAATCGCGATGCGCGCGCGCGCCCAGTTCAGGGCTCCGGCAATGTCCGGCGCAAATTCCGGGGTCTCGATCATGACCACACCCTGCTCGACACCCTCGCCATCCCTGCGCAACGGGACCGGGTCGAGCACAGGCTTCGCGCCGGCGCGCTCACGTCACTCACCCGCGAGCGCCGCCAACTGCCCGGCCTGGTGTTCGGCCGTGAGCGCGGCGATCAGGTCGTCGAGCTCGCCGTCCATCACCGCGTCCAGCTTGTACAGGGTGAGATTGATGCGATGGTCGGTGATGCGCCCCTGCGGGAAATTGTAGGTGCGGATGCGCTCCGAGCGGTCGCCGCTGCCGACGAGGCTCTTGCGCGTGGCGGCCTCGCGCGCCTGCTGCTCGCGCAGCTGGATGTCGTGGATGCGCGCGACCAGCACCGACATCGCCTGCGCCTTGTTGCGATGCTGCGAGCGATCGTCCTGGCACTCCACGACGATGCCGGTGGGCAGGTGCGTGATGCGCACGGCCGAGTCGGTCTTGTTGATGTGCTGTCCGCCCGCCCCGCTCGCACGGAAGGTGTCGATGCGCAGGTCGGCCGGATTGATGTTCACCGCCTCCAGCTCGTCCGCCTCGGGCATCACGGCGACCGTGCAGGCCGAAGTATGGATGCGACCCTGCGTCTCGGTCGCCGGCACCCGCTGCACGCGGTGCCCGCCGGATTCGAACTTGAGCCTGGCATACGCGCCGCTGCCGACGACGCGTGCGATCACTTCCTTGTAGCCGCCGAGATCGGATTCGCTGGCCGACACGATCTCGACCTTCCAGCGCTGCCGTTCGGCGTAGCGCGTGTACATGCGCAGCAGGTCGCCCGCGAACAGCGCCGCCTCGTCGCCGCCGGTGCCGGCGCGCACCTCGAGGAACAGGTTGCGCTCGTCGTCGGGGTCGCGCGGCAGCAGCGCGCGCTGCAGTTCGTCCTCCAGCGTGCCGATACGCTCCGCGCACGACGCCAGCTCCAGCTCGGCCAGTTCGCGCATCTCCGCATCCGCGAGCATCTCGCGCGCGCTGGCGGCATCGCTCTCCGTCTGACGCCACGCATCGTACAGGGCCACCACGGGCTCGATCTCGGCACGCTCGCGTCCCAGCGCGCGGAAGGCATCCATGTCGCGCGCCGCCTCCTCGGACGCGAGTTCGCGATCCAGTTCGGCGAGTCGACTGCTCAGGAAATCGAGCTTTTCGCGGATGCTCTGCTTCATCGGGAAATGACCGGAGAACGCAAGGACGGGCGTCGCGCCGACAGCCGGCGCCGACGCGCCTAGTCGTGCGCGTTGAGATTGAAGAGCTGCTGCACCAGCCGCGCCACGTCGACGTGCTGCTCGCCGTCGGACTGGTTCAGGAATCGGGTCGGCCCGTGCATCAGCTTGTTGATCAGGCCGTGGCTCAGCGCGTCGAGCACCTTCTGCGGATCCTCGCCCTTCGCGAGCAGCTTGCTGGCGCGCTCGACTTCCACGGTCCGCAGCATCTCCGCGTGCTGGCGCAGCGCCTTGATCGTCGGCACGGCATCGCGCGCCTGCATCCAGTGCAGGAAACCGTCCACGCGCGTATTGATGATCTCCTCGGCCTCGAGCACGGCCTGCTGGCGCGACTCTAGCCCCGCATCCACGACCTGCGCGAGGTCATCGACGGTGTACAGGAAGACGTCGTCGAGCGCGGCGACCTCGGGCTCGATGTCCCGCGGCACGGCGAGGTCCACCATCACCATCGGCTTGTGCCGGCGTGCCTTGATCGCGCGCTCGACCATACCGAGGCCCACGATGGGCAACGGTGCGGCCGTACAGGACACCACGATGTCGAACTGCGACAACACGTCGCCGATCCCGTCGAGACGCATCACGCCGGCGCCGAAGCGGCTTGCCACGACCTGGGCGCGCTCCTCGGTGCGGTTCGCGACGACCATCTCCTTCGGGCCCGCCCCCGCGAAGTGCGCTGCGCACAGCTCGATCATCTCGCCGGCGCCGATGAACAGCACGCGCTGGTCCGAAATGCGCTCGAAGATGCGTTCCGACAGGTGCACGGCGGCGGCGGCCATCGACACGATATTGGCGCCGATTGCCGTCGTCGAACGCACTTCCTTGGCCACTGCGAAGGTGTTCTGGAACAGCTTGTGCAGCAGGGTCCCCATCGTCCCCGCCTCTTCCGCCCGCCGCGCCGCGTCCTTGACCTGGCCGAGGATCTGCGGCTCGCCGATCACCATCGAGTCGAGCCCGCTGGCGACGCGGAACACATGCCGGATCGCGTCGCGCTGCGGGTAGGTGTAGAGGTAGGGCGACACATCCTTCAAGGAAACCTGATGGAAGCGCGCCAGCCAGTCGGCGGCGTGTTGCGGCTGCTCGGTGGCGAAATACAGCTCGGTGCGGTTGCAGGTCGACAGGATCGCGGCCTCGCGCACCGTGTGCGCATTCGTCAGATCGTGCAGGGCATCATCCAGCCGTTCGGGCTGAAACGCCACACGCTCCCGGATATTGAGCGGTGCGGTGTGATGATTCAGACCAAGAGCATAAAGTTGCATGCGCGATCGCAGATAAGGTGCTTGATCTGGCGGATTATAGCACCGCAGGAATCGTCCCTATATTGCGCAGAATCAGTCAATTCTGTTGCCGATATCGCAACGCAGGCGGGAACGGGGCGGCAAGCGGACGGCCCGCTGGCCGACTCGCCTTTCCCCTTCGTCACACCAGAACCTTCACCCCCGCGGCCATCAGCACCGTCGCCAGCGCGATCTGAATCCCGCGCCCCGCCACCTTGCCGGCAAGCGTACTGCCCACGATGACAGCGGGGATCGAACCCGTCAGCAGGCTGGCGAGCATCCACCAATCCACCATGCCTGCAAACAGATACCCGATGCCCGCGACGACCGCCAGCGGAATGGCATGCACGATGTCCGTCGCGACCAGGCGGTGCGGCGTCATGCGCAGCGGGTAGAGGTAGAGCAGCATCACGCTGCCCAAGGCGCCGGCCCCCACGGATGTCAGGGCGACGCAAAGCCCCAGGATCGCGCCCGACGTCACGGTCAGCGCGGGCTGCAAGGCCTTGAAGCGTTCCGGCCGACTGATTCGCCGGCCTCTGGCCGACGCAAGCAGTTTCGGGGCGGCCAGCAGCCCGACGGCCGTAACCAGGACCACCACGCCGATCGCACTGGAGAGCAGGCCCACCTTGGCGACCGGCGCCCCGAGGCTCACCAGCACGACGATCAGCAAGGCCATCGGCAGGCTGCCCAACCAAAGGCGCCTGACGACCTGCCAGTCCACATGGCCATTGGCGTGATGAACGCGTGCGCCGACGATCTTGGTCACGGCTGCGAACCACAGATCGGTCGCAATCGCCGTGGTCGGCGACACCCCGAAGACCAGCAGCAGGATCGGCGTCATCAAGGCGCCCCCGCCCACGCCGGTCAGGCCGATGACGAAACCGGTCAGCGCACCGGCCAACGCGTAGTCGCCGGCTATCATGCCGCGATCAACGCGGCGTGACGCGTCGCATTGAAACAGGGGCGCACGGCATCCGCGCGAGAAGTCGGCATCAGTTCAGCAGCCAAGGGGGCCAAATCAAGATGTCGCATTTTGTGAAGCGTTCGCCATAACAACATTTTTTGCATGGTAGCATTAGCCGCATTGAAATCAAATTCGCAAATCATGCAGACTGCGACAACCTCCGATCACTCCCTCCTGGGGCTCGATGCAGAACAGGTCTGGGACACCGAACTGGCCTACGAGCACCTCAAGCACACCGGCCAGGCTGACACCAAGCGCACCGCAGAACGTCGCTTGCAGTCACTCGGCGTGCTCCCTCAAGAGCTCACCGAAAGTCAACTACTGGACGAGCTCGACCGCCCTCCCAATCGCCTGGTGCTCGACTGGGCGATAGAGCAAGCGCGCAAGCGGCGCGACCGCGTGCTGTTCGTCCAGCTGCACCCGTTGCCGGACGGCAAGCCCTGCCTGCACGCCAACGACGCCCGCGGCGCCCGCTTCTGGATACCGTTGGCCGCGGCGGATGCCGCTCACGTCCGGCAGGCCCTCGGCGAACTGCAACGACACATCGGGAAACCCATCGCGGTGTTTCCCCATGGCACCCTGGTCGGTCAGCTGCGGGACATGCCCGACATCGAGCTGATCGGCACCTGTCCGCAGGCGTACCGCCCCATCCTCAAGACGCAAGCGAATCAGGATGCTGACAGGGGCCGCACGGGCGTTTCGCTCCACCTGAAGCGCCTCGAGGCCGAAAGCATCCACATCATCCGCGAAGCCGTCGCCGAAGCCCGGAATCCGGTGATGCTGTACTCCATCGGCAAGGACAGCGGCGTCATGCTGCATCTGGCGCGCAAGGCCTTCTACCCGGCACCCCCGCCGTTTCCGCTGCTGCACGTGGACACGCGCTGGAAGTTCCAGGAGATGTACCTGTTCCGTGACTTCATGGCGCGCGAAAGCGGCATGGACCTGCTGGTGCACACCAATCCGGAAGCCATCGAGAAGGACATCAACCCCTTCGACCACGGCTCCGCCCTGCACACCGACATCACGAAGACCGAGGGGCTGAAGCAGGCGCTGGACCACTACCAGTTCGACGTGGTCTTCGGCGGGGCCCGCCGCGACGAAGAGAAATCGCGCGCCAAGGAGCGGGTATTCTCGTTTCGCACCGCAACCCACCGCTGGGAGCCGAAGAACCAGCGCCCCGAGCCCTGGAACCTCTACAACACGCGCAAGAACCCGGGCGAAAGCATCCGCGTGTTTCCGCTGTCGAACTGGACCGAACTCGACATCTGGCAGTACATCTACGAGGAGAACATCCCGGTCGTGCCCCTGTACTTCGCCAAGCCGCGGCCCGTGGTGCAGCGGCCCGGGATGATCATGATGGTCGATGACGAGCGCTGCCGGCTGCTGCCCGGCGAAGAGATCCAGATCCGCAAGGTGCGCTTCCGCACCCTCGGCTGCTACCCGCTGACCGGGGCCGTCGAGTCCGAAGCCGAAACGCTGGAAGACATCCTGCTGGAAGTCATCAACGCCCGCCAGTCGGAACGCGAGGGCCGCAGGATCGACACCGACAGCGCCGGCTCCATGGAAAAGAAGAAGCAGGAGGGCTATTTCTGATGGCACGCGTCAAGAAATCGGAGCAAACCGCGCAAGCCAAACCGGAAGCACTGACCGTTGCCGAGTGGCTGGCCCGGCAAGCCCATCAGGACATGCTGCGCTTCATCACCTGCGGCAGCGTGGATGACGGCAAGAGCACGCTGATCGGCCGCCTGCTGTGGGAATCGCAACAGATCTTCGATGACCAGCTGGCGGCACTGACGGCGGACTCGAAGCGCCACGGCACCCAAGGTGACCAGATCGACCTCGCCCTGCTGGTCGACGGCCTTGCCGCCGAACGCGAGCAAGGCATCACGATCGACGTCGCCTACCGCTTCTTTTCCACGCCGCGGCGCAAGTTCATCGTCGCCGACACGCCGGGCCACGAACAGTACACGCGCAACATGGTCACCGGCGCCTCCACCGCCGACGTCGCCGTGCTCCTTGTGGACGCGCGACAGGGCGTGCTGACCCAGACCCGCCGGCACGCCTACCTCGTCTCGCTGGTCGGCATCCGGCACGTCATCCTCGCCATCAACAAGATGGATCTGGTGGCGTACGATCGGCAGGTTTTCGACGCGATCCAGGCCTCGTTCAAGGACATGGCCGCGACGCTGGGGTTCGACAGCGTCACCGCCATCCCGGTGTCGGCGCTCAAGGGCGACAACATCACCGCGCGGTCGGCGCAGACGCCCTGGTACCAGGGACCGACCCTCATGGCGTGCCTCGAGACGATCGAGATCGAACCTCCCGCGCATGCCAAGGCCGCCTTCCCCGTTCAGTGGGTCAACCGGCCGCATGCCGACTTCCGCGGCTTCAGCGGCACCCTGGCCTCGGGCGAGCTCGCCGTGGGCGACGAAGTGCGGGTCACGGCATCCGGCCAGGTCGCCCGCGTGGCGCGCATCGTGACTGCGGACGGCGACCTGGGCGCCGCCAACGCCGGCGACGCCGTCACCCTGGTGCTGGATCGCGAAGTCGATAGCTCCAGGGGGGACGTGCTGGCGCGCGCCGACCAGCCGCTGGAGATGACCGACCAGTTCGAGGCAACCCTGGTCTGGATGCAGGACGACGCCGGCCTCGTCGGCCGCGCCTACGAGCTGAAGCTCGCCAACCAATGGGCGACCGCCAGCATCACGGCGCTGAAATATCGCGTGGACGTCAACACCCAGGCGCACGAGTCCTGCCGGAAGCTGGGGCTGAACGACATTGCCGTGGTCAACCTCGCCCTGAGCAGGCCGCTGGTGTTCGACACCTACGAGCAGTCGCACACGCTCGGCGGCTTCATCCTCGTGGACAAGTTCACCCACGCGACGGTGGCGACCGGCATGATCCGCCACAACCTGCGCCGCGCGCAGAACGTGCACCGTCAGGCACTGAGCATCAGTCGCGAGGACCGCGAACGGCTCAACGGCCATCAGGGCAAGGTCATCTGGTTCACGGGCCTGTCCGGCTCGGGCAAGTCCACCATTGCCAACGCGCTGGAAAAGGAGCTCCACGCCCAGGGCAGGCGCACCTACATCCTGGACGGCGACAATGTCCGGCAGGGGCTCAACAAGGACCTCGGCTTTACCGATGCCGACCGCGTGGAGAACATCCGCCGCGTCGCGGAGGTCGCCAGGCTGATGATGGATGCAGGCCTGATCGTGATGACCGCCTTCATCAGCCCCTTCCGCGCCGAGCGCGAAATGGCGCGCGAACTCATCGGGCAGGACCACTTCATCGAGGTGTTTGTCGATACGCCGCTGGAACTGTGCGAACAGCGCGATCCGAAAGGGCTCTACAAGAAGGCGCGCAGCGGGCAGCTACCGAACATGACCGGCATCAACAGCCCGTACGAGCCCCCGGAACATCCGAACCTGGTCGTCGATACCAGGCAAGCGTCCCTGCAGGACACGGTATCTCATCTGGTTCAGCGGCTCACCGATTCGCGGTGAGGCGATCAGTCGAGGGAGCAAGGCGTAGCGCTCCCTTGTCTGCGCTGCATTCAGCTGGATCAGAACGTCTCGGATCGCCGCGCGCCACGGGAGTCACGTCATCCGCATGACGTGACGACATGCCCGGCGCGTCAATAAATGCCGGACGCCCAAAAGCACTTAGCCCAGCGCGATGGCTGGGCTAAGTGCTTGGTATTTCTTGGTGGCCAGGGACGGAATCGAACCGCCGACACGCGGATTTTCAATCCGCTGCTCTACCAACTGAGCTACCTGGCCGGTGAAGACGCGCATTATAGCGGGTATCGGCGACGAGTCAAACATATTTTCGTCACGACGCTGAAATATCGCGCCTACGCAAAAAACATGGGGCAGCCGTCGGCTGCCCCATGTTCGTTTCCTGCAACCGCCGGCCCGCAGGCCGGCGGAGGTGGCGCATCTTAGTGACCGGAAGCGGCTTCCGCGCCGATGCCGGTTTCCGAACGCACCTTCTGCGCGAGGTAACCTGCACGGTCTTCCTGGGCACGGGCGCTGTTGTCGAGGATCGAGAACAGCCAGATGCCGATGAAGCCTGCGGCCATCGAGAAGAGCGCCGGCGAGGTGTAGGGGAACAGCGCCGAGCCCTTCGGGTTGCCGAGCGTGGCTTCCCACACCGACGGCGACACGATCGTCAGCACCACGGCGGTGATCAGGCCGAGGAAACCGCCCCAGCATGCGCCGCGCGTCGTGCAGTCCTTCCACAGCACCGACATGAACAGCACCGGGAAGTTGGCCGAAGCGGCGATCGCGAAGGCCAGCGAGACCATGAACGCGATGTTCTGCTTCTCGAACGCGATGCCGAGGATGACCGCGACGACACCGAGAACCACCGTGGTGATGCGCGACACACGCAGCTCGGAGGCCGAATCGGCGTTGCCGTGCTTGAACACCGTGGCGTACAGGTCGTGCGACACCGCCGAAGCACCCGACAGCGTCAGACCGGCAACCACCGCGAGGATGGTGGCGAACGCGACCGCGGAGATGAAGCCGAGGAACACGTTGCCGCCGACCGCGTTGGCGAGGTGGATAGCGGCCATGTTGCCGCCGCCGATCAGGCCGCCCTTGGCGTCGAGGAACTGCGGGTTGGTCGAGACCAGAACGATCGCGCCGAAGCCGATGATGAAGGTCAGGATGTAGAAGTAGCCGATCCAGGTGGTCGCCCAGAACACCGACTTGCGGGCTTCCTTGGCATCCGGCACGGTGAAGAAGCGCATCAGGATGTGCGGCAGGCCGGCGGTACCGAACATCAGCGCCATGCCGAACGAGATCGCGGAGATCGGATCCTTGATGAAGGAACCCGGACCCATGATCGCCTGGCCGATGATGCCGGCTTCTTCCGCGGTCTTGCCACCGGCCAGCGCCACGCCCGCCTTGACCTTGACCGACGCCGCGAACAGCGCTTCCGGCGAGAAGCCGTAGTTCAGCATGACCATGAAGGCCATGAAGGACGCGCCGGCGAGCAGCAGGCAGGCCTTGATGATCTGCACCCAGGTCGTCGCGGTCATGCCGCCGAACAGCACATACACCATCATCAGCGCGCCGACGATGACGACCGCCATCCAGTACTCCAGACCGAACAGCAGCTTGATCAGCTGGCCCGCACCGACCATCTGCGCGATCAGGTAGAACGCGACGACGACCAGCGTGCCGGAGGCCGCAAAGGTGCGGATCGGCGTCTGCTTGAAGCGGTACGCGGCGACGTCGGCAAAGGTGAATTTGCCGAGATTGCGCAGCTTTTCCGCCATCAGGAAGGTGATCACCGGCCAGCCGACGAGGAAGCCGATCGAGTAGATCAGGCCATCGTAGCCGTTGGCCATCACCGCGGCGGAAATGCCGAGGAAGGACGCGGCCGACATGTAGTCGCCGGCGATCGCCAGGCCGTTCTGGAAGCCGGTGATGCCGCCGCCGGCGGTGTAGAAGTCCGCCGCCGACTTGGTCTTGGCCGCCGCCCACTTGGTGATGAACAGGGTGGCAACGACGAAGACGGCGAACATGATGATCGCGGTCCAGTTGGTCGCCTGCTTCTCGGCCTGACCGAGGTCAGCGCCGGCCGCCAGTACGGCGCCCGCGCCCAGGGCGAGCGCGAGGCCGCCGCCGAGTTTCATGAAGCGGCCGCTCATTTGCTGCTCTCCTTGACGATGTCCTGGGTCAGCGCATCGAACTCGGAGTTCGCGCGGCGCACGTAGATGCCGGTGATGATGATCGTGAACACGATCACCCCGAAACCGACGGGAATGCCGACCGTCATGACGCCAGCACCGAGCTTCTGGGCGAACAGTCCCTTGTCGAACGCGATCACCGCAATGTAGCCGTAGTACACGACCATCATGATGGCCGTCAGAATCCAGCCATACGACGAGCGCGTGCTCACCAGCTGCTGGTATTTCGGGTTGGCGACGATTTTTGTCACCATATCGTTTTGCATGTCTCCCTCCTCAAACGATGGTCGGGCCGGGCTCTTTTTTTGCCCGGTTAGCGCAACCTTAAACGGGGAGACTTACGACGCCCTTACGAGCGCTTACAGAGATTCGCCGGCGCGCAAGGCCGTCGGCGCACCCGGCTAACCGAGCGGAAAGTCGCCGTACACCTGGATCGGCGGCGGGGGGACGTGGCCGCGCGGGAAGACGATCTGGACGAGCGTGCCGCGACCACCGGGATTCGCATTGAGGCTGACTGTCGCGCGGTGCAGCTCGGCGATCTCGCGCACGATGGGCAGACCCAGGCCGGAGCCGTCCTCGCCGCTGCCGAGCACACGGTAGAAGCGTTCGAACACGCGCTCGCGGTCGGCCTCGGGGATGCCGACGCCGGTGTCCTCGACCTCGAGGATGGGCGCCCCGGCGAAGCGCGTGCGCGCCGTGACGCTGCCGCCGGCCGGCGTGTACTTGATCGCGTTGTCGACGAGGTTCTTGATCAGCTCGCGCAGCAGCACGGGGTTGCCCTCGACCGTCAGCGGATCGGAGCCGCCCTCGACGCCGAGGTCGATGCCTTTCGCCTGGGCGCGCGGAAAGAGGTCGAGCGCGACGTCGCGCACGAGCGCGCGCAGGTCCATCGTTTCGACTGCGTAGAGCTTCTCGAAGCTTGCCTCGGCGCGGGCGAGCGACAGCAGCTGGTTGATGAGGTGGCTCGCGCGTTCCGTGCTCTGCGCGATGCGCGACAACGATTCGCGCAGCGCAACCGGATCCGCTTCCTGCAGCGCGAGTTCGGTCTGCATGCGCAGCCCCGTGAGCGGCGTGCGCATCTGGTGCGCGGCGTCCGCGATGAAGCGCTGCTGGGCCTGCAGGTTTTCCTCGAGGCGCGCCATCATGTCGTTGAAGGCGACGATCAGCGGGCGCACTTCCTCGGGCACGCTCGCGGCCGCGATCGGCGAGAGATCCGTGGGGCGACGACGGCGGATCAGGCTCTGCAGGCGGTTGAGCGGCGCGATGCCGCGCGACAGCCCCACCCATACCAGCACCACCGCGAGCGGAATGATCGCGAACTGCGGCAGCAGCACGCCGGTGACGACGCGCGACGCGAGGTCGCTGCGCTTGTTGCGCGTTTCGGCGACCTGCACGAGCACGAGCGGACTGGCGGGTTCCGGCCACGGGCGCAGGAACTGGTAGGCGATGCGCACCTCTTCGCCATGGATGACGTCGTCGCGGTAGAGCACGTCTTCGGGGATGAGGATCGGCGGCGCCGGCGTCCAGCCGATCTCGCGGTCGCCGGTGACGAGGTCGCCGCTCTCGTGCGCGACCTGATAGTAGACGACGTCGTCCTGGTCGGCGCGGAACAGCGCCCGCGGCGGCGCCGGGAAATGCACCGCGACCTTGCCCTCCTCCACCGACACCAGGCGCGCCAGCGCCCGCACGCTGTCGGCGAGCGCGCGGTCGTAGGGCTGGTTGGCGATGTTGTCCGCGACGTTGTGCGTGACGATGATCGAGATCGGCCACAGGAACAGCAGCGGCGCGAGCATCCAGTCGAGGATCTCGCCGAACAGCGAGTTCGGCTGCGTCGACGAGCGCCCGCCCGCAGCGGACTTGTCAGGCTTTCGCCGCCTGGCCAGCATCCACCGTTTCCAGGCAGTACCCCAGGCCGCGCACCGTCACGATGCGCACGCCGCTGTCTTCGAGCTTCTTGCGCAGGCGATGGACATAGACCTCGATCGCGTTGCTGGAGACTTCCTCGCCCCAGCCGCACAGGTGATCGACGAGCTGGTCCTTGCTGACGAGGCGTCCCACGCGCAGGATGAACACTTCCAGCAGGCCGATCTCGCGCGCCGAGAACTCGACCACCTGGCCGTTGATCTTGACGACGCGGTCGGCCTGGTCGTACGACAGGCTGCCGACCTCGATGCAGCGCGGCTGCCCCGTACCGCGGCGGGTGAGCGCACGCACGCGCGCTTCGAGTTCCGGCAGTGCGAAGGGCTTCGTGAGATAGTCGTCGGCGCCCGCATCCAGGCCGCGCACGCGGTCCTCGACGCCGTCCTGGGCCGTCAGGATCAGCACGGGGAGCGTCGACTTGCGTGCCCTCAGGCGCTTGAGGACTTCGATCCCGGGAAGCCGCGGCAGGCCCAGATCGAGGATCACGAGATCGTAGGGCTGCGATGCCAATGCGGTATCGGCCTCGCTGCCGGAAGCCACGTGGTCGACCGCAAAGCCACTGCGCCGAAGCGCACGGCACAAGCCATCCGCGATGACGGCATCATCTTCTGCAAGCAGAATCCGCATGGAATCAGGATGTAAGTTATATGTAAGCGGGCACGCCTAGATTTACACCCGCTGTTCTCCTTTACCCGGTCAGAGGAACGGCCGCGCCGCCAGCGCGCCCGCTCCCGGGAGCTTCCGGCAGACCTCTCCGGAAACTCCCGACCGCCTTTTTGTCCGTCTCCCCGATTATCACACGCTTCGGGCGCAACTGCGCGCCGGGGCCCGTACCCATGCCGACCGCGTGCGCCAGAAACAAAACGGCCCCGCCGAAGCGGGGCCGTTGTGCCGGGCACGCGTGCCCGGGAGCGTGAAGCTGCGCTCAGACGGGCATTACATGCCCATGTCCATGCCGCCCATGCCGCCCATGCCACCCATGCCGCCCATGCCACCGGCAGCGGGCTTGTCTTCGACCAGCTCGCCGACCATGCAGTCGGTGGTGAGCATCAGGCCGGCCACCGAAGCGGCGTTCTGCAGCGCGGTGCGCTCGACCTTGGTCGGGTCCAGCACGCCCATCTCGACCATGTCGCCGTACTCGCCGGTCGCGGCGTTGTAGCCGAAGTTACCCGAACCTTCGTTGACCTTGTTGACCACCACCGAGGGCTCGTCGCCGGCGTTGGCGACGATCTCGCGCAGCGGCTGCTCCATCGCGCGCAGCACGATCTTGATGCCGGCGTCCTGGTCGTGGTTGTCGCCCTTCAGGCTGCCCAGGTTGGCGCGGGCACGCAGCAGCGCGACGCCGCCGCCCGGGACGATGCCTTCTTCAACGGCAGCGCGGGTGGCGTGCAGCGCGTCTTCGACGCGGGCCTTCTTTTCCTTCATTTCGACTTCGGTGGCGGCACCGACCTTGATCACGGCAACGCCGCCGGCGAGCTTGGCGACGCGCTCCTGCAGCTTCTCGCGGTCGTAGTCGGAGGTGGCTTCCTCGATCTGCACGCGGATCTGCTTGACGCGCGCTTCGATGCGCTCGGCTTCGCCGGCGCCGTCGATGAGGATCGTGTTTTCCTTGCCGATCTCGATGCGCTTGGCCTGGCCGAGGTCAGCCAGCGTGGCCTTCTCGAGGGTCAGGCCGACTTCTTCGGCGATGACCTGGCCGCCCGTGAGGATGGCGATGTCTTCGAGCATGGCCTTGCGACGGTCGCCGAAGCCCGGGGCCTTGACGGCGCAGGTCTTCAGGATGCCGCGGATGTTGTTCACGACCAGGGTCGCCAGCGCCTCGCCTTCGACGTCTTCGGCGATGATCAGCAGCGGACGGCCGGCCTTGGCGACCTGCTCGAGCACCGGCAGGAGGTCACGGATGTTGGAGATCTTCTTGTCGAACAGCAGGACGAACGGGTTCTCGAGGATCGCGACCTGCTTGTCCGGGTTGTTGATGAAGTAGGGGCTGAGGTAGCCGCGGTCGAACTGCATGCCCTCGACGACGTCGAGTTCGTTGTTCAGCGACTTGCCGTCTTCGACGGTGATGACGCCTTCCTTGCCGACCTTGTCCATCGCACGGGCGATGATGTCGCCGATGTCCTGGTCCGAGTTCGCCGAGATCGAGCCGACCTGGGCGATTTCCTTGTTGGTCGAGCAGGGCTTCGACAGCTTCTTCAGCTCTTCGATGGTGGCGACGACGGCCTTGTCGATGCCGCGCTTGAGGTCCATCGGGTTCATGCCGGCGGCGACGTACTTCATGCCTTCGCGCACGATCGACTGGGCCAGCACGGTCGCGGTGGTGGTGCCGTCACCGGCGATGTCGGAGGTCTTGGAAGCGACTTCCTTGACCATCTGCGCGCCCATGTTGGCGAACTTGTCCTTCAGTTCGATTTCCTTGGCGACCGACACGCCGTCCTTGGTCACCGTCGGGGCGCCGAACGAGCGCTCGAGCACGACGTTGCGGCCCTTCGGGCCGAGGGTCACCTTGACCGCGTCGGCCAGGATGTTGACGCCTTCGACCATGCGGGCACGGGCGGAATCACCGAACTTGACTTCTTTAGCTGCCATTGTTGATTGCTCCTAGGATTCGTTTGACGAGGCGGAACGGGAGGCTCAGGCCTCGACCACGCCCATGATGTCTTCTTCACGCATGACGAGCAGCTCGTCGCCTTCGACCTTGACGGTCTGGCCGGCGTACTTGCCGAACAGGACCTTGTCGCCGACCTTGACGGCCATCGGGCGGACCTTGCCGTCGTCGAGGATCTTGCCGTTGCCCACGGCCAGCACTTCGCCCTGGTCGGGCTTCTCGCCGGCCGAGTCGGGGATCACGATGCCGCTGGCGGTCTTGCGTTCGGCTTCGAGGCGCTTGACGATCACACGATCATGCAAGGGACGGATTTTCATTGAGTCACTCCTTGTTATCACATCGAGCACGGGACACGGCCCGTCAGGAAAATTCGCTGTGGCCACGGGCCTGGCCCGGGCCGTTAGCACTCACTGCCAACGAGTGCTAATAATAGGGACGCACTTTTGGGATTTCAAGTGCGGTTCGGTGAGAAATTTTTGTCGGGCCCGGAAAGCCTCCGGCGCGCCACCACCGCAGCGGGTGGACGAGGAAGAAAAGGCAGTGCGCCTCTCCCGGGATCGGCGGGAGAGGAGAGGCGCCGCGGCGTCAGTCCTTGAGGACGGCCGCCATCGCTTCGGCAACGTAGTCGACGTTGCGGGTGTTGAGGCCGGCGACGCACATGCGGCCGGAGCGCACCAGATACACGGCGAATTCCTCGCGCAGGCGGTCGACCTGCTCGGGGCTGAGGCCGGTGTAGCTGAACATGCCGCGCTGCTTGACGAAGTAGCTGAAGTCGCGCCCCGGCACGCGGGCGGTGATCACGTCGTGGAGCTTCTGGCGCATCGCGCGGATGCGGGAGCGCATCGCCTCGACCTCGCCGGTCCATTCGCCGTACAGCGCGGGGTCGTCCATCACCATCGCGGTGACGCGCCCGCCGTGGAAGGGGGGGCTGGAGTAGTTGCGGCGCACGGTGAACTTCATCTGGCCGAGCACGCGTGCGGCTTCCTCGGCGTCCTGGCACACGATGGACAGGCCGCCGCAGCGTTCGCCGTAGAACGAGAGGTTCTTGGAGAAGGAGTTGCTGACGAGAAAGCTCACGCCGGCGTCGGCGAGCGCGCGGATCGCGAAGGCGTCGTCGTCGAGGCTGTCGCCAAAGCCCTGGTAGGCGATGTCGAGGAAGGGGATGAGCTTGCGTTCCTTCGCGACGGCGATGACGGCGCGCCACTGATCCTGCGACAGGTCGACGCCGGTCGGGTTATGGCAGCAGGGGTGCAGCAGCACGATGCTGCGGGCCGGCAGGGTGTTTAGCGTCGCGAGCATGGCGTCGAAGCGCACGCCGCCGGTCGCCGCATCGTAGTAGGGGTAGTCATGCACGGCGATGCCGGCGCCCTCGAAGATCGAGCGGTGGTTGTCCCAGGTCGGATCGCTGACCCACACCTCGCTGGCGGGGAAGTAGCGCTTCAGCAGATCGGCGCCGACCTTGAGCGCGCCCGAGCCGCCGATGGTCTGGATCGTGGCGATGCGGCCGGCCTTGAGCGCGGCGTGTTCCGGACCGAAGAGCAGGCGCTGCACGGCGGCACGGTAGTCGGCGGCACCTTCCATCGGCAGGTAGGAGCGCGGCAGCGGCGTCGCGGCAAGCGCCACTTCGGCCTTGCGCACCGAGCCGAGCAGCGGGATGCGGCCTTCCTCGTCGTAGTACAGGCCGATGCCGAGATTGACTTTCTGCGCACGCGGATCCTGCATGAAGGTTTCGACGAGGGTGAGGATGGGGTCGCCGGGGTAGGCGTCGACGTGTTCGAACATGGGCAAGCGGCTCCGCGGTGATCGGTCGGGTTGAACGGTCGCTGCAGCGCGGACGAAATGACACGGCGCACGCGGACAGCAGTTACGGGAGTGTATCCGATCGGATCGTCGCGGCACGTCGACGCACGCAGCGGCGTATCTCCGTGCCGAAATTTCCCGGCCGGCGGCAGCCCTTGCCTCGGCTTGCCCGCCCGATCATCCCGGCGACATGAGGAAGGTAACTTTATGTGACAATGGCGCCTTAGTCCTAAGGTTATATCCGATCCGCCCGCCGATGCCGTCACGCAGACATCTCGCCCCGCTGCTCGCCGCAACCCTGTGCGCCGCTGCCGCCCTGCTGCCTGCGGGTGCATCGGCCGGCGAGCAGGCCTACCGGGCGGTCGCGGCGGCACGCAAGCTGGTCGCCTCGGGGCAGGTCCCGACGGGCACGCGCATCGTCCTCGGCTTCAAGCAGGGCAACATCAACGCCTTCCTGGGAGCGGATCTCGCGCTGCAGAAGGAATGGGAGAACCTGACCGGCATCGTCCTGGACGCCCACATCGTCCCGCAGCAGCCGATTCGCGAGACCCTGCGCAGCACACCTGGCTTCGACCTCGCCGTGGCGCGCAACCACGAGTACCCCGACCTGCTGGCAGACGGCCTGATCACCGAGATCGGACCGCTGATGGCGGAATACGGCTACAGGTTCGACGACAACGGCACCGACGGGTACATGCGGCCGGATCTGCAGTCCAGGGTCGGCGACCATACCGTCGCGATTCCGGCCGACGGGGACATCGTGCTGATGTACCTGCGCCGCGACCTCATGGAAGACGGGCAGGAGCAGGCGGCTTTCCACAAGGCTTACGGGCGTCCGCTCGCACCGCCGAGGACCTGGACCGAGTACGAGGATCTGGTGCGCTTCTTCCACCGGCCGTCGCAGGGCCTGTACGGCGCGGCCGAGGAGCGCGACGAGGAAGGCGCGTGGATGTACTGGATGCCGCGCTTCCTGTCTTCGGCGGCACCGCTCGCGGAGCTGTTCGACGACCAGATGCGGCCGCGGCTGAACACGCCGGGCGCACTCGCGGCGACCGAGAACTATGTCGCAATGGTGAAGTATGCGCCCCAGGGCATCACCGATCCGGGGCGCAACTACAATTTCACGCTGCCGCTGTTCGCGCAGGGAAAGGCCTTCACGACGATGAACACGATCGCGGGCGCGCGCATGTTCAATGGCGAAGGCTCCGCGGTGCGCGGCAAGTTCGTCGCGGTTCCCCTGCCCGGCTGGCGCGTGGACAACCGCCTCGTGCGGCAGAGCACGCTCATCTACGGCAACAACCTGGTGATCCCGAAAACAGCCCGGAATCCCCGCCTTGCTTTCCTGTACGCGATGTGGGCAACGGATCCGGACGTGTCGACGCGTTTGATCGGCATCACGGGCGCATTCACCGACCCCTATCGCTGGAATCACGTGCGCGATGCGCGGATTCGCAAGATCTACACGCCCGAGGCGCTCGAGACCTTCAGCGGGGAATGGGCGGCGGCGCAACCCGCCGGCACCGGCCTGCAGGGGGACGCGCAGTATCTCGCGGCGCTCGATCGCAACCTGACCGCAGCGGCACGCGGCGAGATCGGCGCCCAAGAGGCGATGAGCCGCACGAGCGCCGAATGGGAGCAGATCACCGACCGGCTCGGCCGCGCCAGGCAGATCCTGCAGTGGCAGGCGTTCCGCCGCCAGTTCGGTGGCCGCCCATGAATCCGATGCGCTCCCCCCTGCTCGGACGGGGCCTGTTCCGCCAGTCGCTGCTGGTGCGGCTGTCGACCATGTTCGCGCTGGGCGGCGTGCTGGTGGCGACGATCCTCCTGATCGGCAACCGCGTCCTCGACGACGCAAAGCTGCGGCTCGAGGACACGGTCATCCGGCAGGTGCAGCCCCTGGCGGCGA
The DNA here is from genome assembly GCF_012910905.1 of Aromatoleum toluvorans. Lineage (GTDB taxonomy): Bacteria > Pseudomonadota > Gammaproteobacteria > Burkholderiales > Rhodocyclaceae > Aromatoleum > Aromatoleum toluvorans. The sequence goes on from NZ_WTVN01000021.1 coordinate 45,109, forward strand.
CGCACCGCCTGCAGGCGCTCAGCAACGAGCTGCGCGCGCTGGAACTGGAGCTGCCCTCGGTGCACGACGTGTTCGCGCTGCCGCAATACGCGGAACGGATGCGCTCCGGGGTCGAGGGGATGACGCAGGAGCTGACCCCGTTCCTCGCCGCGCTCGCGGCCACCCGGCCGGACGACGCCCGGCGCCTGGAAAAGCACTGGCTTCATTACCGCGAGGATGTGGAGGAAATCATCCGCCTCGCGGCCGCCATGGACATCGCGGCGGTGGAGTCGGTCACCAGCACCCGCACGCGCAGCGCCCACGCGGCGATTTCGACGACCCTGCGCGAGCTGGTGAGCACAACCGAACACGCCGCCACCGACGCCTACCGGCAGGCGCGCGACGAGCAGCAGCAGCAGCAGCGCTTCTTCCTGACGCTGTCGCTGGGCGGCTTCCTGTTCCTCGCGGCCGTCCTGGTCGTGTTTGCGCGCTCGCTGTCGCGCCGGCTGCGCGCCTTGCGCGATGCGGCGTCCCGGCTGGCCGCCGGGGAAGACCGCGAGCCGATCGCGATCTCGGGCGACGACGAGATCAGCGACCTCGGCCGGGCGTTCAACACCATGCAGGACATGGTCGTGTCGCGCGAGCGCAGCCTGCGGACCGCGCAGGAAGAGCTCGAGGACCGCGTCACGCAGCGCACGCGCGCCCTGGCCATGGCCAACGCACGCCTGTGGATGCTGTCGCAAGCCGTCGAACAGAATCCCATCGGGGTGCTGATCGCGAATGCCGACCGTCGCGTGGAGTACGCGAACGCTGCCTATGTGCGCGTCACCGGCCGCCCGGCGGACACGCTCCTCGCGAGTTCGCTGCCGAAGCCGGCCGACACGGACCAGAGCCGGGCCGTCGATGCGGAATTCCGTGCCGCCCTGCTGGCGGGAGGAGACTGGGACGGCGAGCGCCGCAGCCGCCGCCCCGATGGCAGCGAATACTGGGAACACCTGCGCCTGGTCACGATGCGCAACGAGCACGGGGCGCCGGCGCACGTGCTGCTGATGCGCGAGGACATCTCGGAACGCCGCTCCCAGGAAGAAAAGGTCGCGTACCAGGCCTACTACGACAGCCTCACGGCGCTGCCGAACCGCACGCTCGCGCTCGACCGCCTGCAGCAGGCGACGGGCCGCGCGAGCCGCGACGGCACGATGTGCGCGGTGATGTTCGTCGACCTGGACAACTTCAAGCAGATCAACGATACCCTCGGCCACGTCGCCGGCGACGAGCTGCTGTGCCAGGCGGCGACGCGGCTGCGCTCGGTGATCCGCGCGGAAGATACGGTCGCACGGCTGGGCGGCGACGAATTTCTCATCATCCTCGGCATCACGCAGGCGAGCGCCGCCGACGCGGCGGCGAGCAAGGTCATCCAGGCCTTCACACCGCCCTTCCAGATCGAAGGCCGCGAGTTCATCGCCTCGCCGAGCATCGGTGTCTCGCTCTACCCCAACGACGGCGACGAACCGGCCGTGCTGCTGCGCAACGCCGACCTCGCGATGTACGAAGCGAAGGACGCCGGCCGCAACACCTTCCGCTTCTTCAACCAGCAGATCCACGACGACTCCGTCGCCCGCATGGAGATGGAGCGCGAATTGCGCGGTGCGCTCGAACGCGGCGAGCTGGAGGTGCATTTCCAGCCCCTGGTCGCGGCCCGGGACGGCCGCCTCGTGGGCGCCGAGGCGCTGCTGCGCTGGACGCACCCGGAGCTCGGACGCGTCCCGCCGGACCGTTTCATCCCTATCGCGGAGCAGAGCGGACTGATCGTCAGCATCGGCAACTGGGTGCTGGACCAGGCCTGTTCGCACGCGGCGCAGTGGCGCGAGGCCTGCGGCGGCGAATTCGTGATGGCGGTCAACGTGTCGCCACGCCAGTTCGCCCATGCCGGGCTGGTCGACACGATCAGGGCTTGCGTGGAGCGCTACGCGATCCCGCGCAACCAGCTCGAGATCGAGGTCACCGAAGGGCTGCTGATCCGCAACCCGGGCGAAGTGCGCGAGGCCATGCTCGCCCTCGAAGCCGCCGGCGTGACGGTCGCGCTCGACGACTTCGGCACCGGCTACTCGTCGCTGAGCTACCTGCGCGCCTTCCCTTTCCACACGATCAAGATCGACCGCAGCTTCATCCGCGACCTTTCGGAGGACGCCGAAGACTGCGCGCTGGTCGTCGCGGCCATCCGCATGGCGCGGGCATTGGGGCTGCGCGTGGTCGCCGAAGGGGTCGAAACCGAGGTCCAGTCGCGCTTCCTCGCGCGCCAGGAATCGGATGTCCTGCAAGGCTATCTTTTCGGTCCGCCGATTCCTGCACAGGATTTCGCGGCCGATTGGGTGCAGAATCCTGCTCGTCGGGCATTTTCGTCATGACAGGACATGCACACGGGCGACGACAAGCGGACGGGTTCTCCACCCACTGAGGGCGGACAGGACGGACGGCGGGAGCTGATTGCAGCGACCGACGCGAGCATCGGCATGTTCGTCGTGGAGCTCGATCGCCCGTGGATCGGCACGCCTTTCCTGCTTCAGGGCTTCCTGATCGAGGACGACGAGACGCTCGACCGGTTGCGCGACTCCTGCCGCTTCCTCTACATCGACCGCAGCCGCTCGGTCGGCGAACACTATGCGGCGCCCGGCAGCACCAACCCGGCCTCGACCGTCGGCCATTCGGTGCCGCGCCGGGCCGTGCTGGAGGCCGTCGCGCCTTCCGGAGCCGGCCAGCTGAGCTTTCTCGAGGCGCTCGCGCTCGTACGCAAGGGCAGCCTCGACGCGGCAGCGGCACGCCGGCTTGCGGGCGACGCCATCGCGGACCGGCCCGAAACCCGCTCCGTCGAGCGCGAGATCATCCGCGTCTCCCCGGTGGTGGCGCAGACCGAAGCGGTCTTCGATCAGGTCATCGCCGACGTGCGCGAGAACCGCAACCCGGACATCGGCCAGGTGACGGGATGCGTCGACGACATGCTCCAGAGCGTGAAGCGCAACCCGGATGCGCTGCTGTGGCTGATCCGGCTCAAGAAGTACGACCGCTACAGCTACCAGCACGCGCTGGATGTCACCGTGCACCTGATGGTGTTCGCGCACAGCCTGGGTTTTTCCGAGGACGGCGCGACCGTGATGGGGGTCGCCGGCATGATGCAGGACGTCGGCAAGATCCGCCTGCCCGAGCGCGTGCTGCAGAAGGCCGGGCGGCTGAGCCAGCTCGAGATGGAGATCGCGAAGTCGCACGTCGAGTTCTCGACGCGCATCGTCCTGCAGGACCCGAAGCCGATGCCGGGGCTCGTCGAGATCGTCAGCCGCCACCATGAACGCATCGACGGCACGGGCTATCCCGTCGGGCTGCGCAACGGCGCGATCGGCCTGCGCGCGGAGATGTCCGGACTGGTTGACACCTTCTGTGCGATGACCAGCAAGCGCGCCTACGAGGAACCGCTGAGCACGCAGCGCGCGCTGGAAGCGCTGGTGCGGATGCGCGACGTCAAGTTCTCGGCCAACGTCGTGGATGGGTTCATCCAGTGCATCGGCCTGTACCCGGCCGGCACGCTGGTCGAACTCAATACCGGCGAAGTCGCCGTCGTCATCGCGCAGAACCGCGTGCGGCGGATGCTGCCGCGCGTGCTGGTGCTGCTGTGCTCGGACAAGTCGCCGAACCGCCACCCCCCCACCCTGGACCTGCTCTATTCGCCCCAGACCCCCGCCGGCGAACCGTACCGGATACTGCGCGCGCTCCCCGTGGGCGCCTACGGCATCGATCCCTCGGAGTTCTACCTATCCTGAACACGAGCCTGAACATTTCTCCGGGCTGCGCGGACGAGGTACTCGCGGCGGTCGGCTACTCCACGACCGACGCGGCGGCCTTGCGGGCGTTTGCGCTCGCCATTCCTGCGGAAACCTTCGACGCCGCCTTTGCCGACGGCGTGGAGCGAAACTTCACGCAGCCGATCGCGGCCAGCCAGACGGTGCTCTGCGCCCAGCTGCTGGAGCGGCCCCTGTGGGGCACGCCGGAGTGGCTCGAATCGCTCGCCACGACATGGCTGGACTGCCAGCAGCAGGGCGCCCCGCGCACGCTGCCGACCACCGCGTGCGCCTGTCTCATCGAAGCCGTGCATGCCGCGCTGCATGCCGCAGGCCCGGCGCCCGGACGCGCGGAATGCGACATCCTGGTGGCGACCGCGAAGCTCGCCCAGGCCGTGCAGGCCACGCTCGCGAGGGCCTCGCTCGACTGCCTGGACCTGCGCGTGGCAGCGGGGGAAGGGGTGGACCCGGTCACCGGCCTGCCGACACGCACGCGCTTCCTGCATGCGATCGAACGCCTGATGAGCCCCCCGCTGCAGCAGCCGCTCGGCCTGCTGCTCCTGCATGTCGCCTGGGGTCCGAGCGCGCCGGAGCAGCTCAGTGCCCAGCGCGACCGCCTGCGGCGGGCGCTCAGCGATGCGATGGGCCGCGTGCTGCGACCGGGCGATGTGCTGTACTCGATCGCCGACCAGGAATGGGCGCTGATCATGCCGGAACTGCGCAGCGTCGGCCAGGTACAGCTGGCCGCACGGCGCCTGATCGAGATCTGCGAGCGCTCGCCCGAGCACGGCGTGCCGCAGCTGCGCGGCTCGATCCACGCGGGCACGGCCTGCGCCCCCGACGATGGCGTCTCCGCCCACGACCTGGAGCACGCCGCCCGCGCCGCGCTGCATCGCGCGATCCGCGCCGACGTGCCGGTGGTGTGCTTCCACGCCGACATGATCGCGCGCATGGAACACGAGATCGACATCGAACGCGAAATCGCCCGCACGATCACACATCCGCCGTTCCAGCTCTGGCTGCAACCGCAGATCCGGCTCGGCAGCGGCCGCTGCGCGGGCGCCGAAGCCCTGTTGCGCTGGCAGCGCGACGACGGCGAATGGGTGCCTCCGCCGCAGATCATCGAGACCGCCAGCCGCCTCGGCCTGATGCCCGGCCTGTCGCGCTGGCTGCTCGGCCAGACGGCGCGCATGATCGGCGAACTCGGCGCCGAAGGCGTCGAAGTGCCGATATCGCTCAACCTCGTCGCGCAGGATCTGCATGACGAGGATCTCCCCGAACTGGTTGCCCAGGCACTCTCGACCTGGAAGGTGCCGCCCTCGCGCCTGGTGCTGGAAGTCACGGAAAGCGCGCTGATCGGCGACCGCGACCGCGCTGGGCGGGTGATCCAGGGCTTGCGCGCGCTCGGCTGCGGCGTGTCGCTGGACGACTTCGGCACGGGCTTCTCGTCGTTCGCCTACATGCGCGACCTGCCCGTGAGCGAGCTGAAGATCGACCAGCTCTTCGTGCGCGACATGCTGCGTTCGGGCCGCGACCACGCCATCGTCACAACGGTGCAGGCGCTCGCCCACGGCTTCGGCATGCGCGTCGTCGCCGAAGGGGTCGAGGATCAGTCCACGGCCGACGAGCTCCAGCGCATCGGCTGCGATCTCGCGCAGGGCTTCCTGTATGCGCGGGCGATGCCGCAGCGCGACTTCGTGCCCTGGGTGAAGGCGCGCAACGCGGACTAGCCGCCGCTCAGAACGCGACCGCGATGCCGAAGTGCAGGCGCAGGCGCTGGTCGGCCTGTCCCCAGGCCACGTCCAGCGCGATCGGCCCGGCCGGACTCTTCCAGCGCGCGCCGACGCCGTAGCCCTGCTTGAGCTCGAAGGTGTCGCGATCGTCGGCCGCGTTGCCCATGTCGACGAAGGCCGCGGCTCCCCATTGCGGGCGGAACCAATGCACATATTCCGCGCTCGCGGTCGCGAGATAGCGCCCGCCCACGGTCGCATCGGCCTCCCGCACCCCCAGGCTCTGGTACGCGTAGCCGCGCACCGTCTGCGTGCCGCCGGTGCGGAAGAGGAAATCCTGCGGCACGCCGTCGCGGCTCTTCGCCAGCGTCGCCCCGCCCTCGGCGCGCAGGATCAGCACGTCGCGCGTCGCCATCGGCACATAGCGCACGTAACGCCCATACAGGCGCACGAAGTTCTGGTCCGACAGCAGCGCCCGCGCGCCGCCGCCGATCTCCAGCTGCAGCACGTCACCGCGCCGCGGATCGAGTGCGTCATCGACCGCGCGCCGCGTCCACGACCAGTTCAGCGTCAGCGCCTTGCGCCGGGTCGTCTCGCCGCCGTCGGGCTTGCGCTCCTCCTGCTGCAGGCGCAGCGCCAGGCGTGTATCGATCGAGCCGCCGGTGACGCTGCGCTTGTTCGTGCGCGCGACGCCCACCGCCTGGGTCGAGAGCGTGAGCCCTTCGACCGTGCTGCGCTCGGCCGCGGCGCCGACACTGTCGCGATGGGTCCCGCCCGTCGGCGGCAGGAACACGTCGGCGAACACGGTCTGGCGCAGCTGCTCGATGCGCAGGGCGCTGGCGAGCTCCCAGCCGCGGCCGAACAGATTCACGTCGCGCCAGCTGATCTCGCCGCGAAACCCGGTGTTGCTCGAATAGCCGGCGCCGAAACCGAGCTGGCGCGAACGCGCCTCGGTCACCTGCACGCGCACCGGCACCGCCGCGGCGAGCGCCGGGTCGCGCTCGACGTCGACGACCACGGAGGCCAGCTGCGGCACATTCTGCAGCGTGCTCTGCAAGGCCAGCAGCTCGTCCTGGTTGAAGGGGCGCCCCGGCTGCAGCGTGCTGAAGCGCTGCACCAGGTCGGGGGGCAGGTGCTTCAGCCCTGACACCTCGATCGGACCGAGGAAGAAGGGCGGACCGGAGTCAACGGTCACCGAGAGCCGCACGGTCGCCGATTCGGGGTCGACCTCGGCGCGGCTGTCGGCGATGCGCGCCGCCGCGTAATCGCGCGCCGCGACCTCGTCGAGGAGGCGCCGCTTGGCGTCGTCCCACGCCGACTGGCGAAACACCTGCCCGGCCACCAGCGCCCAGGCCTTCCTCAGCTCCGCGCGCCGCGCCGCGAGTGCCTCTCCCTCACCGCCGAGCGCGCCGTCGAACTGCACGTCGACGGCGGCGACCTTCGCCGGCGTGCCGGGCACGACGGTGAGCTTCCAGTCATCGGCATCCTCGCGATCGAGGCGCACCTCCGGCGAGAAATAGCCTTCGGTCGCCAGCAGGTCCGCCACCTCGCGGCGCGTGCGGCGCGCGAGTGCGAGGCGATCCGCACGCGCTTCGGGCAGGATCTGGTCGGAACGGTGGAGGATGCGCAGATGACGTTCGAGCAGCGGGCGCACGCTGTCGGGGGCGTCCAGCGCCACGCGCAGCGGCTGCTGCGCCCCGGCCACGGGAGCCAGCAGCGCAAGGCACAGCGCGAGGAGCAGGCCCTCGCCGAAGGCTCGGGCGCGGTAGGCGGTCATGACCGGATTGTACCGGCCTGCGACCGCCTGCCGGGGGCAGACGGCGCCGGTGTTGCGCGCCGTTACCGTCCCTTGCCTCAGTTGCCCATGGCCATCAGGCTGGCATTGCCGCCCGCGGCCGCGGTGTTGATGCTCACGGTGCGCTCGGCCACGAGGCGGCCGAGGTCGTACTCGGGCTGCGGGCGCGCGAGCGGCAGGATGGGGCCGTCGCGGCGCGCGAGACGCACGCGCCACGCGTCGGCCTGCTCGTCGCTGCCGTCGAAGAGCAGCGCACCGAAGTCGCCGTCGAACCACTTCGCGTCGATGCTCACACGCTGCGCCACTTCTGCGGGAAGCGCCGCAACGAGCTTGCGGGCGAGCGCATCGTCGCCGAGCACCACGCGGTTGCCCGTCGCCAGCGCCGCCATCAGCTGATGGAAGTACCCCGCCATCGCGCCGGCGACCGCCGCGACGACGCCGCGCGGCTTGAAGCTCAGGCTGTTGTCCTCGCCGGTCGGCCCGGGCAGCGCGAGGCGCAGGTCGGCGAGGTGATGGCTGCGATAGGCTTCGGCGCGCACGCGCAGCGCCATCGTGTCGTCGCCCTCGACCAGCGCGCGGCCCGCTTCATCGACCCAGCCGGCGAAGCGTTCGAAGAGGTTCGGCACCGCGACCGCTGTCGCAAACTCCGCCCCCGGACTGCGGCGCAGCAGGCGGTGCAGGTACAGGGGGCCGCCCGCCTTCGGCCCGGTGCCGGAACGCCCCTCGCCGCCGAAGGGCTGCACGCCGACGACTGCGCCGATCATGTTGCGGTTCACGTAGATGTTGCCGACGTGGGCACGCGCGACGATGTCGTTGATCGTCTCGTCGATGCGCGAGTGGATGCCCAGCGTGAGGCCGTAACCGCTCGCATTGATCTCGTCGACCACTCGCGGCAGATCACTCGCGGCAAAGCGCAGCACGTGCAGCACCGGGCCGAACACTTCGCGCTGCAGCTGCGCGAGCGAATCGATCTCGATCATCGTCGGCGGGATGAAAGTGCCCTTCGCGCAGGCTTCCGGCACCGGCAGCTGGGTCAGCTTCGCGCCGCCGCTGCGCATCGCCTCGATGTGGCGCGCCAGCCCCGCCTGCGCCTCGGCATCGATCACCGGACCGATGTCCGCGCGCACGTCCGCGGTGTTGCCGACCTTCAGTTCGCGCGTCGCGCCTTCGATCATCTCGACCACGCGATCGGCGATATCCTCCTGCAGGCACAGCACGCGCAGCGCGGAGCAGCGCTGGCCGGCCGAATCGAAGCTCGACGCGAGCACGTCGCCGACGACCTGCTCGGGCAGCGCCGTCGAATCGACGATCATCGCGTTCTGGCCGCCGGTCTCGGCGATCAGCGGTACGTCGCCGCCGCGCTCCGCGAGCGTGCGGTTGATGATCATCGCGACCTCGGTCGAACCGGTGAACATCACGCCGCGCACGCGCGCATCGCGCACCAGCGCCGCACCGACGATCTCGCCGCGGCCCGGCAGCAGCTGCACCGCCGCTTCCGGCACGCCCGCCTCGCGGAACAGGCGCACCGCCCACGCGGCGATCAGAGGCGTCTGCTCGGCCGGCTTCGCCAGCACCGGGTTGCCCGCGACGAGCGCCGCAGCCACCTGGCCGGTGAAGATCGCGAGCGGGAAGTTCCACGGGCTGATGCACAGCACCGGCCCCAGCGGCTGATGCAGCCCGTTGTCCAGTTCGCGCGCCTGCTGCGCGTAGTAGCGGCAGAAATCCACGGCTTCGCGCAACTCGGCGATCGCGTTCGACCACGACTTGCCCGCCTCGCGCACGGCCAGCGCGATCAGCGCGGGGCCGTCGCGCTCGAGGAGGTCGGCCGTGCGCTCCAGGCACTCGGCGCGCTGCACGGGCGAACGCACCGCCCAGTCGTGCGCCCCCGCCTCGGCGGCACGCAATGCGGCCTCGACTTCCGCCAGATCGGCTTCGATGACTTCACCGACGATGTCCTCGAGATCGGCCGGATTGCGCACCGGCTGTGGCGACCCGGCGACGACGACGCCGGCCACGAGCGGTCCGGCCGCATGGCGCAGCTTGCGGCTTGCCGCCAGCGCCGCGGCGATGGCCGAGCGTACCGGCTCGCTCGACAGGTCGAAGCCCTGCGAATTGCGCCGCCCCTGGCCGTACAGGTCCTTCGGCAGCGCGATGCGCGGATGCGGCGAGCCGGCGAGTGGCTCGGCCAGCGCCACCGGATCGCGCACAAGTTCCTCGACCGGCACGTTCTCATCCACGATCAGGTTCACGAAGCTGGTGTTCGCGCCGTTCTCCAGCAGGCGGCGCACGAGGTACGCGAGCAGGGTCTCGTGGCTGCCCACCGGCGCGTAGATGCGCACCAGGCGGCTCAGCGCCGGGTCGGCGACGATCTGGTCGTACAGCGGCTCGCCCATGCCGTGCAGGCACTGGAACTCGTAGTCACCCTTGCGATAATCGCCCTCGGCCATGTGCATGATCGAGGCCATCGAGTGCGCGTTGTGCGTCGCGAACTGCGGATAGATCACGTCGCGCGCGGCCAGAAGCTTCTTCGCGCAGGCGAGGTAGGACACGTCCGTGTACACCTTGCGCGTATAGACCGGATAGCCCTCCAGCCCGTCGATCTGCGCACGCTTGATCTCGGCGTCCCAGTACGCGCCCTTCACCAGGCGCACCATCAGGCGGCGCTCCTTGCGGCGGGCGAGATCGGCGATCCAGTCGATCACAAAAGGTGCGCGCTTCTGGTAGGCCTGCACGACGAAACCGATGCCGTCCCAGCCCGCGAGATCGGGGTCCTCGACCAGCGCCTCGAGGAGATCCAGCGAGATATCCAGCCGGTCGGCCTCCTCGGCGTCGATGTTGAGGCCGATGTCGTAGCCGCGCGCGAGTTCGCACAGCTGCCTGAGCCGGGGCAGCAGCTCACCCATCACGCGCTCGCGCTGCGCCCAGTGGTAGCGCGGATGCAGCGCCGAGAGCTTCACCGAGATGCCGTTGCCGTCGACCACGCCACGCTTCGCCGAGCCGTTGCCGATCGCATGGATCGCGTGCTCGTAATCCTGGTAGTAGCGCTCGGCGTCCGCCGCGGTCATCGCGGCTTCGCCCAGCATGTCGAAGGAATAGCGGTAGCCGCGTCCTTCGCGCTCGCGGCCGCGCTCCAGCGCCTCCTCGATCGTCCGCCCGGTCACGAACTGCTCGCCCAGCAGGCGCATCGCCAGATCCATGCCCTTGCGGATCAGCGGCTCGCCGCCGCGCGTCAGCAGCTTCGACAACGCGCTCGCCAGCCCTTCCTCGCTGCGCGTCGCGACCAGCCGCCCGGTGATCAGCAGCCCCCAGGTCGCCGCATTCACGAACAGCGACGGGCTTTGGCCGAGGTGCGCGCGCCAGTCGCCGCGCGCGAGCTTGTCACGGATCAGGCGATCCGCCGTCGCCTTGTCCGGCACGCGCAGCAGCGCCTCGGCGAGGCACATCAGCGCGACGCCCTCCTGGCTCGACAGCGAAAACTCCTTCATCAGTGCATCGACGCCACTCGAACGGGCGCGCTTGGAGCGCAGGCCGACGACGAGCTGGCGCGCGAGATCGTGGATGCGCCGCTGCAACGTCGCGTCGACGCGCGCGGCGTCGACGAGCGGCGGAACGCATTCGGGCTCGGGGCTGCGATAGGCGTCGAAGATGCGCTGACGCAGCGCCGGGCGCGGTTCGACAGGCAGTGCGGCAAGAACGGTGGGATTATTCTGGGTGCTCATGGACGCAAGACTCCGCTAAGGATTGCCGGCGGATCTCCCGCCGCCGGCCCGGACAGGCGACCTCGCCCGTCGAAGACCCGATTCTTCACCCGACATCGTAGTTTATGGCTCCGAAATTCGCCTCCAATAAGCCATAATTCCTGTCACAACTATCATTTTCAGACGATTCGACGACACGCGAACGGAATGGACCGCATAGATCTCAAGATTCTCGCCGAACTCCAGAAGGACGCCCGTCTGTCATTCGTCGAACTCGCACGCCGCGTCGGCCTGAGCAAGACGCCGTGCGCCGAGCGCGTGCGCAAGCTGGAGGAAAGCGGTGTCATCCGCGGCTACCACGCGGACCTCGACCCCGTCGCGATGGACCGCTCGCACGTCGTGATCGTGCAGGTGCTCCTGAGCGGCACGACCGCGCACGAGCTGAAGCTCTTCAACGAGGCAGTGCAGCGCATCCCCGAGATCCAGACCTGCCAGATGATCGCGGGCGACTTCGACTACCTGTTGACGGTGCGCACGCGGGACATCCAGACCTACCGCAGCGTGCTCGGCGAGAAGATCTCCGAGTTGCCGTGCGTCAAGCAGACGCACACCTATGTGGTGATGGAAGTGGTGAAGGACGAGAAAACGATCGAGGTCCGGACCGGCGAGGGGCGACGGTCGGGGTGAGGATTTTGGAGGGAGCACCGAGGAGAGCTTGGTTCGTGCCTGCGTGAACCACCCCGCGATCCGGCGCCCTCTGCCGGGCAGGCGCTCGGGCGGGCGCCCCGCCGGGGCGCCTTCGCCCAACTCAGGCTTCCAGGTGGTACTTCGTCACCCGCTCCACTTCCGCCGCCGAGCCGAGAACCACCGGCACGCGCTGGTGCAGCTTGCTGGGCTGAACATCGAGGATCCGTTCGCGCCCCGTTGTCGCCGCGCCGCCGGCCTGCTCGACGATCATCGCCATCGGGTTCGCCTCGTACATCAGGCGCAGCTTTCCGCCCTTGTCGCGGCACTTCTCGTCGAGCGGATACATGAAGACGCCGCCGCGGGTCAGGATGCGATGTACGTCCGCGACCATCGACGCCACCCAGCGCATGTTGAAATCCTTGCCGCGCGGCCCGGTCTTGCCCGCCTGCAGCTCGGCGACGTAACGTTGCACCGGCGGCTCCCAGAAGCGCGCGTTCGACGCGTTGATCGCAAACTCCTGCGTCTCGCTCGGCACCGTCATGAACGGATGCGTGTAGATGAAGCTGCCCATCTCGCGGTCCAGCGTGAAGCCATGCACGCCGTTGCCCACGGTCAGGATCAGCAGCGTCGACGGCCCGTACAGCGCATACCCCGCGGCGACCTGCTCGCGGCCCGGCTGCAGGAAGTTCTGCTCCGTCGGCTCGCCCTCCCCCTCGGGATTGCGCAGCACCGAAAAGATCGTGCCGACCGAGATGTTCACGTCGATGTTCGACGAACCGTCGAGCGGATCGAACAGCAGCAGGTAGCCGCCCTTCGGATAGTCGAAGGGGATCTGGTGCACCTCCTCCACCTCCTCGGAGGCCATCGCCGCGAGGTGGCCGCCCCACTCGTTGGCCTGCAGCAGGATCTCGTTCGCGATCACGTCCAGCTTCTTCTGGGCCTCGCCCTGCACGTTGTCGGTACCGGCTTCGCCCAGCACCCCGGCCAGCGCGCCCTTCGACACATTGACGCTGATCGCCTTCACCGCGCGGGCGACGACCTCGATCAGCAGACGCAGCTCGGGCGTGGTCCGGCCCGCGCGCTGCTGCTCGATCAGGAACTGGGTTAGCGTGACGCGTCGCATGAATTTGACTCCTTTTGGCTCCGGCCGGGCCGGATTGCAGATGGTGGTGCAAAGCGGAAAGGACGGATTATCCCGCGTACCGCCGCCGAGCGCATCAAGATCCGCGCCCCGTCCCGCGCGAAGGGGGTTATGATCACCGTTCGGCGGGCCTCCCCGCAGCGGCGGCGTCCGCAAAAGTCCATCACACCTATGCGCGTTCTGGTTCTCGGCGCCGGCGTCACCGGCGTCACCACCGCCTGGTACCTCGCCAGGGCGGGATTCGAAGTCAGCGTCGTCGATCGCGAACCCCAGGCGGCGCTGGAAACCAGCCGTGCCAACGGCGGCCAGATCTCCATCAGCCACCCCGAGCCGTGGGCGAACCCCGGCGCCCCGCTCACCGCGCTGCGCTGGCTCGGGCGCGAGGACGCCCCGCTCCTCTTCCGCCCGCACGCCGACAGCGCCCAGTGGCGCTGGGCGTTCGCCTTCCTGCGCGAATGCCTGCCCGGGCGCACCCGGCGCAACACGGCGGCGATCGCCAGCCTCGCCGTGCATAGCGGCCGGATGCTGCGGGCGCTACGCGCCGACACCGGCCTCGCTTACGACCACCTCGAACGGGGCATCCTGCACCTTTTCTTCACGCCGGCCGAGTTTGCGCACGCCCGCGGACGCGTCGATGAGCTCGCCGAATACGGCATCCTCGCACGCGCCTGCGATGCCGACGAATGCGTGGCCCTCGAACCGGCACTCGCCGGTGCGCGGCCGCAGATAGCCGGCGGGCTGTATGCTCCCGGCGACGAATCCGGCGACGCCTGCCGCTTCACGCAGGCGCTCGCGCGGCGCGCGGAAGAAGCCGGTGTGCGCTTTCATTACGACACGACGATCACCGGCCTGTCATGCACGCACGGCGCCATCGACGCGGTCGCAGTGCGCGACGCGCAGGGCCGCGCCGGGGCCCTCATCGCCGACGCCTACGTCGTCTGCCTCGGCAGCTACGGCCGCGCCCTCGTCGCCCCCTTGGGCGAGACCCTGCCGATCTATCCGGTCAAGGGCTACTCGATCACCGCGCCCGTGGCCGATCCTGCGCGCGCGCCCAGCGTCAGCATCACCGACGAATCGCGCCGCATCGTCTGCTCGCGCCTCGGCGACCGGCTTCGCGTGGCCGGCACCGCGGAGCTCAACGGCTTCGACACCCGCATCAACGCGACACGCTGCCAGGCCATCCTGGACTGGGTCGAAGCGCGCTTCCCCGGCGCCGCCGACCTCACGCGCGCCGAGCCCTGGACCGGCCTGCGCCCGGCGACGCCCGGCAACATCCCGCTGATCGGACGCAGCCGCATTTCCCGCCTCTGGTACAACACCGGTCACGGCACGCTCGGCTGGACGCTGGCCTGCGGCTCCGCGAGCGCCCTCGCCGACCTCATGTCCGGCCGCCGCCCGCCGGTCGAGCACTTCCCCTTCCTCGCGGGGCGGTGAGCCGGCCGGGCCGCGCGCCGGCATTTCGCTGCAACGAAACGGTCACGCCGATGACCTAGATTGGGGGCCTGGCTCACCGGACCCGGCCCATGAACATCCTGATGATCTCTGACGTGTATTTCCCGCGCATCAACGGCGTGAGCACGTCGATCCAGACCTTCCGCCACGCGCTGGCGGCGCAGGGCGTCACCAGCACCCTGATCGCCCCCGACTATCCCGGCGCGCCACCCGACGACGCAGCGCTCGACATCGTGCGCGTGCCGTCGCGCTACCTGCCCTTCGATCCCGAGGACCGCGTCATGCGGGCGGGCGCGGTCCGCGCGCTGGCCGAGCGCCTGCGCACGTGCAACTACGACCTCGTGCACATCCACACGCCCTTCGTCGCCCACTACGCCGGACGCGCCCTCGCGCGCGAGCTCGGGCTGCCCTGCATCTCGACCTATCACACCTTCTTCGAGGAATATCTCTTCCACTACGTGCGCTTCCTGCCGCGCGCGACGCTGCGCCTACTCGCGCGCCACTTCACGCGCAGCCAGTGCAACGACATGGACGCCGTCGTCGTGCCGTCCAGCGCGATGGAGCGCGTCCTCGCCGGCTACGGCGTCACCCGGCCGCGCGAAATCCTGCCGACCGGCCTGCCCGCGGAACAGTTCGTCGGCGGAGATGGCATCGCCTTCCGCGAGCGTCACGGTATCGCGCCCGACCGGCAGGTGCTGCTGTACGTCGGACGGGTCGCCCACGAGAAGAACATCGGCCTGCTGATCGGGATGGTCGACGAACTGCGCAAGCCCCACCCTGCGGTGCTGCTGCTGATCACCGGCGAAGGCCCCGCGGTTAGTGCGCTACGTGCCGAAGTGCAGCGGCGACGCCTCGAACGGCATGTGTGCTTCCTCGGTTACCTCGACCGCGGCACCGAGCTCCACGACTGCTATCGCGCCGCCGACCTCTTCGTGTTCGCGTCCCGCACGGAAACGCAGGGACTAGTGCTGCTGGAAGCGATGGCGCTGGGCACCCCCGTGGTCGCGATTGCGGCCATGGGCACGCACGACATCCTCGATCCGCAGTGCGGCGCGCGCATCGCCCCGGACGATGCGCCGGGGTTCGCGGCCGTGGTTGGCGACCTGCTGAACGACCGGGCCGGTCTCGACCGGATGGGGAACGAGGCGCGCGACTACGCGCGCCGCTGGCGTGCCGACGAGATGGCCGCACGGCTCGCGCAGGTGTACCGCCAGCATGCGAATGCAGCGGCGCAGACCGGCTACTCACCGGCCGCGCAGCTGCCCTGACGAGACTACCCGGCGGCTGAAACTACCTGATGCAGATTACTTGATGACCTTCAGGTGGCTGCGGGCGGCGCCTCGCCCCCCGGCGGGGGGCGTATCCGGCCCGCCGTCGTCCGTGCCGCCGGCGCCGGCGTCGGGAGCGGCGTCGGCCGGCTCGCCCTCTTCCGCCAGCGCATCGGCCTCGGCAATCTCGGGTTCGAACGCCATGCCGTGACCGTTCTCGCGTGCATAGATCGCGAGCACGTTGGCCACCGGCAGCGACAGCGCGTGCGCCACGCCGCCGAAGCGCGCCTGGAAGGTGATCAGGTCGTTACCCATCACCAGATGGTTGGTCGCATCCGGCGCGAGATTGAGCACGATCTGGCCGTCGCGCGCATAGCCCGGCGGGACGACCGTACGCTCATCGACGGCCACCGCGACGTAGGGCGTGAAGCCCTGATCCAGACACCAGTCGTAGATGGCCCGGACCAGGTAGGGTTTGGTGGATACCTTGCTCATGGATTACGCGGGCCTCGCCGTGCGTCAGCGACGCATGACCTTTTCGGACGGCGTCAGGGCGTCGATGAAGCCCTGGCGGCTGAAAATGCGCTCGGCGTACTTCATGAGGTTCGCCGCGGCCTTCGGCAGTTCGATGCCGTAGTGCTCGAGGCGCCACAGCAGCGGAGCGATCGCGACGTCGAGCATCGAGAACTCGTCGCCGAGCATGAACTTCTGCTTGGCGAAGATCGGCGCGAGCTGGACCAGCTGATCGCGCACGTGGGCGCGGCTCTTGTCGACGATGCCCTTCTGGTTCTTTTCCAGCGCGTCGATGTGCGAGAACAGCTCGTGCTCGAAGGTGTGCAGCAGCTGGCGGGCGCGGGCGCGCATGATCGGGTCGGGCGGCATCAGCTGCGGATGCGGAAAACGCTCGTCGATGTACTCGTTGATGATGTTCGATTCGTACAGGACGAGGTCGCGGTCCACCAGCACCGGCACCCGGTTGTACGGATTGATGACGGCAATATCTTCCGGTTTGTTGTAGAGATCGACGTCGATGACCTCGAAGTCCATCCCTTTTTCGAACAGCACGATCCGGCAGCGATGACTGAACGGATCGGTGGTGCCGGAATACAGGTTCATCATGGTGTTGCAGCTCCCGATACAAAAACAAAGCGCACCACGCGGGGTTCGCGTGGTGCGTCAGACTTCAAGGCAGCGAATCAGTTCGCGCCGACGTTCAATGAACGTCCTTCCAGTAGTTCTTCTTCAGCGCGAAGCTGAGTGCGAACAGGCCGGCGAGGAAGATCAGCACGACGACACCGATCGTCTTGCGCTTCTCGGCCACCGGCTCGCCCATCCACACGAGGAAGGAGACCAGGTCGGCGACGGTCTTGTCATACTCCTGCGCCGACAGCTTGCCGGGCTTCGCCAGTTCGAGCTCGATCGACTTGACGCCGTCGTGCTCGCTGATCTTGGCGATCTGCTCGCCCTGCAGCTCCCACAGCACGTGCGGCATGCCGACGTTCTCGAACACCTTGTTGTTCCAGCCCGTCGGACGGTTCGGGTCGCGGTAGAACTGGCGCAGGTAGGTGTACAGCCAGTCGGCGCCGCTACCGAACTCCGACGCGCGCTGACGCGCGATCAGGGTCAGGTCGGGCGGGGTCGCGCCGAACCAGGCCTTCTGCTCCTTCGGGCTGGCCGAGATCTTCATCAGGTCGCCGACGCGCTCGCCCGTAAACATCAGGTTGTCGCGGATCTCCTGCTCGGTGAGGCCGATCTGCGTCAGCGTGTTGTAGCGGACGAAGCTCGCGCTGTGGCAGTTCATGCAGTAGTTGACGAAGGTCTTGGCGCCCGCCTGCAGCGCAGCCGGGTCCTTGCTCACCGGCGCCTTGTCGAGGTGCAGCACCGCGCCGGCGGCCAGCGCCAGCGTCGGCGCGAACAGCGCCGCAGCGGCCAGGCGCTTCAGGGTCTTGATTACGCTAATAGTCATTTGGAAGTCACCCTATCCGGTTCGGGTTTGCACTTGTCGATTTTGCTGTACCAGGGCATCGCCAGGAAGAAGGCGAAATAGATCACCGAGCAGATCTGCGACACCAGCGTGCGACCGGCGGTCGGCGGCAGCACACCGAGGTAGCCGAGGATGAAGAAGGCGACGACGAAGACCGCGAGGATGCCCTTGAACAGGCCGCCCTTGTAGCGGATCGACTTCACCGGGCTGCGGTCGAGCCACGGCAGGAAGGCGATGATGACGACCGAGGCGCCCATCGCGACCACGCCCCAGAACTTCGCGTCGATGCCGAACAGCGGGTAGGTGACCGCGCGCAGGATCGAGTAGAAGGGCGTGAAGTACCACACCGGAGCGATGTGCGGCGGGGTCTTCAGCGGGTCGGCCGGGATGAAGTTGTTGTATTCGAGGAAGTAGCCGCCGCCTTCCGGCGCGAAGAACACGATCGCCGAGAAGAAGATCAGGAAGCCGACCACGCCGACGATGTCCTTCACCGTGTAGTACGGGTGGAAGGGGATGCCGTCGAGCGGGATGCCGTTGGCGTCCTTCTTCTTCTTGATCTCGACGCCGTCGGGGTTGTTCGAGCCGACTTCGTGCAGCGCGACGATGTGCGCGAGCACCAGGCCGATCAGCACCAGCGGCACGGCGATGACGTGGAAGGAGAAGAAGCGGTTGAGCGTGGCGTCGGACACGACGAAGTCGCCGCGGATCACGAGCGACAGGTCGGGACCGATGACCGGGATCGCCGAGAACAGGTTCACGATGACCTGCGCGCCCCAGAACGACATCTGGCCCCACGGCAGCAGATAGCCCATGAAGGCTTCGGCCATCAGCGCGAGGAAGATCAGGGTGCCGAAGATCCAGATCAGTTCGCGCGGCTTGCGGTAGGAACCGTAAAGCAGGCCGCGGAACATGTGCAGATACACGACGATGAAGAACGCCGAGGCGCCGGTCGAGTGCAGGTAGCGGATCAGCCAGCCGCCCGGCACTTCGCGCATGATGTACTCGACGCTGGCGAACGCGACCGGGATGCCGGAGGCGTTGAGCGAGGCGTCGGGCTTGTAGTGCATGACCAGGAAGATGCCGGTCAGGATCTGGATCACCAGCACCAGCAGCGCGAGCGAGCCGAAGAAGTACCAGAAGTTGAAGTTCTTGGGCGCGTAGTACTCGGACAGGTGCGCCTTCCAGGTCGACGTCAGCGGGAAGCGCTCATCGACCCAGTTGAGCAGTTGTTGTGATTTTGTGGTCATCGCTTAGGCCTTTGAGTCGTCACCGATGAGGATCTTCGTATCGGAAAGGTACTTGTGCGGCGGAATTTCGAGGTTGTCCGGCGCCGGCATGCTCTTGTACACGCGGCCCGACAGGTCGAAGCGCGAACCATGACAGGGACACAGGAAGCCGCCGTGCCAGTCATCACCCATGCCGCTTTCGGCGCCGACCTTGAACTTCTCGCTCGGCGAGCAGCCCAGGTGCGTGCAGATGCCGACGGCAACGAGGTACTCGGGCTTGATCGAGCGGGTCTTGTTCTTGGCGTACTCCGGCTGCATCTGCTTGTTGGACTCCGGATCGCTCACGACGCTCTCGGTCTGGTCGAGCGAAGCCAGCATTTCGGGGGTCCGGCGCAGAATCCACACCGGCTTGCCACGCCATTCAACCGTCATCATCTCGCCCGGCGCCAGCTTGCCGACATCCGCCTCGACCGGAGCACCTGCAGCCTTCGCACGCTCGGACGGCGTCAGACTGGCGACGAACGGCACAGCCGTCGCCACGGCAGCCACGCCACCGGCGGCCGACGTCGCGACCAGCAGCTGCCTGCGGCCACTGTCCATCTTCTGATCCACGCTCATGACCTCATCCCTGAAAAGAACCCCGTTTCGGGTACAAAAACCGCGGGATTCTAGCAAAAATCACGTTACTAAAAAAGGGGGAATGCCAATATCATGCCAATGACATTGGTTTCGGGCGCGCCGGTGCGCGGCGCGGCGGCTCGCACGACGGTCGTATGCTGCAGCGCAGCTTCTGCGCCGCAGCAAACTGCCTGATTACAGGGCGCGCCGCTCGACGAGGGCCTGCGCGATCGTGCCCGTGTCGGTGTGCTCGAGTTCGCCGCCGACGGGCACGCCGCGCGACAGGCGGCTCACCTTCACGCCGCGCGCGGCGAGCAGTTCGGCGATGACGTGGGCGGTGGCTTCGCCTTCGTTGGTGAAGTTGGTCGCGAGGATCACCTCGCCGACCGCGCCGTCGGCCGCGCGCGCGAGCAGCTTGTCGAGCCGCAGTTCGCGCGGGCCGATGCCGTCGAGCGGCGACAGGCGACCCATCAGCACGTAGTACAGGCCGTTGTAGACCTGGGTCTGCTCCATCATCGCGAGGTCCGCCGGCATCTCGACGACGCACAGCAGCGAATGGTCGCGCTGCGGATTGGCGCAGCGCTGGCAGACGTCGGTCTCGGAGAAGGTGTTGCAGCGTTCGCAGTGGCGCAGCACTTCGAGCGCGTGCGCGAGCGCCCGCGCGAGCCGGCCGGCGCCGCGCTGGTCCCGCTGCAACAGGTGATAGGCCATGCGCTGCGCCGACTTCGGGCCGACGCCGGGCAGCGCGCGCAGGGCTTCGATCAGGTCGTCGAGACTGGAGGGGGAACTCATCAGAACGGGAGTTTCATCCCGGGCGGCAGGTTGAGGCCGGCCGTGAAGCCCGCCATCTTCTCCTGCGTGGTCGCCTCGGCGCGGCGCACGGCGTCGTTCATCGCGGCGGCGACGAGGTCTTCGAGCATTTCCTTGTCGTCCATCACCGAGGGATCGATCGTGACGCGGCGAACGTCGTGCTTGCAGGTCATGAGGATCTTCACCATGCCGGCGCCCGCCTGCCCCTCGACTTCGACGAGGGCAAGCTGGTCCTGCATCTTCTTCATGTTTTCCTGCATCTGCTGGGCCTGCTTCATCAGGCCGGCAATTCCGCCTTTCATCATGGTGGAGTTCTCCGCAATCGGGGGTTCAAAGAGGTTTCACCGACGCTTCCACGAGGGTCGCGTCGAATCGTTCGATCAGTTCGCGCACGAAAGGATCGCTTTCGAGGGAGGCGACCGCTTCGGCGTGGCGCGCGCGGCGGTCGGCTTCGTCGCGCTGGGCGGGCGTTTCGCCCGCGATCGCGCCCACCGTGGCGCGCAGCCGGAGCGGCGTGCCGTAGAGGGATGCGAGCTGGTCCTGGATGCGCTCGACGACGCCCGGGTTCATGTCGAGCAGGTGGCGATGAGCGTTCGACAGCCGCAGCTCGATCACGCCGTTGGCGAAGCCCAGCCACTCGCAGTGCTGCGCGAACTCGCGCACCATGCCGCCGAGGCCGAGCCGGCGGATGAGGCCGTGCCAGTTGCCGGACGAGATGTCCGCCGCCGCGCCCTCGTCGGCCGCGGCGGGGAGCGATGCGGGCGCGGATGCAGGCGGCAGCGCCGGAGCTGCGGGCACGGCGTCCGCGCTGCGGGCTGCGGCGACAGCGGGCACCGCCTCGACCGGTGCGGGAGCCACAACCGGCGCCGGTTGCGGCTCCGGTGACTGCGCCGTCGGCCCGGCACTGTGGCCCGCGTAGGCCTCGGGCGGCAGGTCTTCCCAGGGCGGCACCGAGTTCGACGGTTCCGCGCGGCTTTCCGCCGACGACGGGGCGGCCGCGGGAGCTTGTGCGGCTGCCTGCGGGACGGTTTCCGCGGGCGCCGCAGCGGGCGCGGGCGGAACAGGGGGCATGCCGGCCGGCGTCGCGGCGGTTGCGGCCGGCTGCGCGACGGGACGCGGCGGCGGCATGGCGCGCGACGGCGTCGCCGGCAGGCCGCGCATCGCGCCACCGCCCCCCCCGTCGGCCGCGGGGCTGCCGAGGGCCGGTGGCTGGTCGGGGCGGAACGCGTGCAGGCGCAGCAGCGTCATCGTGAAGCCGGCGTAGTCGTCCGGCGCCAGCGGCAGCTCGTCGCGGCCGTGGATCGCGATCTGGTAGGCGAGCTGGAGGAATTCGGCGTCGAAGGCCTCGGTGTACGGCAGCACGCGCTGGCGCTCGCCCTCGTCGGCGATCGCGGCGGGCGCGAACTGGGCGAGCGCGATGCGGTTGAGCAGCGACGCGAGCGCCTGCAGCGCGGCATCGAAGGACAGGCTGCGCGTTTCCATGCGGTCGGCGACCGCCAGCAGCGCAGGGACATCGCCCGCCGCGAGCGCGTCGAGCACCGCGTAGAGGTGGTCGTCGCCGACCGTGCCGAGCATGTGCGTGACCTGCTCTTCCTCGACCTTGCCCGAGCCGTGGGCGATGGCCTGGTCGAGCAGCGACAGCGCGTCGCGCATCGAGCCGCTCGCGGCCTTCGCGAGGTGGCGCAGCGCGGGGGCCTCGAAGGGGATCGCCTCGGCCTCGAGGATGCGCGACAGGTGGTCGACGATGTGGCCCGGCGGCATCTGCTTGAGGTTGAACTGCAGGCAGCGCGACAGCACGGTGACCGGGATCTTCTGCGGATCGGTCGTCGCGAGGATGAACTTCACGTGCTCGGGCGGTTCCTCGAGGGTCTTCAGCATCGCGTTGAAGGCGTGCCCGGTGAGCATGTGCACTTCGTCGATCATGTAGACCTTGTAGCGCCCCTGCACCGGCGCATACACGGCCTTGTCGAGCAGCGCGGCCATGTCCTCGACGCCGCGGTTCGAGGCCGCGTCCATCTCGACGTAGTCGGGAAAGCGGTCGGCGTCGATCGCCTGGCAGGCGGCGCACTGGTTGCACGGTTCGGCGGTGACGCCGGTCTCGCAGTTCAGCGCCTTGGCAAGGATGCGCGAGATCGTCGTCTTGCCCACGCCGCGCGTGCCGGTGAACAGCCAGGCGTGATGCAGCCGCCCGGTCGCGAGCGCGTGGCTGAGCGCGCGGACGACGTGCTCCTGACCGACCAGCGTGGCGAAGGATTTCGGCCGCCACTTGCGTGCGAGGACTTGGTAGCTCATGGCGCGGAATTCTAGCAGAGCGCCGGAGCCGGCTCCGGGGTGATTGCTGCCTGCGCGAACGGGGCCCCGCCTTCGATGGTCGAAAGATCGCGAACAGGCACGCCAGGCTTCAAGAATCGGGCAAGGAGGCGCATATGACCGAGGGGTATCGGAATCCGACGGAATGGACCATCGGCAACGACGGGGCGGAGGCACGCGCGCCGGCGCACACGCGAAGCGTCGAGCTCCTGGCGGATCTGCTGCGCGAAGCCGATGTCCGGCTCGATGGCGACCGCCCCTGGGACATGCGCCTGCATCGCGCCGAGGCCGCGTACCGGATCCTGCTGCATGGCAGCCTGGGGCTGGGCGAGAGCTACATGGACGGCGACTGGGACGCGCCGCAGGTGGACGAGATGATCCATCGCATCGTGCGTGCGCGCCTCGACCGCCGGGTGCGCTCGCCGAAGTTCATCGGGCACGTGCTGCGCACGCACCTCATGAACCTGCAGAGCCCGCGCCGGGCGAAAATGGTCGGCGAGGTGCATTACGATCTCGGCAACGACTTCTTCGAGGCCATGCTCGATCCGCGCATGGCCTACACCTGCGGCTACTGGGCGAACGCGCAGGACCTCGCCGCGGCACAGGAGGCGAAGCTCGATCTGGTCTGCCGCAAGCTGGGCCTGCAGCCGGGGATGCGCCTGCTCGACATCGGCTGCGGCTGGGGCAGCCTGATGAAGTTCGCCGCCGAACGTTACGGCGCGCAGTGCGTGGGCCTGACGATCTCGGCGGCGCAGGCCGGCTACGGGCGCGAGCATTGCGCCGGGCTGCCCGTGGAGTTCCGCCTGACGGATTTCCGCGCCATCGACGAGCCCTTCGACCGCGTCGCCAGCCTCGGCATGTTCGAGCATGTCGGCCGCCACAACCAGCGCACCTACTTCGAGGTCGCGCGCCGCTGCCTGCGGCCCGGCGGACTGCTCCTGCTGCACACGATCGGCAACAACTACCGCAGCGCCCACACCGACCCGTGGATCGACCGCTATATCTTCCCGAACGGCGACCTCCCCTCGCTGCAGCAGATCGCGCGCGCGGTCGAGCAACTCTTCGTGATCGAGGACGTGCACAACTTCGGCGCCGACTACGACCGCACGCTGATGGCGTGGCATGCGCGCTTCGAGGCCGCGTGGCCGCGCTTCGCCGAACGTTACGGCGAGCGCTTCCACCGCATGTGGTCGTATTACCTGCGCTGCTGCGCCGGCGCCTTCCGCGCGCGCGACATGCAGCTATGGCAGATCGTGCTGTCGCCCGAAGGCGTGCCCGGCGGCTACCGGCGGCCGGCGTGAGCGGCGGGCCTCAGGGCTGACCCAGCTGCAGGTAGTAGCGCACTTCGCCGACTTCGGGCAGGTAGCTCGCGCCGACGTAGATCGGGCCGATCGTGGTGTCGGCGCCGAGGAACAGCGACCAGGCGCGGCGCCGGCCCGGGTCGGGGATGGCCGAGGGGCCGCGGTTGCGCAGCGTCGCCCATTCGGCCGATGCGCCGGCATACACGCCGCGCCCGAGCGCATCCGGCAGGCGCGTGATCTGCCGGTAGTAGGAGGCGCTGACGAGCGCGACCTGGTCGGCCGCGAGTTCGCCGTAGCGGTAGCCGGACAGGCGGAACGGCCCCCCCAGGAGCGTGCGGCCGATCTCCGGGAGGTCGCGGTCCGGGCTGCCGGCAAACAGCGTGTGCAGGCGGAACACGTTGGCGCCGACCGTGGTCGCCACGTCGCCGTCGAGTTCGGTGAAGAAATAGCGACGATCTGCACCGAACGTCGGCGAATGCAGCTCCGCGCGCACACGGGCTGCATAGCCGCGGCGCGGGAAGAAGGGGCTGTCGAGCCGGTCGAGGATGGCGCCGGCGTGCACCCAGCCTTCCTCGATCCGCCGCTCCGGGAACAGCTCGAGCCCGGAGACGACCTGCGAGGTGCGCCGCCCGCGCCGCCAGCCGGCACGCAGCTCGCCCCACATGCCGACCTCGTAGCCCGCATCGAAACCGATCAGGCCGCCCTTCTCCTTGTTCTCCGACACCTTGCGTTCGTCCGCGAAGACCGGCAGCACGCGGTTGAAGAGCTCGATGGAGGGCGCGACAAACCAGCCGCTGTCGAGGTCGAGCGGCTGGAAAAGCTCGGTGCGGATGCGGTTCGTGGTGCCGAGCTGGAGGTCGGTGTCCCAGCGCCCGCCGCGGGTGTTGAGCCAGCGGCGCGACAAACCGGCGTAGAGGCCGACCTGCGAGCCGCCTTCGAAGTCGGCCGCGAGGCCGCCGCCGAAGCGCAGCAGGTTGGGGCCGGAGGCCTTTTCGTCGGCATCGAGCTGCACCGTGGCGCGCGGCCCGTCGTGCAGCACGCTGTAGCGCAGGCGGTCGAAGTCGCCGCGTTCGTAGATGCGGGCGATGTCCTGTTCGAGCTTCTGGAAGTCGAGCGGCTCGCCGACCTTCTGCGTGAGCGTCGCGCCGAAGAGGCGTTCGGGCACGAACTTGAGCCCCTCCACCTTGATGTCGGCGACCACGGGGGCGCGCTTGTGCCAGCGGAACTGGCGCAGCGCCTGCCATTTCGCATAGGTGTCCTCGTCCACGCTGAAGCGCGCGAGCGAGGCCGACTGACGCAGCGCGGCCTCGGTGCCGTACGGGATGGTCTCGAGGGCGCGCTCGAAGTCGCGCGAGGTGATGCCGGGGAGTTCGACCTGGATGAGGGCGTCGTCGGGGCCGAGGTGGCTGATCTGCTGGCGCACGTTCTGTTCGAGCGCGAGGTTGATCGCCTGCAGCGCGATGTCGGTGGCCGAGCGCAGGCGTTCGCGGGCGTACGGCGGCGTGCCCAGGTTCACGGCGATGACGCGGCCGCCGCACAGCTCGCGGCCGATGTCGACGGGCAGGTTCATCACCAGGCCGCCGTCGACGAGCAGACGCTTGTCGTTCTCGATCGGCAGGAACACGCCGGGCACCGCCATGCTCGCGCGCATCGCACGCCACAGCGGCCCCTTGTCGAGCAGCACCAGTTCGCCGGTTTCGAGGTCGGTGGCGACCGCGCGGTACGGCAGGGCGAGGCTGTCGAAGCTGTCGAGGACCTCGGCGTCGCCAGCGAGGCGCGTCAGGAAGGTGTCCATCCCCTGCCCGGAGATCGCGCTCTGCGGCAGGCGCAGGCCGCCGCGGCCGTAGCCCAGGGTGATCGCGGAACGGTTGCGCGCGGCGTCCTGCTTGTCGCGGAAGGGCTGGTCCTCGCGCGGCACGCTGCTCGCGAACAGGTTGATCCAGTCGACGGCATTGATCTCGCGCACCATGTCGCCCAGTTCCATGCCCGCCGCGTACGCGCCGCCGACGATCGCGCCCATCGAGGTGCCGACGATGCAGTCGACCGGAATGCGCATGTCCTCGAGCACCTTGAGCACGCCGACGTGGGCGACACCGCGCGCGCCGCCACCGGACAGCACCAGTGCGACGCCCTTGGGCGGCGGGTCGGCCGCGGCCGAACGCGACGGGGCTGCCGCCGCACCGGCCAGGCAAAGGAGGAAGAGGACGATGTGACGCAGCTTCAAGCGCGGTCTCGCAGAGGGCTCGGTGAAGGACTTGGGGGAGACAGGACGAAGATACCGTACGCGCGCGCCCTGCGGGTAACGGAAGTCTGCAAACGCGGCACAAAATGAAACGGGCGCCCCTTTGCGGAGGCGCCCGTTTGCGGATGAGGGTGGCGAGCCCGACCCCCGGCACTTGCAGGGAACGGCTGTGGCTGCTGCCTTCCGGCCCTGACCAGGTTCACCGCGCTGCAATGCGGGGAGACCCGCCACGGGCGGCATTGTAGCAGCTATTGCCGCCGCCGGCCTCCCGACATCGTGGTGCGATGGATCAGCCCTTCAGCTCGGGGAAGTCTTCCTCGAAGAACTCGAGCGCACCGCGCGCGGCGGCGTCCTTGCCTTCCTCGCTCTTCCTCAGCTCGACGCGCCGGATCTTGCCGGAGATGGTCTTCGGCAGGTCGGAGAATTCGAGGCGGCGGATGCGCTTGTACGGGGCGAGCTTGTCGCGCGTGAAGGCGAAGATGTCCTTCGCGAGCTCCTTCGACGGCTCGTGGCCGGCGGCGAGGATCACGTAGGCCTTGGGCACCGCGAGGCGCACGGGATCGGGACTGGGCACGACGGCGGCTTCGGCGACGGCCGGGTGCTCGATCAGCACCGATTCGAGCTCGAACGGGCTGATGCGGTAGTCGGAGGCCTTGAACACGTCGTCGGCGCGGCCGACGTAGGTGATGTAGCCCTCGTCGTCGATGCTGGCGACGTCGCCGGTGCGGTAGTGGCCGTCACGCATGACTTCGGCGGTCTTGGCCTCGTCGCCGGCATAGCCCAGCATCAGGCCGGCCGGGCGCTTCGCGAGCACGAGGCTGATCTCGCCTTCCTCGGCCGGCTTGCTGTCGGCGTCGAGCAGCGCGATGGTGTAGCCGGGCAGCGGGCGGCCCATCGAACCGGGCTTGAGCTTCTGGCCCGGCGTGTTGCCGATCTGGCAGGTGGTTTCGGTCTGGCCGAAGCCGTCGCGGATCGTGATGCCCCAGGCCTTCTTCACCTGCTCGATGACTTCGGGGTTGAGCGGCTCGCCGGCGCCGATGAGTTCGCGCAGGTTGGTCTTCACGGACGCGAGATCCTGCTGGATCAGCATGCGCCACACGGTCGGGGGCGCGCACATGGTCGTGATCTCGAACTTCACGAGCACGTCGAGGAGCGCCTTGGCGTTGAAGCGGTTGTAGTTGTAGAGGAAGACGCAGGCGCCGGCGTTCCACGGCGCGAAGAAACAGCTCCAGGCGTGCTTGGCCCAGCCCGGCGAGCTGATGTTCATGTGGCGGTCGTTGGGCTGCAGGCCGATCCAGTACATCGTCGACAGGTGGCCGACCGGGTAGGACTGGTGGCTGTGCTGCACGAGCTTGGGCTTGGACGTGGTGCCGGAGGTGAAGTACAGCAGCAGCGGGTCGGTGACCTTGGTGACGCCCGACGGCGTGAAGTCGGGCGAGGCGGCGTAGGCGTCCTCGAAGGACAGCCAGCCGGCGGTGGCGCTGCCGACGCTGACGCGGGTGTAGCTGCCGGCGAGGTCGGCGAACTTGTCGGTGTGGGCCTTGCCGATCACGACGTGCTTGACCTGGCCGCGCTCGAGACGGTCGGCGAGGTCGTCCGGGGTCAGCAGGGTGGTGGCGGGGATCACCACGGCGCCGAGCTTGATCGCGGCGAGCATGGTTTCCCACAGCGGCACTTCGTTGCCGAGCATGATCAGGATGCGGTCGCCGCGCGCGACGCCCTGGCTACGCAGCCAGTTGGCGACACGGTTCGAGCGGGCCGACATCTCGGCGAAGGAGAGTTTCGATTCGCGGCCGTCTTCCTCGACGATCCACAGCGCGGGCTTTTCGTTGCCCTTGGCCATCGCGTCGAAGTAATCGAGCGCCCAGTTGAACTCGGTAAGCTGCGGCCACTGGAAGCCGGCGTACGCGGTCGCGTAGTCGGTGCGGTTGGCCAGCAGGAAGTCCCGCGCTTTCAGAAACTCGGCAACTGCAGTCATTTCCTCTCCTTTCCCAGAAGCGGCGCGGCGGATGCGTCTCCGCCGGGCCCGATGTACGCCCGCTTGCCGCAGGCCCCGGTCGTGCAACCGGGGTGTTGTGCCGCGGGCGCCTTTGATTGAGTTTCGACGCCCCCTGTCGGACGCCGGGCGGTATTTTGACGTTGACGTAAACGTCATGCAACCATGTTGCGCGGGGCACCGGCTCGCGCCCCTTTGACTGCACTGCGGAGAAGTCTTTTTCGTGACGAAGTGGCCGCGGGATCCGAAAGGCTTTCGCCCGCCGGCCGGCCTTTTTCGCGCCGCGCTACATGGACTGCGCGATCGGCGCCGCGGCCGGCACGGCGGCGGTATTGGCTGCGAGCCATGCGTCCGCGGAAGAAGCGCTCAGCGGACGGGCGAACAGGTAACCCTGGAACTCGTGGCAGCCGGCGCTGGCAAAAAGCTCCCGCTGCGCCTCGGTCTCGACGCCTTCGGCGACCACGCGCATGCCGAGGTCGCGGCCCAGCGTGACGACCGCGCGCGACAGGATCGCCTCGCGTGTTCCCTCCGTGGCGCGCGACACGAAGGCCTTGTCGATCTTCAGGATGTCCAGCGGGAAACGTGCGAGATAGGCGAGCGAGGAATAGCCGGTGCCGAAGTCGTCGACCGCAAGGCGCACGCCCAGCGCCTTCAATCCCTGCAGCTGCTCCAGCGCGTCGACGCCCTTGTCCATCAGGGTGCCTTCGGTGATCTCAAGTTCCAGGCATTCGGCCGGCAGCCCGTAGTCGGCGAGCGCGAGCGCGACCTGCGCGACGAAGGCGCCGGAGCGGAAGAGCCGCGGCGAGAGGTTCACCGCGACGGCGAGCGGCCCGAACCCGGCGCGGTGCCACTGCGCAGCCTGGCTGCACGCGGTGCGCAGCACGAATTCGGTGATCGGTTCGATGAGGCCGACTTCTTCGGCAATGGGAATGAAGGTCGCGGGCGAGACAGCGCCGAACTCGCTCCCGACCCAGCGCGAGAGCGCCTCGACGGAGCAGGCGCGCCCGCTGGCGTCCACCTTGGGCTGAAAATATACCTCGATCTCGCCGCGCTCCAGCGCGTGGCGCAACGCCGACTCGAGGTGCAGGCGCTCGACCGCGGCGGAATTGAGCGAGGCTTCGTAGAACGCGAAGGTGGCGCGCCCGGCCGATTTCGCCGCATACATCGCCGCGTCGGCGTTCTGCAGCAGCTCGTCCACACCCTGATCGCCGTCGAGCATCGCGACACCGATGCTGCAGGTTACCTGCAGCTCGTGCCCGCCCAGCTGCACGGGACGCGCGACCTCGCGCTGCACGCGGTCGAAAACGCGCTGCAGGGTGTCGGTCTCGCGCGCGCAGTGCAGGATCAGCACGAACTCGTCGCCGCCGTAACGCGCGACGGTGTCGATCGAACGCAGGCAGCCCTTCAGCCGCGAAGCCGTGACGAGCAGCAGTTCATCGCCGGTGGCGTGGCCGAGGCTGTCGTTGATGACCTTGAAGTTGTCCAGATCGACGAAGGCCACCGCGACCTCGCCGCCTTCGCGCTCGACAAAGGCACGCGCCTGCTGCAGGCGGTCGCGCAGGAGGTTGCGGTTGGGCAGGCCCGTCAGCGGGTCGTGGTTGGCCTGGTGTTCGAGCTGCTCGCGGTAGCGCTTTGCGACACTGATGTCTTCCACGGTGCCCTGGTAGTACAGCAGCTCGCCGTATGCGCCATAGACGGCATGCGCGGTCTCGGCGATCCACAGGGTCGAGCCGTCGCGGCGGAAGATCTCGGATTCAAAATCGCTGACGTAGCCGCGCTCGGCGATCTGGCGCTTGAATTCGTCGCGCCGTCCGGGCAGGACGTACAGGCGGCGGTCGATATCCTGCAGGTCGGCGATCAGCGCTTCGGGCGAGTCATAGCCGTACATGCGCGCGAGCGCCCCGTTGGCGGCGAGGTAGCGCCCTTCTGCCATGGTCTGGAAGATACCGATCACCGAATTCTCGAACAGGCTGCGGTAACGGCTTTCGGCTTCGGCAAGGCGCTGGCGGGCTTCGACCTGTGCGGTGATGTCCTCGATGAAGGCTTCGATCACGTGGCGGGCGGCCTCGTCCCGGACGCCCATGCCGCGCTCGAGCACCCACTTGACGCTGCCGTCGCGACAATGCACCCGATACTCGACGCGGTAGCGCGAACCCGCGGCGAGCGCGAGCATGATTTCCCTGTGCACCGGGGCGCGGTCCTCGACATGGATCAGGCTCTCGTAGCGCACCCCGTCGTCGCTGCTCAACTCGTCCGGGGCATAGCCGAACAGCCGGCGCGAGCCCTCGCTGACGAAGCGCATCGTCCGGGGCCCGTCAATCGCATAGCGGCACACGACGCCGTCGAGGTTGTCGATGAGCACGGCCAGCACCCGCCCGCCGTCCATATGGGGCGGCAGTACGGTGCTGCGAACGGCAGACAAGGGCGCACCGTGCGCTGCAGAAAACGGCGCCAGGGGGGTCATTCGGATTTTCTTCGGAACGGTAACGGCACGACGTCAATTATTTGACGCTTTTGTTACAGCAATACTCACGCTCAGGCGGCGTTTCGTCCGACCGCCACGAGACGCTTGATCTCCGGCACGCAGGAGCCGCAGCTCGTGCCGCACTTGAGCTTGTCCTGCAGCGCGTCGAAGCCGTCCCCCCCGGCGATGGCCGCAGCGATGTCGCTCTCGGAGACGTTGAGGCAGTTGCACACGATGCGCCCGCGGCTCTTCGCCGCCGCCGGCGGGCTCGCGAGCGGCGCGAGGATCCAGCGGCGCAGCTCCGCGGTCGGCTGGCGCTCGACCAGCACGTCGCGCAGCCAGCCGGCGGCGGCGGTCTCGCCGGTGAGGCGCAGGCCGACGAGGAGGCCGTCCTCGATGCGCGCGCGCTTGGTGATGCCGCGGCGCGCGTCGCTGTAGGCGAGGCAGTGCTCGTCGTCGAGGCCCAGCAGCGCGTCGAGCTCGTCGAGCCACGCCTGGGGGATCGGCTGGTCGTGCGCGATGCGCAGCACCACCGCGGGATGGTCGCGGCCGGCGAGCGCGAGCGACGCGTAGGCGAAGCGCTCCAGCCACGGTGCGAGGCGCGCGGCGCGCTCGAGCGTGACGCCGGCGGGATCCTTCTCTCCCTCCTCCCCCGCCGTCGCCCCTTCGGGCTCGCCGCGCATAATCAGCGCCTGATGCGGCAAATGCGCCTTCTCGACCTGCACGGTCGCATGCTTCAGTTCCGGCTGCTTCGAGTACGGATCGAACTCGCGCAGCGTCAGCATGTTCACGCCGCCCGAGTTCAGCGCATTCGCGCCCCAGTGCATCGCGACGAAAGCCTGGCCGGAGCGGATCTCGTTCGACGCGGCCGCGCGCAGCACGATCTCGCCGCGCCGGCTCTTCACGCGCACGAGTTCGCCGTCGGCGATGCCGCGCAGGTGCATGTCGTCGGCGTTGAGCTCGATGCGCGCCTCGTCGACGTGGTTGTAGAGGCGCGCGACCTTGCCGGTGCGGCTCATGCCGTGCCACTGGTCGCGCAGCCGGCCGGTGGTCAGATGCAGCGGGTAGCGGGCATCGGCGCGTTCGGCGGTGAGCTTCGTCGACGGCACGACGAAGCGCGCTTTGCCGTCGGCGGTCGCGAAGCGGCCGTCGGCATAGAGGCGTGCGCGGCCCTCGCTCGCGCCTTGCGGGAAAGGCCATTGCTGCGGCCCCTTGCCGTCGAGCACGGCATAGGAGAGGCCGGTGATGTCGAGATCGCGCCCGCGCGTCGTCTCCGCGTGCTCGGCGAAGATCGCCTCGGGGCCGGCGTAGGCGAACAGGCGCGCGGCCTCCGGCTTGCCGATCAGCGGTGCGAGCTTGCGCGCGAAGTCGCACACGATGTCCCAGTCCGCGCGCGCTTCGCCCGGCGCGGGGATCGCGCGATGCACATGGGTGATGCGGCGCTCCGAGTTCGTCACCGTGCCTTCCTTCTCGCCCCAGGTCGCGGCCGGCAGCAGCAGGTCGGCGAAGGGCGCGGTCTCGGTGTTGCCGTAGGCTTCCTGCAGCACGACGAAGTCGCAGCGCGCCAGCGCCTCGCGCACGCGTTCGAGCTCGGGCAGCGACTGCGCCGGGTTGGTGCAGGCGATCCACAGCGCCTTGATGCGGCCGTCGTGCATCGCGTCGAAGAGCTCGACGGCGGTGAGGCCGGGCTTTTCCGGCACGTCCGGCACGCCCCACAGGCGCGCCACTTCGGCGCGGTGCTCGGGGTTCGCGAGCTCGCGGTGACCGGACAGCAGGTTCGCCATGCCGCCGACTTCGCGCCCGCCCATCGCGTTGGGCTGGCCCGTCATCGAGAACGGGCCGCAGCCGGGCTTGCCGATCTTGCCGGTGGCGAGCGACAGCGCGATCAGCGCCGTGCCGTTGTGCGTGCCGTGCGTGGACTGGTTGAGCCCCTGGCACCACAGCGACATCGCGCGCGGCGCCTCGCCCCACCAGCGTGCGGCGGTGCGGATGTCGTCCGCCTTCACGCCACAGACTTCGGCCGCCACCGCCGGCGTGATCTCGCGCACGTGCTCGCGCAGCGCGTCGAAGCCTTCGGTGTGTTCGCGCACGAAGACGTTATCGACCAGCCCTTCCCACAGCAGCACGTTGAGCATCGCGTTGAAGAGCCAGATGTCGGTGCCGGGCAGGATGGGCAGGTGCAGGTCGGCAGTGGCCGCGGTGTCGGTGCGGCGCGGGTCGACGACGATGATCTTCATGTCCGGGCGCGCGGCCTTGGCGTCCTCGATGCGGCGGAAGGCGATCGGGTGTGCGTAGGACGGGTTGCCGCCGGCGATCAGCAGGCAGTCGGTCTGGGCGAAGTCGTCGTACGAACAGGGCGGCGCGTCGGCGCCCAGCGTCTGCTTGTAGGCCACGACCGCGCTCGACATGCACAGGCGCGAGTTGGAGTCGACGTTGTTCGAGCCGATCAGGCCCTTCATCAGCTTGTTGAAGACGTAGTAGTCCTCGGTCAGGAGCTGCCCCGAGATGTAGAAGGCGACGGCGTCGGGGCCGTGCTCGTCGATCACGGCGGCGAAACGCTGCGCGGCGGTGCCGAGCGCCTCGTCCCAGCTCGCGCGGCGGCGCGGCTCGCCCTTCGCGGTGCGCAGTTCGGGATGCAGCAGGCGCGTCTCGGGGCGCGCGGTGAAGTGCAGCGTCGAGCCCTTCGTGCACAGGCGGCCGAAGTTCGCGGGATGCTCGGGGTCGCCGCGCACGCCGGTGATGCGCGCGCCGTCGTGTTCGATGAGGACGCCGCAGCCGACGCCGCAGTACGGGCAGGTGGCTTTCGTTTCCATGAGGCTCTCCGGGGGTGTCGTCATGTTCTTAGTGGCGGCTCAGCAGGTACAGCAAAACCAGATTCAGCAGCAGCGACGCGATCGCGACGACTTTCAGCGCCAGCGTCGGATTGCGTGCCGCGAGCGGCGCCCGTCGGTGGGTCGCGAGCGGGCGGTGCGCGCCGCGCTCGAGCGCGACGAGGAACTCCTCGGCGGTCTCGAAGCGGCCCTTCGCGTCGCGCGCGCAGGCTTTCAGCAGCACGGCCTCGAGCCACTCCGGCGTGTCCGGGCGATAGCGCGTCGGCGGCACCGGCTCGCCGAAGCGCGGACGCTGGAAGGGCTCGATCTCGCCGTAGGGGTACTTGCGCGTCAAGAGCTCGTACAGCGTCACGCCACAGGCGTAGAGATCGGACGCCTCGTTCGCCGCCTGCCCGGCGAAAAGCTCTGGCGCCATGTAGGACGGCGTGCCGGGGTTGTTGATCTCGCGCAGATCCTCGCCGTCCGAGGCCGCGACGCCGAGGTCCAGCAGACGCAGTTCGCCCTTGCGGTCGATGTGAATGTTATCCGGCTTGATGTCGCGATGCACGATGCCGAGGCGGTGCAGCGATGCGACCGCGCGCAGCAGCGCCGTGCCGATCGTGACGAGTTCGTGCGCCGCGTAGCGGTGGCCGCGCGCGAGGCTCGCCTTGAGCGTCTCGCCTTCGTGCCAGCTCATCAGGTAATACAGGTGGTCGCGCCCGGCGTGCTCGCAGACGGACGGGAAGCCCCGACCCGGCACGCGGCGCGCGATCCACTCCTCGCGCACCAGCGACGCCATCGCCTCCTCGTCGCCCTCCTCCTGGCGCAGGGTCTTCAACACCAGCGCGGCGCCGTCCACGAGCCGCGTTACGCGATACAGCAGCGTCACGCGCGACTCGTGCAGCAGCTCCTCGACGCGCAGGCCGTCCAGCGTCTCGCCGGCCTTCAGGCGCGGCGGCAGCGGCAGGCGGCGGCCGCTGGCAAGGCGGTCGCGCAGGTTATCGGCGGGCACGGCGTCGACGTGCGCGACCAGCGCGGTGCAGTTGTCGGTCGCGCCGCGGTGCAAGGCCTCCAGCACCAGCGCGTCGGCCGCCGCCTGCGGGTCGTCCCCACGCGCGAACAGCTCGCCCATCGCCTCGTCGCCCAGCGTGTTCCACACGCCGTCGCTCACCAGCAGGAAGCGGTCACCGACCGCCAGTTCGCCGTCGTCGAAATCGATCAGCAGCTGCGCGTCCAGCCCCACCGCGCGGCGCAGCACGTTGTCGAGCTCGGGGTGTTCCCAGGTGTGGTCCTCGGTCAGGCGCCGCAGCGCGCCGTCGTGCCACAGGTAGGCGCGCGAGTCGCCGACGTGGGCGACGTAGTAGCGCCGCCCGCGCAGCGCCACCGCCGTCAGCGTCGTCGCCATGCCGGCGTAGTCGCGCGACTTCGCCGACTGCGCGAGCAGCCAGCGGTTGATCGCACCGACCACGGTGTTGATGGATTTTTCGACGCTCCAGGTGTCGGGCGTCGCGTAGTAGTCCGCGAGCAGGCCGCGCACCGTGTATTCGGCCGCCTCGCGCCCGTTGGCATGGCCGCCGACGCCGTCCGCGACCGCCAGCAGCAGCCCCTTCGCTTCCAGCTCGGCCCCTTCCGGCGTCGCCGCGCCGACGAAGTCCTCGTTGCGCGGACGCAGGCCCTGTTCGGTGGCGTGGCCGAGGCGGACGGACAGCGGCATCGACTTGCCCGGGCGACGCGCGGCCGCGGGCGCAGCCGCCGGCTCCACGGTCGGGACGTCGATGATCGCTGCCTTGTTCATGCCTGCGCTCTCCGCCTATGCTCCGGTTCCCGGCCTCAGATCCGCGCCGACGTGAGGTGCGCCGCACCCCAGGTCGTGCGCCAGCGGGTCTTCACCGACGTCAGCCCGATCAGCGCCGCCAGCGCGAGCCCGGCGAAGATCATGAAGCCCATCTGGTAGCTGCCGGTCGCCTGCTTCGCGTAGCCGAGCGAGGACGCGAGGTAGAAGCCGCCGACGCCGCCCGCCATGCCCACCAGCCCCGTCATCACGCCGATCTCCTTGCGGAAGCGCTGCGGCACGAGCTGGAACACCGCGCCGTTGCCCATGCCCAGCGACAGCATCGCGAGCACGAACACGACGAGTGCCATCCACGCCTGCGGCAGGCCGGTACCGACGATCGCGAGGAAGACCGCCGCGAACACGTACATCACCGACAGGCTCTTGATGCCGCCGATGCGGTCGGCGACGCGGCCGCCGATCGGCCGCACCATCGAGCCGGCGAACACGCAGGCGGCGGTGAAGTAGCCGGCCATCTTCGCATCCAGCCCATACTGCGTATTGAAGTAGATCGTCAGGGAGGACGCCAGGCCGACGAAACCGCCGAAAGTCACCGAGTAGAAGAACATGAACCACCACGCGTCCTTGTCCTTGAGCACCTTGAAGTACTCGGTCAGCGGCTTCGCGGGCGGGCACTCGGGCGCATCCTTCGCGACGACGAGGTAGACCGCGAACACCAGCACCAGCGGGATCAGCGCGAGGCCGAAGACGTTGGTCCAGCCATAGGCGATCGCCAGCCCCGGCGCGAACAGCGCCGCGAGCGCGGTGCCCGAGTTGCCGGCCCCGGCGATGCCCAGCGCGGTGCCCTGATGCTCGGGCGGATACCAGCGCGACGCGAGCGGCAGCGCCACCGCGAAGGCCGCGCCGGCGAAGCCCAGGAACACGCCCAAGAGCAGCGTCTGCGCGTAGCTGTGGATGCCGAACTTCCACGCGACGAAGAGCGCGCAGATCACGATCACCTGCCCGATCGCACCCGCCATCTTGGGCTTCAGGTGATCGACCAGCACGCCCATGAAGATGCGCAGGAGCGCGCCGGCGAGCACCGGCACCGCGACCATCATGCCCTTCTGCGCGTGGTCCAGGCCCAGGTCGGTGGCGATCTGCACGCCCAGCGGACCGAGGATGACCCACACCATGAAGGCCAGGTCGAAGTACAGGAAGGCCGCCAGCAGCGTCGGCGGATGCCCGGCCTTGAGGAAGGATTGCTTGTCCATGTCGGTTCCCCTTTTTGCGATGCAGTCCGATCAGACCTTGAGCAGCACGCGGCCGCCCTCGACCTTCACCTCGAAGGACTTGGTGCAGCCGACATCCGGCGCCACCGCGTTGCCCGAGTCGAGCTCGATCTTCCAGCTGTGCAGCGGGCAGGTGACCTGGCGCCCATGCACGATGCCCTGCGACAGCGGACCCTGCTTGTGCGGGCACTTGTCGTGCAGCGCGAAGACCTCGCCCTCGGCGTTGCGGAAGATCGCGATGTCGCCGCCGCGCGCCGCCTTCACGACGCGCGAACCGAGCACGGGGATGTCTTCGACGGCGCAGATTTCCTTCCAGCCGGCTTCGACGCTGATTTCAAAGGTGTTCATCGATTCGCTCCGGTCTCAGGCTTCAAGAATTTCGAATTCGCGGCGCACGGCAGGTGCGGCATCCGCGGCATAGCGCTCGGCCCACGGATCCTTCGCGTCCTGCAGCGCGTACAGCAGCCGCTCGTACAAGGCCTTGCGGTTCTCCGCGTTCTCCAGCACGTGCTTCTTCACATGCTCGAGGCCCACACGCTCGACGTAATGCACGGTGCGCTCGAGGTAGTAGCCCTCCTCGCGATAGAGCTGCAGGAAGGCGCCCGAGTACTCCATGACTTCCTCGCGCGTCTGCACCTTGCACAGGAACTGCGCCACTTCCGTCTTGATCCCGCCGTTGCCGGCGACATACAGCTCCCAGCCCGAATCGACGCCGATCACGCCGACGTCCTTGATGCCGGCCTCGGCGCAGTTGCGCGGGCAGCCGCTCACCGCGAGCTTCACCTTGTGCGGGCTCCACATGCCGAAGAGCATCTTCTCCAGGTCGATGCCCATGGACATCGAACGCTGCGTGCCGAAGCGGCAGTGCTCGGCGCCGACGCAGGTCTTCACGGTGCGGATGCTCTTGCCGTAGGCGTGGCCCGAGGGCATGCCGAGGTCCTTCCACACGTGCGGCAGGTCTTCCTTCTTGATCCCCAGCAGGTCGATACGCTGCCCGCCGGTGACTTTCACCGTCGGCACGTTGTACTTCTCCGCGACCTCGGCGATGCGCTTCAGCTCCGCCGGCGTCGTCACGCCGCCCAGCATCTGCGGCACGACCGAATAAGTGCCGTCCTTCTGGATGTTGGCGTGCGCGCGCTCGTTGATGAAGCGGCTCTGCGGGTCGTCCTTCGCCTCGTGCGGCCAGGTCGAGATCAGGTAGTAGTTGAGCGCCGGGCGGCAGGTCGAGCAGCCGTTCGGCGTCTTCCACGACAGCGTTTCCATCGTCTCGGGGATGCTCAGCAGCTTGTGGTCGCGGATCGCCTTCCGCACGTCGCCGTGCGACAGCTCGGTGCAGCCGCACACCGGCTTGTCGTGCGCCGACACCGCCTGATAGGCGCCGCCCACGGTCGAGGCGAGGATCTGCTCCACGAGGCCCGTGCAGGAGCCGCAGGAGGATGCGGCCTTGGTATGCTTCTTGACCTCGTCCAGCGTGAACAGGCCCTTCTCCTTGATCGCCTTGACGATCGTGCCCTTGCACACCCCGTTGCAGCCGCACACCTCGGCCGTGTCCGGCATCGAAGCGGCCTTGTTCTCGCCCTTGTGGCCCGCATCGCCGAGGTTGTTCTGCCCGAACATCAGGTGGTCGCGGATCGCATGGATGTCCTGGCCATCCTTCATCAGCTGGAAGTACCACGAGCCGTCCGCGGTGTCGCCGTACAGCACCGAGCCGACGATGCGGTTGTGCTTGATCACGATGCGCTTGTACACGCCGCCCTGCTTGTCGTGCAGCACGATGTCCTCGGTGTCGGGGCCACCCGAGAAGTCGCCCGCCGAGAACACATCGATGCCGGTGACCTTGAGCTTGGTCGAGGTCACCGAGCCTTCGTAGCGGCCGATGCCGAAGTTCGCGAGGTGGTTCGCGCACACCTTGCCCTGCTCGAAGAGCGGCGCGACGAGGCCGTAGGCGATGCCGCGGTGCGCGACGCATTCGCCGACCGCATACACGCGCGGGTCGGTCACGGTCTGCAGCGTGTCGGACACCGCGATGCCGCGCGCGCGCCCCGTGCCGCAGTAAATGCCGGCCGATTCCGCGAGCGCGAAGTTCGGGCGGATGCCGGCGGCGACGACGACGAGGTCCGCGGGGATCTCCATGCCGTCCTTGAAGCGCACCGCCGCGACGCGCCCGCTCTCGCCGCGCACCAGCGCCTCGGTCTGCTTCGGCAGCAGGAAATTCATGCCTTTCGCTTCGAGCGAGGCCTGCAGCATGTCGGCCGCGGGCTTGTCGAGCTGGCGCTCCATGATCCAGTCGCCCAGATGCACGACGGTCACGCTCATGCCGCGCAGCATCAGGCCGTTCGCCGCTTCCAGGCCCAGCAGGCCCGCGCCGATCACGACCGCATGCTTGTACTTGGTCGAAGCCTCGATCATCGCCTCGGTGTCGCCGATGTCGCGATACGCGAGCACGCCGGGCAGGTCGGCGCCAGGCATCGGCGGGATGAAGGGCGTCGAGCCGGTCGCGATCAGCAGGCGGTCGTACTCGGCCTCGGTGCCGTCGGCGGCGATGACCTTGCGCTTCACGCGGTCGATCTTCGTCACCATCTTGCCCGCGTGCAGCGTGATGGCGTTGTCGCGGTACCAGTCGAGATCGTTGAGCATGATCTCCGGCAGCGTCATCTCGCCCGCGAGCACCGGCGAGAGCAGGATGCGGTTGTAGTTGCCGTGCGGCTCGGCGCCGAACACCGTGATGTCGTACAGGTCCGGGGCGAGCTTCAGCAGTTCTTCGAGCGTGCGGCAGCCGGCCATGCCGTTACCGATCATCACGAGTTTCATTTTTTTCATGGCGGCTCCTTCAGGCAGCGCGAGAGATGAATTCGGGGGAAGCGTTGACGCGGCGGGTCAGGGCCATGATCGATCTCCACTCCATAAGGCGAAAAAAAACGGCGTCGCGTCGCCTCCGGAAGCGCTCTCCCGAAGAAACGACGGACGCCGTTGTCCGCATGCCCTGCATCAAGCATTTCAAGCCGGAGCCTCGTTGCCCCGGCCTACGGACTCCTTATCGCAAGATGGGTGCCAGCCCCCACTTCAAAATTACATTGCTGTTTTAAAAGGAAATTTTTCCTGAAGACCTGCCCGTGCGAAGAATGCGCGAACATCGCTCACGCACCAATTCGGTGCATTACGCGGCAATGCTGCACCACAACATCGCACCTCACGTCGCCCGGCGTCACGCCTCCCTCCCCTTCAAGGGGAGGGCTGGGGTGGGGATGGGTTTCACGCCCGCGTGGCGAGTCGCCACAGCGAGGTGATTTCGGCCGCCCGCGCGGCGTGAAGGGGGTCATCGGCGTCGCGCGCCTTGGCATGGCGCGGCCGGGCATTGAGGCGCCCGACCACTTGCAGCCCCGCCCCCGCGATCGCCGCGAGCAACTCGTCGCGCGTGCGCAGGCCCAGATGTTCGGCGAGATCGGAGAGAATCAGCCAGCCCTCGCCGCCGGGCACGAGATGCGCCGCGAGGCCGGCGAGAAAGGCCCGCAGCATGCGGCTGTCGGGGTCATAGACGGCGTTTTCGACCGGCGACGAGGGGCGTGCCGGCACCCACGGCGGATTGCACACGACGAGCGCCGCCCGGGCGTCGGGAAACATGTCCGCCTGCAGGATCTCCACCTGCGCGGCGAAGCCCAGCCGCGCGATGTTCTCGCACGCACACTCGAGCGCCCGCGGGTCCTGGTCGGTCGCAAGCACACGGCGCACGCCGCGCTGCGCGAGCAGCGCCGCCAGCACGCCGGTGCCGGTGCCGATGTCGCAGGCCGGCGCGCCGCTCGCCAGCGCCGCGGGCAGCGGCGCCTGCGCGACGAGGTCGACGTATTCGCCACGCACCGGGGAAAACACGCCGTAATGCGGGTGGATGGAAGCCCCGAGCGCCGGGATCGACACCCCCTTCTTGCGCCATTCGTGGGCCCCGATCAGCCCCAGCAGCTCGCGCAGCGATACCGCATACGCTTCGTCGGCGGGCCCGTAGGCCTCGCGACAGGCCAGGGCGACGTCGGGCGCGCGGCGCAAGGGCAGGCTGTGGTCCGCATCGACCGGCAGCAGCAGCATGCCGAGGGTGCGGGCACGCTGCGCCTGCGCCTGGCGGTGAAGATGGAAGGCCTCCGCGGCACTCGACGGCGCACGGGCCGGCTTGCCGGCGCGCCGCGGCTTGCGGTCCGCCCGGCGCCCCATCGCCAGCAGCAGCTGCCGCGCATTCTGGTAATCGCCGCGGTAAAGCAGCGCCGTCCCCTCGCACGCGAGCCGGTAGGCCTGGTCAGCCGGCGTCTGGTCGCCGACCACCACCACGCGGCGCGGCGGCGGACTTCCGCTTTCCGACCGCCAGCGCAGCGCATGGCGCTCGCCGTCCTCGTCCCAGACCACTTGCGGAAATCCGTTCATCGGCACGCCCCCTCCACGCCGCCGGGAAACAGCCGGCAGGCGTCGGTGGCTGCGGCTTCGAGCAGCGCACATGCAGCGAGGGCCGCGACAACGCGGTCGGACAGGGACGGGGACATCGGAGAGCCTTGCAGCCGTAAGGCCCGACATCATAGCCGGTCGGCATCGACGGGGGCCGCCGCCAACCCGCGCGCCGCCAAAAATGCCTGCCCGATCCGGCGCCGACAAGGCGGCCGCCCGGCCGCGGTGGCCGGGCGGCCCCATATCGTGGCGTGCCGCCCCGGGTGCTCAAGCCGCCCGCTTCACCTGCTTCTTGTACAGGAAGTCCATGATCGCGGAACGGTAGCCTGCGAACTCGGGCAGCCCGGCGAGCGCCAGGCGGTCGCGCGGGCGGTCGAGCTTCACCTCCAGGATCTCGCCGATCGTCGCCGCCGGGCCATTGGTGAGCATCACGACGCGGTCGGAGAGCAGCACCGCCTCGTCGACGTCATGCGTCACCATCACCATCGTCGCCCTGGTCGCCGCGAGGATCTTCACCAGCTCGTCCTGCAGCATCGCGCGGGTCAGCGCATCGAGCGCGCCGAAGGGCTCGTCCATCAGCAGGATCCTCGGCTCCATCGACAGCGCCCGGGCGATGCCGACGCGCTGCTTCATGCCGCCGGAGATCTCGTGCGGGAACTTTGTCTCCGCGTGCGACAGCCCGACCAGCGCCAGCGCGTCCTGCGTGCGCTGCCTGAGCTTCGCCTTGCCCTCCTTCGCGCCGAACACGCGATCCACCGCGAGATAGACGTTGTCGTAGCAGGTCAGCCACGGCAGCAGCGAGTGGTTCTGGAACACCACCGCGCGCTCCGGCCCGGGGCCGGCGATCTCGCGCCCGTCGCA
The DNA here is from genome assembly GCF_012910905.1 of Aromatoleum toluvorans. GTDB lineage: Bacteria > Pseudomonadota > Gammaproteobacteria > Burkholderiales > Rhodocyclaceae > Aromatoleum > Aromatoleum toluvorans. The sequence continues at coordinate 86,796 of NZ_WTVN01000021.1, forward strand.
CAGCATCACGCCGCTCGACGGCAGCGTCAGGCCGGCGATCAGGTTCAGCAGCGTCGACTTGCCGCAGCCCGAGTGCCCGATCAGGCTGATGCTCTCGCCCTCGTGGATGTCGAGGTTGATGCCCCGCAGCGCCGTGAAGGGGCCGTTCTTCGTGTTGAAGGTCTGGCCGACGTTCTCGATCCGCACGATCTTCTTCATGATGGTTTCCTCCACCGCTCAGCGGTCTTCGTAGTTGAAGCGACGCGCCGCCAGCATCAGCGCCTGTTCCAGAATCAGACCGACCGTCCCGATCACGAAGATCGCGATGATGATGTGCTCGACCTTGAGGTTGTTCCACTCGTCCCACACCCAGAAGCCGATGCCGACGCCGCCCGTGAGCATCTCTGCCGCGACGATCACGAGCCACGCCGTACCGATCGACAGCCGGATGCCGGTGAGCATGTAGGGCAGCACCGCCGGGAACAGGATCTTCGTGAACACCTTCCATTCCGAGAGGTTCAGCACGCGCGCGACGTTGAGGTAGTCCTGCGGCACGCGCGTCACGCCCTGCGCCGTGTTGAGGATCATCGGCCAGATCGAGCAGATGAAGATCGTCCAGGTCGCGGCCGGGTCGGCGCGCTGGAACACCAGCAGGCCGATCGGCAGCCACGCCAGCGGCGACACCGGGCGCAGCAGGCTGATGATCGGGTTCATCATCTTCGCCAGCACCGCGAAGCGCCCCAGCATGAAGCCCGCCGGAATGCCGACCAGCGCCGCAATGCCGAAGCCGATCGCCACCCGCTGCAGCGACGACAGCACGTTCCAGCCGATGCCCTGGTCGTTCGGCCCGGCGCGGTAGAAGGGATCCGAGAAGATCGCCACCGCCGCGTCCCAGGTCTGCACCGGCCCCGGGATGCCGCCGCCCTTGAGCGTCGCGAGGTACCAGAAGCCGACCAGCAGCGCGAGGCCGGCCACCGGTGGCAGCACCGCGCCGCCAACGGCACGCAGCCAGGCCGCAGCCCTGCCCTTGCGCCGGACGACCGGCTCGACCGCCGTGGTTTCCACCTCCGCCACCGCTGTCATGGCCTCTCCCTTGTCCGCCGCGGACCGCAGCGGCTTCAGGTCCGCGACTCTCGCATCGGCCGCCGCCCCACCGCTCCCCATCGCTCCGTCGAACGTCGCTGTCGCAGTCATCGCCCCGCCCTCCTTACGCCTTGACCTTGAAGGACCTGGCGTACTTCGCCGGATCCCTGCCGTCCCACACCGTGCCGTCGATCAGCTTCGAGCTGCGCATGTCGCTCTTCGGCAGCGGCACGCCCGCTGCCGTCGCGGCCTGCTTGTAGATGTCGATGCGGTTCACCTGCTTCGCGACCGCGAGGTAATCGACGTCCTTGTCGAGCAGGCCCCAGCGCCGATGCTGCGTCAGGAACCACATGCCGTCGGTGAGATAGGGGAAGTTCACCGCACCGTCGTTGTAGAACTTCATGTAGTTCGGGTCGTCCCAGCTCTTGCCGAGACCATTCGAGTAGCGCCCGAGCATGCGTTCGAGGATCACGTCCATGTCGGTATTGACGTAGGATTTCTGCGCGACGGTCTCCGCCGTCGTGCGCCGGTTGGGCAGCGACGCGTCGATCCAGCGCCCGGCTTCCAGAATTGCCGCGGTCAGCGCGCGCGCCGCGTTCGGGTGCTTCGCGACCCAGTCGGCGGTCGTGCCCAGCACCTTCTCCGGGTGATCGGTCCAGATGTCCTGCGTCGTCACCGCGGTGAAGCCGATCTTGTCCATGATCGCGCGGTTGTTCCACGGCTCGCCGACGCAGAAGCCGTCCATGTTGCCGACGCGCATGTTCGCGACCATCTGCGGCGGCGGCACGGTGATGACCTTCACGTCCTTCATCGGGTTGATGTCGTGCGCCGCCAGCCAGTAGTACAGCCACATCGCGTGGGTGCCGGTGGGGAAGGTCTGCGCGAAGGTGTACTCGCCCGGCTTCGCGGAGATCAGCTTCCTCAGCCCCGCGCCGTCGGTGACGCCCTGCTCCTTCAGCTTGCTCGCGAGCGTGATCGCCTGGCCGTTGTTGTTCAGGCTCATCAGCACCGCCATGTCCTTCTTCGGCCCGCCGATCCCAAGATGCACGCCATACACGAGGCCGTACAGCACGTGCGCCGCGTCGAGCTCGCCCGACACCAGCTTGTCGCGCACCGACGCCCAGCTCGCCTCCTTGCTCGGGATGATCTTGATGCCGTACTTCTCGTCGAACTTCTGCACCGCCGCCATCACGACCGACGAGCAGTCGGTCAGCGGAATGAAGCCGACGCGGATCTCCTTCTTTTCCGGCGCATCCGACCCTGCCGCCCACACGCCACCGCTCACCCCCAGCCCCGCAGACCCTGTCTCTT
>NZ_WTVN01000022.1 GCF_012910905.1 Aromatoleum toluvorans
GCCCCCGACCGCGAGCACCACCCCGGCCAAAAGCACTTTTCTCACCCACCTGCCGCCCGCAACCCCTCTGCCACCTCCCGACAGTTCATCGAGGATCGGGAAGTCGCACACGTCACCTCGATGCGGGGCTGATGCGAAGAGGCTCGGCACACGGGAAGGGGCGGTCGCAGACACGGGCGATGAAGAACACATATTGGCAGACAATACACATGGAATATTCATATACAATACTCGATTCTAACGACAACAGCATTTGCTGCCCACCGACGGAACCGTGATTTCGCCAGCCTTTCTCGTCGCGCCCATCGCTTACTTCCTTCTTGTTTGCCTCGGCCTGGCATTCGCACGGCATTCCGCTATCACTGCGGGCACGCGGCGAGCACGTCGATTTGCCACCGCGTTGCGTCGCAGTCTCGGCGTCGCCACGCGATCTGTTCGTCTCGGCTGGCATCACCTGCGCGACCATCGCAGGCGCACGGCCACCCCGCTGATCCCGAACCGAACCGTCGCGATCGCCGGCCTCGCACTGACCGTCCTTCCACCGCTGGCCGTGCTCGCCTTTTCACCGCGCACGCTGTATGAATTTCCGACGGACAACGCCCTGCCTGATCGGCAGATATCGGTGCTTCTCGCGGGCGAACGCCTCACCCCCCCGTCGCCCCTGCCTCCCGCGGTGTTCGCTACAGCGGAAGTCGAAATGCTCATTCCGTACGCCGGGACCGCCAGCAGAGACTGGAATCTGCTCGACGATCAGTTCCGGCAGCAACTTCTCACCGTGTTCAAGGTGCTGAAGGAGAGCTACGGCTATGAGGCGGTGTTGCTCGAAGGCTACCGCAGCCCGGAGCGGCAGGCCGAACTGGTCCTGCGCGGTCCTTCGGTGACCCAGGCAGGTCCGAACATGAGCTACCACCAGCACGGCCTTGCAGCAGACGTCGCCTTCCTGCGCGACGGCAATCTCGTGATATCCGAGCACGATCCGTGGGCGATGCAAGGCTACAGGCTGTACGGCGCCCTTGCCGAGGCTGCCGGACTGACCTGGGGCGGGCGCTGGAAGATGATGGACTTCGGTCACGTCGAACTGCGGCGGCGCGGGATCCTTCCCGACCGGCACTCCTGAAACTCGCAGCCCGGGTCTGCGAAAAGTCATCCACCCTCTGCTTGGAAACCACGTCTCATGACACGTCCATTCATCCTGATCGGGGATCGGACCGATCACGGCGGTACGGTGATCGGGGCATCGCTCAGTAGCGACTGCAACGGCAAAGGCATCGCGCGCGTCGGCGACAAAGTCACCTGCCCGCAGAAAGGGCATGGCCGTGTAACGGTGATCGCGACGGGGGATCCCACCACGATCATCGACGGCCGCCCGGCCGCGCGTCATGGCGACCGGACCGCCTGTGGCGCGATCCTGATTGCGTCCCAGGCACTTACGGTCGACTGAGACCTCCCCTCCAGCCATCCATGTTCTCGATCACCTTCAGGTCTGCACTCCTCGCATTCCTTGCCGCAATGCTCGTCTGGGCGCTGGTTCTCGGATGGTGGCAGGCAGGCGGCTACCAACCCGGCGCGGCTGACCTGGTCACACACCTCATCGTCCTTCCGGCATCGCTTCTCGCCGGGTTCCGGCTCCTGTATTCATTCATCGAACACCTCCGCGCGCCGGGAGTCGACGCGGCGAGTTCCGGAGCACTCGGAGCGACCACGCTCATGGATTCGCCCCCTTTGCCGGCGGATCGCGACGAACGCAGTTCCCGTGTTCACCTGATCGGCCACGCGCTCCTGAGCGCGCATGGAACGGACGCCGCACAGGTGGCCGAAGCGAGCCGGCAAGGATGCGCGCCCGTGCTCGACGACGAACTCCGCGACGTAAACGGCTTCCCGGTCTTCGCAGCACGCGTGCCTTCGCTTCCGATAGATGAAGTCACGGAACAGCTGAATGGCCTCGGCGCGGCGGCGATGACCCCAGCGCTCGACGACGAGGACCTGCGCACCCTGGCCATGCTGCACATGACGCTTCCCCTGGCGCTCGATGAAATTGCCGAAATGGTTGTGCGCGAGCCCCGGGCACTCCGGTCCGTAATCTGGTTGACAAGCCGTGCCTGGCCCGACGCACGCCGAACGCGGCTTACGGAGTGGTTACGGCGCGAGCATCTCGCCCCCCGTGGCGTCGAAGCCGTCAGCGTTGAAGTTCGCTGCGTCCGGGACGACGCGCAGGCGTTCGAAGCCATCGACCAGTTGATCGCCGACCTGAACCGCCAGACGACACCGGCCATCGTTCTCGTGATGGGCGCGGTGTCCCACGTGGGCGAAGGGACCGTCGCGCAATGGCAGGCCGAGTCTCGCCTGTTCATGGCCAACATGCAGGAGGGCTTGATTCCCGGAGAGGCCGCCGCGGTCATGCTGCTCGCGAATGCCGCGGGCGCCGCGCTTACCCCGGGCCGGCCCGCAGCACTGATGTCGCGGGCCGCATCGGGCCGTTCCGAGCATTCTGCGCACGCGGCGGCCAGCCGGGCACTCGTGGGAAGCTGCATCGACGCAGCGCTGGCGGGCGCCGGCCTGAATGCATCCGACATCGCGAACGTGTTCGCCGACGCGGACCACCGCGCCGGCATAGCAAGGCAACTCCTCCCGACGCTTGTGGAACGATTTCCGGCACTCGAGCCGTTTGTCGACACCTTGACACTCGGTACGGCCACGGGATTCGCATCGCCAATCGGCGGGCTCGTTGCCTTGCTGTGTGCCGTCGATGCCGTCAGCACTTCGAATGGTGCCGCACTGTGCCTCACCTGCCAGTCCCCACTTGCCAGCGCGGCGATGATCGTCCACGCCGGCGGCTCCCCCTCTGTCTCTGCAAACGCTCACCCCAACGCCTGACGGCACTTGAACGATGTCTGCACTCCGAACCTTCCTGACCGACTCACGCACCCTCTCCTTCCTCGGAATCCTGGCGCTGTCGGCCTTCCTCATGCTCGGCGCCCGGACGCTGGAACTCGCGTTGTCATGGGCTGCGATCGCCTCTTTCGCCTTGCTCGTGATCTGGATCGCCATCTGGGCATGGCGCAGGCACCTGACCGGGCGGGCCGCTGCGGCGCTCGAACGCTTGCTCGATCCACGCACGGCAGCAGGCGAAAGCTGTGCGCAAGCGGAGATCGAGACCCTGCACAAGCGCATGAAGGACGCCATCCGGACGATCAAGACATCCAAGCTGGGACAGCTCTCGGGACGAACCGCCCTGTATGAGTTGCCCTGGTACATCACGATCGGCAATCCTGCCGCAGGAAAGAGCACGGCGGTGGTGAACTCGGGCCTGACCTTCCCGTTCGGCGACACGGGCGGCAGCGTCGTACAGGGGCTTGGCGGCACACGCAACTGCGACTGGTTCTTCACCACGGAGGGCATCCTCCTCGACACGGCGGGCCGTTACTCGGTGGAAGAAGAGGACCGCGGGGAATGGCTCGGCTTTCTCGACCTGCTGAGGAAGAATCGTCCGCTTGCGCCGATCAACGGCATCATCGTGACCGCGAGCATCGGCGAGCTGCTCGGCAATCCGCCCGCCCATGCCATCGCCCTCGCCAAACACCTGCGTCAGCGGGTCCAGGAACTCACCGAGCGGCTGGAAGTGTTCGCGCCGGTATATGTGATGTTCTCGAAGGCGGACCTGATTGCGGGCTTCAGCGATTTCTTTCAGGACCTCGACTGGAACGAGCGCGACCGCATCTGGGGCGCGACCCTGCCTTACGAGACCGCGGGCGGCAATGACGCGATCACGCTGTTCGAGCGTCACTTCGACGAACTGCATGAAGGGCTGCGGGAGTTGAGCGTTGCACAGATGTCGGTTGCGCGGGGCGAGCGAATGGCGCCGGGACTGCTTGCCTTCCCGCTCGAGTTCGCCGCGATCAAGCCGGTGCTGCGCTCCTTCATCGCGACGCTGTTCGAGGACAATCCGTTCCAGTTCAAGCCGATTTTTCGCGGCTTCTACATCACGTCGGCAATCCAGAGCGGCGAAACACCGAGCAGTTCCAGCGCGCGCGTGGAAACGCGCTTCGGCCTGTCGGGTGAAGGCTCGGCCACGACCCGAATCGCCTCGAACAACGGCTTCTTCCTGAAGGATCTGTTCTCGAAGGTGATCTTCGCCGACCGGCACCTGGTCCGGCACTATGTCAGCAGACGCAAGCGCCAACTCCAGCATGCCGTTTCGCTCACCGCTGCGGCACTCCTCGGCCTATCCCTGGCTGGCTGGAGTTGGTCCTATGCGAATAATCGCAGCCTGGTGGAAAACGTAAGAGCCGATCTCGACAAGCTCGTCCGCATCCAGGAGGGCCGCATTGACCTGCAATCGCGGCTCGAATCACTCGAAGCCCTGCAGGAACGCATCGCACAACTGCAGCACTTCGAATCCTCCCCCTCCCCCTCCTACTCCCTCGGACTGGGACTTTTTCAGGGCGACGATGTAAAGGCGCGGCTGCTCGACGAGTACTACCGGGGAGTAGCCGCAGTCCTGCTCGCGCCCGTCAGCGAAAGCCTCGAAGGCTTTCTGACGGCCGTCAATCGCCCCCCCGGCCAACTCACGCCGACCACAAATACCCCGTCTGACTCGCCCGGCACGTCGGTGGCAGGCGCACACCCGTACAAGGAGGCCTCACCGACAAACGCGCAGGATGCCTACAACGCGCTGAAAACCTACTTGATGCTCAGTAACAGGGAGCACACGGAAATCGGGCACCTCTCCGATCAGCTCAGCCGTTTCTGGCGCAACTGGCTTGAAGCAAATCGCGGCCCCATGCCGCGAGAACGGATGATGCGCAGCGCGGAACGGATCCTGAGCTTCCACCTCCGTCAAGCCAACGATCCCGCCTGGCCCACCATCGCCGGAAAGCTCGCGCTGATCGACGAAACCCGTGAAACGCTGCGCCACGTCGTGCGCGGCACGCCTGCAATCGAACGGGTCTATGCGGACATCAAGGCAAGGGCTTCCACGCGTTTTCCACCGGTGACGGTGGCGCACCTCCTGACGCAGGGTGATTCGAATCTGGTTGCCGGCAGCCATGTGATCTCGGGCGCGTTCACAGCCGAAGCCTGGCGCGACTACGTTGAGGCCGCCATCAAGGAAGCGGCCACGGGCGAACTGCAGAGTACCGACTGGGTGCTCGACACCAGCGCGAAGGATGATCTGTCACTCGTCGGTAGCCCGGAACAGATCCAGAAGACGCTCGTCGCGCTGTACAAGAAGGAATACGCCAACGAATGGCGGCGTTTCGCGCTGGGCATCAGCGTCAGCGGTTTCGACGACTTCCCCGCCGCAGTGGCAGCCATGAATCGCCTTGGCGATACGTCGTCCTCGCCCCTCGGCCGGCTCCTGCGCACACTGCATGAACAGACGGCATGGGACAACCCCATGATGAACCCCGCCATCGCCGAGCGCGCGCAGAGAGGCTTCATCGAGTGGTTCAAACACTCCATCTTGCGGATGTCGCCGGCGCCGGTCGCACTGGATGTGAATCTGAGCGCAGCCAGGACCGACGGCCCGACGGGCACCATCGGCCGCGAATTCGCGGGCGTCGGGCGCCTGCTGGCACGCAGGGACGGCGGAGACCCCATCCTCGACCTCTACCTGCGCCAGTTGTCCGGGCTGCGCACGCGGCTGAATCTCCTGGCAAATCAGGGCGACCCGGGGCCGGGCTCGATCAGGCTCATGGCCGAAACCATCGAGGGAGGCAAGTCCGAACTGGCCGACACCCTGCGCTTCGTTGACGAGCAGATGCTCACCGGCATGCCCGACGACCAGCGCGACATGCTCCGCCCGCTGCTCGTCCGCCCGCTGCTCCAGACCTTTGCCGCGCTCCTGCCTCCGGCCGAGCGGGAACTCAACAAGATCTGGGTGGCAAACGTGCATGAACCGTTCGGCCGCAAGCTTGCCCGCAAGTATCCGTTCGACGGCACCTCCAGTCTGGAAGCCACACCGGGCGAGATCGGGCAGTTCTTTGGTCCCGACGGAGCGATCTCGCGTTTCGCCTCGACAAGCATCGGCGCTCTGATCGTCCGGCGTGGGGACTATATCGAGCCGCGAACCTGGGGCGATCTGGGTATCCGCCTGCGTCCCGAATTCGTCTCCGCGTTCCCGGGATGGGTCGCGCCCCTGGACGGCGGCGGCGCCGTACAGGGGGCTGCGCCGGCACAGACGAGCTTCCGGCTGCTGCCGCTTCCCGCACCGGGCACGACCGAATACACGATCGAAATCGACGGCCAGAAGCTGCGCTACCGCAACGGTACCGCCCAGTGGGCGACCTTCGTCTGGCCGAATCCCGCAGGGACTCCGGGAGCACACATCGTCGCGACGACCTTCGATGGACAGGAACTCGAAGTCGCAAGCTTCAGTGGGCGCTTCGGGCTCGAAAAGCTCATCAATTCGGCCGCACGCACCCGGAATGCAGACGGATCGTTTGATCTTGCCTGGCAAGCAGGCGGGATTTCGATCCCGGTAACGCTCAAGATCGTAAGCAGTCCGGACATTCAGACGGGCAAGGACCCGGGCCCCAAGGGGTCCCGCAACACCCCCCTCCCGTCCAGCGTGGCCGGCGAGACAAGTGTCGAGGAGCAGGCGAAGTCCGGCACAGGCAATCCGACTGCAGTCGCGGCGACGAACTCCGAGCGGGGAGCGCAACCGTGACTGGCACCGGCAACACCGGCTTTTTCGGCAAGCTGCCCGCCCGCGGGGATTTCATCAAGGGCGGAGGAACTACCCAGTTGATCGCGATGCTCGATCGCTGGATCTCGGAGAGCATGAACCTCTTGTCCACGGATCCGCGGTGGCGCATTCAGTACGACAGCATGAGCCCCGTCCACTTCGCCTTCGTCGGGCCGCACAGCCGTCTCGCCGTCGTCGGCCACCTGCAGCCCAGCCACGACGCCTCGTCGCGACGTTTTCCGTTTCTCGTCGCCTCGACCATCGAGTGCGATCCGGAACGGTCGCGCAGGGGGCCCGAAGCCTTCACAGCCTTATGGGAGAAATTCGCGCATCTGGTCGGGCTTGCGCGAACGGCCGACGAACCGGCCTCCGTGCTGCAGGCCCTTGCCGACATCGATCACGGGCAGATGCTGGCGCAAATGCTGCAACAGCCCCCTGAACATGCGGCACCGGACACCGTGACCATCGGAGAGATCGACCACCTCCTCACGCACCGCGGACACACAGGAAGCGCCCGCCGCATCATCCTGTCCCTCGGGATCATGCTGCAGCCATTGCTCGGTGACAACAGACTCAGGATCGAACGCGGACTTCAACTCCCGTTGCCTGACGATCCTGTCCGGCGCGACGCGATCGCCCAGATCTGGCTGAATCTGATTTTCGGCTTCCTCAGGAATTCGCAACGCGAGCTTCAGTTGTTGCAAGGGCAGGTCAACGGCCGCAACACGCTTGTCGTCGGATTCAACGGCGCATCGCCATGTCCGCTCGTCACCCTTATTTCACCGGGGAGCGCCCCCGACGCACTCGTGAACCTGGAAGACCCCGAGTGGGTCGATGCACATCCCGCCCTGTCCGACGACTATGGCATTGCCAAGCTTTCGAGCTATCTGTCGCAATCGGACACGACCTTGGCGACTGCGCTGGCGACCTTCCGGGAAGTCTTTTTCGGAGAATGATCTTGAAGCTCAAATCGAAACTCGCGGCGGGTCTTGTCTGTGCCGCGACAGCGGCAGGCGCAATGCCACCGGGCGCCCCCGCTGCGGACGGAATGGTCTACGTGACAGGCACAGTGCCCGACGAACGCGCCCGCTCGACCCTCATCGCGCGCCTTCAGGGCATTTATGGCAAGGACAAGGTTGTCGACCGCCTCGAAACGGGAGGCGTCGTCGCACCACCCGACTGGACGGACCACGTGACGCAAATTCTGGGAGACGGTATCCGCGAGGTTCGCCAGGGACAACTGGACGTCGACGGAACCCAAGTCACCATCAGTGGCAACGTCGCCAACGAGGCCCGCCGACAGCAGGTCGCAAGCGCGATCGCCACCGCGCTGAACCCCACCTACACGGTGAACAACGGACTGCGGGCGCCTGCCGGCGCACAGGCCGTGCTCGATCAGACGCTCGCAGACCGGGTGGTCGAATTCGAGAGCGGATCCGCGATCCTGACCGCGGCCGGCATCACCATTCTCGACCAGATGGCCGCAGCCATCGCCAGACTCGATCGCCCCCGCATCGAGATCATCGGTCATACCGACTCGACGGGAAACCGGATGGCAAATGTCGCCTTGAGCCTCGCCCGTGCCGATGCGGTCAAGACCTATCTCGTCGGGACCGGTATCGCCGCCGCGAGCCTGAATGCCTCCGGCGCCGGCCCCGACCGGCCGATCACATCGAACGAGACGCCCGCCGGGCGGGCGCGCAACCGCCGAATCGAATTCCGGCTCGTCAACTAGGCCGGGCCGGACACGTCAGTGGCCGGCTGCATCCCGCGACACGAGTCCCAGCAACTCCTCGACATGCGTGAGCGCCCCGTCATCCTTGACGACGCTCCGCAACCATTCGTGCAGGGACATGTCACCCCAGCGTGCGGCCTTGTCGGCCAGATAGGCCACCGGGCTATGCGGTTCGGTGCGTCGGAAGAAGTCCGCGACCTCCCGAAGCCGCAAGAGGGCGTCCGCGCGTGTCGCGATCGGGCCGGCCGGCGCTCCGAACGCACCGGCCGGACGAGACTCTGCGCTGGCCGGCGCTTCCGGGGCGCCATGCGGCAACGCCGGCACGCCCGTCTCACCGGCGTAACGTCGCAAGGTGCCGAACGCCTCGGACAGCGCCTGACGCGCATCGCCGAAGCCCGGTCCGTCGAGGCCGAGTTTCGCATCGACGACCCGTTGCAGTTCGTTCAGCGCCTGCCGCGCCGCTTCCGCCTCCCTCGAGCTTCGCGCAAAGAAATCGGCCGCGGTGTCGCGCCGTGCCGCCTCGAATTCCTCGAGTGTCACGGACACGGCGCGCAAGGGCGGCTCAGCCTCCCGCGAATTGCGCTCGGGATTGCCTGCGCGATGCCTGGCGGCTTCCAGATCGGCCAGCGAAAACCGGCCAAGGGGGGAGTCGGTGATGGGCATCTCGCGGACGATGCGGCGGGACTGCGTCAGCAGCCAGTCGAGATTCCCGGCGCGCATTTCCTGATCGCCGTCCTCGGGCAGCGGATGGAGGTCGTCCCAAAAGATTTCGCACAATCCGGCGACGAGCCTGTAGCCGTCCGCCAGCCCCGCAAATCCGCGCGTCCGCGCCGCCGCTTCGGTCAGCCAGACGGCGAGACGAACATCCTTCGCGCGCGCGGCCAGTGCCTCAGCGCAGAGACGCACGACGCGCGGCCAGTCCGCCTCCTTGAGCGGCCTGACCCATTCCCCTTGACTTACCGAAGGATCGTCGAAGCGGCGCGCCTCCTGTATTTCGTCGAAAAGGATGGAGAAGGTCAGATCCTCTCCACAGCGGTTGCCGGCCAGCGGGCGAAGCAGTGCGTCCAACTCCATGAGCGATTCCGGTCCAAAACGAAACCGCCATATTACATGACAATCGCATTGTTTCTGCGCTGATCCGCAGGCAGTCAGCGATGCTGGATCAGTTCGATCTTGTAGCCGTCGGGATCCTCGACGAACGCGATGACCGTCGTGCCATGCTTCATCGGCCCGGCTTCGCGGACGACCTTCCCGCCGCGAGCGCGAATCTCGTCGCACGCGCGATAGGCATCGGGAACCGCCAGCGCGATGTGTCCGAACGCATTGCCCAGCTCGTACGCATCCACGCCCCAGTTGTACGTGAGCTCGATCACGGCCCCTTCGGCTTCATCCTGGTAGCCGACGAAGGCGAGTGTGAATTTGCCCTCCGGGTAATCGTGACGGCGCAGCAGACGCATGCCCAACACTTCCGTGTAGAACTTGAGCGAACGCTCGAGATCGCCGACACGCAGCATGGTGTGAAGCAGTTTCATTTGTGCACTCCTCTTCAGCCTTCAGTGATAAGTCCGGCATCGCCACCATCGATCACCGGCAACTCGCGCCCGGCTTCCCGCAGGCGCAGGCGCGCAGCCTTCCAGTCCGGATACAGGCCGGCGACCACGGCCCAGAAACGCGGAGAGTGGTTCATTTCCGCGAGGTGTGCCACCTCGTGGGCCACGACATAGTCGATGAGTTCGGGTGGCAGATGAATGAGGCGCCAGTGCAGGCGGATGCCTCCGCGACTGCTGCAACTCCCCCATCGCGTCCTCGCCGACGTCAGGCGCACCGGCGGAACCGGCCGCCCGAGCCGGAAGCAGAATTCCGCGACCCGTTCGCCAAACCATGGCAAGGCGCGTGCGCGCAATGCCCGCACGAGGGCCTTGCGTTCCGACGTAGCCGGCAGCACCAGTTCTTCGACGCCGTCCAGCCCCCTCCGCCAGCGCGCCGCGCGCGCACTGTCCCCCTGGCGCAGCCGGCATGTCTCGCCCAACAGCGGAATCGGCGTGCCGTCGGCAATGTTCAATGTCGGCGGCGGCGGAGTGCGCGCGGCGAGCTTCTCCAGCAGCCAATCGCCGTGGTCACGGATGAAACGCTCGATATCCGCTTGTGTCGCAAGCCACGGGACGGCGACGCGGACGCCGCGATGATCGATCTGCAATGCGAAACTGCGTCGCGCGGAGCGCCTCAGCAGGTAGACAACGTCCCGTGCGCCGAGACGGATCCCGCCCGACTCCTCGCTCGCAGGACGGGACTGGCGTCGCAACAAGCCTGCCGGTTTGCTCACGCCTTCTCCTGCCACACGTATCCGCGCGCCCCGACCTCTGCCTTGATGCGTGACATGGCCGCCGCGACACTCACCGCCGGACCTTTGACGCCGAGTTCTATCGATCGAACCTCGCCCACGGACGCCGGAACGTTTGGCAGGCTGAACAGATTCAGATCCGGAAACTCGGCCGTAACCTCCTCCATGAGATCGACCAGTCGCCCTTCCATCGCATCCAGCACCGTGATTGCGGCCTCGACGTAGTCTGCCGCATGGTGCAGGTGGCGAAATCGGGTATCCAGCACCCACTCCACCATCGGCCAGGCCATGACCGGAAAGCCGGGAACGAAAAAATGCTTGCCGATGGCAAACCCGGGAACCTGGTTGTACGGATTCGGGATGATCGCGCTGCCCCGCGGATACGTCCCCAATTGCAGACGGTGCGACGTGATCTCGTCGCCGAACTTCGCCCGCAGGATCGCCTCGGCCTCGGGGTGCAGCACGAGATCCAGACCCAGCGCTTCGGCCGCGGCCTGGCGCGTACGATCATCCGGCGTGGCACCGATGCCGCCGAAGCTGAACACGGCATCCCCGGTCGCCAAGGTTTCGCGCAGCGTGGCAACGAGACCCGCCGCATCGTCGCCGACATAGCGCGCCCACGCGAGCCTCAGGCCGCGCGCGCCGAGCAGTTCGATCAGTTTCGCCAGGTGCTTGTCGCTGCGCCGGCCTGACAGGATCTCGTCGCCGATGATGAGCGCGCCGAATGCCATGCGTCACTCCCGGCCTTGGGGTGCGGGCAGGGCCTCCAGTATCGTCACCCCCCGCTCTGCGCGCTCCCGTCGCAGTGCCTCGAGCATGAAATGGACAAAGGCCAAGCCGCAGAATGCGGGGGCGACCAGGTTCACGACCGGCACATAGGCGAGCAGCGCACACCCGCCGCCGAGCAGCAGCATGGATGCCTTCTGCACCCGCGGCAAACGCAGCAGCTCCTCGCGGTCGGCGTGCAGCATCAGCGCGTCGTAGCCGAATGCGCGCTGGTTGAGCCAGCCCGTCAGCACCACCGAGGCCACGAGCCCGGCGCCGGGGATCAGCCACAGCGGGAGGGAAACCAGCATCCCGAGCAGAAACAGCGCCCCTGCCACCAGCGCATTCCAGGCGCTGCCCAGGTTCGAGCCGCCCCGCCGCTGTTCCAGATCCCCGTAGTCCCGCTGCGCGACCCGCTCGAGCATCATCGGCAGCGCGAACACGGCCACCAGCAACGCTGCCGTCACGTAGATCAGCGGCAGAAAGGCCAGCGCCAGCGCGATCTTGACCACGACCAGCGTCGCCGCGGCGCCGAGGTCGGTCGTCGCCAGCCACTCCCCGACGAATGCCCATCCCTGGATCCAGTGCACGATCGCGTCGACCAGCGTCGACCACGACAGGACGGCGACGGTTGTCCACACGACCAGCGCCGCCACGCTGGGCCACACCAGATGGACGAACACACCCTTGCGCCCGAGACTGCGCAATGCCCGACCGACCGCAAGCAGAATGTTGCGCATCCGTCCGGCTCCCCTCAGCGTGGCATGCCCGGCAGCATGCCTTTCATGCCGCGCATCATCTTCTGCATGCCGCCCTTGGAGAACTGCTTCATGACTTTCTGGGTCTGCTCGAACTGGTTGAGCAGGCGATTGACTTCCTGCACGGTCACTCCCGCGCCCGCGGCGATCCGCCGCTTGCGGCTGGCCTTGAGAATTTCAGGCTTCGCGCGCTCGGCAGGCGTCATCGAATTGATGATGCCCTCGATGCGGCCGATCGCCTTCTCCTCGACGCCGCCCTGCAGCTTGCCGGCCATCTGGGAGAACTGCGCGGGCAGTTTGTCCATCATCGACGCGAGGCCGCCCATCTTGCGCATCTGCGCGATCTGCTCCTTGAAATCGTTGAGATCGAAGCCCTTACCGGTCTTGAGCTTCTGCGCAAAGACCCGCGCTTTCTCCTCATCGACACCGCGCCGCGCCTCTTCGACCAGACCGAGGATATCCCCCATGCCGAGGATGCGGCTGGCCATGCGCTCGGGGTGAAACTCCTCGAGGCCCGTGAGCTTCTCGCCGACACCGGCGAACTTCAGCGGCTTGCCGGTCACGTGGCGAACCGACAGCGCCGCACCGCCACGCGCGTCGCCATCGAGCTTGGTCAGGACGACGCCGGTCAGCGGAAGCGCCTCGTTGAAGGCCCGCGCCGTATTGACCGCATCCTGACCCAGCATCGCATCGACCACGAACAGGGTCTCGACCGGGTTGATCGCAGCGTGGATCGCCTTGATTTCGGCCATCATCGCTTCGTCGATCGCGAGCCGGCCGGCCGTGTCGAACAACACCACGTCGTAGTAGTGGCGGCGCGCGTGATCGACCACCGCGAGGGCGATATCCACCGGCTTCTGGTCGGGCGTCGTCGGGTAGAAATCGATCCCGGCCTGCGCCGACACCGCCTTCAGCTGCTCGATCGCAGCGGGCCGGTAGACGTCGGCCGACACCGCGAGGACCTTCTTCTTCATCCGCTCGTGCAGCAGCTTGCCCAGCTTGCCGGTGGTCGTGGTCTTGCCTGCGCCCTGCAGGCCCGCCATGAGGATCACCGCGGGCGGCTGCGCCGCCAGATTCAGGCCGGTATGCGTCCCCCCCATCAGCGCCTTGAGTTCGTCGTGCACGACCCCGACGAGCGCCTGACCGGGCGTCAGCGAGCCGACGACTTCCTGGCCGACGGCCTTCTCCTTCACCCGGGCGACGAAATCCTTGACAACCGGCAGCGCGACGTCCGCCTCGAGCAGCGCAAGCCGTACCTCGCGCATTGCATCCTGGATATTGTCTTCGGTGAGGCGCGCCTGGCCACGCAGGGTCTTGACGACCTTGGACAGGCGCTGAGTGAGATTGTCGAGCATATTGGCTGAGGCCCTAAGGCTTGGAGTAAACTGCGGATAACTATGCAAACCATTCTACTTCATCTGTTCGCTGCGACGCTCTACGCGGTCCTGGGCGCCCATTTCTGGCGCGTCACCGCTCAGGCGTCCCCCCAACAGCCGCGACGCGGAATGTCGGTTGCGGAGCGCCTGACCATGCTCGCAGCCATTGCAACCCACGGCTGGGCGCTGCAGGGGGAATTGTTCCCGGGCGAAGGCATGCGCTTCGGCTTCGGCTTCGCCGTCTCACTCGTCATCTGGCTCGCGGTCTGCTTCTACTGGATCGAAACTTTTTACGCGCGCCTCGACGGATTGCACGGCTTCGTCGTCATGGCGGGCGTCGCTGGCAGCCTGCTGCCCCTCGCCTTTCCGGGCCAGCACCTCCTCGTCAATGCCGGCAGTCCGGGATTCCGCGCCCATTTCATCATGGCGATGCTCGCTTACAGTGTCTTCACCCTGGCGGCACTGCATGCGATGCTGATGGCGATCGCCGAGCGCCAGCTGCACAGCGGGCGGCTGACAAAGACCTTCGCCAACCTTCCTCCACTGCTGACGATGGAAACGCTGCTGTTCCGGCTGATCGGCATCGCCTTCATCCTCCTGACGCTCACCCTGACCTCCGGCGTCGTGTTCTCCGAAGCCTTGTTCGGGCAGCCCTTCCGCCTCGACCACAAGACCGTCTTCGCGATCGTCTCGTGGCTGCTCTTCGGGGCGCTGCTCGTCGGGCGGCGTGCTTGGGGATGGCGCGGTCGCGTTGCGCTGCGCTGGACGCTTGCCGGCTTCACGACACTGGTGCTCGCATATGTAGGCAGCCGTTTCGTGATCGAGGTGCTTCTCGGCCGAGCCACCTGACCGGCCCGGCCCGTGCCCGCCGCAAACACCCCAGCCGCCATCCGCACTGCTGCAGTCTTTAGTCTTTACAATTCCTTACGCGGCGGGCAAGATCAGATGTCAGTTAGCTAAGACCGGGACATGGCAGCAAACCCCCAGACCGCCCTGAGCGGACTCGCGCGAGCACTGATCCAGCATGGCCGGCTCTCCGAAGCCGACGCCGTGGCGTGCACCAAGAGTGCAGCTGCGGTTCCGAACGGATTCATCCTCGAACTGGCGCAGCGCAAGCTGCTGACCGCCAAGGCCGTCGCCTGGTTCGCCGCTGAAACATTCGGTTACCCGCTGCTGGATATCGCGTCCGTAGACCGCGCCAGCATTCCCCGCGACGCCATCGACCGCAAGCTGATGGCCAAGCACCAGGTGGTTGCGCTGGGCAAACGCCAGAACCGCCTCACCGTTGCGACCGCCGACCCGTCCAACATGCGGGCGCTCGACGAGATCCGCTTCCAGACGGGGATGCAGGTCGACCTCATCGTCGTCGAAGCCGACCGTCTCGCGCGCCTTGCCGAGTCGCTGTCGGAGTCGACCGAGGACACGCTCAAGGAACTCACGGGCGAAGAGTTCGACATGGACCTCCTGCAGGATCAGGAGGTCGCCGAGCAGACAACGACCGATGACGCGTCGCAGGAAGTCGACGACGCGCCGGTCGTCAAGTTCATCCAGAAAGTCCTGATCGACGCGATCAATGAAGGCGCGTCCGACATCCACTTCGAACCGTACGAAAAGTACTACCGCATCCGCGTCCGTACCGACGGCATCCTGCGGGAGATCGCACAGCCGCCCCTGATCCTCAAGGAAAAGATCGCCGCGCGCATCAAGGTCATCTCGCGCCTGGACATTTCCGAAAAGCGCATCCCTCAGGACGGGCGCATGAAGCTCGTGCTGTCGAAGAACAAGTCGATCGACTTCCGCGTCTCGTCGCTGCCGACCCTGCACGGCGAAAAGATCGTCATGCGTATTCTCGACGCCTCGTCGGCGATGCTGGGCGTCGACGCGCTCGGTTACGAGCCGGACCAGAAGAAGCAGCTACTCGACGCCATCGAACGTCCGTACGGCATGATTCTCGTGACCGGACCGACCGGTTCGGGCAAGACGGTGTCGCTGTACACCTGCCTCAACATCCTCAATAAGCCGGGCGTCAACATTTCGACCGCAGAGGACCCGGCGGAAATCAACCTCGCCGGCATCAACCAGGTTAACGTGAATGACAAGGCCGGCCTGACCTTCGCGGCGTCGCTGCGCGCCTTTCTGCGTCAGGATCCGGACGTGATCATGGTCGGCGAAATTCGCGACCTCGAAACGGCGGAAATCTCGATCAAGGCCGCCCAGACCGGCCACCTCGTGCTGTCGACGCTGCACACCAACGACGCCCCGACCACGCTCGAGCGCCTGCGCAACATGGGCGTAGCGCCGTTCAACATCGCGTCCTCGGTGATCCTGATCACCGCACAGCGCCTCGCGCGGCGGCTGTGCACCTGCAAGCAGCCGGTCGACATCCCGATCGAAGCCCTGCTCGGGGCCGGCTTCTCCGGCGACGAGCTCGATGGCAGCTGGCGCCCCTACGGTCCGGTCGGGTGCGAACGCTGCAAAGGCAGCGGCTACAAGGGGCGCCTAGGCATTTACCAGGTCATGCCCATCTCCGAGGAAATTGCCCATATCATCATGACCAATGGCAATTCGATGGACATCGCCGCACAAGCCCAGCGCGAGGGCGTGCGCGACCTGCGCCAGTCGGGCCTGCTGAAAGTGAAACAGGGTGCGACCTCGCTCGAGGAAGTCCTCGCCACCACCAACGAATAGGGAACATCGAACGCTCATGGCGACCACTACCACCCGAGCCAGAGGTGCCGCTATCGGCCCCAAGGAAATCCTCTACACGTGGGAAGGCAAGGACAAGAACGGCAAGCAGGTACGCGGCGAAATGCGCGCGAGCGGCGAATCCGTGGTTCAGGCCACCCTGCGCCGCCAGGGCGTGCAGGTCCTCAAGGTCAAGAAAGCCAAGATGTCCCGTGGCCACAAGATCACGGACAAGGACATCGCTCTCTTCACGCGCCAGCTGGCGACCATGATGAAATCCGGCGTCCCGCTGCTGCAGGCGTTCGACATCGGCATCAAGGGCTCGGGGAACCCCAGCCTCGCGCGCCTGCTGAACGAAGTCCGCAACGATGTCGAAACCGGTTCCAGCCTGTCCCAGGCCTTCAGCCGTCACCCCGTCTATTTCGACAAGCTGTTCTGCAATCTCGTGGGGGCTGGCGAACAGGCCGGCATCCTCGACGGCCTGCTCGACCGCATCGCGACGTACAAGGAAAAGATCCTCGCGATCAAGGGCAAGATCAAATCGGCCATGTTCTATCCGATGGCGGTCATCGTGGTCGCGGCCATCGTCGTGACCGTCATCATGCTGTTCGTGGTGCCCGAGTTCAAGAAGGTGTTCGCGAGCTTCGGCGCCGAGCTTCCCGCCCCGACGATGATCGTGATCGGCATGTCCGACGCCTTCGTCGAATACTGGTATGTCGTGTTCGGCATCATCGCAGGCGTGATAACGGGGATCAGTTACACGTACAAGCGTTCGACGGCGATGCAGATCGCGGTCGACCGCGCCATCCTCAAGCTGCCCGTCGTGGGCGAGATCGTCCTCAAGGCGACCATTGCGCGCTGGACGCGCACGCTGTCGACGATGTTCGCCGCCGGCGTGCCGCTGGTCGAAGCACTCGACTCCGTCGGTGGCGCATCGGGCAACTACGTCTACCAGACGGCCACCAAGCAGATCCAGACGGAAGTCAGCACCGGCACCAGCCTGACGGTCTCGATGCAGAACTCCAACGTCTTCCCGAGCATGGTCGTGCAGATGGTGTCGATCGGCGAGGAATCGGGTCAGCTCGACTCGATGCTCGGCAAGGTCGCCGACTTCTTCGAACAGGAAGTCGACGACGCCGTCGCCGGCCTGTCGACGCTGCTCGAACCGCTCATCATGGTCTTCCTCGGTACGGTCATCGGCGGTCTCGTCGTCGCGATGTACCTGCCGATTTTCAAACTCGGCCAGGTCGTCTGAACCTGCCCGCGCAGCCCGGCGCAGCACTGCCGGGCTGCTCCACACGCTCTCTCCCATGCCCGAATTTCTTCGCGATCCTGTCGCATTCACGTTCCTCGCAACGCTTCTCGGCCTCTTCGTCGGCAGTTTCCTGAACGTCGTGATTCATCGCCTGCCGCGAATGATGGAGCGGGAATGGCACGCACAGGCAGCGGAGTTGCGCGATGAGCCGCCCCCCCAACAGGAGACGTTCAACCTTGCGACACCGCGCTCGCGCTGCCCGCACTGCGGGCATCTGATCACCGCGCTCGAGAACATCCCGGTCGTCAGCTACCTGATGCTGCGCGGACGCTGCCGCCACTGCGGGGCGCCCATCGGCCGCCGTTATCCCGTGGTCGAGACGCTGTCCGCCGTCCTGTCGGGCTACGCGGCCTGGCACTTCGGGGCGGGCCTTGCGGCACTCGGCGCAATGGCCTTCCTCTGGACCATGATCGCGCTCGCCTTCATCGATCTCGACACCCAGCTGCTCCCCGACAGTCTCACCCTGCCCTTGTTGTGGCTGGGCCTTGCCCTGAACCTGGGCGGCACCTACACGGATATCGCGACGGGCGTGGTCGGGGCGATGGCGGGTTACCTGTCACTGTGGTCGGTGTATTGGCTGTTCAAGCTGGCGACCGGCAAGGAAGGGATGGGCTACGGCGATTTCAAGCTGCTTGCGGCCATTGGCGCCTGGCTGGGCTGGCAGATGCTGCCCATGACGATCCTGTTCTCATCGCTGGTCGGAGCGGGGGTCGGCATCGGGCTCATCGTGTTCGCACGCCATGGCCGGAGCGTCCCGATCCCCTTCGGGCCCTACCTCGCGGGAGCGGGCATCCTGGCGCTGTTCTGGGGAAGAAGCCTCACGGAGCTGTATCTCGGCAGTTTCTGAGGCGGCAATTGAAGATCTGCGGCGAGCCCCCATATGGCAAATCGCTGGCGCCCCGCTTCAGGCGACTCACTTCTCGCCAATGCTGCGTTGCGCTAGACTTCACAGCTTGATTTCCGGAGGTTGCCATGCCCATTTACGAGTATCGTTGCGACAGTTGCGGGTTCCAGAAGGAACACCTTCAGAAGATGAGCGACGAGCCGCTCACCGTCTGCCCGTCGTGCAGCGCGAACAGCTATCGGAAGCAGCTCTCCGCTGCCGGCTTCCAGCTGAAGGGCACCGGCTGGTATGCGACGGACTTCAAGGGCGGCACTTCCGCGCCCGCAAAGCCGGCCGAATCCGCCAGCGCGCCGGCGGGTTGTGGCGGCGCATGCGCCTGCCACCCAGGCTGAGGGCGATCGGCGCACGTGAAAAAGTATTTCATCACCGGGCTGCTGATCTGGATCCCGCTGTCGATCACGTTCATGGTCCTGGCGTGGATCGTCGGCACGCTCGACCAGATCATCGAATGGCTGCCCAAGGGCCTGCAGCCGCGGAACCTGCTCGGCTTCGACATTCCCGGTGCCGGCCTCGTGGTCGGCCTCGTCATCCTGCTCGGCACGGGCCTCGTCGCGGCCAACGTCATCGGGCAGAAGCTCGTGCGCTACTGGGAGGCGCTGCTCGCCCGCATTCCGGTCGTGAAGTCGATCTACTACGGCGTGAAGCAGGTTTCCGACACGCTGTTTTCCAGCTCGGGCCAGGCGTTTCGCAAGGCATTGCTCGTCCAGTATCCGCGCGAGGGGTCCTGGACGATCGCCTTCCTGACGGGCAAACCCGGAGGCGACGCCGCCAATCACCTCAACGGCGAGCATGTCAGCGTCTATGTCCCGACGACGCCGAACCCGACGTCCGGGTTCTTTCTCATGATGGCGAAGGAAGACGTGATCGAACTCGACATGAGCGTCGATGAGGCCTTGAAGTACATCATCTCGATGGGCGTGGTGGCACCTCCCAACCACGTCACCCCAGCGCGCTCGGCGCTGCTGGTTGAGTAACCCGCGGCCGCACCGGCCGCGCCTTCGTTTCGGAACTGAACCCATGCGAACCAAGTACTGCGGCCAGGTAAACGCCGCCGACCTCGACCAGACCGTGACCCTGTGCGGCTGGGTACACCGCCGCCGCGACCACGGCGGAGTCATCTTCATCGATCTGCGCGATCGTGAAGGTCTCGTGCAGGTCGTCTGCGACCCCGATCGCGCCGACACCTTCCGCACCGCCGAATCGATTCGCAACGAGTACGTGGTCCGCCTGACGGGCAAGGTGCGCCGCCGCCCCGCGGGTACCGAGAATGCGAACCTCGTCTCCGGCGAGGTGGAAGTGCTGTGCCATACGCTCGAGGTGTTGAACGCTTCGGCGACGCCGCCCTTCCAGCTCGATGACGACAACCTGTCCGAGAACGTGCGGCTGGTGAACCGCGTGCTCGACCTGCGCCGCCCGCAGATGCAGCGGAACATGATGCTGCGCTACAAGGTGGCGATGGCCTTCCGCCGCTTCCTCGACGCGCAGGGCTTCATTGATATCGAGACGCCGATGCTCACGAAGAGCACGCCGGAAGGCGCGCGCGACTACCTCGTGCCCTCGCGTGTACACCCGGGCCAGTTCTTCGCGCTGCCCCAGTCGCCGCAGCTCTTCAAGCAGCTGCTGATGGTCGCGGGTTTCGACCGCTATTACCAGCTCACGAAGTGCTTCCGCGACGAGGACCTGCGCGCCGACCGCCAGCCCGAGTTCACCCAGGTCGATATCGAGACCTCGTTCCTGAACGAGACCGAGATCACCGCGATCATGGAAGACATGATCCGCTTCGTGTTCAAGGAAGCGCTCGCGGTCGAGTTGCCCAATCCCTTCCCGCGCATGACCTATGCGGAAGCGATGCGCCGCTTCGGCTCGGACAAGCCGGACATGCGCGTGACGCTGGAATTGACCGAAGTCACCGACGCCGTTCGCGACGTGGCCTTCAAGGTCTTCAGTGGCCCGGCCACCAGCGGCGGCCGCGTCGCCGCGTTGCGCATCCCGGGCGGGGCATCGCTGACGCGCGGCGAGATCGACGAGTACACCAAGTTCGTCGGCATCTATGGCGCGAAGGGGCTGGCCTACATCAAGGTCAATGACGTCGCGCAGCCCAACGAAACCGGCCTGCAATCGCCGATCGTCAAGAACCTCCACGAGACTGCGCTGCGCACCATCCTCGAGCGCACCGGCGCGCAGTCCGGCGACCTGATCTTCTTCGGTGCGGACAAGACCAAGGTCGTCAATGACGCCCTCGGCGCGCTGCGCATCAAGCTGGGCCACGAGAAGGGCTATGTGACCGGCGACGCGTGGCGGCCGCTGTGGGTGGTGGACTTCCCGATGTTCGAGTACGACGAGGAAGACAAGCGCTGGGTCGCATGCCATCACCCCTTCACCAGCCCGAAGGACGAGCATGTCGAACAGCTCGAATCGAATCCGGGCGAGTGCCTTGCGAAGGCCTACGACCTCGCCCTGAACGGCTGGGAGATCGGTGGCGGCTCGGTACGTATCCATCGCGCCGACGTGCAGGCGCGCGTCTTCGACGCGCTCAACATCGGCCCCGAGGAGCAGCAGATCAAGTTCGGCTTCCTGCTCGACGCGCTCAGGTACGGCGCCCCGCCGCACGGCGGTCTCGCCTTCGGCCTCGATCGCATCGTTACGCTGATGACCGGCGCCGAGTCCATTCGCGACGTGATCGCCTTCCCGAAAACTCAGCGTGCGCAATGCCTGCTGACCGATGCGCCGGGCGCGGTCGATGAGAAGCAGTTGCGCGAACTGCATATCCGCCTGCGCCAGAAGGTCGAGACCCAGGTCGAAGTCGCCAAGGCCTGAACGTCCGCACACATGGCATTATCGGGGGCAGATGGGTGACCATCTGCCCTTTTTCTTTTGCTCCCCTCCACCTGTCGGTACCCCGCAAGCACAAAAGCTACAGATTCTTCCCGACATTGCCGTAAGCTTCGGAAACGCCCCGTAGCGAAAAACCGAACCGCACCGAACGCGAACATGGCCGACCTCGAGCGACTGAATTTCCTCATCATAGAAAGCAACCAGGGCATGCGCAGCCAGCTGCGTTCGATGCTCAACAGCTTCGGCATCGCCAACGTCAAGTTCGCACCGTCGGCCGCCATGGCGATCAGCCAACTGCGCGACCGTCGCTACGACGTCATCCTGAGCGAGTACAACCTGGGTGACGGCCAGGACGGCCAGCACCTGCTGGAGGATCTGCGCAACAAGGAGATCATCCCGCTCGACACGCTGTTCATCATGATCACCGGCGAACGCAACTACGAGCGCGTGATGAGCGCCGCGGAACTCGCACCGGACGACTACATTCTGAAGCCGCTGACGCCCGACATGCTGCACATGCGGCTTCTCCGCGCGCTCGAAAAACGCGAAATCTTCCTGCCCGTGCATCGGCTGATCGAAACGGGGGAGACCCAGCAGGCGCTTGAACGGTGCATCGCCATGATGGAGTCCCATCCGCGCCACCGCATCGATTTCCTGCGCCTCCAGGCCGAGCTGCACGCCGCGCTCACGCAACCCGAACAGGCGGAAGCCATCTACCGCGAAATACTCGCGACCAAGGCGGTGCCGTGGGCACGGCTGGGGCAGGCGAAGATGCTGTTCGCGAAGAAAGACTATGCTGCGGCCGAGGAAATACTGAGCGCGCTGGTGGCGGAAAACAGCCGTTACGTCGATGCTTACGACTGGCTGGCCCGCACACGAGAGGAAACCGGCCGCATCCAGGAGGCCCGCGACGTGCTGGCGAGTGCAGTCGCGCTCTCGCCTCACCGCCTGAAGCGCCTGCGCCATCTCGGCAACGTCCAGCTCGCGGCCGGCGACGCAGCCGACGCCGAGCGGACCCTGGCCGAAGTGGTGCGCAAGGGCAAGTATTCCGATTTTCGGGACCCCGAAGATCATGTGCATCTCGTCCAGGCGCAGCTGAGCCAGGGGCGCACGGCGGAAGCGCAGGCGACGATCCGCGACCTCGAGTCCAGCATGGACGGCCTGGCGTCGACGCCCGTGTGCGCCTCGCTGTCGAAAGCCCTCTACCACACCCGCACGGGAGCCCCCGAGCTTGCCCAGGCGGCGCTGCAGGATGCCGTGCAGTCCGGAGCGGCCGTGTCTGCGCTGTCGATCGACATGAAGCAGGAACTGGTCAAGGCCTGCCTCGACAACCACCTGGAGGCGGCGGGCAGCCAGCTGGTGATCGACATCCTGCGCAACGCGGCGGACGAGCGCACCGTCGAAAGGACCCGCGCGATCCTGCGGGAGCGCGGACGCGGCGATCTTTCCAATGAACTGGAAGAGCGCGTCCACGCGGAAGTGCGCGGCCTCATCAGCGCGGGCGCGGACATGGTCAAGTCAGGCAACTTCGACGGCGCGGTGCGCGAGATGATGGCCGCAGTGCAGAAGATGCCGGGAAATCCGCACGTGCTGTTCAACGCTGCCCTCGCGGTATTGCGGCATATCGAGAATCGCGGATGGAACGAGCGCCTTGCGGCACAGGCACGCGGGTTGATCGCACGCACACGGCGCCTCGACCCGACCAACCCCCGCCTCGAGGCGCTGAGCGGGTTCATGCAGCAGCTGGTCAGGAAATACAATCCGCGCCACGGCGGCTGACCGGAAAGCCTGAATCGTATGCGCCACAGCCCTGCAAGCGGGATGGCATCGGAGAATCATTTGCGAGCATTGGTACTCAGACTGGCGCTGTTCGCGGCGACAGCACTCGCGGCACTCCCCGGATGCGGTCGCGGACCGGACAATGCGACGGCGGCGAATGCGCTCCCGCCCGAGGCGGTTGCCACGCTGCGGCTGATCGACCGGGGCGGCCCCTTCCCTTACCGCAAGGATGGCACGGTATTCCAGAACCGCGAGCGCCAGCTGCCGGACAAGCCGCGCGGCTACTACCGCGAATACACGGTGCCGACCCCGGGCGAGGATGATCGCGGCGCACGGCGCATCGTCACCGGCGGCAATCCGCCCGAGGTGTATTACTACACCGGTGACCACTATCGCAGTTTCCGCCGGATCGAGTCGCAGCGGTGATGCGGGAGGAATCGATGGTTCAGGAAAATCGACTGGCCGCGAGGCTGCACAAGGCGTCCGGTGCGGGGGCGTATCATTTGCCCGCTGACGGCGGAGCCGCCATCGCCGCCGCCGCCGCCGCGGCAGGCCTCGGCGTGGCTCATGTCGACCTGCAGGGTTGCCAGGACAAGGCCGAGTTCCTGCGCCGCGTTGCAGCAGCGTTGCGTTTTCCCGCATGGTTCGGGCACAACTGGGACGCGCTCGCGGATTGTCTGACCGACATGAGCTGGTGGCCGGCCGACGGCCATGTGCTGATCCTCGCCCATGCGGATCGTTTTCGCGCCGCCGCGGAAAAGGATTTCCTGCAGGCGCTGGAGATCCTTGGCGAAGCCGCGAGCGAACGAGCAGCGGACGGCGTACCTTTCTGGATCTTCGTCGGCCTGACCGCCGACGGACTCGCCCACCTGCGCAGGTTCTGACACGCGATGACCTACAAACGGCCGGTGTCGGTGCTCGTGGTCGTGCACACCGCGGCCTTCGACATCCTGTTGCTGGAACGCGTGGCACCGCCGGGGTTCTGGCAATCGGTGACGGGGAGCCTGGAGGCGGGCGAGACGCCCGCCGAGACCGCGTTGCGGGAACTGCGCGAGGAAACGGGCATCTCGGCCCGGCCGGAGCACCTTGTCGATTGGCACCACTGCAACCGCTTCGTGATCCGCGACGAATGGCGCCACCGCTATGCGCCGGACGTTTCGCACAACACGGAGCATGTCTTCAGCCTGTGCGTGCCGGATGGCCAGGTGGTAACGCTCGCGCCCGACGAGCACGACGCCGTGCTCTGGTTGCCGCAGGAGGCCGCCGCGGCGAAGGTGTTCTCGTGGACGAACCGCGATGCGATCCTGCAGCTTCGCGAATACTACCGCGGCAGCGGAGACCGCACACCCGGTTAGCTCCCGCCGCCCTGGCCGGTCGGCGCAAGCGCCTCCGGGGGCACGGTGCCGGTCTTGAAATGCCCCATTCCGATTCTATATTTGGGGTGAGAAGACCATGTTGCCGGAGAGGAGAAAGCCATGAGCAATCTGATTCGTCGCGATCCCTTCGATGACCTGCTGCGCGGATTCTTCGTCCGCCCGGTCGATTTCGGCGGCGGTGTCAGCGAAGCTCCCCACATGCGCGTGGATGTGAAGGAGGACAACGACGCCTACCAGGTTCACGCGGAACTGCCGGGCATCAGGAAAGAGGACATTCATGTGCACATCGACGGCCCGGTGGTGTCGATCAGTGCCGAACGCAAGCAGGAAAAGGACGTCAAGGAAGGTGAGCGGGTGCTGCGCACCGAACGTTATTTCGGCAAGGTGTCGCGCAGCTTCCAGCTCGGCCAGGAAATCGACGAAGCCCGGTCGAGCGCCCGATTCAACGATGGCGTGCTCGAACTGAGTCTGCCCAAGAAAGCGCACGAGCAGGCAAAACGGCTGACGATCGACTGACGATCCCCGCGGTCTGGCGTCCGGCAAAGCCGCAATCCCCCGGAAAGGGATTGCGGCTTCTGCTTTGCAGCATGACTCTTTAAAATGGCGGCGCACAATCATTCAGGAAGCTGCCATGTCCGACTCCCCCGACACCGGCAAGGTGACGCCCGCGCTGAAGGCCGAAATCCTCGCGGAGGCCCTGCCCTACATCAAGCGTTTCTTCGACAAGACGATCGTCATCAAGTACGGCGGCAACGCGATGACCGATCCGAAGCTGAAGGACTGCTTCGCGCGCGACGTCGTGCTGCTGAAACTGGTCGGCTTGAACCCGGTCGTCGTGCACGGCGGCGGCCCGCAGATCGAGAACCTGCTCGCGCGCGTCGGCAAGAAGGGCGAGTTCGTCCAGGGCATGCGCGTGACCGATGCGGAGACGATGGAAGTCGTCGAGATGGTGCTGGGCGGTCAGGTCAACAAGGAGATCGTTAACCTCATCAACCAGGCAGGCGGGAAGGCCGTCGGCCTGACCGGCAAGGACGCGAACTTCATCCGCGCGAAGAAGCTGTTGATGCAGAAGAAGGACGCGCCCCCGGGAGACCTCGTCGATATCGGCCAGGTCGGCGAGATCACGCAGATCGACCCGAGCCTGATCTCCTTCCTCGACAAGGGCGACTTCATCCCGGTGATCGCACCGATCGGCGTCGGCGAGGACGGGGAAACCTACAACATCAACGCGGACGTGGTCGCCGGCAAGCTCGCCGAAATCCTGAAGGCCGAGAAACTCGTGCTGCTGACGAACACACCCGGCGTGCTCGACAAGGACGGCAAACTGCTGACCGGCCTCACGCCGCGCCAGATCGACGGCCTCGTCGAGGATGGCACGCTGTCGGGCGGGATGCTGCCGAAGATCGGTTCGGCACTGGACGCGGCGCGCAACGGCGTGAAGTCGGTGCACATCATCGACGGCCGCGTCGAGCACTGCCTGCTGCTGGAGATCCTGACCGACCACGGCGTCGGCACGATGATCAAGAGCAAGTAACGGCGGGCCCCGTGTCGGATCATCATCACCTGCCCGATCTCCTCGAGCGCCTGCTGCCGATTGCGCGCCAGGCCGGCGAGGTCGTCATGTCGGTGTACGCGACCGATTTTTCAGTACGCGGCAAGGACGACGCATCGCCGGTCACCGAGGCGGACGAGCGCGCCGAAGCGGTCATCCTCGCCGGACTCGCACTCCTTGCGCCGGACATTCCCGTAGTGGCCGAAGAGGCGGTCGCAGCGGGACGTGTTCCGGCGATCGGCGAGCGCTTCTGGCTCGTCGATCCGCTCGACGGGACCAAAGAATTCATCAAGCGCAACGGCGAGTTCACGGTCAATATCGCGCTCGTCGAGAACGGCCGGCCGCTGCTTGGCGTGGTGCTGGCGCCAGCCCTCGGCAAGCTGTACGCGGGCTTGGCCGGCGCCGGCGCCTTTGTCGAGGACGGACAGGGCCGGCATGCGATCCGCTGTCGCGTGCCGCCGTCCGAAGGCCTCACCGTCGTCGCCAGCCGCTCACACGGCGATACGGCAGCGCTCGATGCCTTCCTTGCCGGACGCAAGGTCGCCAGACTCGCCAGTGCGGGATCGTCGCTGAAGCTGTGCCTGATCGCCACAGGCGAAGCCGATCTGTATCCGCGTCTGGGGCGCACGATGGAATGGGACATCGCCGCCGGCCATGCGGTGCTGGCCGCTGCGGGCGGGCGCGTGGCCGAACTCGATGGGCGTCCCCTCGGTTATGCCAAACCGGGCTTCGAGAATCCGCACTTCGTCGCATGGGGCTTCGAGGAAGGCACAGCGCCCGGGTGACCGAGACACACAGTCCGGCTGCCGATCATTGCCCTGCACGGATTGCTGATCCACGGCCGCAGCGGTGTGCGGCGAACCTCCCCATTTCGGTCTCTGCCCTGCCGGCGACGCCGGCATTGCCCGACCAGAGACCTTTCAGCGGGCGCAGAGACGGGAAACGAAGTCGACCACCGTACCGACCGTGGCGAAGGAACTGCCGTCGATCTCGTCGTCCGGCACCTCGATACCGAAGCGCTCCTCGATTGTGTGGATGACGGCGAGCACGGCCATCGAGTCGAGTTCGGGCACGCTGCCGAGCAGCGCCGTATCGGCGTCGAACTGCAAACCGCGGCCATCGAGGCTCAACACTTCGTCGAGCAGGGCCAAGACCTGTTCCTGGATGTTCAAGGCAAAAACCTCACTGCACCTACCAACGTATTTTCCTGGGGCAACCGTCCGCGCGACGCGGAAGTCGCGCATTATACTTCCGGTCCATACCTGCCCGGCCCCCTCCGCGGCGGGAAAGAATGCGCAATGCCCACCCTGACGACCGCAAAATGATGCCGACCGCCCTGCTTCACGACCTGATACGCGCCGCCGCGGTGCGCAATCCCGCACAAACGGCACTGACACGCGGCACGCAAACTTTATCGTACGCGGAACTTGAAGCCCAGTGCGGTGCATTCGCGCGGGGACTGCTCGGGCTGGGCCTTGCGCGGGCAGAGCGCGTCGCGATCTACCTCGACAAGCGCATCGAATTCGTCGCCGCCGCTTTCGGGACGAGTACCGCCGGCGGGACGTTCGTGCCGGTCAATCCCCTGCTGAAGGGCGAGCAGGTCGGGCATATCCTGCGCGACTGCAACGTCCGCGTGCTGGTGACGAGCGCCGAGCGGCTCGCGCTGCTGCAGCCGGTGCTGGCGCAGTGCCACGACCTGCGCCAGGTAGTGCTGGTCGGTACGCCGGCGGAGTCGCCGACGGTCGAAGGGGCGACCGTGCATCGCTGGAGCGAGCTTGCGGCCGCCCCCGCACGCGCCGGACATCGCGTGATCGACACCGACATGGCGGCGATCCTGTACACCTCGGGCAGCACCGGGCGCCCCAAGGGCGTGGTGCTGTCCCACCGCAACGTCGTCACCGGCGCGCGCAGCGTCGCGCAATACCTCGATAACGATGCCGGCGACACCCTGCTCGCGGCGCTGCCGCTGTCCTTCGACGCCGGCTTCTCGCAACTCACGACGGCCTTCCACGCAGGCGCGCGCGTAGTGCTGATCGACTACCTGCTGCCGCGCGATGTGCTCAACGCAGTCGTGCGCGAGCGCGTGACCGGACTCACTGCGGTGCCGCCCCTGTGGATCCAGCTGGCGGGACTCGACTGGCCGGAGACCGTCGGTGAGCACCTCCGCTACATTGCCAACACCGGTGGGCGCATGCCCTTCGAGACGCTGAAAACGCTGCGCACCAGGCTGCCGCGCACCCGCCTCTTCCTGATGTACGGTCTGACCGAAGCCTTCCGCGCGACCTACCTGTCGCCCGAGGAGGTCGACCGCCGGCCCGATTCGATCGGCAAGGCGATCCCGAACGCCGAGGTGCTGGTGCTGCGCGAGGATGGCACGGAATGCGCGCCGAACGAACCCGGCGAGCTTGTGCAGCGCGGCGCACTGGTCGGCATGGGCTACTGGAACGATCCGGAGAAGACCGCCGAGCGCTACAAGCCGCTGCCCGCCGGCATCGGCGGGCGCGACGCCGGGTTGATGCTCCCCGAGATCGCCGTGTTCTCGGGCGACACCGTGCGCCGCGACGAGGAAGGCTTCCTGTATTTCATCGGCCGGCGCGACGAGATGATAAAGACTTCCGGCTATCGCGTGAGTCCCACGGAGATCGAGGAGATCGTCTATGGCACGGGCCGCGTCGGCGAATGCGTCGCCTTCGGACTGCCGCATCCGGCGCTCGGCCAGGCAATCTGCATCGTCGCAACACCCGCCCCGGGCACGACGCTCGACACGGCGGCGCTGCTCGCCGACTGCCGCGGCCGGATGCCCGCCTACATGGTGCCGGCATGCATCGAAGTGCGCAGCGGCCCCTTGCCGCGCAACCCCAACGGCAAGATCGACCGCAAGGCGCTCGCCGGCGAAATGCAGGAGGCCGCCCGATGAGTGGCGCCGCGAAATCCCCCCCGGTCCACGCGCCGATGACGCAGTTCGCGAGCGAAAACGGCGAGCTCCTCGTCGGCGGCATCCCGCTCACCCGGCTCGCTGCGCGGGTCGGCCGCACGCCCTTCTACGCCTACGACCGAGGGCTGCTGACCCGGCGAATCGCCGAACTGCGCGCGGCACTGCCCGCGGCGATCCAGTTGCACTACGCGATGAAGGCGAACCCGATGCCGGCGTTGGTCGGCCACATGGCGAGGCTGGTCGACGGCATCGACGTGGCGTCAGCCGGCGAGCTGAGCGTGGCCCTCGACGCCGGCGTCGCCCCCCACGACATCAGCTTTGCCGGGCCGGGCAAGCGCGACGCGGAGCTGATGCAGGCAGTCGCCGCCGGCATCCTCGTGAATGTCGAATCGTTCCGCGAGATCGCTCCGCTGGCGGCCGCCTCTGCCGTGCTGGGGGTCCCGGCACGCGTCGCCGTCCGCGTCAATCCCGACTTCGAACTGAAGTCGTCGGGGATGAAAATGGGTGGTGGACCGAAACAGTTCGGGGTCGATGCGGAACAAGTCCCCGAGCTGCTCGGCGAAATCGGCCGCGCAGGCCTCGCGTTCGAAGGTTTCCACCTTTTCGCCGGATCGCAGAACCTCAAGACAGACGCGATCGTCGAAGCGCAACGCAAATGCTTCGAGCTCGCCGTGCGCCTCGCCGAGTCGGCGCCCGCGCCGGTGAAGTTCCTGAATCTCGGGGGCGGCTTCGGCATTCCGTACTTCCCCGGCGAACAGGCGCTCGATCTCGCACCGATCGGCGAGAACCTCGCCACGCTCGTCGGCGACGCGGCACGCGAGCTCCCTCAGGCTGCGCTCGTCATCGAACTGGGACGCTACCTCGTCGGCGAGGCGGGCCTCTACGTGTGCCGGGTCGTCGACAAGAAGGTCTCGCGCGGCCACACCTACCTCGTCACCGACGGCGGCCTTCACCACCACCTTTCCGCATCGGGAAATTTCGGCCAGGTGATCCGCAAGAACTACCCGGTCGCAATCGGAAACCGGATGGGCACGGTGACGGGCGAGCCGGTGTCGGTGGTCGGACCGCTATGCACGCCGCTCGATCTGCTTGCCGACCGGATGCCGCTGCCGGAGGCAGAACCGGGCGACCTGGTGGTCATTCACCAGTCGGGCGCCTACGGTGCCAGCGCGAGCCCGCAGGCCTTCCTCGGCCATCCTGCCGTAACCGAAGTATTGATCTGACAGCGCTGCAGGTTCGCAGGACCGCGAAATGAAAACGGGCGCCGAAGCGCCCGTTGCGGTCAGACCGTCGTCGGACGATCAGAAGTTGTGACGCAGGCCGACACCGATCGAGGTGTTGTCCAGGCCCAACCCCGTACCCGACAGGAAGCTGTACGCGCCGCCGCCGTCATACGCGCCGCCGGTGGCCGTCGACACCTTCTGCTTGTCGTTGTCGATCTTCGTCCACTGCGCGTAGACCTTGGTACGCTTGGACAGGTTGTAGTTGTACGCCAGCGTGAGCTGCTTCGCGCCCGTATCGCTGGTGTCGCTCCAGTCGCGCGCGACGCCGTAGTTCACGTGGAACTCGTTGGCACCGACCGGCACCATCACGGCGACGCGGTAGTAGTTGCGCGAATGGTCTCCGGTCAGCCCCGTGATGTCCTGCAGGCCGCCGTTCTCCGACCTGTCGTGCTCGGCAAGGGCGCCGACGACAACCGCCTTGAAGTCATACACGCCGGCCAGCGCCAGCATGCTGTCCTTGCTCTTGCCCTGGGCGAAGTTGAAGAAGCGGTTGGTCTGCGCGTAGCCGAAGCCGACGTGCAGCGGGCCGTTGTCGTAATTCAGCGTCCCGGAGTAGTGCGCCGGACGATCGTTGCGAGTGGCCGTTTTGACCGCCTGCTCGTTCAACGCCGAGTACTGGGCTTCGAACGTGAAGCCGCCACCGAAGGTCGGGCTCGCGTAGGCGACCGAGTTGCGGATGAAGAAGTTCTCGGGGTCGAAGGCAGGCACCCACAGGAAGGCATCCGACGAGTTGCCGGTGTCGTGGTTGTGCATGCCCAGGTAGTCATGCGTCGCGTAGTACAGCGGGCTGGTGAGGTAGCCGAGCTTGACCGTACCCAGGCTGTTGCTCTTCAGGCCGACGAAAGTGTCGCGGCTGGCGAGATTGCCGCCACCGGAATCCGACTCGAAACGGCTCTCGACCTGGAACAGCGCCGACAGGCCGTTTCCGAGATCCTCGTTGCCGCGGAAACCGATACGGGAGCTGTTGTTAACCAGTTTAGTGACGCTCTCCTGGCCCTCGATCTTGGTCTGTTCCAGCGAGGTATTCACGCGACCATAGATGGTCACATTGGATTGCGCCTGGGCGGCGCCGGCGACACCGATGGCAGCCAGCGCGATGGCCAGCGTCTTGACGTTCAGCATTGATTCGACTCCCCACTTGTAATGGATTTGATTGTCGGCTTTCTGCAACTTGCGCGCATGGCATCCCGTGTGAGGATCCATGCCCGATGCAGAGGCACCGCGCGATTATAGGGGGCGCAACAATGCAGGGGAGGAGAACCTTACCCGATCGTCACAGAACTGTCGCATGCATGCAACAGAAGGAAGACCCTTATTGCGGGCATCGCGTGCGAACGCCGGTCTGTTGAAGGAAGCGGCGCCAGACGCCGTTGCGTTGCCGCCATTAGCAGGCAACGTAGACAAAAAAACGGGCGCCGAAGCGCCCGTTTTGACCAATTCCGGACGAGCCGGAATTAGAAGGTGTGACGCAGGCCCAGACCGAAGCCGGTCGGGTCCTGGTCGGCGCGAACGCCACCGATGCTGCTCAGGTAGAAGTCGACATTCGACTCACGCTGGTTGTTGATGCGCGTGTAGTAGGCCTTGACCATCGTGCGCTTGCTCAGGCTATAGGTATAGCCGAGGGTCCATTGCGCGAACTGGGTCTTGCCGTCCAGGTCGGCGCATCCGATACCATCGACGCACACCTCTTCCTTGATCTTCTGCGAACGCGAGTACTGCAGATAGACGGCCTGGTTGCCGGCGAACTTCTGCTCGGCGCCAACCATCCAGGCGGTGCGCTTGGCTTCCGTCGAAGCAATCGACAGATCGGCTTCGTACTTCGTCTGATCCCACAGAGCCGAGATCGAGGTATTGGTCGGGAAGGTGTACTTGGCGGCGACACGGGCAGTCTTCAGCTTGTCGCTGGCGTTGCCACCCAGGCCGAAAGTGCCCGCGAAGTTACCATTGCCGGGGTTGGCCGCGGCGCTCGGATCCTTCGACAGCGCGTAGCCGGCCGACACGTACAGCGGGCCGTTCTCGTAGGCCGCAGCCAGCTGGTAGGCGTTCGCGTTCACGTCTTCCGCAGGTGCGGTCCGATCCAGCTTGTTCTCACCGGCCGAGTAGGCGAGCTGAGCAGCGAAGCCGCTGAAGTTCGGGGACGTGTACATGACGGCGTTGTTGATGCGCTCGTCGACGCCGGTCTTGATGCCGCCGATCGTGCCGTAGGTGGCAGCCTGGAAGCCGATGCCGGTCGCAGCCGGGTTGAAGTCGACCTTGGCACCCGCCTGACGCATGAACGTGGTGAGCTTGCCGAGCTGGACGGTACCGAAACCGCCGGTCAGGCCGACGAAGGTGTCACGGGTTGCCAGGGTGCTGGTGCCCGAACCGTCGGCGTTGAAGCCGCTTTCGACCTGGAACAGGGCCTTCAGGCCGTTGCCGAGGTCTTCGGTGCCGCGGAAGCCGATCAGCGAGCTGTTCGAGGTGACGCGGGTGCGACGCTCGATGTCGGCAGCGTTGCCGCCCTTCGCTTGCACCGATTCCACGGTAGCGTCGACCACGCCGTACACGGTGACGTTGGACTGCGCGAAAACCGGAGCGGACGCCAGGCCAGCGATGGCCAGGGCGATCAGTTTCTTCTGCATGTATTTCTCCTCTAATTGAAGCTGAAGCCGCGGTCATGACCCCGGCCCGACTTACCTCTCAAGCGAGAAGTTGCCACGATTGTGCTTAAGGGGCGCGCGGCGGTGCAAGAATCGTTCGCGCGGAACACGGCAAATGGATAAAAGTTGTTGCACAGGCGCAACAAGACGCCAATGCGGCAGCCGCCTGTAATTTGCGGGCGAGCATCCGCGTCGCTGCGGATCCCCTGCCAGCCCGCGTTCCGGTCCGTCGTGCTACCCGACGCGGGTAGGGGGCGCGGTAAATTCCACGCCTGCTGCATAGCCGGGACCACTCGCATGGGAACTCGCGGCCGGCTTTAGCACTCTGAGGCGTTGAGTGCTAAAATCACGCGCATGGAGGACCACTGTACATGAGCCAAGCCCTGTCGTTCCCCGTTCCGTCTGCCGCCGGCAGCATCGATCAGTACATCCAGTCGGTGAATCGCATTCCGCTGCTCACCGAACGCGAGGAGGTGGAACTGGCGACCAGGTTGCGCGACGAGGGCGACGTGGAGGCGGCGCGCCGGTTGGTGATGTCGCACCTGCGCCTGGTGGTGGCGATCGCGCGCGGCTATCTCGGCTACGGGTTGCCGCATGCGGACCTGATCCAGGAAGGCAACATCGGGCTGATGAAGGCGGTGAAGCGCTTCGACCCGACGCGCGGCGTGCGGCTGGTGTCGTTCGCGATCCACTGGATCAAGGCCGAGATCCACGAGTACGTGCTGAAGAACTGGCGGCTGGTGAAGATCGCGACGACGAAGGCGCAGCGCAAGCTGTTCTTCAACCTGCGCAGCCTGAAGCAGGATTCGACGACCTTGAGCGGCGACGAGATCCACGCGGTCGCGGCGCAGCTGGGCGTGAAGCCCGAGGAAGTCATCGAGATGGAGACGCGCCTGACCGGGCGCGACATCCCGCTCGAGGGCGACAGCGACGACGACGATGAGCGCTTCGCGCCGATCGCCTACCTGCCCGATCCGCACGCGGAGCCGTCGCAGGTGCTGGAGCGCGCCGAGCTTGCGCACCTGCACGACGTCGGCTTGCACGAGGCGCTCGCGCGCCTGGACGAACGCAGCCGCAATATCGTGCAGCGGCGCTGGCTGGCGGAAGGCGACAGCGCGACGCTGCATGAACTGGCGGCGGAGTACGGCGTCTCGGCGGAGCGCATCCGCCAGATCGAGGCGAAGGCGCTGCAGAAGATGCGCGGGCTGCTCGCAGCCTGAGCGGTTTTCCGGCCCGCACGCGAACGGCAGCCACTGGCTGCCGTTTTCATTTTCCGGCGAGCAGGGTGCGGAGGTCGGCGACGATGTTCTCGGCGGTCTCGCCGTGCTTCACGTACAGGCGTGCCCGGCCGGTGGGGTCGAAGACGTAGGTGCCGGTGGAGTGGTCGACGGTGTAGTTGGGGCCGGAGGTGTCGCCGCTCTTCTGGTAGAAGACGCGGAATTCCTTCGCCACCGCGGCCGTCTGCGCCGCGTCGCCGCGCAGGCCGAGGAAGTGCGGGTCGAACACCGGGACGTACTGGGCCAGGAGCTGCTGCGTGTCGCGCTCGGGATCGACGGTGACGAAGAGGACCTGCACGCGCGCCGCGTCGGGGCCGAGCTGGCGCATGGCTTCGGCCATGGTCCCGAGGTTGGTCGGGCACACGTCGGGGCACTGCGTGTAGCCGAAGAACAGCGTGACGACCTTGCCGCGAAAGTCGGCGAGGGTGCGCGGCGTGCCGTTGTGGTCGGACAGCGCGAGCCCCTTGCCGTAGTCGGCGCCGGTGATGTCGGTGGCGCGGAAAGTGGTGGCGGAGCTGGGGCTGGAGCAGGCAGCGAGGGTGGCAACCGCAAGGGTTGCGGCGACGATCAGGGCGCGGAGCATCTTTTCCCGGAATGAGGCGAATCGAAACGATGGATCAGAAACGCAGGTAATGATCCGCCAGCAGCGCCGCGAAGAGCAAGAAGAGATACAGGATGGAGAAACGGAAGGCGCGTCGCGCGCGGGCGTCGCTGTAGTCGCGGTACAGCCGCCAGGCGTGCCCGAGGAAGGCGCCGCCGAGCGCGGCCGCGGCGATCAGGTAGAGGAGCCCGCTCATGCGCGTGGCGAAGGGCAGCAGCGTGACGCCGAAGAGGATGCATGTATACAGCAGCACCGACAGGCGCGTGAATTCCGGGCCGTGGGTGACGGGCAGCATCGGCAGCCCGGCGCGCGCATAGTCGGCGCTGCGGTAGAGCGCGAGGGACCAGAAATGCGGCGGGGTCCAGGCGAAGATGATGAGGAAGAGGAGCAGCGCGTCGGCGCTGACCTCGCCCGTGACGGCAGCCCAGCCGAGTACCGGGGGCATGGCGCCGGAGGCGCCGCCGATGACGATGTTTTGCGGCGTGCGCGGCTTGAGGAAGATGGTGTAGACGACCGCGTAGCCGACGAAAGTGGCGAGCGTGAGCCACATCGTGAGCGGATTGACGAGCTGGTGCAGCAGGACGAGGCCGGTGCCGCCGAGGGCGGTGGCGAAGGCGAGCGTTTCGCGCGGGGTGATTTCGCCGCGCGGCAGCGGGCGACCGCGGGTGCGGCTCATGCGGGCGTCGATGTGCGCTTCGATGAGGCAATTCATTGCCGCTGCGGCGCCGGCGACACAGGCGATGCCGACGGTGGCGGCGAGCACGAGGGCCGGCGGGGGCAGGCCGTCGGGCACGGCGAGGAACATGCCGATGATGGCGCAGAAGACGATCAGCGTATTGACGCGCGGCTTCGTCAGCACGTAGAAGGCGTGCAGGCGCGATCCCGCGATATGGGATTCAGGCGTATGAACTTTCGCGGCCGGCATGGCCTGCCCTCCTCTGCGCGGCCGGTACGGGGAGGCGGGTCCCGCGCAGGCCGTGATTGATCCAGACCATCACCATGACCAGCGCCGCAGCGCCCGCGTTGTGCGCGACCGCGAGCGGCAGCGGCAGGCTGGACGTGACGTTGGCGATGCCCAGGGCGAGCTGGGCGGCGAGCGCGGCGAGCAGGACGACACCGAAACGGCGCGTCGCTGTCCGGCGCAGCAGGGCACAGCCGAGCGCCAGCAGCGCGGTGGCGGCAAGCAGCGCGCCGATGCGGTGCGACCAGTGGATGGCGGTGAGTGCCGCGAGCGGGAGCGCTTCGCCGTCGGCCGTCATGCCGAGCTCGCGCACGACGTGGAAGGCGTTCGCGTAGTCGGCCGCGGGCTGGAAGCTGCCCTGGCAGGTGGGGAAATCGGTGCAGGCAAGCGCAGCGTAGTTGGTGCTGGTCCAGCCGCCGAGCGCGATCTGGAGGGCCAGCAATATGAAGGCGGCGCGCGCGAGGCCGGCCAGGCGGCGCGAGACGGCGACGCGTGGCAGCGCATGCACGCGCAAGGCGAGCCACGCAAGCAGGGCCAGGGTCGTCAGCCCCCCCAGGAGGTGGGCGGTGACGATGGCGGGCTTGAGCAGCAGCGTGACGGTCCACTTGCCGAGCAGCCCCTGGAAGATCACGACGGCGACGAGCGCGGCGGCGATCCGTGGGGAGGCCCCCGCCGTGCCGCGCCGGCGCCACGCGAGGACAGCGATGGCGACAATGAGCAGGCCGAGGCTGGCGGCGAGGTAGCGGTGGATCATTTCCTTCCACGCCTTCTGCAGGCTGACCGGCCCCTGCGGGTCGGCGGCATGGGTGTCGCGGATCTCGTCGGCGGCGTGATGCGGGCTCACCTGGCCGTAGCAGCCCGGCCAGTCGGGGCAGCCGAGGCCGGCGTCGGAAAGGCGGACGTAGGCGCCGAAGACCACGACGAGGGTCGTCAGCGCGAGTGCGAGGAGAATCAGGCGGCGGTAGGCGGTCATCCCGGAGTCCGCATCGGGTTGGCGGAGTTCGGCCGGGGCGACTGCCCCCGGCCGAGCGCCGAATACTTGAGCAGGCGTTGCAGATCTTTGACGACGCGGCGCGGGTCGGCGTTCTCGGGGAAGCGCATCATCACGCTGCCGCGCGGATCGACCAGATAGACGTGGCGGCCACGCTCCGCGCCGGGCAGCCGTTCAAGCCAGGCCGGCGTGGCGCGGGCGAGGCGCAGGCCGGCATGGGGCGCGAGCAGGTCGTCGGCCGGCGTCGCGGCGTCGGACACCAGCCACAGGCGCGCGACGCGGTCCATCTCCTCGCCTTGCGCGAGCCGCGACTGGCGCATCGCATAGAGGGCCTCGGCACAGGCGCGGTCGCAGGTACCGGGCGCGGCGAACAGCAGCGTCCAGCGGCCATCGAGCTCGCTGCGGGCGAAATCCGGCTGGCCGGCGACGCCCGGCAGGACGGCGTCGGGCAGGGCGGCGGGGACGAGCAGTTCGCCGTAGTTCGTGCGCCCTTCGGGTTGCCAGACGTAGTACGCGAAATAGGAGGCGGCGACGGGCAGCACGCAGACGAAGGCGAGCAGCGCGAGCGTGCGGCGCCCGGCACGGGTTTGCGCGGGCGTTGCGGGCGAACGGTCAGACAGGCTTGCGCTGGTCATGCCGGGGGCTCCGGAAAGCGTTCCACAGGTACCACAGGGTGAGTGCGGTCGCGAGCGCCGAGAGGGCGTACCACTGCAGGGCGTAGCCGCGGTGACGGTCGATGCCGGCGTCGGGTTCGGGCCAGTCGCGGATCAGGCCGTCGGCGGCGGGGCTGGTCTGCTGCACGTAGAAGTCGGCGACCGGCAGATGCGTTTCGGCGCGGTAGCGGGAGAGATCGAGGGCCTGCCGGACGGGGCCCGAAGACGTGTCGCCCCCGAGCAGGAAGGGTTTGGCGTCGGGATGGCGCACACGGCCGGTGACGACGATCGCGCCGGGCGGATTGTCGATCCGGGGAAGTTGCGTCCGGTCGGCTGACGCCGCGATCCAGCCGCGATTGACGAGCACGACGCCCCCCTGCCCTGCGAGCTGCATCGGCGTGACGACGTGGTAGCCGGCGTGGCCCTGGTGCACGCGGTTGTCGATCAGGATGCTGCGCCCGGGGAGCCATTCGCCGCGGAGTTCGAGTTTCTGCCAGTCGGCCGGGGGCATCGCACCGGGGGGCTGTGCCGGGCGTTCGACAGCCGCGCGGTATGCCGCCTGCAGCTCGGCCTTTTCCGCTGCGCGGCGTGTCTGCCAGTTGCCCAGTTGCAGCGTGAGCAGCGCGAGCGCGATGCCGGCGAGCAGCGGCACGGGGTGCGGGCGGGCGTTGCGGCGCAGGCTCATCCGGACAGTCCTGCTCACAACAGGTAGACGACGAGGAAGAGCAGCAGCCACACGACGTCGACGAAGTGCCAGTACCACGCGGCGGCTTCGAAGCCGAAGTGGCTGTCGGGCGTGAAATGGCCGGCAATCGCGCGGCCGAGCATCACCGTGAGCATGATCGCGCCGACCGTGACGTGCATGCCGTGAAAGCCGGTGAGGAAATAGAAGGTGGAGCCGTAGATGCCGGTGTCGAGACGCAGGTTGAGTTCGGCGTAGGCGTGGCGGTATTCGTAGATCTGCAGGCCGAGGAAGAGCAGGCCCAGCAGGATGGTGACGAGCAGGCCGAGCTTGAGCTGGCCGCGCCTGTCGTTGCGCAGGCCGTGGTGCGCCCACGTGAGGGTGACGCCGGAACTCAGGAGGATCAGGGTGTTGAGCGCGGGGATGCCCCAGGCGGTCATCGGCGTGAAGGCGTCGGGCTTGTCGGGGCCGGCGGTGGGCCAGCCGCCGACGAAGCCCTGCCACAGCAGCTGCGCCGTATCGCCGGTCGAGAGCCAGGGCACGGCGAGCACGCGGGCGTAGAACAGCGCGCCGAAGAAGGCGGCGAAAAACATGACTTCGGAGAAGATGAACCAGGCCATCGACCACCGGAAGGAGCGGTCGACCCTGTGGCCGTACTTGCCGCCTTCGGATTCGTGCACGACCTGGCCGAACCAGCCGAACAGCATGATAACGAGCACGGCGATGCCGAGGAAGAAGATCCACGGCCCGGCCTGGATGCCGTTGAGCCACATCGTGGCGCCGCCGGTGAAGAGGAGCAGCGCGACCGAGCCGAAGATGGGGTACTTCGAGGGCTCGGGCACGAAGTATTTTTCGAAGGTCTGCGTCATGTGCGGTCTCCTTCCTTCCCTACCCCGATGAGCCGACCACCAGGCGCACGACGGCGATGATGGTCAGCACGAACACGAGCCCGGCGAGCAGGCCGGCGACGATGACCGCGCGCGGGTCGAGCGAGTGGGCGTCGCTCTCGTAATCGTGGCGCCGCCGTATGCCGATGAAGGACCACAGCACGGCGCGCAGCGTGGCGAGGAATCCGGCGCGCGGCGGCGTGGCGGGCTCGTTGCGGGGCGCGTGCGGGTCGTGGTTTTGCATGGCGATCACGAATTGCCTCCCGCACCTTCGCCGGCGACGCGGCGCGCGGCGACTTCGAAGAAGGTGTAGGAGAGCGTGATGACCCGGACGTCCGCGGGCAGGCCGGGGTCGACGACGAAGGCGACGGGCATGGTGCGCGTTTCGCCGGCGGCGAGCGTCTGCCTGGCGAAGCAGAAGCATTCGAGCTTGCGGAAGTATTGTCCGGCCAGCTGCGGGCCGTAGCTGGGGACGGCCTGGCCGGTGACGGGTTCACTGCGGGTGTTGGAGACTTCGTAGGCGACGGTGGCGAGTTCGCCGGGGTGGACGCTGATCTGGGTTTGCAGCGGGCGGAATTGCCACGGCAGGTCGTGGGTGTTGGCGTCGAACTGGATGGTGATGGAGCGCGCGAGGTCGACCTGGGTGTTGGCGACGGTGTCGGGCTTGATCAGGTTGTTGATGCCGGTGACTTCGCAGATCTTTTCGTAGAAGGGCACGAGCAGGAAGCCGAAGCCGAACATGACGACGGCGGCGATGGCGAGGCGCACGAGGAGGCGGCGGTTTTCCGCGGCGACGCGGCCTTGCGTGGTCATGGCGCGGGCCCCTTGAAGCTGAACAGGGCGGCAACGAAGAATGCGAGCGCGACGGCCGCCAGCAGGAGGGCCGTGCGGCGATTGGCGGCGCGGCGGGCGGGATCGTCGTTGCGCGTCATTGTGCTGCAGCCTTCGATCCGCGCCGGACGGGGTATCCGCTCTGCAGGCTGCGGAACTCGCTCTGCGGGCTCAGACAGTCCTCGCCTGCGCCGCGGATACCCCATCCGGCGCTCGCATCGGGGAAGCGTGACCGCGTGTTCATCTCACCACCGGCGCTTCTTCGAAAGTGTGGTGCGGCGCGGGCGACGGGACGGTCCATTCCAGTCCCTCGGCGCCTTCCCACACGCGTGCCGACGCCTTTTCGCCGCCGCGCACGCATTTCACGACGGCATAGAGGAAGATGAGTTGCGACAGGCCGAAGCCGAAGGCGCCGATCGAGGCCATCATGTTGAAGTCGGCGAACTGCAGCGCGTAGTCGGGGATGCGGCGCGGCATGCCGGCGAGGCCGAGGAAGTGCATCGGGAAGAAGGTGACGTTGAAGAAGATCATCGAGCACCAGAAGTGCAGCTTGCCGATGCGCTCGTCGGGCATGTGGCCGGTCCATTTGGGCAGCCAGTAGTAGGCGCCGGCGAAGAGCGCGAAGAGGCTGCCGGCGACGAGCACGTAGTGGAAGTGGGCGACGACGTAGTAGGTGTCCTGCACCTGGATGTCGATCGGGGCGATGGCGCAGATGAGGCCGGTGAAGCCGCCCATCGTGAACACGAAGATGAAGCCGACCGCGAAGAGCATGGGCGGCTCGAAGGTGAGCGAGCCGCGCCACATCGTCGCGACCCAGTTGAACACCTTCACGCCGGTGGGCACCGCGATCAGCATCGTCGCGTACATGAAGAAGAGCTGGCCGGCAGCGGGCATGCCGGTCGTGAACATGTGGTGCGCCCACACGCTGAAGGACAGGATCGCGATCGACGCGGTGGCGTAGACCATCGACGCGTAGCCGAAGAGGGGCTTGCGCGAAAAGGTCGGGATGATCTGGCTGATGATGCCGAAGGCCGGGAGGATCATGATGTAGACCTCCGGGTGGCCGAAGAACCAGAAGATGTGCTGGTACATCACCGGGTCGCCGCCGCCTGCGGCGTCGAAGAAGCTGGTGCCGAAGTGGCGGTCGGCCAGCACCATCGTGACCGCGCCGGCGAGCACGGGCATCACGGCGATGAGCAGGTAGGCGGTGATGAGCCAGGTCCAGCAGAAGAGCGGCATCTTCATCATCGTCATGCCCGGCGCGCGCATGTTGAGGACGGTGACGACGATGTTGATCGCGCCCATGATGGAGCTGAGACCCATGATGTGGAGGGCGAAGATCGCCATGTCCATGCCCATGCCCATCTGCACCGAGAGCGGCGCGTAGAGCGTCCAGCCCGCCGCGGTGGCACCGCCGGGGACGAAGAAGGAGCCGATCAGCAGGATCGCGGCCGGCGGCAGCAGCCAGAAGCTCCAGTTGTTCATGCGCGCGAAGGCCATGTCGCTGGCGCCGATCATCAGCGGGATCTGCCAGTTCGCGAAGCCGACGAAGGCGGGCATGACCGCGCCGAACACCATCACGAGACCGTGCATGGTGGTGAGCTGGTTGAAGAACTCGGGCCGCACGATCTGCAGGCCCGGCTGGAAGAGTTCCGCACGGATCGTCAGCGCCAGCACGCCCCCCGAGAGGAACATGATGAAGCTGAAGACCAGGTACATCGTGCCGATGTCCTTGTGGTTGGTCGTCGTGATCCAGCGCATCAGGCCGGTGGGGCCGTGATGGGCGCCGTGCGCGTGATCGGACATGACTGCCGCCATGCTGCCTCCTTGACGATTTCGGTCCTGCTATCGGATTCGCCTGCCTTCGGTCGGCGTCACTTGCCCCGTGCCGCCGCGATCTGCGACGGCTGGATGGCTTCGCCGGTCTTGTTGCTCCAGCTGTTGCGGGTGTAGGTGATGACGGCCGCGATGTCGGCGTCGGACAGCAGCTCGCCGAAGGCTGCCATCGGCGTGCCCGGGCGGCCGTTGAGCACCACTGCGATCTGCCCGGCGGCCTCGCCGAGCACCACTTTCGAGCCGTCGAGCGGCGGGAAGGCGGGCGGCAGCCCCTTGCCGTCGGCCTGGTGACAGGCGACACAGTTCGCGGCGAAGACCTTCGCGCCCTGCTCCACGAGTTCCGCGAGCGACCAGTCGCGCGCCCCGGCGCTCACCGCGGCGGCCATCGCGGCCTGCCGGTCGGCGACCCACTTGCTGTAGGCTTCCTGCGACACGACATGCACCTCGATGGGCATGAAGCCGTGGTCCTTGCCGCACAGCTCGGCACAGTTGCCGCGATAGACGCCTTCCTTGTCGGCGCGGAACCACGCGTCGCGGATGAAGCCGGGGATCGCGTCCTGCTTGACGCCGAACGCGGGCAGCCACCACGCATGGATCACGTCGGACGCGGTCGTGAGCACGCGGATCTTCTTGCCGACCGGCACGACGACGGGATTGTCGACTTCGACCAGGTAGTGCTCGCCCTTGGCGGCCTTGCCGTCGATCTGCTCGTGCGACGTCGCCAGGTTGGACACGAAGCGGATACCCTGCCCTTCGCCCTGCAGGTAGTCGTAGCCCCACTTCCACTGGTAGCCGGTGGCCTTGATCGTGATGTCCGGG
Source organism: Aromatoleum toluvorans (assembly GCF_012910905.1). GTDB lineage: Bacteria > Pseudomonadota > Gammaproteobacteria > Burkholderiales > Rhodocyclaceae > Aromatoleum > Aromatoleum toluvorans. The sequence continues at coordinate 42,502 of NZ_WTVN01000022.1, forward strand.
TCGCGCGTGTCCTTCATCTCCAGCACCGTCTTGGTCGCCGGCCATGCCATGCCGAGCAGGATGAGGATCGGGATGACCGTCCAGGCGATCTCGACCGCGGTGTTCTCGTGGAAGTTGGCGGCGACGGCGCCTTTCGACTTGCGGTGATGGATCACCGCCCAGAACATCACGCCGAACACGATCACGAAGATGAAGAGACAGATCAGCAACATCAGCGTGTGCATGTTGTAGATCTGCTCGGCGATGCCGGTGACGGGGGACTGAAGGTTGTAGCGACTCTGGGCCATGAGGGCCGGCGACGCGAGCGCGGCGAATACGGCTACTGCATGACGACCGGCAAGACTCATGTCTCTACCCTCAATCGAATGCACAGGCTCTTGCGAGCCGTATTTCAGCGAACCCGAATGGATCATGCCATAGCAAAAATGGCACTCGCAACACGGATATTTGCTATTTGTCAATATGCTGCGGCGCAATATGTGATAAGTGGCACCGCGCGCGCGACATTTGTCGCCTGGTCAGGGTTTTCCCGCACGACATTGGCGTCGGCGAAAAATGCGATCCGTTCGGATCGGGGTGCCGCACGGCGGGGTCGGGACGAAACCGTTTACGGTTGTATTTGATGCCCGGTTCAATAGAATCGGCGACGCCCTGCAGCGCCGCTGCGGGCCCATATCCTTGATCGCGCGAGTCCCGATGACCTATCCCCGCCCCGGCTTCGAAGCCAAGATCTGCCCCCCGGAAGCGCTTGCCGAGCGCGCCGCCGCACTCCCCCGCCCGCTGGTATTCACGAACGGCTGCTTCGACATCCTGCATCGCGGCCACGTCACTTATCTCGCGCAGGCGCGCGCGCTCGGGGCGGCGATGGTCGTGGCGCTGAACACCGACGCGTCGGTGAAGCGGCTCGGCAAGGGCGACGACCGGCCGGTGAATCCGCTCGAAGACCGCCTCGCGGTCATGGCGGCGCTGGAGAGCGTCGATCTCGTGACGTGGTTCGACGAGGACACCCCGCTGCAGCGCATCCTCGATGCCCGCCCCGACGTGCTGGTGAAGGGCGGTGACTGGAGCGTGGACCGGATCGTCGGCGCGGCAGAAGTCACCGGCTGGGGCGGCCGCGTGCACTCGATCCCGTTCGAGCACGAGCGTTCGACGACGGCCCTGCTCGGACGCATCCGCGGCGCCTGACCCTCGCCCGAGCGTCGGCGAGCGGCGCTTCAGTCCAGAATCAGGCGGGCGCCCCGACCGGCCGCATGCTCGTCCAGCCAGATGCGCCAGTCATCGGCGGGCATCGGCCGCGCGAAGTGATAGCCCTGACCGAGCTGGCAGCCCATCGCCTGCAGCCGCGCGGCCTGTTCGCCCAGCTCGATGCCCTCGGCGATCAGTTCGATGCCGAGGCGGTCCCCCAGGCCGCACACGAGGCCGGCGATCTCGCCGCCCTTGCCCGCGCCGCCGATGTCGTTGATGAAGGCGCGGTCGATCTTGAGGCGATCCACATTCATGCGCTGCAGCTGGCTCAGCGACGAGAAACCGGTGCCGAAGTCGTCGATCGCGATGTCCAGCCCGATCGCCTTGATGCGCCCGACAAGCTCGATCATGCGGTCGCCCTCGCCCATCGCGACCGATTCGGTGATTTCCAGCTCGATCTGCTGCGGCGCGACGCCGCTGTCCTCGATCGCGGCGCGCAGGCGTCCGAGGAAGTGCGGATCGCGGAACTGGATCACCGACACGTTCACCGCCATGCGCACCGCGCCATGCCCCGCCTGCGCCATGCGTGCGGCCTCCTCGCAGGCGCGGCGCAGCACCCACTCGCCGATCGACAGGATCAGGCCGGAGCGCTCGGCCAGCGGGATGAAGTGGTCGGGCGGGATCAGCATCCCGTCGCCCGTGCGCCAGCGCAGCAGCGCCTCGGCGCCGACGCAGCGTCCGGTGGCGAGTTCGATCTGCGGCTGGAACACGAGGAACAGCTCGTTCGCGCCGAACGCCCCGCGCAGGTTGTGCAGCAGATTCACGCGCCCGCGGATCTCCTCGCTGACGCCGCGGTTATAGCGCGCGACCGAACCGCGCTCGGCCTGCTTCGCGCGCTTGAGCGCGAGGTAGGCATCTTCCAGCGCCTCGCTGCCATCCCCGCCGACGTCGTCGAGGCGGACGATGCCGATCGTCACCGACACGATGGCGCTCTCGCCTTCGACCTCCAGCGGGTCGGCGAAGAGGCCGTCGAGACTGCTCACATCCGCATCGTGGGCGGTCCAGAACACCGCGAAGCTGTCCGAACCCACCCGCGCGACCCGGACTTTCGCGCCGCATCCGGCAACAATGCGCGCTGCGACCCCCTTCAGCAACGCGTCGCCGTAGTGATAGCCGAAAGCGCCGTTGATCTCGCCGAAATGGTCGATGTCGACCACCGCGAGCACCCCGCGGCGGCCTTCGCGCTCGTGCAGGTGGGCGTCGAGCAGTTCCAGCAGCTGCCGGCGGTTGGGCAGATGCACGAGCGGATCGAAATACGAATACTCGTTGAGCCGCTGCACGAGGTCGACGTTGTCGAGGCACACCGACACGTTCGCGCGGAACATCTCCAGCAGGCTCGGATCGAGCTCGTCCGCCGCATGGCCGGTCTCGACGTAGGCGGCGAGGTCCCGCCCCGGCCGCGACCCGAAGTACAGCGCGATGCCCTGCCCCGGCTCCACGACGTTCGTGCGCAGCGCCAGCGCGCGCTCCAGCAGCGCACGGATCGCCGGTTCCTGCAGCGCGTCGAGCGGCTGGCGGCTGGCGTGGCCGAAGCGTCCGGCAGCGGCGATCACCTCGCACGGCGTGCCGGCATCGCGGCGCGCGCACACCAGTCCGTCCGCCGGCAGCCCGAGCAGCCCCGCCAGCTGCGCGATGACGCCGGCCGCGAAATCGGCAAGCCCCTCGCAGCGCAGGAGTTCGCCGCTGCCGCGCACGATATGCGCCAGCCCGGCGCGGCTCGCCTTGACGATGCGGATCTGCTGGTAGGCGCGGATCGCCGCAGTCAGCGACGCATAGAGCTGGGTGCTCGACAGTTCCGACTTGTTCCCGTAGTCGTTGATGTCGTAGTCGCGGATCGCGGCGATTTCGGGCACGTAGCCCGGCGGATCGGTGCGCAGGATGATGCGCACGTCGCGCATGTGGAGTTCGTGGCGGATCTCGTCGACCAGCTGCAGGCCGGCATCCTGCGTTTCGATGACCACGTCGAGCAGGATCACCGCGATGTCGCGCTCGGCGGCGAACAAGGCGCGCGCATCGGAGACGGAATACGCGTGCAGGAAGGCGAGCGGGCGGCCGAGAATCTCCGTGCCCGCGAGGCTCAGCTCGGTGCTGCGATGCACCCCTTCGTCGTCATCGACGATCGCGACCTTCCACCGTGCAGCGGTGGTCGCGGGCGCCAGTAGCGGTTCGGTGGCGAACTCGAGGAGGTCGTCATCGCGAAAACTCATCGATGGCGGGTCATCCCTGCATGTCGCCGCGCGACTCGCGCACCGTGTCGCGCCAGTCGGAAGTGATGCTTTCCTCGAATTGCGGGAACTCGCGGTCGTGCTCCACCAGCAGGCGCAGGATCGTGCGCGCATGGTCGCCGGGGAAGCCGCGCCGGTGACCGTCGCGCGTGTCGTTCATGAGCCGCTTGAGGTATTCGCGGCAGTCGCGGGTTCCCCACAGCTCATCGATCTGCGTGAGGTGGGGATAGGTCTCGTACAACTTCGAAACGTTGGTCTTCCGCATGGGTTCCCCCCGCCGTGTCTGACCCGCTACTTCAGCAAGAATTGAAAGATAGCACCGCCATTGCGCCGCGTCGAATTCCCCACCACCCGGGAAACCATGTCATCGGCATCATTTCGGCACCTCGCTCGCACTTCCCGGCCTGTCTCGACCCCGCCCGCCCCGGTACAATGCCGGCGATGACCGCCCACGCCTCGCCCTCTCCGCTTCACGTCCTCGAACACGTCTTCGGCTACACCGCCTTCCGTGGCGAACAGCAGGCGATCGTCGAGCACGTGGCCGCGGGCGGCGATGCGCTGGTGCTGATGCCCACCGGCGGCGGCAAGTCGCTGTGCTACCAGATCCCGGCCCTGCTGCGCCCCGGCACCGCCGTGGTGGTGTCGCCCCTGATCGCGCTGATGCAGGATCAGGTGAGCGCCTTGCAGGAAGCGGGAGTAGCTGCAGCCTACCTGAACTCCAGCCAGGCGGCGGACGAATCCATCACGGTGGAACGCGACCTCGTCGCCGGCCGGCTGGACCTGCTGTACGTGGCGCCCGAGCGCCTCCTCACCGGGCGCCTGCTCGCGACGCTCGACCGCCTGCACGAGGCCGGCCGCATCGCGCTCTTCGCGATCGACGAGGCGCACTGCGTGTCGCAATGGGGGCACGACTTCCGGCCCGAGTACCTGCAGCTCTCCGTGCTGCCCGAACGCTACCCGGGCGTCCCGCGCGTCGCGCTGACCGCCACGGCCGACGCCGAGACGCGCGAGGAGATCGCACAGCGCCTGGGCCTCACCGCGGCGCGGCGCTTCATCTCGAGCTTCGACCGCCCCAACATCCGCTACCGGATGGTCGACAAGGACAACCCGCGCAACCAGCTGCTCGCCTTCATCCGCGACGACCACGCCGGCGAAGCCGGGATCGTCTACTGCCTGTCGCGGCGCAAGGTCGAGGAGACGGCCGCGTGGCTGGAGGAACAAGGCATCCGCGCGCTGGCCTACCACGCGGGCATGCCGCAGGAAGTTCGCGCGGCGAACCAGAGCCGCTTCCTGCGCGAGGACGGGCTGGTGATGTGCGCGACGATCGCCTTCGGCATGGGCATCGACAAACCCGACGTGCGCTTCGTCGCCCACCTCGACCTGCCGCGCTCGATCGAGGGCTATTACCAGGAAACCGGCCGTGCCGGACGCGACGGCCTCGCCTCGCAGGCGTGGATGGCCTGGGGAGCGCAGGACATCGTGCAGCAGCGCCGCATGATCGACGAGTCGGAAGGCAGCGAGGATTTCAAGCGCCGCGCGCGGGCGCGCCTCGACGCGCTCGTGGGGCTGGTCGAGACCACCGCGTGCCGCCGCCAGCACCTGCTCGCGCATTTCGGCGAGACCGGCGCAGCCTGCGGCAACTGCGACAACTGCCTGGAGCCGCCGCGCACCTGGGATGCGACCGACGCGGCACGCAAGGCGCTGTCGGGTGTGTTCCGCACCGGCCAGCGCTTCGGCGCCGGACACGTGATCGACGTGCTGCGCGGCGAGCTCACCGACAAGGTGCGCGACTGGGAGCACGACAAGGTGAGCACCTTCGGCATCGGCGCCGAGGTGGACGAAAAGACCTGGCGCACTTTGTTCCGCCAGCTCGTCGCGCGCGGACTGCTGGCCGTCGACCATGACCGCCACAACGCGCTGACGCTCACCGATCTCGCTCGTCCGCTGCTGCGCGGCGAAGCGGATTTCGCCTTGCGCCTCGCGCCCGAGAAGCGCCGCACGAAACGCGCGCGCAGCAGCCGCATGGAAATCCTCGACGGCGTGCCGCTGACCCTCTTCGACCGCCTGCGCGCCTGGCGCGCAGCGACCGCGCGCGAGCGCAACGTGCCGGCCTATGTGATCTTCCACGACGCCACGCTGCGCGAGATCGCGCTCGCGCGGCCGACGTCGATCATTGAGCTGGCACGCGTTTCCGGCATCGGCGACCGCAAGCTCGAGGCCTACGGCGACGCGATCATCGCCGAAATCCAGCGGGAAGTATGACGAAACGGGCGCTTCAGGCCGCCAGCAGCGTCGGGCGGGCGAAGAGATAACCCTGGAAGAGGTCGAAACCGAGCGCGAGGCAACGCCGTGCGCGCTCGAGCGTATCCACCTTCTCCGCGAGCAACTTCGCGGGATGCAGGCGCAGGCGGCGCACCAGTTGTTCGAGCGCGGCGGGGTCCACCTGGAGGATGTCGAGTTTCACGACATCCACGATGTCGAGCAGCGGCTCCATCTCCCGGCTCACGGCGCAGACATCGTCGAGCGCGAGGCGGTAGCCGAGGTGTTTCAATTCGGCACAACGCTCCAGAACGGCGCAATCGATCTCGATCGTTTCGAGCAGTTCGAGCACGACGCGTTCGCGGGGCAGTTTCTCGATGCGGCCGCTCATCAGCATTTCCGCGTCGACATTGACGAATCCGGTGCTGCCGCCGATCACGCTGTTGAGACCCAGGCGCCCGAATGCGCGCGCGATCACCTGCGCCGTGGCGCGGGCGTCGTCCGTCACGCGGGCTTCGCCCGATTGGTCTTCGCGAAAGAGGAGTTCGTAGGCAGCGACCTTGCGCTGCCGGTCGAAAATGGGCTGGCGCGCGAGAAAGATGTCGTTCTGGGTGCTCATGGCTGCCTCCTTTGCAGGCGGCGGAAATCACTGCCCGCACGATAGTTGAGCAATACCCGTGCCAGTCGCGAGCTCACCGGAACATGAGGCGGGCGGCGGGGGCTGCGCACAGGGCTCCCGAACTCCACCCCCATTCGGGCCTTTTCACCCACATCTGGTGCAGAGAGACTGGGGAAAATTTCCCACGCGACTCTCTCACTTGCATTAACAGCGGAGCCCCCCGCTATCATCCCTCGGGCGCGAATTACTTCCGCCCACCCGCGAGACGGATCATCGGGCCGGTTCGACGTGCGTCGTCAGCCGCGCGCCTGCCTGCACCTCCACGGCCCGCTCGATTTCGTCGGCGAGCGCATGGGCGCGGGCGACCGACCAGTCACCGGGCAGGCGGAGGTCGACGTGCGCAAAGTGCATCGATCCTGCAACACGTGTCTTGAGGTTTGCGAAACTGCAACCGCGCGACGCGAACGAGGCGAGCACGGCCTCGATGCGCGCGATGTCCTCATCGCCGAGCGCCCGGTCCATCAGCCCGTCGACCGAGCGGTGCATCAGCCCCCAGCCCTCGCGCAGGATGTTCAGCGCGACCGCCGCGGCAATCAGCGGGTCCAGCCAGACCCAGCCGCTCACGCTCGCCAGCCCCACGCCGACCACGACACCGGCGGTCGTCCACACGTCCGTCATCAGGTGGCGGGCGTCGGCTTCCAGCGCCAGCGAGCGGTTCGCGCGCCCGACCTGGAACAGGACGCGCGCGACAGCAAAATTGATGGCACTCGCGCCGATCGACAGCGCGGTGCCGATGCCGAGCTCGCCCAGCGGCTGCGGATGGAGCAGGCGCTCGCCGGCCGTAAAGAGGATCGCCAGCGCGGCGATGAAGATCATCACCCCCTCGAAGGCGGCCGAGAAATACTCCGCCTTGCCGTGGCCATACGGATGTTCGGGGTCGGCCGGGGCGCGCGCGAAGGACACCATCAGCAGCGCGAAGGACGCGCCGGCGAGGTTGACGAGGGATTCGAGGGCGTCGGAGAGATAGCCTACCGAGCCGGTCAGCCACCATGCCCCCGTCTTCATCCCGATGGTCGTCAGGGCGGCGAGGAGCGAGAGCAGCAGTGCCTGTTGAGGAGTCAGCGTGCGCATGATGCAGGGGATGGTGCGATGCGCAACATGGTAAACCACGCGTGCCCGGCGATGCTTGCGGAATGCGGGCAAAAGAGCGAACAATGGCGCTTCTGTCGCAAACGCCAAGGAGGCCGCAATGGGATTGTTGGACGGATTGGCCGGCCAGGTGCTGGGAAGCGTACTGGGCGGCGGGCAACAGCAGGGAGCGCAGGCACCGGGCGGTGCGCTGTTGCAGATCGCGATGAACCTGCTGCAGAACCAGCCGGGCGGGCTCGCCGGACTGCTGCAGCAATTCCAGAACGCCGGGCTCGGCGATGCGGTGGCGTCGTGGGTCGGCACCGGCCAGAACGCCGGGATCAGCGGCGATCAGCTCTCCAGTGCGCTCGGCGCGGACACGATCGGCGGCATCGCGAACCAGCTCGGCATCCCGCAGCAGGAAGCAGCCGGCGGACTCGCAGCGCTGCTGCCGCAACTCATCGACCAGCTCACGCCGCAAGGCCGGCTGCCGGACGACAACGCCCTGTCCGGCGGACTGGCAGATCTCGCATCGAAGTTCCTGCGCGGTTGATGCGATTTACCGCCGCCGGCGGGCGACCCTCCACAGGAAGGATCGCGACGCCGGCGACGGATGAGCAGCCGCTCAGCGCTTGAAGCGCTCCTCGGCAATCGCGTCGGCGACTTCCCCGGTCGGGCGCTCTTCCTTGCGCGCACGCGCGAAGATTTCCATCAGGTTGTCGTAGATGCTCTCGATGTGCTTCGTCAGCGCGGCGCGGTCGAAGTTGCCGGTGCGCTCGTAGTACACGTCGATGATGCCGCCGGCGTTGATGACGTAGTCGGGCGCGTACAGGATGCCCTTGTTCATGAGTGCTGCGCCGTGGCGCGGCTCGGCGAGCTGGTTGTTGGCGGCGCCAGCGATGACCTTGGCCTTGAGCTGCGGCAGCGTCTGGTCGTTGATGATCGCGCCCATCGCGCACGGGGCGAAGACGTCGACGTCGAGGCCGAAGATCTCGTCCGGCGCGACGACCGTCGCTTCGAGCTCCTTCGCCGCGCGCAGCAGCGGCTCGCGGTGGATGTCGGTGACCCACAGCTGGGCGCCGGCTTCCTTGAGCTGACGGGCGAGGTCGAAGCCGACGTTGCCGAGGCCTTGCACGGCGACCTTGAGGCCGGCGAGCGAGTCGCGGCCGAGGCGCTCCTTGACCGCGGCCTTGATGCCGACGAAGGTGCCGTAGGCGGTCGCGGGCGAGGGATCGCCGCTGCGCACGCCGTTCTCGGAGGGCTTGTCGACGATCCCGGCGACGTGGTCGGTGAATTGCGACATGAACTTCATGTCGTCGACGCCGGTGCCGGAGTCTTCCGCGGCGATGTAGCGGCCGTTGACGCGCTCGACGGCCTGGGCGAAGGCCTTCAGCAGCTCGGGGGTCTTGTCGGTGCGCGGGTTGCCGATGATCACGGACTTGCCGCCGCCGAGCTTGAGGTTGGCCATCGCCGACTTGTAGGTCATGCCGCGCGACAGGCGCAGCACGTCGCGGATCGCTTCCTCTTCGCTGGCGTAGGGCCACATGCGGCAGCCGCCCAGCGCCGGGCCGAGGTTGGAGTTATGCACCGCGATGATGGCCTTGAGGCCGCTCTTCTCGTCGCTGCAGAAGACGACCTGTTCGTGGTCGTGGAAATCGCTCAGGTTGAAAACGCTCATGATGTCTCCTTCATTGGTCTGGAAAGGGTGCAACGCGCCCTCCACCGCGGCTCGTGGCCGTGGCGGAAGGTTTGCTGCTGGGCAAAACGGGATTAACCGGGGATGACCGCGATGGTCTTGCGGACCTTGCCGTTCGTCACGTCGGCGGGGCGCTCCTTGCGGCGGAAGGCCGCGAGGAGTTCCGCTTCGCGCATCCGCGCGTTGCGCAGGTAGCGCTCGCGGATGTGGCCGAAGCCGCGGATCTGCTCAGGCAGGTTCGCGATTTCGACAGCGGCCTCGTAGTTCGCCTTCTCGACGCCGACGAGGATCTCCTCGACGATGCGCTCGTAGTCGGCGATGAGCTGGCGGTCGAGCTGGCGGTCGAGCTTGCGGTCGTGCGTGCGGGCGAAGGGGTCGAGCATCGTGCCGCGCAGGCCCTTCATCTTCGCGAGCTGACGCATCGCCTTCAGCATCCACGGGCCGTACTTCTTCTTCTGCAGCTCGCCGGTGACCGGGTCCTTGTCGGCGAGCGTCGGCGGGGCGAGGTGGAAGACGAGCTTGTAGTCGCCTTCGAACTGCTCCTCGACGCGCTTGAGGAAGTCGCTGTCGGTGTAGAGCCGCGCCACTTCGTACTCGTCCTTGTAGGCGAGCAGCTTGTGGTAGCCGCGCGCGACCGCTTCGGTGAGCTCGGTCGTGCCGGGCTGGACCTTGGCTTCGGCGCTGCGCACGCGCTCGACCAGCTTCGCGTAGCGTTCGGCGTAGGCGGCGTCCTGGTAGTCGGTGAGGAAGGCCTTGCGGCGGGCGATCACTTCGTCGAGCGAGGCCGACAGCTTGTGGTGCTCGGGCGTGCCATGCTGCGGTTTCGCGGCCTTCTCGACCGCATCCGGATCGACGGCGGCGCGGCGGCCCCACTGGAACGCAGCCTTGTTGGCCTCGACCGCGGCGCCATTGAGCTCGATCGCGCGCATGATCGCGTCGCGCGTCAGCGGCACGAGACCGCGCTGCCACGCAAAGCCGAGCATGAAGAGGTTGGTCGCGATCGAGTCGCCGAGGATCGCGGTCGCGAGACGCGAGGCTTCGAGGAACTCGACGTTCTGGCTGCCGACGGCGTCGACGATCTGCCCTTCCATCGACGCTGCCGGGAACTGCGGGTCCGGGTGCTTCGCGACGTTGCCGGTGCGTGCCTGCGCCGCGAAGCCGCGGACGAATTCGCTGGTGTTGGTCTGGTCACGGTTGATGACGACGCGGGTGTGGCTGGTGCGCATCTTCGCGAGCGATTCGTCGCTGGCGGACACCACCAGATCGCAGCCGATCACGACGTTCGCTTCACCGGCAGCGACGCGGGCGGCGAAGATGTCTTCCGGACGGTTGGCGATCTTGACGTGCGACCACACGGCGCCGCCCTTCTGCGCGAGGCCGGCCATGTCGAGGATCGACACGCCCTTGCCTTCGAGGTGCGCGGCCATGCCGAGCAGCGCGCCGATCGTCACGACGCCGGTGCCGCCGACGCCGGTGATGAGGATGCCCCACGGCGCGTTGGTCGCCGGCAGCATTGGGTCGGGCAGCGATGCGAAGACGTCCGCGGCGGCGGTCGCAGCCTTGCCCTTGCGCAGCTTGCCGCCTTCGATCGTCACGAAGCTCGGGCAGAACCCCTTCACGCACGAGAAGTCCTTGTTGCACGAGGACTGGTCGATCGTGCGCTTGCGGCCGAACTCGGTCTCCACCGCCGTCACCGACATGCAGTTCGACTTGTCGCTGCAGTCGCCGCAACCTTCGCAGACGAGGTCGTTGATCACGACACGCATCGCCGGATCCGGGAACTTGCCGCGCTTGCGACGGCGGCGCTTCTCGGCGGCGCAGGTCTGATCGTAGATGATCGCGGTGACGCCCGGCACTTCGCGCAGCTCGCGCTGCACGGCATCGAGCTCGTCGCGGTGGCGGATCGGCACGCCGTGCGGCAGGTCCGCCGGGCCATAGGCGCGCGGCGTGCCGTCGTTGACGACGATGATGTTGTGGATGCCTTCGGCCTGCAGCTGGCGCGCGATGATCGGTACCGACAGCGTGCCGTCGTGCGGCTGGCCGCCGGTCATCGCGACGGCGTCGTTGTAGAGGATCTTGTAGGTGATGTTCACCTTCGCTGCGACGGCCGCGCGGATGGCGAGGATGCCCGAGTGCATGTAGGTGCCGTCGCCGAGGTTCGCGAAGACGTGCGGCGTCTTCGTGAAGGGGGCCTGGCCGACCCAGGGCACGCCCTCGCCGCCCATCTGGCAGAAGGTCTGCGTCGTCTCGGGCGACAGCCACGTCGCCATGTAGTGGCAGCCGATACCGGCGATCGCGCGCGAACCCGTGGGCACCTTGGTCGAGGTGTTGTGCGGGCAGCCGGAACAGTAGTGCGGCACGCGCTGGATCGACAGGCGCGGCTTGGCGAGCGCGGCTTCCTTGGCGTCGAAGAAGGCGAGGCGGGCCTTGATCTTGTCCGAGGTGTAGAAGCGCGCGATGCGGGCGGCGATCACGCGGGCGATCATCGCCGGGGTGAGGTCGCCGGCGGCGGGCAGCATCCAGTCGCCGTGCGGCAGCGCCCATTCGCCCTTCTCGTCGAACTTGCCGATGACGCGCGGACGCACGTTCTCGTTCCAGTTGTAGAGCTCTTCCTTCAGCTGGTATTCGAGGAACTGACGCTTTTCCTCGATCACGAGGATCTCGTCGAGGCCGTTGGCGAACTCGCGCACGCCTTCCGATTCGAGCGGCCACACCATGCCGACCTTGTACAGGCGGATGCCGATCTCGGCCGCGACGTGCTCGTCGATGCCGAGGTCTTCGAGCGCCTGGCGCACGTCGAGGTAGCTCTTGCCCGAGGTGATGATGCCGAGCTTGGCGTTCGGGCTGTCGATGATCGTCTGGTTGAGCTTGTTCGCACGGCAGTACGCGAGCGCGGCGTAGAGCTTGTGGTGCACGAGGCGCTCTTCCTGCACCAGCGGGGGATCGGGCCAGCGCAGGTTGAGGCCGTCGGCCGGGATCGGGAAGTCCGCCGGGATGACAGTCTTGACCTTGAACGGGTCGATGTCGACCGATCCGGAGGTTTCGACGGTGTCGGTCAGTGCCTTGAACGCGACCCAGCAGCCCGAGTAGCGCGACAGCGCGAAGCCGTGCAGGCCGTATTCGAGGTAGTCCTGAATGCCCGCGGGGGCGAGCACCGGCATCATCATCGACTTGAAGATGTGCTCGGTCTGGTGCGGCAGCGTCGAGCTCTTCGCGCCGTGGTCGTCGCCCGCGATCACCAGCACGCCGCCGTGCTTCGAAGTGCCTGCGGCGTTGGCGTGGCGGAACACGTCGCCGGTGCGGTCGACGCCGGGGCCCTTGCCGTACCAGATCGAGAACACGCCGTCGTACAGCGCGTTCGGATCGAGGTTCACCTGCTGCGTGCCCCACACGGCAGTCGCCGCGAGGTCTTCGTTCAAGCCGGGCTGGAAGCGGATGTGCTGCGGCTCGAGGTACTTCTTCGCCTTCCAGAATTCCTGGTCGACGTTGCCGAGCGGCGAGCCGCGGTAGCCGGTGACGAAGCCGGCGGTGTTCAGCCCCGCGGCCTGGTCGCGCAGGCGCTGCATGATCGGCAGGCGCACCAGCGCCTGGATGCCGGTCATGTAGGCGCGACCGGAGCTCAGCGTGTACTTGTCGTCGAGGGAAGCCGGAGCGAGGGGGACGGAGCCCTTCGGGGATGCGATATTGGACATGGCACGTTTTCCGCCGCAGCCGCTACTCCGCGAGCGCTTGTGGCGCCCCGGTCCGGCCTGCCGGCGTTGTCTCCTTTATGGTTGCTGTTGTGCGTCCGCGGCATCGAACGCCAGACTGCATCCTAAGGATAGGGCGTCGGGGAGATTTTTCTCGTTGCGGCGGAAATCAGCCCGCCGGGAAAAGTTTTTTCGCGAATGGCCATTTTCGCGAAACGCGGCATACTCCCGCCGGATTGCATTGCAGCATACGGGCCTTGGGGGCGGGGTTTTGCGGCAAAGCTGCCCGCCGGTCAGGCGGGGGCCGGCGGCTGATCAGCGTACAGGTTTCGAGGATGCGCCCGTCTCAATGCACCAAAACAGTGCAAGTTGCGCAACAGCCTTCAATACTCATCCTCGCAAGCGAGCAATGATGCAAGGAGGAGGTGACGGAATGGTAATGATGACTCACGCACTCGGCTGGCAGGAGTTCTGGCTGCCCACCATGCTGTTCGCGCTGGCAACCTCGGCCTCGCCAGGGCCGGTCAACATTGCGGCAGCCTCGTCGGGCATCGCTTTCGGGCTGGTGCGAACCTTGCCGCAAGTGCTGGGCGCAACCATCGGGTTTTCATCGCTGCTGGTGGCCATGGGACTGGGCATGCATGCGCTCGTTGCCAGCGTACCGGCCATCCAGACGGTGCTTAAAGGCGCGGGCAGTGTGTTCCTGGCTTACCTCGCCTGGAAACTGTGGCATGCATCGGACACCCCGTCCGAGATCGTCACCTGCAAGCCGCCCGGCATGCTGGAGGGCGCATTTGCCCAGTGGGTCAATCCGAAAGCATGGATCGTGGCTGCGTCCGGCATCGCCACTTACACCTACCCGGGTGCGGCTTATGGCACCAGCGTGATCGCAATGTCGATCGTGTTCCTGGTGATCTGCTTTCCGTCAGTGGGGGCCTGGGCCTTGTTCGGTGCGGCGACGCGCAAGCTGCTGAGAACCGAGCGCGCCGTCAGGCGCCTGAACATGGCGATGTCGATGCTCTTGCTGGTGTCGATCAGCACGCTGTTCCTGTAGCGGGACGCCGGACGGGAACCCGGCCGATTCAGCGACGCTGGATCACCTTGCGCAACCGCCCCGGCGTCACCCCGAACACCGCCTTGAATGTCCGCGTAAAATGGGCCTGATCGGTGAAATGCAGAAGCAGCGCCAGGTCGGATAACGAAGCCTGTTGTTGATTCAGCAGAAAACGCGCCTTGAGCGCCCGTAACTGGCGCAGGTACGCGGACGGGGAGAGCCCGGTCTGGCTGCGGAAAGTCCGAAGCGTATGCCATCGGCTATGCGGCAAACGTTCGACCAACTCCCCTGCTTCCACGTCGGACTGCCACAGCCGGTGCATGGCATTTTGCAGCGGATGCAGCTCACGCTCCCGCACGCGGGTTTCCCGCGGCGATGGCAGGAGTGCCGCGAGCGCCCTCAATAACGCGTCGGTTCTCGGTGCGTCGACATGACGGGTATCCAACGCCGCAATGTGCCCGGCGAGTGGCGGAGCAGTGAATACCCGCGAGCTTGCGTTCGCCAGGGCCGAAAATCGACCGGCGTCTATTTTCTGCAAGCATGTGTCACCGATGTACAGCACCTTGTAGCGCACGTCGGACGAAGCCGCGGAACAGGCATGCACCTCGAACGGCGGGATCAGGAACAGGTCACCTTGCCGGGCCTCGTATTCACGGTTGCCTGCGCGAAAACTGCATGTGCCTTCCAGGATTACGCCGATAGACCAGGCATCATGAAAGTGGCCGTCCAGCCCATGCGGCCCCATCCGGGCGCTGACCACCTCGACACCGTGCTGCGGCGCGATTGTCCACCCGGTGATGTGCTTGTCGCTCATGCTCACAATCGTTCCATCGTGAATTCAGCCGTAGCGCCGCGCCGCCTCCACCGCCAGCCCCGCGCCGATGCTGCCGTACAGGTCGCCCTCGACGCTGCGCGCCTGCGGCAGCTCGGCGGCGATGCGCGCGCGCAGCTGCGGCACGGCGCTGCCCCCACCGGTGAAATAGATCGTGTCGACCTGCTCACGCCGCACGCCGGCCTCGTCGAGCAGCGCACGCACGCAGGCCGCGACGCGGTCGACCAGCGACAGCGTGGCGCGGACGAAATCGGCGTCGGTGATCGTGTGGGCGAGCGCCGCCTCCAGCCGCTCCAGGTTCATCGTCGCGACGGGCGCCGCCGAGAGATCGATCTTCGCCTGCTCCACCTGCAGCGCCAGCCAGTGCCCTTCGCGCTGGCTGATGAGCTTCGCGAGGCGATCGAGTTCGGCGCGGGCGGCCGCGTCGCGATAGACGTTCTGCAGGTCCGCCCACGCCTGCCGCGTGTAGGCGAAGTTGATCGTGTGCCAGGTTGCGAGCTGGAAGTACACGCTGGACGGGATCTCCGCCCCGCTCTTCATGCGGCTGCGGTAGCCCAGCAGCGGCATCACGCATTCGAGGCTCAACGCACGGTCGAAATCGGTGCCGCCGATATGCACGCCGCCATTGCCGAGCAGGTCCTCGCGCCGGTCGTGGTCGTCGTGCGAACGGCGCGCGCGCTCGGGCGACAGGCGCACGAGCGAGAAGTCCGCGGTGCCGCCGCCGATGTCGGCGATCAGCACCAGCTCCTCGCGCGCGAGCGACAGTTCATAGTGCAGCGCCGCGCCGATCGGCTCGAACTGGAAGCTCACGTCGCGGAAACCGACCTGCGCGGCGATCTCGGCCAGAGTCTGCTGTGCCTTGCGGTCGGCGTCCTCGTCGTCATCGACGAAGCGCACCGGGCGGCCGAACACCGCGTGGTCGAAACTGCGCCCGGCCTGGGCCTCGGCGCGCGCCTTCAGCTCGCCGATGAAGTTTGCGAGCAGGTCGCGAAAGCGCAGCGCCCGCCCCTGCACCTCCGTCTGGCCGTCGATGAGGCTGCTGCCGAGCAGGCTCTTCAGCGCGCGCATCAGGCGGCCCTCGTAGCCTTCCAGATACTCCGCCAGCGCCGCGCGGCCGAACGCGGTCGTCTCCTCGTCGGCGTTGAAGAACACCGCCGAAGGCAGCGTGGGCTTGCCATCCTCGAGCGCGAGCAGCGTCATCGCCCCCGGGCGCACCCAGCCGACGGTGGAATTGGAGGTGCCGAAGTCGATACCGCAGGCGCGGGCGGGTTGGTCCATGAAGCAAGTATCCGCGGGATGGGGCCGCGATGCTACCGGACCACCGTGATGATAGGAACTTTCGCGAAGGGAAATGGCCGCCGCAGGGGGTGCTTGTTGCACCGCGCCACCCCCTTTCGGCACGAATCCCGCCAAAACACCCCGTCAGGGGAAAATTTTTCCTCGACGTGTACGTAAATCCCGCAAAAGCCGCAAAACAATTCCCCACCCCCCTCCTTACCATTCATCCCCACGCAACCGAACCCACGAGCGGCTGCGACAAAACTACAGGCAGGAGACAAACCATCGTGGATCTACCGGTTGCCGCGCGAGCGGCCGGTGTCCCTTCGTCTCCGCCGCCTGTGCTGCAGCACCCGCGCACCGCCCACAAGGAGGAGACATCCCATGAAGCACAACAAGCTGATTTTCGCCCTCGCTGCCGCCAGCCTCGCCGCCGGTGCCGTCCACGCCAAGGAAGTCGTCGTGCGCATCGGCCACGCCGGCCCGCTGACCGGCCCGGCCGCTGCCTTCGGCAAGGACGGAGAAAACGGCGCGCGCCTCGCGATCGAGGACGCCAACGCGAAGGGCATCAAGATCGGCGGCGACACGGTCAAGTTCGAGCTCGTCAGCGAGGACGACCAGGCCGACCCGCGCACCGCGACCACCGTCGCGCAGCGCCTGACCGATTCCGGCGTGAAGGGCGTGGTCGGCCACGTCACCTCGGGTGCCTCGATCCCCGCCTCGCGCATCTACGAGCAGGCCGGCATCCCCGTGATCACGCCCTCCTCGACCAGCCCCAAGCTGACCCAGCAGGGCTACAAGATGACCTTCCGCGTCATCGCCAACGACCTGCAGCAGGGCAACGCGCTCGGCAAGTACGCGGTCGATCAGCTCAAGGCGAAGAAGATCGCCGTGATCGACGATCGCACCGCCTACGGCCAGGGCCTCGCCGACGCCTTCGCGAACTCGGTGAAGACCTCCGGCGGCCAGATCGCCGGACGCGAGTTCACCAACGACAAGGCCACCGACTTCATGGCGATCCTCACCAAGATCAAGGCCATGAACCCCGACGCCGTGTTCTACGGCGGCATGGACGCGCAGGCCGCGCCGCTCGCGCGCCAGATGAAGCAGCTCGGCATGACGGCGAAGCTGCTGACCGGCGACGGCGGCTGCACCGGCGAGATGATCAAGATGGCAGGCGACGCGCTGTCGGCGACCACCTTCTGCACCCAGGCCGGCATCCCGCTCGACAAGATGCCCGGCGGCGCGGCCTTCCGCACCCAGTTCAAGCAGCGCTTCGGCAACGACATCCACGTCTATGCGCCCTACGCCTATGACGCGATGATGTCCGTGATCGAGGCGATGAAGGCGGCCAACTCGGTCGAGCCGGCCAAGTACCAGCCCGCGCTGCGCGCCCTCGCCTACCAGGGCGTCACCGGCCCGGTCGCGTTCGACGACAAGGGCGACATCAAGGGCGGTGCGATCACCGTCTACAACTTCGACGCCGGCAAGTGGGCGCCGCTGCAGACCATCCAGTAACAGTTCTCCTCGCGCCGGCCGGCAGTTCCGCGGTCGGCGCACCTCTTCCCCAAGATCACGACGCTCGCCCTGCGTCCGCCTGTCGGCGGAGGCAGTGGCAGCGCTCGTCCCGCAATCCGGCGGCGATCGCCGTCGCGGTGTGCAACACCAAGGGTGAATCGATGGAAACCTTCCTGCAACAAATCCTCAACGGCCTGGTGTCGGGCAGCATCTACGCGCTCGTCGCGCTCGGCTACACGATGGTCTATGGCATCCTCGGCCTGATCAACTTCGCCCACGGCGAGCTGGTGATGATCGGCGCGCTGGTCGCGCTGCAGACCGTGACGCTCCTCTCGGGCGCCTTCCCCGAGCTGCATCCCGTCTTCCTGCTGCTCGCTGGCGTCGGGGTCGCGGTGCCCGTGTGCATGGTGGTCGGCTACCTGATCGAGCGCATCGGCTACCGGCGCCTGCGCAACGCGCCGCGGCTGGCGCCGCTGATCACCGCGATCGGCGTGTCCTTCCTGCTGCAGACGCTGGCGATGATCATCTGGGGCCGCGAGTTCCACGTCTTCCCGCAGCTGGTGTCGACGACCCCGATGCAGCCGATGGACGGCGTCGTCGTGTCGCCGCTGCAGATCTTCACGATCGTCGTCGCCCTCGCGCTGATGGGCGGACTGATGCTGCTGGTGAACAAGAGCCGGCTGGGCCGCGCGATGCGCGCGACCGCCGAGAACCACCGCGTCGCCGGCCTCATGGGCATCAACGCCAACGGCGTGATCGCCGCGACCTTCATCATCGGCTCGGGCCTCGCGGCGCTCGCCGGCGTGCTGTACGCGTCGAACTACGCGATCGCGCACTACGCGATGGGCTTCACGCCGGGCCTGAAGGCCTTCACCGCGGCGGTGCTGGGGGGCATCGGCAACCTGCCGGGTGCGATGGTCGGCGGCCTCGTGCTGGGCCTCGTCGAGAGCTTCGGCGCCGGCTACATCGAGCACCTGACCTTCGGCTTCCTCAACTCGAGCTACCAGGACATCTTCGCCTTCATGATCCTCGGCGCCGTGCTGATCTTCCGCCCGTCCGGCCTGCTCGGCGAACGCGTCGCGGACCGCGCCTGACCCCACAGGAAAGAGACCATGACCACGAACTCCACCGCCCTTCCGCTGCCGGCGAGCTTCGCGCTCGACCGACGCCTGCAGCGCCCCCTCGTCATCCTGCTCGCGCTCGCCGCGCCGCTCATCGCGCTCGCGATGGGCAAGAGCTGGGTGCGCGTGCTCGACTTCGCGCTGCTGTACGTGCTGCTCGCGATCGGCCTCAACCTCGTCGTCGGCTTCGCCGGCCTGCTGGATCTCGGCTACATCGCGTTCTACGCGGTCGGTGCCTACACCTGGGCCTTCCTTGCGTCGCCGCACTTCGGCCTCCACCTGCCGTTCTGGATCGTGCTGCCGCTGGGCGCGGCCTTCGCGGCGCTCGCGGGCATCGCGCTCGGCTTCCCGACCTTGCGCTTGCGCGGCGACTACCTCGCGATCGTGACGCTGGGCTTCGGCGAGATCATCCGCATCTTCATGAACAACCTGAACCAGCCGATCAACATCACCAACGGCCCGCAGGGCATCGACTCGATCGATCCGCTGACAATCGCGGGCCTGGACCTGTCGAAGGACCTCGACCTGTTCGGCTTCCAGGTCTCGTCGCTGTTGCTGTACTACTACGCCTTCCTCGCCTGCGTCGTCGCCGCGATCATCCTCGTGCGCCGCCTGCAGATCTCGCGCATCGGCCGCGCCTGGGCCGCGATTCGCGACGACGAGCTGGCCGCCAAGGCGATCGGCATCGACACGCGCATGATGAAGCTGCTCGCCTTCGCGCTGGGCGCGACCTTCGGCGGTGTCTCGGGCGGCCTCTTCGCGGCCTTCCAGGGCTTCGTCAGCCCGGAGAGCTTCAGTCTGATGGAATCGATCGTCGTGCTGACGATGATCGTGCTGGGCGGCATGGGCAACCTCGCCGGCGTCATCGTCGGCGCGATCCTGCTCACCGCGCTGCCCGAATTGCTGCGCCACTTCGCGGTGCCGATGCAGATGGCGCTGTTCGGCAAGACGTTGCTCGACCCCGAAGTGCTGCGCATGCTGCTGCTGTCGCTGGCGATGATCGTAATGATGCTCGTCCGCCCCGCCGGCCTGCTGCCCGCCCGTACCCGCTATGCCCACCGTGACCGGAGGAACGCATGATCACCCTGCTCGAATCGCGCGCCGTGAATAAACGCTTCGGCGGCCTGAAGGCGCTCACTGACGTCTCGCTGACGATCCGCAAGGGCGAGGTCTACGGCCTCATCGGCCCGAACGGCGCCGGCAAGACCACCTTCTTCAACGTGCTCACGGGCGCCTACGCGATCGACGGCGGCGAGTTCGTCATGAACGGCGCCGAGCTGCCCTCGGCCAAGCCGCATCTGGTCGTGCAGCACGGCATCGCGCGCACCTTCCAGAACATCCGCCTGTTCCGCGAGCTCACCGCGCTCGAGAACGTGATGGCGGGCCACCACATCCGCTCGTCGGCGGGCGTGTGGGGCATCCTCACGCAGAGCCGTGCGGCGCGCGAGGAGGAGCGCCTGATGCAGGAACGCGCGCTGGAGATCCTCGACTACGTCGGCATAGTCCGCCACGCTGACACGGTCGCGCGGAACCTCTCCTACGGCGACCAGCGCCGCCTCGAGATCGCCCGTGCGCTGGCGACCGAGCCGCAACTGCTGGCGCTCGACGAACCGGCCGCCGGCATGAACGCGACCGAAACCGCGGGGCTGCGCACGCTGGTCGAGACGATCCGCGGCGACGGCATCACCGTGCTGCTGATCGAGCACGACGTGAAACTCATCATGGGACTGTGCGACCGCGTCGCCGTCCTCGACTTCGGCAAGAAGATCGCCGAAGGCACGCCGGCCGAAGTCCAGCGTTGCCCCGACGTCATCAAGGCTTACCTGGGAGGCCACCGTGCGCACTGAGAACACCACCCCCATCCTCGAAGTCCGCGGCCTCAAGGTCGCCTACGGCGGCATCCAGGCGGTCAAGGGCATCGACCTGCAGGTGCGCGAAGGCGAACTGGTGTCGCTGATCGGCGCGAACGGCGCCGGCAAGACCACGACGCTCAACACGCTGGCCGGCGTCGTCCCGCACAACGGCGGCGTGATCCGCTACGCGGGCGAAGACATCGGCAAGCTGCCCTCGCACCTGCGCCTGCGCAGGGGGCTCGCGCTGGTGCCGGAAGGCCGCGGCATCTTCACCCGCCTCACGGTCGCCGAGAACCTGCAGACCGGCGCCTACACGCGCCGCGACACCGACGGCATCGCCGCCGACATGGAGAAGGTATTCACGCTGCTGCCGCGTGTGAAGGAACGCCTCAACCAGGTCGCCGGCACGCTGTCCGGCGGCGAACAGCAGATGGTCGCGATCGGGCGCGCGCTCTTGTCGCGCCCGCAGGTGCTGCTGCTCGACGAACCGTCGATGGGCCTCGCGCCGCTCATCGTCGAGAAGATCTTCGAAGTGATCCACTCGATCACGCGCGAAGGCATGGGCGTGCTGCTGGTCGAGCAGAACGCCAACCTCGCGCTCGAAGTGTCCGAGCGCGCCTACGTGATGGAAGGCGGCCGCGTCACGCTCGAAGGTACCGGCAAGGCGCTGCTCGACGACCCCAAGGTGCGCAGCGCCTATCTGGGCGAGGAGATCGAGGAACTGGCGGCCTGAAAAACCACCCCTCGCGAGGCAAGCATCGGCGCTGCCCGCCCTACAGCGGCAGCGCCGTCTCGTTCTTGATCTCGCGCAGCGCGACGCTGGAATTGGTGATGTCGACTTCCGGGATCTTCAGCAGGAAGTTGTGCATGAACGAGGACAGCGCCTCGAGGTTGGGCAGGTAGAGTTTCAGCAGGCAATCCGTCTCGCCGAGCAGCTCGTAGCATTCGACGACCTCGTCGCAGCCCTTGATTGCCTGCTCGAAACGGTCGAGCACGTCGGCGCTGTGCTTCTTGAGCTTCACGCGCACCCACACGCAGGTCTCGAGCCCCAGCTTCTTGCGGTCGAGCAGCGCGACGTAGCCGCGGATCAGCCCCGCCTCCTCGAGCTCGCGCACCCGCCGCCAGCACGGCGACGAGGACAAGCCCACCTTCTCGGCCAAGGTCTGCGTGCTGATCGTCGAATCCTTCTGCAGCAGCGCGAGAATGCGCCGCTGGGTCGGGTCGAGTTTCATGTCTCCCCCTTTTCCTGTCGTGACGGGCGGGCGAACGCCCGCCGCCGCATCGCCGGACCGGAGCCGGGCGACGCCGGGGCCTATGCGTGGCCCCTTGTCGTGTCACGCGATCAGAGAACCTTCAGCAGCTCGACCTCGAACACCAGGGTCGCGTTCGGCGGAATCACGCCGCCCGCGCCGCGTGCGCCATAACCCAGTTGCGGCGGGATGGTCAGCTTGCGCTTGCCGCCTTCCTGCATCCCCTGCACGCCCTCGTCCCAGCCGCGGATGACGTGGCCGGCGCCCAGCGGGAAGTCGAACGGGTCGTTGCGGTCCTTGCTCGAATCGAACTTCTTGCCGTCGGTGAGCCAGCCGGTGTAGTGCACCGAAACACGCTTGCCCGCGACGGCGGTGGCGCCGCTGCCGACTTCCAGATCCTCGATGACGAGGCCGCTGGCGGTGGTGGTTTGGGACATCGAATCTCTCCTGCGCGGGTTAAAACCGCGATTCTAACCGCCCCGCCTGCGCCGGTTGGCGAACTTCTCGCGGAACTTGGAGATCTTCGGCGCCACGACGTACTGGCAGTAAGGCTGGTCCGAGTGGTTGGCGAAGTAGTCGTAATGATAGGGCTCCGCAGGCCAGAACGTGCCCGCGCGCTCCACCTTGGTGACGATCGCACTCGGGTACACCCGCGCCTCGCCCATGTGCTCGATGAGGCCGAGCGCGACATGCAGCTGCTCGTCGTTCGTCGCAAAGATCGCGGAGCGGTACTGCGTGCCGATGTCGTTGCCCTGGCGGTTGAGGCTCGTCGGATCGTGGATCACGAAGAAGATCTCCAGCAGGTCGCGATAGCTCACGACTGCCGGGTCGAACACGATCTGCACGGCCTCCGCGTGGCCGGTGCCGCCGTCGCACACCTGCCGGTAGGTCGGCGCGTCGACACGCCCGCCGATGTAGCCGGACGTCACCGACTCCACTCCGTCGACTTCCTTGTAGACGGCTTCCAGACACCAGAAACATCCCCCCGCAAGAATGGCCGTCTCGCGTGTTGCGGGTGTCTCGCTTCTCGTCATGCGTGCTTTCTCCATCGAAAATCCCGCGATTAGGACAGCATTGTCGTCCGGCGATTCCCGCTATTCGAATGAAATCGTGTAATAGATGTCCGCCGCGTTGTCGCTGCCGCCGCGCGCCACCAGTGACACCCTGCGGCTGAGCTGGTAGGTCAGCTTGACGAGGCTTTCGGCCCCGCCCAGGCTCTGCTCGAAGGACAGGAACAGGTCCGACGACAGGCGCTTGCCCAGCGTCAGGACCTGCCCGCCGACGTTGTCGCCCCCTCGCACGATGGTACCTTCTCCGACAACGCGGCTGGTGGCACTTCGGGTGACACCGCCAACTTCTCCCTGTCCGATCGACAATTCATCGAAGCCGAGGCTGCGCGACAGCTGGTCGGTCATGCCGCCTTCGGGGCCGCCGAGCAGCGCCTGCGCGGCCGGCAGCAGCAGCCCCATGTCCCCGCCGCCGCCCGCGCTCGGCGCGCGCCCGAGCACGATCCACGACAGCTTCTCCGGGTCAGGCACGTTCGGCTCCGACACCAGCCGGATGAGCGGACGCCGCGCGCTGCCGGCGATCTCGATGCCGGCCTCGACCGCGAGCCCCTTGCGCAGCGCGACGACATTGAGCCCCGGATTGTCCGGCGCCCCCTGGAAGTTGATCAGGCCGCGCTCGATCGACAGTGCCTGGCCGTAGCCGCGATAGGTGCCGCCCGCCGTCGCGATCGTGCCGATCGCGCTCGGCGGCGCGCCGTCGCGCAGGCGCAGCCGCAGGCCGCCGGTCAGCCGCGTATCCACGCCCAATGCCGACAGGTAGAAATGGTCGCCCAGCGCGATCGCAACATCGGCCGCGACGCGCAGCCCGCCCCCGCCGGTGCGCGGCTCGCGGCCGAGGACCACGACATCGTCCGAGAGGCTGGGTGCGGGGGAGTCGGACGCCTCGATGTAGCCCGCGTCCGCACGCAGGTTCGCCGCCAGGTCAACGTGCGTCCAGGTACTGTTGGCCGCGCCGACGCCCGACAGGATCAGCCAGCGGTCGCTGCGCTGCAGGATCGGCAGGCGCTCGGCCTCGAAGGAAAAGCGGCCGATGCCGCTGTCGAGCGCGATCTCGCCGCTCGCGCCGAGGCGCCCCGGTGTGGCCGTCAGCCGCGCCACCGGCAGGCGGCCGTCGCGCGGACGGACCCGGTTCGGCGACACGAACTCCAGCCGGGCGAGGCGCAGGCGATCGCGATCGAACTCGGCCTGCAGCTCCCCGCCGGAGAGATGCAGGCCCTGATCCACGAGCGCCAGCGACAGCTCGCGCCCCGCGATCGTGCCGCTCGCGCGCGGCGCCGCCGGCGTGCCGGCCAGTGCGAGGCTCGCATCGAGACTGCCGCCGGTGACGACGTTCTCCTGCATCAGGCGGCCGATCCAGGCCACCGACGGCATCGCCAGATGCGCCGACCCGAGCAGCGCCGCATCGGGGGCGAGGCGCCAGCCGCCGCCCGGCGCCCGCTCGGCCTGCGCCGTCGCCGCACCGGCCAGTTCGCCCAGTTCGCTGCCGCGCGCCTCCAGCGCCAGCGCGAGGCGGTTGTCGTGGGCGCCGAGGCGCGCCTCCAGATGCTCCAGTCCCAGGCGTGCCGGGATCTCGCCGCTCACCGTCAGGTCGCCCGCCTCGCGGAACACGCGCGCCGAGCCTTCGACGACTTCGCCCAGCCTCAGGTCCCACTCCGCCCCCAGCACCAACGGCCCCGGTCCGCGGCGCGGGCGGCCTTCGGGGCTCGCGACCAGCCCGAAAGCCAACCCGCTCAGGGCGCCGCGCGCGACGGCCTGCTGCGGCGACCAGCTCGTCTCGTCGAGGCGGATGCGCCCGCGTTGGCCGGCGTCGAGCGTGGCCGCGCCCAGCGCCGCGCGCTGCGCCCCCAGCTCCAGTGTCGCCGCATTCGTCAGGCGTGCCGGCCAGCGCCCCGCCGTCTCCAGCGCCACCAGCCGCCCGCGCCATGTCGTGCCGGCATTCGCCACGGCATCCGCGACCCCGCCTTCCATGCGCAGCCGCAGACTGTCGCCGCCCAGGCCGGTCGCGACGACGTCGACCGCATGGGCACGACGGGTCCCGTCGACCCGCAGGCTCCCCTCGCTGACCCAGTCGGGATCGTCCGCAGCGCGCCCATCCTTCTCCGCCTTCGCTGCCGTGTCGACCGACCTCAGGCCGCGCAGATTCACCGCGAGATGCAGCTCGCCGTCCGCCCCCGACGCCAGCGATCCGTCCCCGTCTGCCGACGCGATGCGCAGTTCCCCCGGCAGCCGCAGCGCCTCGGCGGCGAACTTCATGCTGCCGGCCGGCAGCGCCGCGCCGCCGGACAGCAGCCCCGCGAGCGTCAGCCGCCCGCCCAGACGCGGGTCGAGCGCGGCGAGCGCCGGCGCATCGACATCCACCTTCAGGACGTCCTGCCGCGCCCCCCAGGCACCGCGGGCGAGGATGCGGTTGCCGGCGAGATCCAGATCGAGATCGCCGTCGGCGAGACGTTCCCCTTCGACGACGGCGCGCAGCGTCCCGCGCACCGCCTTTCCGTTCAGCTGCCCCGGCAACAGGTCGACCACGGCGTCGTAACGCGGCGCCGCACCCAGCGCGGCCGCGAGCCGGAAATCCAGGTTCAGCCTCGCCTGCGGTGCGCCGGCGATGAAGCTGCGCGGATCGAAGGACGACACCGCGCCGTGCGCCGCGAGGCTGCGCGCCCCGCCTTCGCCCAGCGCCGTCACGACGGCCTGGGCACGCAGGCGTGCGTCCTTCACGCGCACGTCCATCTCGGCGCTCTGGCGCTCGCGGTCGCCCTCGGCCTGCAGCCTGCCAGTCAGCACCGAGCGCGGCAGACGTCCGTCCAGCCGCTGCATCTCCACGCCCGCCAGCTGCAGCGTGGCGCTCAGGCGACCGAGCGGATCGCCGGGCGCCCCGGATGCCTCCCCGCCGCCCTGCTCGTTCAGCCCCCCCGGCCGCCAATCGACGTCGCCGGTGACGCGCCCGCCCCCCGCCAGCTGCAGGACCAGGTCTTCCGCCCGCATCCGCTCCGGCGCCCAGTGCAGCCGGGCGGCGAGCTTCGTGAGGGGCAGCCCCTGCCGGTCGATCGCGTCGGGGCGCCGGTTCTCGACCGTGGCCGGCCCGGCCAATCCCCATCCGCCCTGCGCATCGGCCTGCGCCACGAGGTCCGCCGCGATGTGCAAGGCCGCATGTGGCGCGGACGGCTCGAACACCGACGGATCGAGCTCGCCCAGCGCGACGCGCAACCGGCGCAGCGGCACCGCCTCGAAGGGCGACGCGAGCACGTCGCCGTCGCCGGCGAGCCCTGCACCGGCGGCTTCGATCCGCAACTGCGGCGCAAGCAGGTCGCCGGCCGCGACGAGCGCCAGCCGGAAGTCGCGCCCGCCCTGCGTGCCGTTCAGGCTCGCGTTCGCCGACAGCCGGAACGGCGCCTGGCCGTCGATCTCCCCGGCGAGCTCGGCCCGCCCGAAAGGCAGGATCGCGCGGAGGGATTCGATGCGATGGCGCGAACCGTCGCTGCGCACGCGTGCGCCGAAATCGGAGAACTCGAACGTCGCTTTTGCGGCGCCAAGTTCGCCGTCTGCCCATTCGCGCAGCACGAACCGGCCGACGCTGAGCGATTGCGCCGCCAGCGCTACCGGCAGGACGAGGGATTCGGGAGGCTTGACCGGGGATTCGCCGCCCGGACGCGACGCCAGCTCGACGCGCTCGGCAGCCAGTTCGTCGATGGCGAGGCCGCCGTCGAAGAGCGCCGCCGGTCGCCACGCCAGCGCGAGCCCCTCGGCACGCACACGCAGATCGGGCATGTCGATGCGCAGCACGCCAACGCGCAGCGGCCCCACGAGCCGGCCCGAAGGCGACTCCAGCACCACGCGCCCGCCGCTCAGCGCGCCCGCGACCGCCGCGGCCGCCCTGAGGCCGGATTCGCTCAGCACGAGCCAGGCCGCCACCAGCGCGGCCAACGCCGGCACGGCGACGGCCGCCCCAAGGAGGACCGCCCACCGCCTGCGCGGGCGAGCGGCCGGTTGCGGAGCCGGTGGCGACGTCACGCGTCGCCCCGCTCAGCCGAACAGCGCGCGCAGCTCCTCGCCCGGGTCCGGCGCACGCATGAAGGCTTCGCCGACGAGGAAGGCATGCACCGCGTTCGAGCGCATCAGCGCCACGTCCTGCGGCTTGAGGATGCCGGACTCGGTCACCACGAGCCGCCCGGCGGGGATGCGCGGCAGCAGGTCCAGCGTGTTCTGCAGCGTGACCTCGAAAGTGCGCAGGTTGCGGTTGTTGATGCCGACGAGCGGGGTCGCGAGCTGCAGCGCGATGTCGAGCTCGGCCGCATCATGCACCTCGACCAGCACCGCCATGCCGAGGCTCGTCGCGATCGCCTCCATCTCCTGCATCCGCGCGAGATCCAGCGCCGCGGCGATCAGCAGGATCGCGTCCGCACCCATCGCACGCGCCTCATACACCTGCCACGCGTCGACGAGGAAATCCTTGCGCAGCGCCGGCAGCGCGCACGCCGCCCGCGCCGCCTGCAGGTATTCGGGCGCGCCCTGGAAGAACTGCCGGTCGGTCAGCACCGACAGACAGGCCGCGCCGGCGCGCTCGTACTGCACGGCGATCTCGGCGGGAACGAAGTCCGGCCGGATCACCCCCTTCGACGGGCTCGCCTTCTTGACCTCGGCGATCACGGCCGCGTCGCCGGCAGCGATCTTCGCGCGCATCGCGCCGACGAAGTCGCGCGCGGCGGGCGCCATCTCGGCCTCCGCGCGCACCCGCTCGAGCGGGCGCACCGCCTTGCCCGCCGCGACTTCCTCGACCTTCACGGCGAGGATCTTGTTCAGGATGTCGCTCATGCCTGCCTCACGCTAATTGCCGGTTGAAGGCGAGGAACTCCTCGAGCTTCGCCCGCGCCGCGCCGCTCGCGATGATCTCGCGCGCCCGCACGATGCCGTCGGCGATCGAGTCCGCGAGGTTGGCCGTGTACAGCGCCACGCCCGCGTTCAGGATCACGATGTCGCGCGCCGGGCCCGGCTTGTTGTCGAGCACGCCCAGCAACACCGCCTTCGACTCCTCGGCGCTCTGCACCTGCAGGTTGCGCGTGCCGGCCATCGCCATGCCGAAGTCCTCGGGATGGATCTGGTACTCGCGGATCTCGCCGTCCTTGAGTTCGCCGACCATCGTCGCCGCGCCCAGGCTCACCTCGTCCATGCCGTCCAGGCCGTAGACGACCAGCACGTGCTTCGCGCCCAGGCGCTGCATCACGCGCGCGAGGATGCCGACGAGGTCGGGGTGGAACACGCCGAGCAGCGTGTTCGGCGCGCCGGCCGGGTTCGTCAGCGGGCCGAGGATGTTGAAGATCGTGCGCACGCCCATTTCGCGCCGCACCGGCCCGACGTTCGCCATCGCGCTGTGGTGCGCCGGCGCATACATGAAGCCGATGCCGGTCGCCTCGATCGAGGCCGCGACCTGCTCCGGCGCGATGCCGAGCTTCACGCCGAGCGCATCGAGGACGTCCGCCGCACCGCTCTTCGACGACACGCTGCGCCCGCCGTGCTTGGCAACGCGCGCGCCGGCCGCCGCGGCGACGAAGATCGTCGTGGTCGAGATGTTGAAGGTGTTCGCGCCGTCGCCGCCGGTGCCGACGACGTCGAGGAAGTTCTGATCCGGCCCTTTCACCTGCACCTTCGTCGCGAGCTCGCGCATCACGGTCGCGGCGGCGGAGATCTCGCCGATGGTCTCCTTCTTCACCCGCAGGCCGGTGAGGATCGCGGCGGTCATCACCGGCGACACCTCGCCGGCCATGATCTGGCGCATCAGCGACAGCATCTCGTCGTAGAAGATCTCGCGGTGTTCGATCGTGCGCTGCAGCGCTTCCTGGGCAGTAATCGTCATGGCAATCCTTGTCTTTTCACGCAGGCCGCTGGCCTGCGCTCGGGTTTCATTCAGCGCGGCTCTGGTCGAGGAAATTCCGCAGCATCGCGTGGCCGTGCTCGGTCAGGATGGACTCGGGGTGGAACTGCACGCCCTCGACCGCGAGCGTCTTGTGGCGCACGCCCATGATCTCGCCGTCGTCGGTCCAGGCCGTCACTTCCAGGCAGTCGGGCATGCTCTCGCGCTCGATCGCCAGCGAATGGTAGCGCGTGCAGGTCACCGGATTGGGCAGGCCGGTGAACACGCCGAGGTTTTCGTGATGCACCGGCGACGTCTTGCCGTGCATCAGGCGCTTGGCGTGCACGATCTTGCCGCCGAAGGCCGCGCCGATGCTCTGGTGGCCGAGGCACACGCCGAGGATGGGGATCTTGCCCGCGAACTCGCGGATCGCCGGCACCGAGATGCCGGCCTCGGCCGGCGTGCAGGGGCCCGGCGAGACCACGAGCTGTTCGGGCTTCATCAGCGCGATCTGTTCGAGGGTGATTTCGTCGTTGCGATACACCTTCACCTGCGCGCCGAGCTCGCCGAAGTACTGCACGAGGTTGTAGGTGAAGCTGTCGTAGTTGTCGATCATCAGCAGCATGGATGCATTCCTTGTTGCACGTCGGCACGCATGGCGCGCCGGACGGGGGGAGCACGGCGGCGTGCGGGCCGCCGCTCCGCGGGTTCAGTCGATGCGGGTGTCGAGCCCGGATTCCGCCATCTCGGCGGCACGCAGCATCGCGCGCGCCTTGTTCTGCGTCTCCGTCCATTCGGCGTCCGGGTTGGAGTCGGCGACGATGCCCGCGCCGGCCTGCACGTGGATATGACCATCCTTGATCACCGCCGTGCGGATCGCGATCGCGAGGTCCATGTCGCCGTGGAAGCCGATGTAGCCCGCGGCGCCCGCGTAGATGCCGCGCTTGACCGGCTCGAGCTCGTCGATGATCTCCATCGCGCGCAGCTTCGGCGCCCCGGACACCGTGCCGGCCGGGAAGGTCGCGCGCAGCACCGCGAGCGCGTTGAGGTCGTCCTTCAGGCGCGCTTCGACGTTGGAGACGATATGCATCACGTGCGAGTAGCGCTCGATCGTGAACTGGTCGGTCACGCGCACGCTGCCGGTCTCGGCGACGCGGCCCGCGTCGTTGCGGCCGAGGTCCAGCAGCTGCAGGTGTTCGGCGCGCTCCTTCTCGTCGGCCAGCAGATCCGCTTCCAGCGCGAGGTCCTCCGCCTGCGTCGCGCCGCGCGGGCGCGTTCCCGCGATCGGGCGCACCGTCACGCGCTTGCCCTGGCCGTCCTCGTCGAGGCGCACGAGGATCTCGGGGGACGCGCCGACGACGTGGAAGTCCTCGAAGTTGAAGTAGAACATGTAGGGCGAGGGGTTCAGCGAGCGGATCGCGCGGTACAGCGCCATCGGGCTCGCCGCGTAGGGCTTGCTCATGCGCTGCGACAGCACGACCTGCATGATGTCGCCGTCGACGATGTACTGCTTGGCGCGATTCACCGCCGCCTTGAAGGCCTCCTCGCCGAAGCTCGACACCGCGGGCTGCGGCTCGGCGTGCATGTCCTCGGGGATCTCGACCGGCGCGCGCAGCCGCGCGAGGAGTTCGCGCAGGCGCTTCTTCGCGCGCTTGAAGGCGCCGGGGACTTCCGGCTCGGCATACACGACCAGCGTGAGCTTGCCCGAGAGGTTGTCGACGATCGCGATTTCCTCGGACAGCAGCAGCAGGATGTCGGGCGTGCCAATGGTATCCGTCTGCTGCGCGTGGGCGAGGCGCGGCTCGATGTAGCGCACGGTGTCGTAGCCGAAGCAGCCCACCAGGCCGCCCGCGAAGCGCGGCAGGCCGTCGCGCGGCGGCACCTTGATGCGCTCCATGAACTCGGCGACATAGTTCAGCGGATCGCCGTAGTCGCGCCGCTCGACGAGGCGGTTGCCGGTCAGCAGCAGCGCCGAGCGGCCATAGACCTCGATGCGCGTCGAGGCCGCCAGCCCGATCATCGAATAGCGGCCGAAGCGCTCGCCGCCCTGCACCGATTCGAGCAGGTAGGAATACGGTTCGTTGGCGAGCTTCAGGTAGATCGACAGCGGCGTGTCGAGGTCGGCGAAGGTTTCGAGCGTGACCGGGATGCGGTTGTAGCCCTGCGCGGCCAGCGCGTTGAATTCCTGCTCAAGCATGGAGACTCCACGGAAAACGGTTCAATTCGGCAAGGGGTGCGGGCAAGTCGCCGCCCGCGAAGCAGTCGCGTATTAGTGGCCCGCAGGCCACGAGCGCCAGCCGCGCCAGCGCAGTTGCGCGGCGACAAACTGGATGCTTTCCTCTACCGAATCCCGGTTCCTGTAGGTCACGATGTCTCGATCGGATGATGATGTCTTGCGGCGTTTCCTGCCGAGAGGCGCCGGGGCGTCACGCCGCTGCGATGCGGTCGAGCGCGCCGGTTGCGATCGATAGTAGCCCATCGCATTCGATGGTGTCCACCGCCATGCCTTCGCTATATCCATAGGTCACGAGCAGCACCGGCATGCCCGCGCCGCGTGCGGCGAGCGCGTCGTTGGCCGAGTCGCCGATCATCAGCGCCTGCGGCGAGGCGACGCCCAGGAGCTCGCAGGCGTGGTGCAGCACCGCCGGATCGGGCTTCTTCACCGGCAGCGTGTCGCCGCTCACGACCGCACCGAAGTACGACGTCAGCCCCATGCGCTCGAGCAGCGGCAGCGTGAAGGCCTCGGCCTTGTTGGTGACGCAGGCCAGCCGCAGTTCCATCGCGCGCATCGCCTCCAGCGTCTCGATCACGCCGGGATAGATGCGCGTGCTGCGGCCGTTGACGTCGGCGTAATGGCGGCGGAACACCGCGACCGCCTGGTCGATCTCGCCCTCGCCGGCCTCGGCATCCTCGGTCATGCAGCGGCGCACGAGGTTGGGGATGCCCTTGCCGACGAAGGAATGGATCTGCTCCAGCGGGCGCGCCGGACGCCCCATCTCGGCGAGCGTGAGGTTGGCCGCGTCGGCAAGGTCGTGGATCGTGTCGAGCAGGGTGCCGTCCAGGTCGAACAGCACCGCCCGCACCGGAAAGCGGGCAAGCTTCATTGCTTCACCTTCGCCAGTTCGGCGCGCATCGCGGCGATCACGCTGTCGTAGCGGTGGGGATCGGAATCACGGCCGGCGCCGAACACCGCCGAACCGGCGACGAAGGTGTCAGCCCCCGCGGCGGCGATCTCGGCGATGTTGCCGACCTTCACGCCGCCGTCGATCTGCAGCAGGATCTGCCGCCCGGTCGCCGCCTCGTAGGCGTCGAGCCGCTCGCGCGCCGCACGCAGCTTGGCCAGGGTGCCGGGAATGAACGACTGCCCGCCGAAACCGGGGTTCACGCTCATCAGCAGCACCATGTCGATGTCGTCGAGCGCGTGATCGAGGTAGTGCAGCGGCGTGGCCGGGTTGAATACCAGGCCCGCCTTGCAGCCGTGGTCACGGATCAGCGCGAGCGTGCGGTGGATGTGGTCGGACGCTTCCGGGTGGAAGGTGATCACGTTCGCACCGGCCTTGGCGAAGTCGGGGATGATGCGGTCGACCGGCTTCACCATCAGGTGCACGTCGATCGGCGCCTCGGTATGCGGCCGGATCGCCTCGCACACCAGCGGACCGATCGTGAGGTTCGGCACGTAATGGTTGTCCATCACGTCGAAATGGATCCAGTCCGCACCGGCGGTGATGACGTTGCGGACCTCCTCGCCGAGGCGGGCGAAATCGGCGGAGAGCAGGCTGGGGGCGATTCGGTACATTGTTGTGTTCTCCAGGGGTTGGCCCCCATTTTAACCCGCGTCTCCGTGGCGGTCGCACGGGCTTCCTGCGTCGCGCAACCGACGCCGGCCATCAATCGACCTAGCGCACGCACACCCTGCGCACCTGCTCCATGTCGGTGACGCCGGCAAACACCTTCTCGATGCCGTCCTGGCGCAAGGTGCGCATGCCTTCGGACAGTGCGAGCGCCAGGAGCTCGGCGACGCGCGCGCGCTCCTGGATCAGGCGCTTGGCCTCGCTGGTGGCGACCATCAGCTCGTGCAGACCGACGCGCCCGCGGTAGCCGCAGTTGCACTCCGGGCACCCCACCGGTCGGTAGAGCGTGAAGCGGCCGTCCGCACCATGTTCCGCCTGCAGGCGGGCCAGCACCGCCGCACGCGCCGCAGCCGGATCGGCCTGGAAGGCCGGGGTCGCCGCCATGTCCTCGCAATACTCGTCGAGCATCTGCCGGACCTCACCCTCCTCCGGGCGATAGGCTTCCTTGCACTTGCACAGCCGCTTGGCGAGACGCTGCGCCAGCACCCCGAGCAGCGCGTCGCCGAAATTGAACGGGTCCATGCCCATGTCGAGGAGGCGCACGACGGACTCCGGCGCGCTGTTCGTGTGCAGCGTCGACAGCACGAGGTGGCCGGTCAGCGAGGCCTCGATGCCGACCGACACGGTCTCCAGGTCGCGCATCTCGCCGACCATGATCACGTCGGGATCGGCGCGCAGGAAGGAGCGCAACATCGTCGCAAAATCCAGCCCCGCCTTGCGGTTCACCTGCACCTGGCGCAGGCCCTTCTGCGTGATCTCGACCGGGTCCTCGGCAGTCCAGATCTTCGTCTCGGGCGTGTTGATGTGGCCGAGGATCGAATGCAGCGTGGTCGTCTTGCCCGAGCCGGTCGGGCCGCACACGAAGAACAGGCCGTAGGGCTTGGTGATCGTGCGCTTGAGGCGCTCGAGGTTGTGCGGGCTGACGCCGAGCTTGTCGAGCCTGATCGGCTCGCTGTGGCCGAGCAGGCGCATCACCACGTCCTCGAGCCCGCCCGCGGTCGGCACCGTCGCGACGCGCAGCTCGATGTCCAGCGGCGCGAACTTGCGGAACTTGATCTTGCCGTCCTGCGGCTTGCGGCGCTCCGAGATGTCGAGGTCGCACATGATCTTGATGCGCGTCACGAGCGGGTTGCGGTAGCTCGCCGGGACCTGGATGTAGGGCACGAGCGTGCCGTCCTTGCGGAAGCGGATCAGCGTCTTTTCCTTGCCCGGACGCGGCTCGATATGGATATCGGAGGCGCCCTGGCGGTGGGCGTCGATGATGACCTTGTTCACGAGCTTCACGAGCTCGTTGTCGGCCGCCGCGGAGACGTCGTCGGCAACCGACCCCTCCTGCTCGTCGTCCATCAGGTCGTGCAGCAGGTCGTCGACCGAACTGCTCTCGATCGACGGCTCGAAGTACTGGTCGACGGTCTGCTCGAACTCGCAGCGCGTGGTGATGCGATAGGCGAGCTTCTTCTTCGGGAATACGTTCTCGGCGATGCGCGACACGCGCACCTGCTCGGGGTCGTAGGTGAGCAGGACGATGCCTTCGTTCGTCTCTTCCAGCGGCAGCCACTGGTTCTGCACCACGTACTCGCGCTTGATGTTGCGCAGCAGGTCCATCTGCCTGACGCGCTCGGAGCGGAAAGGCTCGTACGCGACGTTGAAGAAGCGCGCCGCCGCGTCGCCGATCTGCGGCAGTGTCAGCCCGTACTTCTGGACGAGGACGTCCTCGACGTGGGCGCCGGTTTCGTGCGCGATGCGCGTCGCATCGTCCATCTCGCCGGTGACGATGCGCCCGTCGGCGATCAGCGCGTCGTAGCGCGAACGCAGCGCCGCCGGCGCATTGCTGCGCTGCGCGAACGCCACCCCCAGCGTCTGCGCGAGCCCCAGCAGACCTTCCGTCGCAACGGGCGGGAAATCCTCTCCGCCCAGCGAATTGACCACCTCGACGACACCGTGCAGCGTACCGCTGTTCGGATCGATGATCGGCGCGCACAGCATCTGGCGCGTACGGTAGCCGCCGAGGGTATCACCGAGGGTGCGAAAGCGCAGGTCTGGCGAGATCGCCGCCAGTTCGGCGGCATCATAGACGTCGCGCAGGTTAAGCGCCTCGCGCGTCAGCGCGACGAAGCCGGCGATGCTGCTCTCGTCGATCGGCAGGCGCGCGCCGGGCGACACGCCACGGCCGGTCTTCACGCGCGCCAGCAGATGCGTGCCACCGTGGTTGACGACGAAGAAGGACAGCCGCTCCGCACTGAACAGCGCACACAGATCGGTCGACAACTCCGACACGATCTCGTCGATATCCTTGCTCGCATGGATACGCGCCGTGATCGCCTGCAGCCCCTTGAAAAAGGCCAGCCGCGTCGCGACTTCCCCCCCGGCGCCGGGCTTTCCCTGCATAGAGCTGATTGACATGCGGATACCTGATGACGGCTGAAATGACAAGCATTCGGAACCGGCCATTCTAGCCTCACCGGGGCAGGGGGAGAATCAGAACTCGATGACCTGCCCCTGATGCAATACTTCAGCGCGCAGGCGCCCGCCCGCATCCGCGATCTGCGCCATCACGCGCTCACGCTGTCCCGGCTTGATATGACTGATATATACCCTCGGATTGACCGTGAGCTCGTTGAGGAGGCCCGCCACCATGGCCGGGCTCATGTGGCGCGACGCCAGCGCAAGCCCGTGCTGCTCGTCGGGAAAGGCGGCCTCGATGATCAGGTGGTGCAGCCTGGGGCAGGCATTGATCGCTGCAATGAGCTCCGGCGAATAGGTGGTGTCGCCCGAATAAACGAGCTGGCCATCGCCGCCGTCGAGGCAGTACGCGACGGCCGGCACGCTGTGCAGGGCCGGCAGCGGCGTGATGACGCGCGTGCCGAGCTTCACCGGCTCGCCGACCGCGAGCGGCTGCAGCCGCAGGAAAGGCCGGCGCCGATCGGGGATGGCGGTGAAATCGGGCCAGATCAGCCAGTTGAACACGTGCGCACGCAGGATGCGCAAGACCTCGGGGATCGCATACACGGTGATCGGGACACCACGCATTTCGCCCACGGCGTCGACGATCAGCGGGATCGCCGCAATATGGTCCATGTGGGAGTGCGTGACGAAGATGTGATCGACGGCCGCGAGTTCCTCCAGCTCCAGGTCGCCGGCCCCGGTGCCGCAGTCGATCAGGATGTCGTCGTCGGCCAGGAAGGCGGTCGTGCGGCCCTCGGCTCCGCCAATGCCTCCACTGCAGCCCAGCACCTTCAGCTTCATCGTTCCCCGCAAGTGCAACGCCGCGCGACCCGGCGGCTCGGCAGTGTTCCGTTGATTTTCGACACCCTAGCACCGCGCCTGCGGAATCGGCGTGCAGTACGGCACGACGAAAAGTCAGCCCTGCAACGAAAAGGCCATGCGCACCCCGGCGATCTCGACGATGTCGCCGTCACGGAGCGGATGGGCCCCCGCCTCGATCGGCCGGTTGTTCACCTGCGGGAAGCTCTCGCCTTCCGCATGGGTGATGAAATAGCCCTGCGGGCGCCGCGAAATCACCGCGACCTGCAGGCCGGGCTTGCCCAGCGTGGTCACCGCCTTGGCGAGCTGGAGTTCACGGCCGGCAGTCGGACCGCTCAGGACCTTGATGATCCCGAGCTGCGATTCGTCGAACGCCGGCTCGGCGGTGACGCTGGCCATCACATCCGGCGGCAGCATCTGGGTCTCGCCCGCCGCGGGCGCTGTTGCGGACGCCGCCCCCGAAGCACGCAGTTCGTCCGACGGCTCGAAGCGGTCACCCCGCGGGCGCCGCTTCGCGTCGGCGAGAAACTTGAGCCGGTACTTGCCCAGTTCGATGACGTCGTTGTTGTGCAGCACGCACTTCTTGACCGGCTGGCCGTTCACGTAGGTGCCGTTGGTGCTGTTCTGGTCTTCGAGGAAAGCGTCGTCGAGGATGGTCGTGATCAGCGCGTGCTGCCCGCTGATCGCGAGGTTGTCGATCTGGATGTCGTTGTTCGGCTTGCGACCGATCGAAACGCGCTCCTTGTCGAGGGCGATTTCCTTGAGGACCAGCCCGTCCATGCTGAGGATCAGCTTCGGCATCGTTTCCTTTCCTTCGTCCAGACGGCGCTCATGCAGCCATGCGCGCCAGTATCACGGAAATATTGTCGCGCCCTCCCCGCTCGTTGGCCAGTGCCACGAGCTGGTCGGCGGCGGCTTCGAGGGGCGCCTGCATCGCGGCGGCAGGCCGCAGCACGTGCGCGATCGCATCGTCGTCGAGCATGTCGGTGAGCCCGTCCGAACACAGCAGGAAGATGTCCCCCGAACGGGCGGAATGGATACCCGGCTCGGGCAGGACGAGGGGCGAGACGCCCAGCCCCCGCGTGAGGAGGCCCCGGAACTGCGAGCGCGCCGCTTCCTCGGGCGTCATGATGCCGGCGTCCAACAGCTCCTGCAACATCGTGTGGTCGCGCGTCAGCTGCTGCAGCCCGACGTCGCGCAGCCGGTACATCCGAGAGTCGCCGACATGGGTAGCCACCACGCAATCGGCAAGAAAGACGGCCGCGACCAGCGTCGAGCCCATGCCCGAGAGATTCGGGTCGCGCGCTGCCTGCGCGCGGATGTCGGCATTGGCGTCGTGTGCGGCCGCCTCCAGCACGGCAGCGGCCCGTTCGGGCACGCAGGCATCCGCCTCGGCAAGTTCGCGCTCGAGGCGCTGCAGGGTGCTGTCCACGGCAAGCCGCGAGGCGACGTCCCCGCCGCGATAGCCGCCCATGCCGTCGGCCAGCACGGCCCATCCGCGCTCCTCGCGCACCGCAATCGAATCCTCGTTGCGTTTGCGCACCTGCCCCACATCACTGCGCGAGCAGAACTCGAACCGGCCCGGAGACGAGGTGGACATGGCTCTGCGACGCCCGCATGCGCCTCAGTACGGCAACTCGCAGCCGAGGCCGCGCTCGCGTGCGCGCGCAACGACGCGGGCCGCGACGGCGATGTCCTGGATCGCCATGCCCTGCGATTCGAACAGCGTGATCTGCTCCGCAGACGTGCGGCCCGGCCGCACGCCGGCAATCACTTCGCCCAGCTCGACCCAGCGGCCCGGTTGCGTGCGCCCCTTCTCCAGCAGCGGCATCAGGTCGCCCGCCTCGCGCACCGCGATCTCGCGCGAATCGACGCAGATCACGTCCGCGCGCCGCACCGCGGCCTCGGACAGCTCCTGCCGCGCCAGGCTGTTGGAACCTGCCGCGGTGACATGGGTGCCCGCCGCGAGCCAGTTCGCATCGAAGAGCGGCTTGGGCGAGGTCGTGATCGTCACGACCACGTCCGCGCCGCGCACGGTGTCCTCGGCGCTTGCCGCCGGCACGACCTCGCGGCCGGTCTCGCGGCTCATCTGCGCGCAGAAGGCGGCGAGCCGCTCCGGATTGCGCGCGAATACCTTGATGCGCTCGATCGGCCGCACCGCGCACAGCGCGAGCACCTGCCCCTGCGCCTGCCAGCCGGAGCCGAACACGCCGGCCACGCGGGCATCCGGTCGCGCGAGCCACTTCGTCGCGACGCCGCCTGCCGCACCGGTCCGCATCATGCCGAGCCGGTCCGCCTCCAGCACGGCAACGGGATCGCCACTGGTGGCGTCGAAGAGATGGACCCAGAAGCGGTTGCGCCCGCCCGCCGACGTATACACCTTCAGGCCCGTCAGGTTGAGGTCCGGCACGCCGCCCTGCAGCAGATGCGTCATCGACGCCGGCAGGCGCACGCGCTGGCGCGGGTAATCCACGGTCTCGCCACGCCCGTGGGCGCCCATCACCTGCTCCACGGCCTCGAGCACCATCGGCATGTCCAGCAGGCTGCCGACCTCTTCTTCCTTCAGGTAGATCGTCATATGCGCGAAAT
The DNA here is from genome assembly GCF_012910905.1 of Aromatoleum toluvorans. GTDB lineage: Bacteria > Pseudomonadota > Gammaproteobacteria > Burkholderiales > Rhodocyclaceae > Aromatoleum > Aromatoleum toluvorans. The sequence goes on from NZ_WTVN01000022.1 coordinate 80,885, forward strand.
CATCCTTTCACGATGCCGCCGCGTGCGGCCGATGGGCCAGTCTACTCCAGCTTGGCGGCGACGAAAAAAGGCCCGCCACGATGGGCGGGCCGTTCGGCAGGCGCCGGCGCGTCACATCATGCCGAGCGCCCTGGGCAGCACCAGCGAAATCCACGGCACATAGGTAACGAGCACGAGGAAGATCAGCATCGACACCAGCCACGGCCACACCGCGACGGTGAGCTCGGTGATGCCCATCTTCGTGATGCCGGAGGCGACGTAGAGGTTCAGGCCGACCGGCGGATGGCACATGCCCACTTCCATGTTCACGACCATGATGATGCCGAAATGCACCGGATCGATGCCGAGCTTGACCGCGATCGGGAACAGGATGGGCGCGAGGATCAGCACGATCGACGACGGCTCCATGAAGTTGCCCGCGATCAGCATCAGGATGTTGGCCATGATCAGGAAGCCGACCACGCCCACGCCGGTGCCGATCATGAAGTCCGCCATCTGCTGCGGGATGTTCTCGTGCGTGAGCAGGAAGGAGAACAGCACCGCGTTGGTGATGATGTAGAGCAGCATCGCGCTCATGTTGGCGGAGTTCAGCAGCACCTTGGGCACATCTTTCATGCCCAGGTCCCTGTACACGAACACCGCGACGAAGAACGCATACACCGCGCTCATCGCGGCGGCCTCGGTCGGCGTGAAGATGCCGGTGTAGATCCCGCCCATCACGACGACGATCAGGAACAGGCCCCATGCGGACTCCCTGAACGCGCGCAGCCGCTCCCCCGCGCTCGCCTTCGGCTGGCGCGGATAGTCGAACTTGCGTGCGCGGTACCAGGTCGTGAAGCCGAGGAAGAACGCGAGCAGCAGGCCGGGCACGACGCCCGCCATGAAGAGCGCGCCGACCGAGGTGTTGGTCGACACCGAGTACATGACCATGACGATCGACGGCGGGATCAGGATGCCGAGCGCGCCCGAGGTCGTGATGACGCCCGCGCCGAACTTGTTCGGGAAGCCCTGCCTGACCATCGCCGGCAGCAAAATCGCGCCGATCGCGACCACCGTCGCGGGGCTCGAACCGGACACCGCGGCGAACAGCGCGCACGCGAGCACGCCACCCAGGCCCAGGCCGCCGTGCCAGTGGCCGACCATCGCGGTCGCGAAGTTGATCATGCGCCGCGCCACGCCCCCGTGGGTGAGGAAGTTGCCCGCGAGGATGAAGAACGGGATCGCCATGATCTCGAACTTCTCGATGCCGGTGAAGAGCTTCAGTGCGACCGATTCGATCGGCACCTGGGTCATCGTGAACAGGAAGGTCAGGACGGTGAGGCCCAGCGAGATCGAGATCGGCATCCCGGTGAGCATCAGCACCAGGAGCAGGACGAAGATGATGGCGGCGCTCATTGCTTGCCTCCCTTGCCGTTTTCGCCCATCTGCTTGTGCGTCAGGTCGTGCGGATGCAGGTTGTCGTCCATGTCGAGGTAGTTCGCGTCGACCGGCAGGTTCTCCTCGTCGATACCCTCGACGTGCCCGTGATCATGCGTCGGCAGCTCGCCGGTGCGGATGAAGGCCACCATCACCTGCAGGAAGCGGAAGCACATCAGGTAGGAACCAAGCGGGATCGCCGAGTAGACGATCCACGTCGGCCATTCCAGGTCGGGGGTCGTCGGCCCTTCGTACAGGTCGCCGGTGTCCATGCCGAACCAGGTCAGGAACTGGTAATGCGCGCCGTTCTCGAGCACGAAGGTCAGGCCCAGCGTGCCGACGATACCGGTGAACAGCGCCCCGGCGCCCAGGCCGATGACGACGAACTTGGCACGGTTGGCGTCCGACAGGCGGTTGATGAGCACGTCGACGCCGACGTGGATGCCGGTGCGCACGCCGTACGCGGCGCCGAACTTCGCCATCCACACGAACATGATGATGGTGAGCTCCTGCGCCCAGCCGAGGTTGAGGGACAGCAGCCAGTCCTGCACGCCCGGAATCGACAGGCCGGAGCCGTAGCGGTGCACCACCGATACGAAGATGATCAATGTTGCCGCACCCATGAGGAAGGTGATGAGCCACTCCTCGAGGTGATCGAGCACTTTAAGCATGAGGGTTTCTCCCGTCGCAAGGACGCCCGCCCGCGCAGGACCCTGCGCAGCGTGGCGGGCGTCGGAGCTGTGGATGGATTACAGCCTGGACGGGTCGAACCCGGTTTCCTTGTAGATTTCCTTGATGATCTCGGCGCCGATGCGCGACTCCATCTTCTTGTGCACCGGCACAAGCGCCTTCTTGAACGCCAGCTTCTCGGCGTCGGTCGGCTTGTAGATCGCGGTCTTGCCCGAGGCGCGCACGGCCTCGAGGGCCTTGTCGTTCTCGTCACGCGCGATCTTGTTGGCGAAGTCGGTCGACTCCTTCATCGCCTGCTCGAGCTGGCCGCGCACCTCGGCCGGCAGGCCGTCCCAGAACTTCTTGTTGGTGATCACTGCATAACCCAGGTAACCGTGGTCGGTCAGGGTCATGTGCTTCTGCACCTCATGCATCTTCTGGGTGTAGAGGTTCGAATGCGGGTTCTCGGTGCCATCGACGACGCCCGTCTGCAGCGCCTGATACACCTCGGAGAATGCCATCACCTGCGGGATCGCGCCCAACACACGCATCTGCTCCTCGAGCACCTTGGACGACTGCACGCGCAGCTTCTTGCCCTTCAGGTCCTCGGGCGTCTTGATCGGGCTATTGGCCGACAGCGACTTGAAGCCGTTGTCCCAGAACGCCAGGCCCTTGATGCCGCGCGCCTCGAGCTTGCCGAGGAGCTGCTTGCCGACCGGCCCCTGGGTGACCTTGTGCAGGTCCTCATAGCCGTCGAAGATGTACGGCAGGTCGAAGACCTCGAATTCCTTCACGCCCAGCGGACCGAACTTCGCCAGCGAAGGCGCGAGCATCTGGACGGCGCCGAGCTGCAGCGCCTCCATTTCTTCCTTGTCCTTGTACAGCGTGCTGTTCGGGTAGACTTCGACCTTGACGGCACCCTTGGTGTACTTCTCGGCAAGTTCCTTGAACTTGTCGGCCGCCTTGCCCTTGGGCGTGTCGTTGGCGACGACGTGGCTGAACTTGATAACGACGGGATCGGCGGCGACCGCGGCAGCGGACAGCCCCATTGCGACGAGACCAATGAAAAGGGAGCGGATCTTCATCCTCTATCTCCTCCAAATTACATAGTTATATATACCTGTCCCATGTCCGGGCGGGTGCCGTGCAGCAACCAGAAGCGCCGGACACTTGTTTCAGTTTATGAATCGCCCCCACCCTATAACATTGTGGTTATCCACAACATGGACGCCGTCCACCCGCAGATGAGCTCCCGCGCGACCATCGCCCTGACCGCCCGGCAGCGCTGGCTGACGGCCGTGCCTTACCTGACCGTGCTGCTGTTTCTCGTGGTGATCGCCGCGCTCGTCTGGTTCACGCGCGCCTACGACGAGGAGGAGCAGCGAGCCACGCTCATCAACGACGTGCTGTGGATGGAGCAGAACCTGCAGTTCAAGCTCGACCGCAACGTCTCGCAGCTCGCACAGATCGGCCAGGAGATCCTTTCCACCACCGACCACCACCCATCGCAGACCTCGGCCGCACTGCGCCAGCTCGTGCGCTCGGAGAACGGCCTCGTGCGCGTGATGTGGCTCGACGCCACCGGCCACATGCAGGGTGCGCTGCCCCCCCTCGGCGAAGGAGAAATGCCCGGGGAATCACCGAGCGAACAGTCGGCCTCGCGATTCCGCCTCGCCCGGGCGCTGGAAAGGCCCATCTACGGCCAGATCCATGCCGCCGCCGGCGACCGCCAGCAGTTCGAGGTGCATGTCCCGATCTACTCCGAGAACGGTTTTGCGGGCGCGATGGTGGGCGTCTACTCCCTGCGCGAGCTCGTCACCGACGAGCTGCCCTGGTGGTTCGCCGAGCGCTACCGCGTGAGCGTGCACGACAGCGACGGGCGCGTGCTCGTGTCGAAATCCAAGGTCGCGCCGCTGTCGGACCGGCTGAACTATTCGATGGCCCTCGATCCGCCCGGCGGCGGCCTCACGCTGCAGGTCACCGCCTACCGCGGCGAGACGCGCTGGGTCCAGGTCCTGCTGATCGGCTCCATCCTGCTGCTCGGCGGCATCCTGATCTGGAGCGTGCTGCAGCTGCGCCGCGAGCTGCAGCGCCGCCACCGGGCCGAACAGGCCCTGCGCAGCGAATCCTTGTTCCGCCGGGCGATGGAGGACTCCATGCTCACCGGCCTGCGCGCCCGCGACCGCGACGGCCGCATCACCTATGTGAACCCCGCCTTCTGCCGGATGGTCGGCTACAGCGCCGCGGAGCTCGTCGGCTGCACGCCGCCGATGCCCTACTGGGACCCGGAGTTCCTCGAACAGACGCAGGAGGTCCACGACCGCGTCCTCAGCGGCAACGCCCCGCCCGACGGCTTCGAACTGCGCCTGCGGCGCAAGAACGGCGAACGTTTCGACGCCCTCATCTTCGAAGCCCCGCTGATCGACGCCGCGGGACGGCACACCGGCTGGATGGGCTCCCTGCTCGACATCTCCGCCCAGAAGCATGCCGAGGAACTCGCGCGCCAGCAGGAAGAACGCCTCCAGGCCACATCCCGCCTGATCACGATGGGCGAGATGGCCTCGACCCTCGCGCACGAACTCAACCAGCCGCTTGCGGCGATCGCCAGCTACAACACCGGCTGCCTCAACCGCCTCGAACAGCCCACGCTGGACCGCGAGGAGTTCAAGGACATCTTCGACCGCATCGGCCGGCAGGCACGCCGCGCCGGCGACATCATCCGCCGCGTGCACGACTTCGTGCGCCGCTCCGAGCCCAAGCGCGAACCGCTCGACATCAACCTGATGATCCGCGAGGCGATCGGCCTCATCGAAGCCGATTCGGCCAAGCGCGGCATGCGCGTCGAAACCGAGCTCGACGAATCGCTGCCGGCCGTGGCGGCCGATCCGGTGATGATCGAGCAGGTCATCGTGAACCTCGTGCGCAACGGCATGGACGCCATGCGCGACAATCCGCCGTCGCGGCGCACCGTGCGCGTGAACACGCAGCGCGAGGGCGACATGCTCGTCGTGCGCGTCGCCGACAACGGCACCGGCATCGATCCCGAAACCGCCCGCCGGCTGTTCGAACCCTTCTTCACGACCAAGACCGAAGGCATGGGCATGGGCCTCAACATCTGCCGCTCCATCGCCGAGCTGCACCACGGCCGGCTCGGTTTCGAAACCAACCCCGACGGCGGTACCATCTTCACCTTGTCGCTACCCGTGGAAACCTCATGACCCAGCCTTGCGCCCACATCATCGACGACGACGAAGCCATCCGCGACGCCCTGCAGTGGCTGTTCAAGACGCGCGATGTCGCGTGCGCCACCTGGTCGAGCGCCGAGAGCTTTCTCGAGGCGCTCCAGCCCGGCTGGCGCGGCTGTGTCGTGCTGGACATCCGCATGCAAGGCATGAGCGGCCTCGAATGCTTCGACGTGCTGCGCCAGCGCGGCAACCAGCTGCCCGTCATCTTCATCACCGGCCACGGCGACGTGCCGATGGCCGTCGCCGCGCTGAAGAAGGGCGCATTCGACTTCATCGAAAAACCCTTCAACGACAGCGATCTGGTCGACATCGTCATGCGGGCGCTGGAGATCGACGCGAACAACAAGCGCGCCGAGGCCACCCGCGACACTGTGGAGGCGCGCCTCGCCCTGCTCACCGCGCGCGAGCAGGAAGTCATGGAGCTGATCCTCGCCGGCAAGTTCAACAAGGTCATCGCCGACGAACTGTGCATCTCGATGCGGACCGTGGAAGCCCACCGTTCCAAGGTGTTCGAGAAGATGGAAGTGCGCTCCGCGGTCGAGCTCGCGCAACTCGTCAATCTCGTCCGCAACCGCGCCCTCTGACTCCCGCCGGAATCCGCCCCATCGTGCCGCACCCCGATCACCCTCACGCTCACCACTCCGCTGTCGAGCGCATGCGCATCGACAAATGGCTGTGGGCCGCGCGCTTCTTCAAGACGCGCTCGCTCGCCAGCCAGGCGATCGAAGGCGGGCACGTCAGGCTCAACGGCCAGGCGGTGAAGCCCGCCCGCGAGCTGCGCGTCGGCGACAGCCTCGACATCGTCGCGGGCGGCACGCAATGGACCGTCATCGTGCGCGGGCTCAACGAACAACGCCGTCCTGCCGTCGAGGCGCAGCAGCTGTACGAGGAAACGCCCGAAAGCAGCGCCCGCCGTGCGGCCGAAAAGGAAGACCGGCGCCTCGCACCGGTCCCCGGCAGCGATCTGCGCGGACGGCCGACGAAGAAGGCGCGCCGCCAGATGCGCGGCTTCAACGAAGGTTTCTGATCACCGGAATGGCCGCCGCCGCGTGGCCATTCAGCGCTCCCAGACCGGAACGAGTCCCGGCTCGCCCGGCGCGCAGCGGAATTCCGCCGCGACCCCGACCTCCCCGATCCACGCCGCCTCACCATCCACTCGCAGCACCGGCAGGCGCTCCCGCAGCCACGCGGGGATCCCCGCTTCCTGGCACAGGTTCTTGAAACTGCGGCGCGGCCGGCCCGCGCCTTCGCGCAGCGCGAGCCCGCTCCAGCGCGGACTCAGCACGACCTCCCCGGCACGGTCCAGCGCAGCCCGGCTCAGCCCTGCGCCGACCGCCTCCGCAAAGACCACCTTGCCCGCCCCCCAGGGCAGCTCCTGTCTCTT
>NZ_WTVN01000023.1 GCF_012910905.1 Aromatoleum toluvorans
GTTTCGGGCGGGGGCGGGCGCTGCATCAGTTCGCGCACCAGCTCGCGGTTGTGCAGGATGTCGGGATCGTCCGGGCGTCGTTGCAGGGCCGCCTCGTAGGCTTGCAGGGCGTCGTCCAGGCGCTGCAGGCGCGCCAGCGCGTTGCCACGGTTGTAGAGGGTGTCGGCATCGCCGAAGGGCTCCAGCAGCGCCGCTGCGTCGGCATATTTGCCGGCGCGGTAGTATGCGACGGCTTTCCAGCGCGCGTCCGCGAATCGTGCGGCGGCGGCTTCGGCGGCGCCGTCTTGCAAGGCCTGCATTGCGCGCTGGTCGGGGCGCTGCCACCAGTCGGCGAAGTCGCCGGCCTGCGCGGCGGGCGGGGGCAGCAGCAGGACGGCGACGAACATCGCGACGACGCCGCGGCGGAAGGCGAGGGCGGCGAAGGGCAGCAGCAGTGCCAGCAGCCAGGGACCGAGGTCGCGCGGCGTCGCGGTTGTCGGGACCTGTTCCTGCCGCAAGGGCATCGCAGCTTCGAGATGGGCGAGGAGGGTGCTGACGTCGCGGTCGTCCGTGCGCCGGGCGAGGTCGAGTCCACCGCTCGCGAGGACGGCGTCGTGCAACGCGGCGGTCGGGTTATCACTGCCGCTGTCAGCCAATCGCAGCCGCGAGACGCGCACGCGCGCAGCATGCAGATCGGCGACGGCCTGCAAGGTGGGCGCTGTCGCGTCGTCAGTGGCGCTGAGCCAGAGCACGTCCCGCGTCGTCGTGTCGTTGTGGGCCAGCAGCTTCGCCGCCATCTGCAGCGCGCGTTCCGGCCGGTTTCCGGCGACCGGGAGGACGTCCGGCGTCAGTTCCGCAACGAGCAGGCGCAGCGTCGCGGTGTCGGTGGTCGGTGGCGCGACGAGGTAGGGTTCCCCGGCGTAGGCGATCAGTGCGGTCTGGCCGTCGGGCATGCGGGCGAGAAGATCGAGCAGCTTGATCTGCAGGGCTTCGACGAGGCTGCCGCCGGGCGCGTGCTCCGAGGCGGGCGACAGGTCGGCGACCAGCACGCGCATCGCGTCGCTGCGCAGGGCGACGTGCGTCCGGCCCTGCAGGGCGGGGCCGGACAGCGCAAGGATGGCGAGGGTCAGGCCGGCGGCGATCAGTGCACGCACGGTGCCGGTGCGCGTCGGCCTTGCCGGTTCGACCAGATGCGGGAGTAGCGCGGCATCGACCACGCCTGTCCAGTTGCCGAACGGGGACGGTGGTGTGCGGGACAACCGCCCGAGCAGCGCCCAAGCGGGCAGCAGGGCGAGCAGCCACCACGGACGCAGCAGGGTGAAGCCTGCGAAGCCGATCGCGAGATTGTCGGCGGGATTCATGCGCGGTGCGCCTGTGGTGGCGCCGGTCGACGACGCAGGGCGAGGATCGCGACGACGAGCAGCGCGGCGGCGAGCGGCCAGGGGTAAAGCTCGCGCGCGGGCCGCATCGCGATCTGGCCGAGGGCGAGCGGCTCGAGGCGGTCGACGAGGCGGTAGAACTCGGCCAGCGCCCGCCCGTCGGTGGCACGTCGATAGGTGCCGCCGGTCTGGTCGGCGAGCGCACGCAGCGTTTTTTCGTCGAGATCGGCTGCGGCGTTGGCGCTGTTGCCGCCTCCCGGCCCCGTGCCAATGCCGACGACGTGGATGCGTAATCCTTCGCGCTGCGCGATCCAGCCTGCCTGTTCCGGTGACAGCTGGCCGGCAGTGTTGGCGCCGTCGGTGAGCAGGACGAGCACGCGCTCGCTGCCGCGGAACTCGCGCACGCGGGTGGTGGCGAGGGCGATCGCGTCTCCGAGGGCGGTTTCCCGGCCGGCCAGGCCGATGGCGGTGTCGTCGAGCGCGGCGCGCACGGCCCGCAGGTCGAAGGTGAGCGGAGTGTGCAGATAGGCCTGTTTGCCGAACACGATCAGGCCGACGCGGTCGCCGTCGCGGCGGGCGATGAAATCCTGCGCGAGCCGGCGCGCGACGTCCAGGCGGGTCAGGGGCGGGCCGTCGAGCGCGAGATCCGTGGTCCCCATGCTCGCCGACACGTCCAGCGCGAGCATCAGCTCGCGGCCGCTGACGGGCAGCACCTGCGAGTCGGACGGGCCCAGTGGCCGCGCGGCGGCAAGCACCAGCAGCACCCAGGCGAGCGTCGCGAGGAAGAGGTCGAGACTGGCGCGCGCGTGTGCGGTCCGTGACGCGGGAGCTTCCATGCCGGATGTCCCGGCCGCGAACGGCGCGAGCGACGGGACGCGCAGGGCCGCATTTCCGTCCGTCGGCGGCAGCCAGCGCCTGACCAGCCAGGGTAACGGCAGGAGCGTCAGCAGCCACGGCCACAGGAAGCTCATGGCGCGTTGCTCCTCAGCCAGCGCCGCGCGAGCGCCAGCAGGGCCTCGGCTTCGCCCTGGCTCAACGCTGGCGCTGCGGTCGCGGGACGATACGGCAGGGTGTCCAGCACCGCGCCCGCACCGGCGACGAATGCACCGTGCCCGCCGTGCGCGTCGAGGAAGTCCAGCCATGCGGGACCGCTGAGGCCCGCTATCCGTGCGTCCGGAAAGCGCCGTCGCGCATAGCGGCGCAGCACGGTGCAGACCCCGCGCGCGAGTTCGACGGCATCGTGCGTCTGCGTGTGGGCGCGTGCGACGGCGTCGAGGTCGCGCAGGGCGGTCCGCAGCGGTTTGCCGCGCCGGTGACGGTACGCGAGCCAGGCGGCGACGGCGATTCCGGCCGCGAGGAGAAACCACCAGCCGGGCGCGGGTGGCCACGCCGCAGGGGGCGGCGGCAGGTGGATGTCCCTGAGCTGATCGATCGAAGGCGGGATCATGCGGCGGCTTCCGGTCGCAACAACGAGGCGAGGATTCGCCGCGGGTCGTCGTGCGTGGCCAGGGGCAGGCGTGTCGCGCCGAGGCGTTGTGCCAGTGCGGCCAGCTGCGCGCTGCGTTGGCGAAACGGCGCGCCGTAGGCGTCGCGTACGGCCGGGTCGCGCAGGTCCAGCGTCCGTTCGCCGTCCGGGGCGGTAATGCGGTAAATGCCCGGCGGCGGCGGCGAGGCTTCGAGGGCGTCGAAGACGTGCACGAGCGTGATGCCCGAGGCGCCGCGCAGTGTGGCGAGGGCGCGTTCGCCTGCCGCATCGAGATGGTGGAAATCGGACAGCACGATTGCGCGGGTGCCCGGCCGAACGGAGTGCGCAAACGCACGCAGCGCTGCCGTGAATGGCGCCGGAGCGGAGGTCGGAGTTGGTTCCGCGGCAGCCGCGACGAGCTGATGGATCAGTCCGAGGGCACCGCGCTCGCGTCCGCACGGGGGCTGTTCGCGATGGGTGTGCCCGTCATGGACGGTGCCGCCGATGCGATCGCCGGCGTCGATGGTCGCCCACGCGAGGAGTGCGGCCGTGCGCGCGGCGATTACCGACTTGAACGCGTGGCGGGTGCCGAAGCGCATCGTCGATCCCAGATCGACGAACACGCGGACCGGTCGCTCGCGTTCCGCGTGAAAGAGCTTGGTGAAGGGGCGGCCGCGCCGGGCCGTGTGGCGCCAGTCCATGCTGCGCAGATCGTCGCCGCCCTGGTACGGGCGCACCTCGGCGAAGTCCAGCCCCGCGCCGAGTCCGGGGCCGCGATGCGCCCCGGCGCTCGTGTCGCGCCCGGCGTTCATCGAAATGCGCAACGCGGCAGCCTGGGCCCGCAGCGCGATCAGGTCGCGTGGTGTCGGAGCGATGGCGCTGGTCGGCACGGTTGGCTGGCGGGTCGTGGCGGGATGCGTTGGGATCGCGACCCGCGTTTATGGCGCCGGGACGCGTTCGAGCAGCGTCGCCGTCAGCGTGTCCGCAGTGAGGCCGTCGGCGATCGCCTCCCAGCCGGGCAGGATGCGGTGGCGGAGCACGTCCGGGGCCAGCGCCTGGATGTCGTCGGGCGACACATAGTCGCGCCCGTGCAGCCAGGCGCGCGCGCGGGCGCAGCGGTCGAGCGCGATGCCGGCGCGCGGGCTGGCGCCGAAGCGCACGGCGCCAGCGAGATCGGGGCCGTACTGCTCCGGCGTGCGCGTCGCCGCGACGAGCCGCAGGATGTAGTCCTCGACGTTGGGGCTCATGTGTAGGTCGAGCACAGCGCGGCGGGCGGCGAACACCTGTTCCTGCGTGATCGCGGGTGACAGCGCGGGGCTGGCGGGGGACGCGATCCCGGCCCGGGCTTCCGCGCGGGCGAGGCGCAGGATGTCGCGCTCGACGGTCGCTTCGGGATAGCCGACGCGCACGTGCAGCAGGAAGCGGTCGAGTTGCGCCTCGGGCAGCGGGTAGGTGCCTTCGTGCTCGATCGGATTCTGCGTCGCGATGACGAGGAACAGGCGCGGCAGCGTGTGGGTCGTCTGTCCGATCGTCACCTGGCGCTCGGCCATCGCTTCGAGCAGCGCCGACTGCACCTTGGCCGGTGCGCGGTTGATCTCGTCCGCAAGCAGCAGGTGATGGAACAGCGGGCCGCGTTCGAAGTGGAAGCTGCCGTCCTGCGGGCGGAAGATCTCGCTGCCGGTGAGATCCGCCGGCAGCAGGTCGGGCGTGAACTGGATGCGGTGGAAGTCGGCGTCGATCAGCGCTGCCAGCGCATGGGCGGCGCGCGTCTTCGCGACGCCCGGCGGTCCCTCGACGAGGAGGTGGCCGTCGGCGAGGAGTGCGACGAGGAGGCGCTCCACCAGGACGGCCTGCCCGAGCACGGCGCCTTCGAGCGTGCGGCGCAGCGTGTGGAAGGCGTCTGCGAGTGTCATGGGGCGGATCGGGGCGGGGGCGTCGGTCGATTTCATGGTGACCTCATGCGGGCTGCGCGGCATCCCGCGAGCGGAAGGCGAGCCACACGAGGGCGGCGAGCAGGGCGGCGAACAGGAAGGCGCCCTGGTTCTGCACCAGCCAGCGCATGTCGACGAGGCTCCGCCACGTCGCCGGAGCGGTCCCCCAGACGAGCGCGAGCTTGCGCAGCCACCAGATCGTGGCCGGCAGTGCGATGCCGAAGCCGCCGACCAGCGCGAGCCATTCGCGCCGCTCGCGGGCGTCGAGCGTCGGCCACAGCGCCAGGGCGAGCGGGATCAGCATGAGGCAGTCGTATTCCTTCAGGCGCGGCAGCAGCAGTGCCGTGCCGGCGACCGCCACGAGTGCCCGCAGCAGCGGCGTTGGCGCACGCGCGACTGCGCGCAGCGTGAGCACGACGGCGAACGCGGCCCACAAGGCGTAGGCGGCGACGATCGCCGTCCCGCCCTGCAGCTCCATGCCGGATTTACGCACCAGCATCGAGAAGCCGAAGCCCGGAACCTCGTTCGCGTGCCCGGTGGCGGCGCGCAGCCAGTCGGCAAAATGCACCGGAAAAAGCAGCGCGTCGCCGCCGTACCAAGCGGCAACGGCCAGCGCTCCGGCGAAGGGGAGGAGGATCTCGCGGCGCTGGAAGAACGGCAGCAGCAGGTAGGCCGCATACAGCGGCTTGAACGGCGCCATCGCGACGCCCAGCGCGGTGACGGGCCGTCCTCCGGCGCCGCGCCAGATCAGCCACAGCAGTGCGCCGTAGAAGGGGACGCCCATGTTGCCGGACACCAGTTCCGATACGAACACGCCCGCGGCCGGCGCCAGCACGAGCAGTGCGACCGCCCGGGTCGATCCGCCGATGCGGCCGGCCGCGTACAGGAAGAGGGCGCTGCCGGCGGCGTACGCGAGGACGTAGGCGTAGCCCAGCAGGGGCGTGCCGGTCATGGTCGCGAGCCCGGCGAGGAGGCGCGTGCCGGCGTAGGGATAGGTGTGTGGCAGGAAATAGCCTGCACAGTCGCCGACGAAGCGGTACGGGTCGTCGTGCGCGAGGGTCGCGTCGATTGCGCAGCGATAGACCGTGGCATCCCACAGCCAGGCGTGGTGCTCCAGCAGGAGGGACAGCCCGAACAGCACGCCCGGGACAAGGCACAGCGCAAGGCCGGTGCGCATCAGGATCGCGTTCATCGTGCCTGCTGCTCCGCAACGCGCGAGCGCGGTGTGGCCACGGCGCCGTGCGCCAGTGCCCAGCGCGCGAACTCGACGATCTCGCGCAGGCCGAGCTTCGATGCCCCGACCTCGCGGTCGGGAAAATGCACCGGAATCTCGCGGACCTTCGCGCCGGCGCGCGCAGCGTTCTGCAGCATCGCGACGATGAACACGTAGCCCTGGGCCCTGACGTCGGCGAAGCGCGATTGGCGCAGCGCGGCGGTGCGCCATGCGCGGAAACCGGCCGTGCAGTCGCGCACCGGCGCGAGGCCCAGCCAATGGCGGGCGACCCGGTTGCCGGTCCACGAGAGCAGGCGGCGGCGCCAGCCCCAATCTTGCGGCGTGCGGTTGCCGTCGAGGTAGCGGCTGCCGATGGCGACGTCGGCACCGTTCCCGATGGCGGCGAGCAGGCGCGGCAGGTCCGATGGGCTGTGCGAGAAATCGGCATCCATCTGGATCACGACGTCGGGGGCGTGATGGGCCAGCGCGTGATTCAGTCCGCGCACGTACGCCGCGCCGAGACCGACGCGCGGGCCGCTCAGCAGCGACACGCCGGGCAGCCGTGCGGCACACGCGCGTACTTCCGCGGCGGTGTCGTCGGGAGACTCGTCGTCCACCACGAGCACCTGCACCTGCCGGTCCGGCGCCGCGAGCGCCGCGTGCACCGCGCCGATCAGGCGCCCGATGTTGCCGCGCTCGTTGTAGGTGGGGATGACGACGACGATCTTCATGGAAATTCGTTGCCCGGCCGTGGCTGCGCGGGGCGGACGTCGACCAGGCACGTGGCGACGGCTGCAGCTGCCGGGGCGCGTAGAATACAGGCCCACGCCCACCGGATCCACTCGCGTTTCATGCAAACGTCAAGCGCATGAAGATTTCCATAGTCATTCCCGCGCACAATGCCGCGGCCCTCATCGGCGGGCTGCTCGACTCGCTCGAAGGGCTGCGGCTCGACGGCGTGGACGGCTGCGAAATCATCGTCGTCGATGATGGCTCGAGCGACGGGACGGCACCCCTGCTCGACCGTCGCCCGGCCGTGCGCGTGCTGCGTCACGAGCGCTGCGCCGGCGCGGGAGCGGCGCGCAATACCGGCGCGCGCGCGGCATGCGGCGAGTGGCTGGTGTTCCTCGATGCCGATACGCGCATCCGCGACCGCGACTTCCTGCGGCGCTGCGTCGCGCTGGCTGCGCGCCACCCCGAGTACGACGCGTTCTCGGGCTGCTATCACGACGAGAACCCGGGCGGAGGGCGCTTCGCGCGCTACCTCGACGCGTGCGAGACCGTCATGCGCCGCGGCAGCCTCGATCGCAGCGCGCCGGCTTGTCTCGGTGGCTCGGTGTGCGCGATCCGCCGCTCCGTGTTCCTCGAGCTCGGCGGTTTCAGTGAGGACCGCCGCGTCGCGCTGGAGGATCCCGAGCTCGGCTGCCGGCTGGCCGCGGCCGGTCACCGGCTGTGGCTGTCCGGCGAGCTGCGCGTCGAACACCGACAGCCCCGCTGCCTCGACTACCTGCGCGAACTGGTGCCCCGCACGCGCCACTACCTGCAGCTTATCCGCCGCTACCGCAGCTTCAACCCGATGATGGGCGGGGCCGGCGAAGGGATAGGGCGCGGGGCGCTGGTCCTCGGGCTGCTCCTCGCGCCGGGGGGCATCGTGTCCCCGGCGTTGCTGGCCGCAGCCCTGCTGCTGCTGGGCGTGGCGGGCTGGCAGGGTCGTGCCCTGGCGCGGGAGCTCGCGCGCCGGCACGGCTTCGCCTTCGTGCTGCCGGGGTTCGCGTTCCACGCGCTGGCGAGTGCGGCAATCGTGGCCGGCGGCCTGCTGGCGCTGCGGGACATCGCGGCGCATACGCTGCGCAGCCGCGCCATCGATCTCGCGGTCGTGCTCGCCTACCTCCGCAGCCTGCTGTCGCGCGGCTCGCCGGGCTACCTGATCCAGTTCCTGACGCACCGCTGCAACGCGCACTGCGGCCACTGCTTCGACATGCCGCAACGACACGCGATCGGGCGCGACCGGGAGCTCGACCTCGCGCGCATCCGCCGTGTTGCGGCGAGCACCGGGCCGGTCGGCCACCTGTCCCTCACCGGCGGCGAACCCCTGTTGCGCGACGACCTCGTCGAGATCCTCGCCGCGTATTACGGGGCCGGCGTGCGCTCGTTCAGCGTGTCGACGAACGGCTCCTACCCGGAGAAGATCGCCGCCCTCGTGGCGCGCCTCGCGGGCATCGCGCCGTTCGGGCGCGTCATGGTGACCGTTTCCGTCGACGGCGTCGGCGCCGCGCATGACCGCCTGCGCGGCGTGCCTGGCCTCTTCGCGAAGGTCGAGCACTCGCTGCGCCTGTTGTGCGAGGCGCGCCAGTGGCTGCCGCAGTTGCGCGTGCATGCCTGCATCGCGGCGACAGGGGAGAACGTGCAGGACGTGCCGGCGATCGTCGCCCGCCTGCGGCGCTTTCCGCTCGACCAGCTCGAAATCACCCGCCTGCGCGGCACGCCCGCCGATCCGGCCGTGCAGGGGATCGACGACGCGACCTACGCGCGCGCGGGCGCCGCGGTCGCCGCTGCGAACGGCGGCGCGACCGGCCTGTCGCGCGTGTTCGCGCTGCTCGACCGCGCGATGTATATGATCGTGCGCTCGCCCGACGAGCCCTGGCCCTGCGGCAGCTGCCTCGCCGGACGTCGGCTCGCGGTGATCCGCGCGGACGGCGCGGTCCTGCCCTGCGAGATGATCCGCGACGTCCGCGCGCAGGATGCCTCGACGCACGGCGACTTCATCATCGGCCGCCTGGACGACCATGGCGACGACCTGCGCGCGCTTCTGGACGGCCCGCAGGCGCGCCGGATCACCGATTACATCCGCGACTCGCAATGCCGCTGCTCCTTCGAGTGCGCGATCTTCGCGACGATGAGCTACCGCCCGTGGACGCTGCCGCGTTTCCTGCTGCACGGTGCCGGCTCACTGCGCGCACGTCTCGTTGCGCCGCAGCGCGGCGAGGCAGCGGCTGAGCGCGAGTCCCAGCAGCAGCGCGAGGATCCACGGCGCGATCAGGACGGGGAGCACCTTGGCGAGTTCCTTCGCGCCGAGCAGCGCCGCGAGCCCGCCCGCGAGCAGCCAGTACTCTTCGCGCCGCGCGCCGCGCTGCCGCATGTCGGCCCACAGCCAGGCCGCAGCCGGCACGATCAGCGCGAGGTCGTACAGGAAGGCTAGCGGCAGTGCGAGCGGCGTCGCGAGGCACAGCACCGCCGCCTGCAGGCCGTGCGATGCCGCGTGTCGCCGGCCGCGCCACCACACCCACGCGACAACCGCCAGCATCAGTGCGCTGACGAGGGACTGCAGCACCCATGCCTGCTCCGTCGTCATGCCGGCAAGGCGCGCGGCCGCCCACGGGGTGGTCATCGCCGGCAGGGCGAAGGCGCCGACCGAAAAACCTTCGAGATGGAAGAGGCTGGTGCCGATGAAGGCGAACCAGGGATCGTCGCCGAGCGCTACCGCGCTGAGTGCGATCAGCGCCAGCACGCTGGCGCTCGCCGCGCCGAAGGCGCGCCAATGGCCGCCGGCGAGCAGCGCGAAGGGGATCAGCGCGCCGAAATGCGGCTTCACGCTCGCCAGTCCGATCAGCACGCCGGCCCACACCGGCCGCCTGCGCAGGAGCAGGAGGCCCGAGCCGATGAGCCCGGCGGTGAGGAAGCCGGTCTGGCCGTACATCACGTTGAAGAGCGCCGGCGGGGCCGCGAGCGCGAAAGGCAGGCCGAGGCGGTCCGGAAGGATTCTCCGCACGGTCAGCAGGTAGGGCAGGGCCGTGACGCCGAGCCATCCCGCCCAGGCGGCCAGGTAGGGCAGATAGGCGAGCGGCAGCACCAGCAGGATGAAGGTGGGCGGATACATCCACGGCGCGAAGCCGACGACGCCAACCTGCTGGTCCGTGAGCGTGCCATAGATCCGGCGCGCGGCTTCCCTGCCGGCCGCGACCATCGTGCGCGGCAGGTAGACGAACTCGGCGGGGAGCTCGCGCACGATCATCGAGGCTGCATACGTCGGGGTGAAATCGGTGAACAGCGGCGTGTCGCCACGTGCGGCGTCGCGGTATCCACCGACGATCTTCGCGCCGACGAAGATCGTGTACCCGACCATCACCAGCCACAGCAGGACGCGCAGGGTTCGCAGCCCCTGTCCGGGAACCGGGGTGTTCAGATCGCCCCCTTGTGCAGCGCCGTGGTCACGAAGGGAATGCCGAAGAAGGTGAAGAAGGCGACGACGAAGGTGCCGGTGACCAGCAGCGAGTTCGTCAGCGGCGGCGTGCGGAAGGACGCCCGCACGTGCAGCGTCAGCCCGATCGCCAGCCAGGTCACCAGCGACCAGACTTCCAGCGGATCCCACGACCAGTAGCGGCCCCACGCATCCTGCGCCCAGATCGCGCCGGCGACGATGCCCAGCGTGTCGAAGATCAGCGCCAGCGCCATGCAGCGGTAGGCCGTGGCATCCAGTTCGCGGTCGCCGGGGAAGCGGGCGAGCGCCGCGGTGCCGATGCCGAGCTGGCGGAAGATCGTGATCAGCGCGATGCCCAGCGCGACGAAGGCGGCGCCGAGGAAGATCTTCAGGAACGCGATGTGGATGAACAGCCACACCGTCCGGTAGGTGGGCGGCAGCGAGGACTCGTCCATCGGGATCAGCATCATCCAGCCCATCAGCATGGTCACGACGGGCAGCGCGAAGGCGGCGAAGGCGCGCACGCGCGGCAGCAGCAGGTAGCCCAGCCACACCGCCGCGACCAGCCCCCAGACGTTCGCCGACAGCATCTCGAAGGTGTTGATCACAGGCAGGTGGCCGATGCGCAACCAGCGCGCGCCGAAGGCTGCAGTGTGCAGAAGCCATCCGCCGATCAGCAGCGCCAGGACAAGGCGTGGCCAGTCGCGGCGGAACACGAGCCCGATGATCGCCGCCGCGGTGGCGACGCTGTAGGCGATTACCGAGGCCCAGAAGGCGATCAGTTCGGTTTGCAGCAGATCCGTCATTCTTTCTCGTACATCCTGATCTTGTCGGCGTGCTTTATCTCATATTTCGTCACGCCATCCTTGTCCGCCGTACCGGGAATCGGCATTTTCACCGCGACGCCCTTGCCGTCGCGGCGCAGTTCCGCCTCGGTGAAACCGGGTGGAATGCCGTGGCTCGGCCCCCACGGGCCGCGGCCCAGTTGCGACTCCCATTCCCAGATCGCCGAGCGCGCCTGGGCGACCCTGAGGCGAAAAGGGTCCTTGTCGGCGACCACGTGCAGATAGCTGCGCATGCCCCCGAGCGCCGACTCGAGGTCACCCATCGCTTCCGATGCCGTGGCGTGGCTGAAATACGCATCGGCGCGGAGCCGGTCGCGGTCGATCGCGGACTCGTAGTACTGGCGTGCCTCGCCGAAGCGCCGGCGCTGCATCATCGCGTCGCCCATCAGGTGAAACGCCTCGGCATCGTCGGGCGCGAGGTACATCGCCTTCAGCAGCGATTGCGCGGCTTCGTCCGCCTTGCCCGCCTGCAGCGCGGTGCGGGCCATGCCGTTGAGCGCATCGACGGTCACCCGCCGCACTTCGTCGAGATGGCCGGCCCTGTCCTGCGCCGGGTCGATGCGAAGGGCCCCGCTGCCGGTCGGCGCGGGCGCCTGTTCCTCGCCGCGGAAGCGCGCCGGGCCATGCGGCGCCATCGACGGGAACGCCGACGTCTCGCTACCCGGATGGCCCGACTCGACCCCGCGCCCGGGCATCAGCGAGACCACGGTCGCGAGCAGCGCCACCGCGAACGGCACGGCGAGGATCGCGCCGCGGCGATAATCGCGGACCGCTGCCGGCCGCGCGAGCGCTTTTCCCGTCATTTTTCGGCGACCACTTTGGCCGTGCCGGCCTTCAGATGCTGCCGGACCGTCGCCTCGTCGACCGCGAAGCGCGTGCCGAAGCAGATGAACCCGCCCTCGGGGCGGTGAAGCGTGCGGGCGTAGATCGACATGCCCTGGGCATGGGTCGACCACCGCCCCCCCTTGAGCACCCGCATCGGGTGGTCGAGGTCCGCGCCGGTCGTGCCACCCTTCGGCGGCGCGGGATTGCGCATGCCGTCCTTCAGCGCAAGGTCATGGGCGTTGTTGTACCAGTCGGCCACATGCTCGAACACGTTGCCGCCCATGTTGTAGAGGCCGTAAGCCGAGCGGCCGTTGGCGAACGCGTCGACCGGAGCGGGGCTGCAGCCCGCGTGCGACTTGAAGCCGGCGAAGGTGTCGTCCGGGTATTCGTCACCCCACGGGAACATCCGCCGGTCGGTCCCCCGCGCCGCCTTGACCCACTCCATCTCGGTGGGAAGCCGGAAACCGAGCCATTGCGCCAGTTCCTTCGCCAGGTCGTTCGACAGGTGCGTGGCCGGCAGATCCTGCTCCGGGGACTTCAGCGTGTAGCCGCCCGCAGCGTCGCCGGTCAGCGAGCAGCCCTCGGTCTCGCCGGCGTACTTGCTGCGCCGCTTGAGCCCCGGCTGCTCCAGGAAGCGCTTGAGGTCACGTGCGCGCGCCTCGAACTTGGCCATGTAGAAGCCGTCGAGCCAGATCTCGACGTCACGGTAATGCTTGCCGTTCACGGGCTTCTGATTGTTGAGGTAGTCGACGTTCTCGACCCCGTACCAGAAGTTTCCGGCCGGAATATGGACGAACTCGACGCCATTGATGATCACTTCGCGCGGCAGCGTTGCCGCGGGGGCTTCCGCGAGGGCGCCGGCGGAGATGGATGCCGCTGCGACGAGCGCGGCGAAGCGGGCGAGGAGGCGACTCGGTTTCATGGCGTCAGGTCCTCATTCTTCGCGCACGAGGCGCAGCCCGAGGAGGTCGAGCGTGTCGTGCTTGGGGTAGCGGCCGCGCATCGTGCAGCGCGTCTGTACGAATTCGGTGCGCGCGCTCCCGCCCCGGATCACGGCCTTGTCGGTGCCGGCGCTGTGGCGGGGGTTGTACAGGGCGTGGCGCCGATAGCCGTCGGCGGCGTAATCGTCCGCCGTCCATTCCCACACGTTGCCGAGCAGGTCAAAAAATCCGGCGCCATTCGCCGGCCGGCTGCCGACCGGCTCGGGGGGGACCGGCGCTTCGATGGCGGCGACCGCGAGGCGACCGAGTTCGTCTGCGGCCGCCGCGATTTCCTTGTCGAGGGCTCCGGCCTTCGCCCCGCGGCAGGCGAACTCCCATTCGGCCTCGGTCGGCAGGCGGAAGCGATAGCGTTTCTTGTGCAGGACGGTCATCCGGTCCGCGAAGGCCCTGGCCTGTTCCCACGTGACACGGGTGACCGGGGTGTTGTCGGGCAGCGCGGCGTTGCTGCCCTCGGGCAGCGAGCCCATCACCTGCTTCCATTGCTTGCGGGTCACTTCGTGACGCCCGAGCCAGTAGGCGTCGACACAGACCTCGTGCACCGGCCCCTCGTCGGCCGACAGGGACTGCGTGTAATTCAGGCGCACCCATCCGCCGTCGGGCTCCGGCGGTATCGCGGTGTCGTTGCCCATGCGGTAGCAGGCCTTGTCGACGCGGACGAATTCGAGGCCGACCTGCGGGTCTTGCCAGAGGTGCGGCGGGTTGTCCTTGGCGGCATGGACGCCGGCCGCGATCAGGCTGCCGGCGAGGAACAGGACGGCGAGCGTCGGTCTGGTCGGTTTCATGTGGGGGATGGGGCTGAGGGAATGGGCCGGAAGACGATGCGCGCATAGAACCACACGAGCGCGATGACGCCGAGTGCGACGGCGCCGAGGAGCCAGGGGCGGGTGGGATCGGCGACGATGCGGTATCCCATCCAGGAATCGAGCCGTACGTAGGTGAGCGTGCCGCCGGCGAGTTCGAGCTGGTCGCCGGGGCTGAGCGTGTGCCGTGCGTCGTCGATGCGCAGGATGAGGCGCTGTGCCTCGCCGCCGGCGCCGAGGTTGGTGCGCACGTGCGCGCCCTCCCGCGCCGCCGCCGGGTCGTCGGTGTCGACCATCAGCCACGCGGTCCGGCCATCGGGCAGGGTCCAGTCGTTTGCGCCGGCGAAGGCGCCGTTGTTGCTGTCGCGCAACTGGACCGTTCCCCATTCGTCGGTGCCGGCAGCGGCCGTCCAGCGGAACACCGGGGAGAAGCCGCGATAGCGGCTGGTGTAGATCCGGTAGCCGGCGAGCACCAGCGGCACATCGTCGCCGATGTCCGCCGTCTGCGTGCGGCCGTCGCCGGACTGCCAGCGGATCCGGTTGTAGGTCGTACGGTAGCGCCCGCGGTCCGGCTGGTGCTCGGCGAAGCCGAGGTTCGTGAAGCGGAGCTCGGCGACGCGGCGCGTATGCAAGGGGCCGCTTTCCTCCGCGATCAGGTTGCCGTCGAAGCTGGTGCCGACGGTGACCGCCGCCTGACCTTCGAAGTACGTGAGGCGCGCGACGACCAGCGTGACGGCCAAGGCCAGCAGCGCGAGGTGGAACACCAGCAGCGGCAGGTCCGCGCGGAAGCGCCGGTTGGTGACGATGGCCGCGAGGAGGTTCAGCGTCAGCAGCGAGAACGGTACAAGCATGGCCAGCGTCGCACTGTGCCCGGGAGCCTTGGCCCACAGCGCGCCGGCGGCCATGATCACGAAGAAGACGGCGGACAGTTTCGGCGAAGCCAGCGCGAGCAACCATCGGTCCATGCTTTCGAACGCCTTCGCTGCGCTTCAGTTCTGGCAGCCCGAGAGGTCGGACATCCAGTCCTTGCCGCCGTAGCTCGGGGCGCCGCAGCTGGTTTCCGTCCATTGCCCGCTCGCCTGCCAGGTGCGGATGCGCAGCACGGCCGAGTTGTAGTACGGGGCGATGGTCTCGGTGCTGGTGCTCGTGCCGCCGGCGGTATCGTTGCCGACCGGCGTGCAGCCGGTTCCCTTGCCGCCTTCGGGCCCGACGCACTCGAGGTTCACGAGGAAGGCCTTGTTCTTCCAGCCGTGCGGCACCGCGATATGGCAGCGCATGCACGGACGTGAGCTCTTCGTCGTGAAGGAGTGCGACGCTTCCGTTGCAGAGCCGTCGAAGCCGCTGTTCGCGTTCGGGTTGTGGCAGCGCCCGCAGATACCGCCGCTGGCGTTGCCGTCGCGTGTTGCACTCGGCGTGACCGTGAGATCCCACACGCCCTTCAGGATGAAGTTGGCCGAGGAGCCGTGCGGCCCCTGCACGGCAGCGAGGTTGGGCGCGTTGGTGGGGTCGCTGGGTGTCGTGCCCTGGGTCCACGAGCCGGTGTGGCCATGGCAGTCCGAGCAGTGCATCGTCTGCACGCCGACGTTGGCGTCGCGGAAGGGCGGGCGGAAGTTGTCCATGCTCGTGCCGGAACGCGTGCGTTCGGCGACGTCGCGTCCCGTCGGCCAGATGACCGGGTGCCAGGAGCGATGGTTGTTGCCGCTTGTTCCGCCGCCGACCGGCGAGGTGCCGTTGGGGTCGCAGTCGAAGCCGCCGCAGGCCGTGCCGGCATTGCCCTGCTCGCCCTGGTCGCCGCCAGAGCTGGGGGGATCGGTTGCCTTCACAGCCGAGAATTCCGCGGCGACGTTGGTGTATGTCGACATCCCGTTCGTGCCGCTCGCCGTGCCGCCGGTGTAGCTGCCGAGCGAGGGGAAGCTCGTGCCCGCGCCGTAGTCGGAATGGCATTTGAAGCACAGCTGGTATTCGCGGGTCAGGTAGGGATTGGTGCGCGCAGTGTCCACGCTGGCGCCCGGGTCGCCACGCTTGACAGTGTAGCTTGCCGGTCGTTCGGGAAAATCGGTGGCGGTGGATACCGAAGCTGCGGTCGGTTCGACGCCCCAGGTGCCGCGCAGCGCTCCCGACGCGATGTTGCCGCCGACGCCGCCGGGCACGTGGGTGCGGCGCGTGGCTGCACCCGCGCCGTTGAACAGCGCGTTCTTGATCACCCGGTGCGGGTTGTGGCAGTCGGTGCATTCGACGTGGCGGTTCGCGTGATTGCCCGCGCCGAGCAGGGCGCGCTGCTCGATGAAGTCGGCTCCGCACTTGTTGTTCGTGCCGCTGCAGTCGATGAAGGTGGCGTCGTTGAAATTGCCGCCGATGTCATGCTTCTCGGTGCCCGTGATGGGCATGGTCTTGCGGCCCGGCGTCGTGAATTCGGTCTTGATGTCGGGCACCCCGGTGGTGGCGGTCATCGTCGGGACCCCCTGGAGGATGCTCGCGGTCGTGGTGGTGTGGCACTGGTAGCAGGTTTCCTCGATGGCGGGATTGCCGCCCGCCTTCGGCGTCGAGGTGCTGTCGGTGCCTTCGCGCAGCAGGCGGCGCGAGCCCGGCACGGTGTGGGTGTCGTGGCAGTTGAGGCAGCCGGCTTCCCACACCTTGGTGCCGGTCGGGAACTCGCGTTGCGTTGCTGCCGTTCCCTGGTATGCATAAGTGGCGACACCGGGGTTGGCGTGAACCGAGTTCGACCACGCGAGGTAGGGGGTGCCTTGCGAATCCTTGTTGCGGTCATGGCAACCGAGGCAGATCTGGTCGGTCGCCGGGTTGAAGGTGGTGCCGGCACTGGCGGTTTTCTGGAAGCGGTTCAGGCGCAGGAACTTGCTCGCGTCGAGGTGCGGATCGTGGCAGCTGGTGCATTGCACCTTGCCCTCGTGGTCGAGCGGCAGCATCGGTTTGTTGCCGGGCGTGCGGATGCCCACGATCGTCTTGCCGCCGGCGGAATAGGGGGGCGTGCGGAATTCGCCGTCGCGGGTGGCGAGGGTGCTGTTGAAGGTGAAGGAGATCGGATGATCGTTGGTGAGGTCGGTGCCGAGGTTGCGCGTGAAGCCGGTCGTGCTGTCGGTCGTCGGCATCTTGCTGTCGACCGTGGTGCCGACCATGGAGACGGTCTTACCGGTGCCGCTGCCGGGCGAGTTCGCGACGGCGCCGAGCGCGAGCGTGCCGTCGTGGCAGGACAGGCACAGCTTGGAGGCACCGCCGGGCTGGCCGATCGAGCCGTTCAGGATGTCTTCGGCGTCGAGCGAGTTCGACGTGTAGGGCGTGTAGGTCGCCGTCGACAGCGCGCGGTTCCACAGCGGGCCGGGGGCGGTGGCGTTGGCGGCGTGCGGCGTGTGGCAGAAGACGCAGATCTGGTCGGTGCCGCTCGCGCCGGTCGCGGCCTTCACCGGGCCGGGGCCGGTTGCCGACAGGTTGTGCTTCGTGCCCTTGATGTTCGCATTCGTGTTCTGCGCCGGCGCCAGCGCGCCGTACCCGAGCAGGGCTGCTGCGACGAGCATCAGGGCATGGAATCTCGGGAAATTCTTCATAACCTTGCGGTTGATGCGGGTATCAGGGCGCATCCGTGAATGCGAAACGGATAATGCTAAACGATTATGGTATCGGTGCGAAGTTGCGCGGCTCGGCGCCGGCCTGCACCTTGAGGTCGCGGCGCGTGGCGTTGACCTTGCGCAGCATCTGCTTGACCGCTTCGGGCATGCGCTGGCCGGCGGCCATCTCCTGCATCTGCCCCGAGAGGTAGGAGTGGTTGATGAGGATGTCGAACACCGCCAGCATGAACTCCTGCTTCCACGAGGACAGCTGGTCGAGGTTCTGGAATTTGTGCATGAAGAAGTTGCGCGAAGCGCGGCCGAGTTCGCGTTCGACTTCCTCGAGCGTCATGGCGTCGGGTTTGACGACGGGCTGGACGAGGTTGTACTTGCTGTAGTCCTTCGTCGCGACGTGGGCCTCGAGTTGCGGGTAGAGGTCCGCGTAGGGCCATGGCGCGATCGCGAGGAAGAAGGCCATGTCGGGGTTGTAGAGCTTGGCGAGCTCGACGGCTTCCCTGAAGGTTTCGGGCGTGTCGCCCGGCATGCCGAGCACGAAGGAGGTCTCGGAGACGATGTCGGAGCCGTTGATGATCTCGATCGCGCGGCGCGAGTCTTCGGCCTTCGAGCCCTTCTTGAAGAGGTCGAGCGTCGCCTGCTGACCGGCCTCGACGCCGACGTAGATGTGCTCGACGCCGGCTTCGGCGTAGCGGTCCATGATGTCCGCGTCGCGCACGATGTCGTCGACGCGGGTTTCCATCAGGAGGCGCACGCCGGGTTTGCGCTCGATCATCAGCTCGAGGATGCGTTCCCAGCGGGCGCGGTCGAGCGTGGGGATCTCGTCGGCGAGCATCGCGACCTGCACGCCGTATTTCCGGTGCAGCATCTCGATTTCCGCGACGAAGTTCTCGGCGCTGCGCGCACGCCAGCCGCGGCGCCAGAAGAGCTTCTGCGAGCAGAAGGAGCAGTCCTGCTGGCAACCGCGCGCGGAGGACACGATCGCCAGTCGCGCGTCGTTCTTCGCGCGGTACTTGTAGATCGGCCACTCGACGAGGTCCCACGCCGTCGGCAGCGCGTCGAGGTCGCGGATGAAGGGCGCCGAGCGCGTCGCGATGACGCCGCCGTCGCGCCAGAAGGCGAGGCCGGCGACCTTCGCCGGGTCGTCGCCGGCGTTGAGGCAGTCCAGCAATTGCGGCAGCGTGCGTTCGCCTTCGCCGCGCACGACGAAGTCGATGGCGTCGTGGTCGATGCGCAGCATCTCCTGGTAGCAGAAGGTGGCGTGCACGTTGCCGATCGCGGTGACGATTTCCGGATCGATTTCCTTGGCGAGGCGCAGCAGCCTGGTTGCTGCGACGATCGCGGCGGTGAAGGCCGAGGTGCATACGACGTCGGGGCGGAAGTCCTCGAGGCGCTTGCGGATCTGGTCCTCGTCATGCCACAGGGCCATCGCGTCGTAATAGTCGACCTCGTAGCCCGCTTCGCGCAGGGAGCCCGCGATGTAGACGAAACCGACGTTGAGCCAGGTGCCGGCCGATTCCACGACCCCCGAGTGATAGGGCACGGTGACGAGCGCGACGCGCTTGATCCTGCGCTGGCGCGGCACGACCGGGGCGGTGCGCGGCGGGGGGACGAAGGTGATCGGGGAGGCTGCGTTTCCCATTATTCTCGGCAAGCAGGCGTGTCGGGGGCAAAATGCCGGCGATAGTAGGCGAGCGCGCCGCCTCGGCGCTTGACATATATCAACGGCATTGCCGATGGCGTAGCGGGGCCGCGCACGGGGTTGGCCCGTGCGCGGGGAAGTGGCGGACGAGGATCAGCGGGCAGGCGAGCTGGCCTCGGCCGCTGCGGAACCTTGCGGGAGCGGATTGGCGAGCATCTCCTCGCTCAGCTCGTCGCAGGGGCAGACGGGCGGCGTCATCGGCAGCGGCGCGGGCAAGGCATGGTCGGCTACTGCGGGCTGGCGTGCGCGGGCGAGGCCCATCTTGAAGCGGATCGAGAAGTTCACGTAGGCCTCGAGGAAGCGGAAGATCCGCTTGTCGCCCATCGGGCCGACCGGCCGCTCGCTCGGCAGCGGTGCGACCTTGCCGTCGACGATTTTCGCGCGCCCTACGATCTGGAAGCTGCCGTCGTGGTCGACGTAGCCGAGGTTGTCGGTCTGCACGGCCAGCACGGTCGGCAGGTTGGCGAGGTCATAGTGGCGCAGCAGGCCGACCTGGCCGGGGGGCAGCGGTTGCAGGTCGTCGAGGCCGACGGCGGCGACGCGCGCCCACGGCGGGGTGAGGCGGCGGCGCTGCGATGTCCGGCCCTGGACGGCGGCGCGCAGGGTGTCGTCGAAGTAGTTGGTGGCGCTCTCGGCCATGCCGAGCACATTCACGCAATGCGAGGCCGGGATG
This sequence comes from Aromatoleum toluvorans, assembly GCF_012910905.1. Lineage (GTDB taxonomy): Bacteria > Pseudomonadota > Gammaproteobacteria > Burkholderiales > Rhodocyclaceae > Aromatoleum > Aromatoleum toluvorans. The sequence goes on from NZ_WTVN01000023.1 coordinate 19,587, forward strand.
CCGAGGATTTCTTCGGCGAGGCGGAAATAGTCGTCCTGCGTGAGTTCGCCGAAGCGCCCGCGGTAGCCGCCGCCGTCGCCGATGCGGCTGCCGGCGGGCAGGCGGAAGCGCAGGCTGCGCGCCTTGCAGGCGTTGAAGAAATACACGAAGGCGGAGGTCGACCCGATCATCGCGAGCGGGACGCCGGTGGCTTCGGATTGTTCCAGTGCCGCGATCAGGCCCTTGATGTCGAGGCCCGAGTAGTCGAGCAGGAAGCGGCTGTCAGGGGTGCCGAAATGGCGGCGCGTCTCGTCCATGCCGACCGCCATGCCCATCGACGGGGCCATTTCCGGGCTGGGGGCGAGGATGAGGATGCGGCAGCGCTGGCCGCGGGCGAAGTCGGGGAAGAGATAGGCCCCGGTCATCGTGCGGTTGGCGGTGAGGATGAGCTCGCGGCCGATGTCGTCGCGGAAGATCTGGCCGCGCCGGTTCGCCGTCGTGCCGCTGGTGATCTGCGCCATCACCGCCTGTTCGGGCGGGAAGGACGTGACGATGGCGGTCTTGAAGCTGTCGGTCGGGAAGGCGGGGATCTGGCGCCAGTCGGTGACGTGGGTCGGAGTGATGCCCTTGGCTTCGCAGAACTCGCGGTAGGGCGTATTGCGCTCGAACTGCCAGGCGAAGATTTCCGGTGCGAGTTCGTCGAAGGGACTGCGGTCGGCGTCGACGCCGGCGGCGATCATCGTGCGGATGCGCGCGGCGAGGCGCTCGCGCACGGGGTCGGGCTGGATGTCGGGAGTGGCGTTCGGAGTCATCTGGGGCGCGCGGACGACAAAAAAAGTCCGCGCACTCTAGCAACAGTTGCCGCGCCACCGGTTGACGAGGATCAGGCGTAATCGATGCGGCATATGCCGATCATGCCCGATCCGGGCTAGGGCGGACTCGAACAGGTGTTGGTCATCCAGTCCCTGCCGGTCGCCGGGTTGGTGTTGTTCGTGGTGTTGCCGTTGCTGGCCGGGATGCGGTCGGCCGCGGCCTTGACCGACGAGCCGCAGTCCGAGTCGGTCCACTGGGCGTTCTGCTTGAAGTTCACGATCTTCAGTTTCGCCCGGCGGTAATAGGGGCCTTCGCTATAGTTGTCCGCGCTGCCGCTGGTCGCGACTTCCTTGCTGCCGGTTTGACCCGCTTCGGGGCCGACGTCGTTCAGGTTCACTAGGAAGGATTTGTTCTTCCAGCCGTGCGGGACCGCCACGTGACACCAGTTGCAGCGCATGCTGCCGACCTTGTTGCGGTGTACGCTGTGGCCATCGCCTTTGTCAGTGTTGAACCCGGTTCCGCCAGTGGTGCCGGCATAGCGGTTCACATCGTGACACCTGAAGCACAGCCCCGAGGTGTCCGGGCTGCCGGTGCTGGAGTTGTACGGCCCCTTGAGCAGGAAGTTGTTGGTCGAACCATGCGGCCCCCACGGGTTGGGGCTGGTCGGCGTGATCGTGTTGGCGGCAGTGGCGTTGCCGTGGCAGTCGGTGCAGTGCATGGTGTTGGTGCCGACGCTGGCGTTCCACGGCGCGAGCCAGGCGTTCGCGTTCATGTTGTTGCGCTGCGAGACGGTGCGCCCGGTGCTGTTGATCACCGGGTGCCAGGAGCGGTGGTTGCCGGTGTTGTAGGCGGCACCGGCACCGGCGTCGCTGCCGAGCGGGCCGGGCGCGCCCTGATGCGCGAGCGGTGCCTGGAATTCGCGTGCCTGGTTGGTGTAGCGCGTGTAGTTGTTCCTTTCGGTCACCGCGCTGCCGGAGGTGGTGCCGGGTGCGCCGAGTTCGGGGCGCTTGAGGCCGCTCGGATACACATTGTCATCGGGATAGGCGTAGTCGGAATGGCACTTCAGGCATACCTGGTATTCGCGCGTCACCCACGTGCTGGTGACGGCGGTGGCGGCGCCCTGTCCGCCGTCGCCGACCTTTTCGGTGTAGCTGTTGGGCAAGGCGAAGAAGCTGCGCAGGGCGTAGACCGGTTCGACCCCGAAGGCGCCGCGCAGGGCGCCCGATGCGATGTTGCCGTTGGCGCCGCCCGGAACATGGGTGCGCTGGTCGACGCCGGTGAGGTTGAACACGCTGTTGCGCGTGACACGGTGCGGGTTATGGCAGTCGGTGCACTCGGCGTGACGGTTGTTGACGTCGATCTGGCCGAGCAGCGTGCGGTCCTCGACGAAGTTGTGGTCCTTGATGTCGTGCGTCTCGACCCCCGATTTCTGCTCCGTGGTCGTGATCGGCATGTGCTTGTTCGCGGTACTGAAGTCGCTCTTGATGTTCGGGACGGCGCCGGTGGCCGTGCCGATGATGCTCTCGGCGGCCGGCGAGTGGCACTGGTAGCAAGTATTCTCGATCGCGGACGCGGAACTGGGCGCGGCCGTCGAGCCGGGCATGAAGCTGCCGACGCCGGTGCCGACGGGGGTGCCGCTCACGCCTTCGCGCAGCAGGCGGCGCGCACCCTGCACGGTGTGGGTGTCGTGACAGTTGAGACAGGCGGCCTGCCAGACCTGTGTGGTCGTCGGGAATTCGCGGCGGTTCGCGGCGTCGAGCTTGTACACCTCGTCACCGATCGTCTGCGACGCGTGCGAGGATTGCGACCACGCGGTGCCGAGCTTGTCGTGGCAGCCGAGGCAGATCTGGTCGGAGGCGGCATTGAACGCGCCGCCTGCCGGATTGGCGGTCTGGAAGCGGTTCAGGCGCAGGAACTTGGAGACGTCGAGGTGCGGGTCGTGGCAGGTCGTGCACTGCACCTGTCCCGCTCCGGCGGTGCCGGTTGGCTGTAGCGGCAGCAGCGGCTTGTAGCCGGAGCTGCGGATGCCGATCACGGTGCCCGAGGCAGGGGGGTGGCGCTGTTGCGCGTCCATGCGCCGCAGTTCGCCGTCGGCCGCCGCCAGCGTGTCGTTGAAGGTGAAGGAGATCGGGTGGTCGTTGCGCAGGTCGATGCCGAGGTTGCGTGTGAATCCGGAGGTGGCGCCCTGCGGCCCGGCGGGCATCTTGCCGAGGTCGGTGCCGCTCATCGTGATCGCCACGTTCTTCGTGCCGCCCAGCACGCCGACGGTGCCGATCGCCATCGTGCCGTCGTGGCAGGACAGGCACAGCTTGGAACTGCCGCCCGGCTGAGACAGCGCGCCGAAGATCGTCTGGGCGTCGAGCGAGTTCGAGGTGTAGGGGGTGTAGGTCGCGCTGGACAGCTCGCGGTTCCACAACGGCGCCGGGGCGGCCGCATTGGCGGCGTGCGGCGTGTGGCAGAACACGCAGATCTGGCTTTCGGAGGCCGCCTTGACCGTGCCCGAACCGGAAGTGGACAGGTTGTGCTTGGTATTGGAGATCTTCGACTGCTGGGCGGTCGCGGGAGCGATGCAGACGACCGCGAGGAGGGCGAGTGCGGCGATGTGCAGGGCGCGCAGCACGCCCCGCGCAGCCCCGGTCCGGTGCGCGGGGCGGCTTGCCCGTGGGGGCGGTGCGCCAGCGAAGGTGCCTGCGTTGCCGGGCTCGTTCATCGTCTGTCAGATGTGCGTTTGACCTGTGGGCTGCCCGCACGCCGTCGAAGGCCGGACTGCATCAGGTAGTCCCGTATCGACGCCGCCTCGGGCGTGCAAGTCCCGTCGGGCTGTGACGGTTCGTCGCGCATGCTTGCGCGAGACTTGCTCCTTTTGGATGATTATCGAGTACGGCGAGGTGAATGCAAAGCGCTGAAACGTATCCTTTTTGCAGGCGATGCGCCGCCGGGGGCGGCTTTCATGCGCAGGGCATTGCATTTCCGGTGCCGGGGAGCACTTCCAGGTACGGGAAATACTGCCGGTCGGCGCCGACGAGGTGTTGGGCGACGACGTCGTAGGCAAGGAACTCGAAGACGTCCGCCACCGGGACCTCGGCATCGTCCCGGGCGCGCTCGAACAGCCGGCCGGCCCGTTCGAGCAGCCGTCCGTGTTCGGCGGCGTGGGCTTCGCGTGCCGGAAAGCCGATGCTGCCGTGCAGGCGTTCCTCGTCCTCGAAGTGTGCGCGGATGTCCTCGACCAGCGCTTGCATCGCTTCCAGGACCTCGTCGCGCGCGGCGTGCGAGATGAGGGCATGCAGCAGCCGGTTGGCGTGCTCGAAGAGCTGCTGGTGCTGGCGGTCCACGTGCTCATTGCCGCTGCGGTAGCTGTCGCGCCAGATCAGCTGCACCGGCGAGCATGCCTGGCGCGTGCCGTCTGCCGCGTAGGCGGTGAACGGGTCGAGGACGACGCGATTGCGCCCTGCGTTCTTGGCCCGGTACATCGCGCGGTCGGCGCGTCCGAGCCAGTGTTCCAGGCTTTCGCCGCAGCGGTATTCGGCGACCCCGACGCTGATCGTGACCGGCCGGGCACTCGACAGTTGCGCTTCGGCGACGCGTGCGCACAGCTTGCGCGCGAGCAGTTCGGCTTCGCGCAGCGGCGTGTCGGGTGCGAGCACGACGAACTCCTCGCCGCCCCAGCGCGTGACCGTATCGGCGCGGCGGATGTCGCCGCGGATGCGGCGCACGAGTTCGACGAGCACGTAATCGCCGACGGCGTGGCCGAACTGGTCGTTGATCTCCTTGAAGTGGTCCACATCGAGCACGAGCAGGGACGCGGCATGGCCGTGGCGTTCGGCACGGGACATTTCCAGCAGTGCGGCGTCTTCCAGGTGGCGGCGGTTCCATGCGCCGGTGAGGCGGTCGGTGTACGCGAGGCGCTCCATCTGTTCGAGGGCGTGCAGCAGCTCGGCGTGACGCGTATCGGCGTGTTCGGCGTGTTCGGCGGGGTTGGCGACGGTGCCCGTGCGGTTGCCGATCTCGGTGGCGATCATCCCCGCAGCGATGGTCCCGCCGTCGGCGCCGCGCAGCGGGAAACGCGTGACGAGAAAGCGGCGCGCTCGCCGCCCGACGATGGCGTCCTCCTCGCCGAAGGTGACGGCAGTTGCGGCGTCGCCGCCGATGCGCAGGGCGCGCGGAACGCCGGCCGTGCGCAGAACGTCCTCCTCGTGGCGGCCCGGCAGGGATTCGGCGGGCAGGCCCAGCATCTGCGCGAAAGCGTCGTTGGCGTAGAGGTAGCTGCCGTCGTCGCCGCGAATGGCGATGAGTGCCGGTGACTGGGCAACGAGCGAATGCACGAGGGACGCGTGAGCGTTCCCGACCGGGATATCCGTTTGGGCCAGGGATTCACTCATTCAAACCGTTTCCCGTGTGCGTGAGGACGAAACCGCACTCCGTTCAGTGGCTTGCGATTGAGCCGGATTCTAGCGGTATCGGGATCGCCGTGGCGTGATTCCGGTCACGCGCCCGGGTGGGCTGGAGCAGGCCACCGTCGGGGCAAAGCGCGGTATAGTCCGCTCCGTTCAGAACCACCGGGATTGCCTGTTTGTACGCCGTTTCCATCCGATTCCGAGTGCATGCCGCAGCCATGACGGGCAGGTGCGTGCAGGTGATCCGGCGGCAGGGAGGCTTCCACCGCAGGAGCGGCCATGGTCGGTCATGAGGCGATGCGTCGCATCGACCGCTGGCTCGGTGTGCCGGTGTGTGCCGCGTTGTCGGGCACGCGGCGGATCGCGCGATGGTGGGGGGGAGGTGCGCCCGGGCGCGAGCAGGTGGTGCGGCGCGTGCTGTTCGTGCAGCTTGCCGAATCGGGGAGCATGGTCCTCGCCGATCCGGCGATGCGTGCGCTGACGGCGCGCAGCGGCGCACAGGCGTACTGCCTGACCTTCGCCCACAACCGCGACAGTCTGGCGATCGCCGGTACGGTGCCGCCCGAGCGCGTGTTCTCGATCCGGACCGCCTCGCTCGGCGTGCTGATCGCGGATACCTGGCGATTCCTGCGCGAGCTGCGGCAGGCGCGCATCGACGCGATCGTCGACCTCGAACTGTTTTCGCGCCTGACGGCGGCGCTGTGCCTGCTCACCGGCGTGCGTCGCCGTGCCGGGTTCCATCGCTTCGACGGAGTCGGCCTGTATCGCGGCGATCTGTACACGCATCCGCTCGCGTTCAACCCGCAGCTGCACATGGCGCAGAACTACCTGATGCTGGTCGAGGCGCTGTTCGCCGAAGGTGCACCGCGCGTGCCGGCGGCGATGCTGGTGCCGCGCGTGCGGCGGCGCGAGATCGGTGCCGCGGAACTGTCGGCCGTGAAGGTGCGCCTGACACCGCTGATCGGTACCGAAATCGGCCGCGAGCGCCTGATCCTGGTGAATGCCAACGCGAGCGCCATGCTGCCGCAGCGGCGCTGGCCGCAGGCGCATTTCGTGGCCCTGGTGCGTGCGGCGCTCGGGCGTCATGCCGACGTGCGCGTGCTGCTGATCGGGGGCGAGGACGACCGGGCGACGACCGCGGCGATCGCAGCGCAGGTCGCCGATCCGCGCTGCGTGGATGTCGCGGGGCGCTTCGCGCTCGGCGAGCTGCCGGCGCTCTTCACGCTGGGGGAGGTGCTGATCAGCAACGACTCGGGGCCGGCGCATTTCGCGGCGGTCACGGCGCTACCGGTGATCGCGCTGTTCGGCCCCGAGACGCCGGTCCTGTTCCGCCCGCTGGGGGATGTGACCGTGGTCAGCGCGGGGCTCGCGTGCTCGCCGTGCGTGCATGCGGGCAATCAGCGGCGCACGCGCTGCGCGGACAACCAGTGCATGCAACGCATCTCCGTCGCCGAGGTGTTCGGCGAGCTGTGCCGCGTGCTCGATGCGCGGGCGGTGGGGGCGGTGCGAAGCGCCACGCTCGTGGAGGCCGGGGCGTGATCCCGCGGCGGCGCATTCCGCTGGAGTGGGCGGATCTCGCGGACGCGTTGCGCGCGCTCGGGGGTTCGGCCGATGCCGCCGCGCAGGTCGCGGCCTTCGAACGCGCGTTCTCGGCCGAAGTCGGTGTGCCGCATGCGATTGCCACGGCGAGCGGCCGCGACGCGCTCGGCCTGATCCTCGACGGCATGGGACTGGGCGCGGGCGACGAGCTGGTGATCCCCGCCTACACGCTGGGCGAGCTGGTGCCGCTGGTGCAGGCGCGCGGCATCGTGCCGGTGCCGGCGGATGTCGATCCCGACACCTTCAACATGACGGCCGACAGCGTCGCGGCGCGTATCGGACCGCGCACGCGGGCGATTTTCGTCGTGCATCTGCTCGGCGCGCCGTGCGACATCCGCGGCATCTGCGCGCTGGCGGACGCGCGCGGCATCCCGGTGATCGAGGATTGCGCGCATGCGTTCGGCGCGCGCATCGATGGTCGCCCGGCCGGGAGCTTCGGCCGCGCGGCGCTCTTCAGCCTGGAGGCGACGAAGGCGGTCGCAGCCTTCGGCGGCGGGATCCTGGCGACGGCGGACGACGGGCTGGCCGCGGCGGTGCGGGCGCGGGTCGCGGGCCGCGCGCGGCGCGAATGGCCGGCGGTGCGCAAGATGCTGCTGAAATGCGTCGAGGAGTTCGCGGTGCGCAGTCCGGCGTACGCGATCGCCGCGCGCCTGATGTTCTCGCCGCGCAGCGCGGGCGGCTTCGACCGCCTGTACCGCCAGGCGCATGACCGGGTGCGCAGCCGCGCGGCGGCGTTCAGCGGCTTCCAGGCGCGGCTGGGGCTGCGCCGGCTCGCCCGCTCGGCCGCGCGCCAGCAGCGCCTCAATGCGCAGTGGGAGACGCTTGCGCGCAGCCTGCCGTCGCGCTTCCGCGTGCAGCGGCGCAGTGAGTGCGGCGAACCGGCCTTCTATAATTTCGTTGCGCGCTTCGACGGCGACATCGCCGCCTTGCGCGCCGCGGCGCAGCGCCGCGGGCTCGATCTGGGTATCGGCGGCGAAGTGATGGACGACACGGCGGCGATGCTCGGTTTTGCCGACTGCCCCGGCGCGGCGGCCGCGGCGGCGCAGGCGGTGCTGATTCCCTTGTACGACGGCCTGTCGGAACGGCGGTTGCGGCGGACGGTCGATATTCTCCACCGGCTCGCGGAGGAGCTCGAATGAGTGACGTGCATCCGGTTGTCGTGCTGCGCATCGACCGCGAGGCGAGGCGTCATACCGGCCATCCGCGCCATCTGCATCCGGCGCTCGACCTGAAATACGTGCAGGCCCGGCTGGAGTCGGCGCTGAAGGTCCCGGTGCCGCTGCTCGACGGCTGGCTGGCGGACTTCTCCGTTGCGGCCTTCGTCGCGCAGGCGTTGGCGCTGCGGCCGCGCGTCGCGGTGATCCGCGCCGTGACCTGGTGCCTCGAGGAGTCGGTGCAGGTGGCGGCGGCGCTGCGTGCGGCAGGCATCGTCACGATTGCGGTCGGCCAGCAGGTGCAGCACGTCGCGCGCACGGGTTTCGCCGGCTGGGACGAGGCCTACGACCTCGCCATCGCGGGCGAGCCGGAGGAGGCGGCGCCCCGCCTTGTGCTGCGGGTGCTGGCGGGCGCAGACGTGGCGGCCCTGCGGGACGAATCCCGGCAGCGCATCGCGAGCGGCGCAATCGCCCTCGTCGCGGCGCCGGACGTGTTGCCGTGGCCGCAGGTTGCGCGCGAGGAGCTGACGGCCTACGCCTTTCCGTTCCCGGTGCGCGGGCGCCCGGTGTCGCGCTGGGCTTACGTGCTGACGGCGTGGGGATGCCCGCGTCCCTGCCGCCACTGCACGGCGATCGTGCGCAAGAGCGTCGGGCGGGACCTGCGCGTGCGCACCGTCGACGCGGTCGTCGACGAGGTGCTTGCGCTGAAGGACGCGGGCGCGCAGGCGATCGCCTTCGAGGACGATTCCCTGCTGGTGCATCGCGGCCGCTTCCTGCAGTTGGCCGATACGCTGGTGCGGCGCGGGGTGGCGCTGCCGTGGATGGCGAACGCGCGTCCCGACGAACTCGACGCCGAACGCGTCGCCGCGGCGTCCGAGGCCGGCGCGGTGTTGCTCAAGGTGGGGGTCGATAGCGGTTCGGCGCGCCTGATCGAGCGTCTGGGCAAGACAGCCGACGGCGCGGGCTGGATCGCGGCGACCGAGTCGGCGTTCGAACGCCTCGACCGCGCGGGTATCGGCTCGGTGGCGCTGTTCATGGTCGGCATGCCGGACGAGACCGAGGAGGACGCGGAGGACACGCTCGCGCTGGCGCGGCGCATCCGCCCCGACTACCTGCAGATGCAGATCTACCGTCCGTATCCGGACGTGCCCCTGTGGGGAGAACTGCCCCGGCAGGTGCGCACGCATGGCGCGGACTACCATTACCTCGCGTCGGCGAGCAGCTGCAGCCGCATCCCGCCGGCGGCGGTGGCCGCCTTGCAGCGACGCTTCTATCGGACCTTCTATCTGCGCCCGGGCTTCGTCGCGCGGCATCTCGCGCGCCACTGGCGGCACTACCTGTCGAGCGCCGGACTGGCGCGCGCGCCCGGCGCGCTCGCCTATCTGCTGCGCGGCGCCTGAGCCCGGCGCGCGGCCGGGCCCGGGCGGGGGGTCAGTGGCCCGAGCAGCCGCAGCCGCCGCCACCGCCGCCGCAGCCACCGCCCTGGCGGGCCGGTGCCTGTGCCTGCGCCGGCGTCGATTCGGCGTCGCGCGGCTGCAGCTGGATGCGGAAGTCGATGACGATGTTGCCCGGTTCGCGCGCGACGTACTCGATCGCGACCTGCGCGCCGTAGCGCTGCTGGATCTGGCCGAGCAGCGGCAGGGGGTCGTGATCGTTCACGAAGCGCATCGTCTCGCCGTCCTCAAGCGATTCGAGGGCGCCGAAGATCGCGGCGTGGCGGAAGCGTTTGGCGACGCCGCGGGCGTCGAAGGGAAAGATCGCGTTGTCGAACATGGGAAGGTCGCTCATGGCTGGGGTCTCCGGGGTGGGCGGTCAAATGGGGACCGCAGGGTGCCGATCGTAGGCGGCGCACATGCCCCGCGCCTTGAGCCAGAACAAGAATCGGACCGCGTCGCACGACCCGGGAGCGCCGAATTGTTTCTTTTGGTGATATGACAATGTGCAGGTTCCGGGCGCCTGTGCTATCTTTCGGTAAAACAAGAACATATTCGAGATACGAGGATGAAGGAGCTTGGTCACCGTTCCGCCGGGGACTGCGGCCGGGATGTGGCCGTGACGACTGCCGTGCACGCAGGGCGCGGAGCGGTCCTGTCGAGGTGGGCATGAGCCGGGCGGTCGATGCGCGCTGACCCGTCCGCGGCAGCCCGCGAGCCGGGCGAGGCCCCGCCCGCGCGGAAAGGCATGCGGCTGGGCCTGCGCGGGCGCTATACGCTGTATGGCGCGGCGCTGACAACGCTCGTCGTCGTGGTGATGACGGCCTCGTCGTACTTCAACGCGCGCACGCTCGCGCACGGCATCGCCGAGGGGCACCTCGCGCAGATCGCCGCCTCCGTGTCGGAACGCATCGAACGGACCCTGGACCTCGCGCATCGCGAACTGGCGGCCCTGGCGGAACAGCCGCTGCTGTCGAACGCCCTGCTCGATTCACAGGGGCGCGACACCTACCTGAGACCTTACCTCGCCCGGCATGCCTTGCCGGTCTCCATCGACTACAACCTGGTCCTGACCGACTACCGCGGCGAACCCGTCGCCGCCCGCAAGGGGCCGCGCAGCTACCGCAGCGAGGCCTGGCTGGCGGAGCGGGTGCTGCGCGGCGAGACGTATGCGGCCATCGACCGGCGCGGCACTGATGCGATCCTGCGCATCGCCGTGCCGATCCTGTTCAGCGCCACCGGCACGTTCGAGGGCGCACTGGTGTTCGAGGCCAATCTCAGCCAATGGCTGCTCGGTGCCGGCTCGCCCTTCGATCTGCAGGACGACGGCGTGATCGGCGTGGAGCTGGCCGCCGGGGGCACTCCGCTCGTGAAACGCGCCTTTCCCGGCGAATCGACGCGGCTGGTGTCGAGTTCGCGTACCGTCAAATCCGGGCCGCCGCTGTCCGAGCCGCTGCAGGTGAAGGTCAGCATGGACGCCGAGGTGTTCGAGCAGCCGATCGAGTCCCTGCTGATCGAGCATGTGGGGTGGGGCCTGATCGCGATCCTGCTGGTCGGGGCCGCCAACGGCGTGCTGGCGCGCGCGCAGACGCGCCGCATCGAGGAGCTGGCGCAGGAGGCGGGGGTGGTCGCGCTGACCGGGCTGTCGCGCCCGGGGTTCAGCCCGGGGCGCTTCGGCAACGACGAGGTCGGCGATCTCGCGGCCAGCATCGTGAGCCTGCTCGAGGTGCTGAAGGCGCACGAAAGCGAGCTGGAATCGCTGGTCGAGGAGCGCACCGCCGACCTCAACCGCGCGCAGGCGATCGCGCACGTCGGCAGCTGGGTGTACCTGCCACGCGCGCGCAAGCTGGAACTGTCGGCCGAGGCACGCCGCCTCTTCGCGCTCGCCGCGGACCGGCCGCTGTCGTGGCAGATCCTGCTCGAGGCCGTGCACGTCGAGGACCGCGCCGCGGTGCGGCAGGCGTGGAAGCGGGTGATCGCGGGCGAAGCCTTCGACATCGAGCATCGCGTGGTGCTGGACGGCGAGGTCCGCTGGGTGCGCGAGATCGCCGAACGCATCCGGCTGCCGGGCGAGCCGCTGCGCTGCGTCGGCACGGTCGAGGACATCACCGTGCGGCGTCTGACCGAGGCGCGCATGCGCGAGGCGATGGTCGTGTTCTCGGCATCGAGCCAGGGGATCATGACGATGGATGCCGAAGGCACGATCACGTCGGTGAATCCCGCCTTTTGCCGCATCACCGGGTATTCGGCCAAGGAGGTGATCGGCCGCCAGTCCACCGTCTTCCGCTCCGAACGTCAGGAAGATGCCTTCCACGAGGCGATGTGGTCGGCGCTGCGGAGCGTCGGCGAGTGGGAGGGCGAGATCTGGAACCGGCGCCGCAGCGGCGAGAGCTACCCGCAGTGGCTCACGATGTCGGCGGTGCGCGGCGAGGGGGGCGACATCGTCGAATACGTCGCGCTGTTCAGCGACATCACCGAGCGCAAGCAGCACGAGGACGAGATCTGGCGCCAGGCGAACTTCGATGCGCTGACCGGGCTCGCGAACCGCAGCCTGCTGTACGACCGCCTCGACCGCGCGCTGGCGCAGGCACGGCGCAAGGGCTGCAGGGCGGGGCTGCTGTTCCTCGATCTCGATGGCTTCAAGTGGGTGAACGACACGCTCGGCCACGACGTCGGCGACGAGCTGCTGGTCGAGGTCGCGCGCCGCCTGCAAGGCTGCGTGCGCGAGCAGGACACGGTGGCGCGCCTGGGCGGCGACGAGTTCACGATCGTCGTCGGCGAACTGCGGGACACCGAGGACCTGCGCACGGTGGGCGACAAGGTGCTGGGGGTGCTGGCCGAGCCGATCGTGCTCGCGGGCTCGCGCCACCAGATCTCGGGGAGCATGGGCATCACGGTGTACCCGGACGACGGCGAGGACGTGCAGAGCCTGCTGCGCAACGCCGACATCGCGATGTACAAATCCAAGCAGAACGGCAAGAACCGCTTCCACTTCTACGCGCGCGAGATGCAGTCCGACGCGCTCAAGCGCATGCAGATCGAGGCGGACCTGCGCGCGGCGCTCGCGCAGAGCGAGTTCACCCTCGAATACCAGCCCATCGTCGCGGCCGACAGCGGCGAACTGTTCGGCGCCGAGGCGCTGATCCGCTGGCTGCATCCCGAGCGCGGAGCGGTGGCGCCCGCCGATTTCGTGCCGGTGGCGGAGGACAGCGGCCTGATCGTGCCGATCGGGACCTGGGTGCTGCGCGAGGCGGTGCGCCAGATGCACGAATGGAACCAGCGCGGCCATGTCCTGCCGCATCTGGCCGTGAACGTGTCGGGCGTGCAGTTCCGCGATCCGGCGCTGCCTGCGCTGATCGCGGACGTGCTGGACGATCATGCCGTGGCGTCGGGCGCGCTGACGCTGGAAATCTGCGAGTCGGTGATGGTCGATGCGAACAGCGCCACCGAGATGCGCATGCGCGCACTGAAGGAGCTGGGTGTCGACTATTCGCTGGACGACTTCGGCACGGGCTTCTCGTCGCTGTCCTACCTGAAGCGCTTCCCGGTCGATATCGTGAAGATCGACCGCAGCTTCGTGCGCGACTGTCCCGACGACCGCAGCGACGCGCACCTGGTCGAGGCGATCATCAACATGGCGCACAGCCTCGACCTCAAGGTCGTCGCCGAGGGCGTCGAGACGCAGGCGCAGGCGGATTTCCTGCGCGAGCTGGAGTGCGACTACCTGCAGGGCTACCTGATCTCGCGGCCCTTGCGTGCGGAGGCCTTCGAGGCGCTGCTGGCGCCGGGCCGCGGCTTCCGGGGCGAGCTCGCGATGGCGGGGTGAGGGCGCGGCGTCAGCCGGTGTATTCGAAGCGCACGCGCTTGACGTTGCACAGCAGCTCGTAGGCGATCGTGTGCGCGGCCTCGGCGATGCGATTGACCGGGACGTTGTTGCCCCACAGTTCGACGCGGCTGCCCAGCCGTGCCTCGGGCAGGTCGGTGATGTCGACGGTGAGCATGTCCATCGACACGCGGCCGATCAGGCGCGTGCGGATGCCGTCGACGGCGACCGGCGTACCGTCGGGCACCGTGCGCGGGTAGCCGTCGGCGTAGCCCATCGCGACGAGGCCCACGCGCGTCGGGCGCTCGGCATGGAAGCGTGCGCCGTAGCCGAGCGGTGCGCCCTCGGGAATCTCGCGGATGGCCATGATCGCGCTTTCGAGCGTCATCACCGGGCGCAGGCCGTTCGGTTCGCCCGGCATGGGGTCGGCGCCGTACAGCAGGATGCCCGGGCGCGCCCAGTCGCGGTGCGCATCGGGCCAGCCGAGGATCGCACCGGAGTTGGCGAGGCTGCGGGGGCCCGGCAGGTCGCGCGTCGCGGCGTCGAAGGCGGCGACCTGCTCGGAGGTCGCGAGCACGTGCGGTTCGTCGGCGCACGCGAAGTGGGTCATCAGCGTGATGCTGCCGACCCGGCCGTTGTCCTTGAGGCGCTGCCACGCGGCGCGCAGTTCGTGCGGCAGGAAGCCGGCGCGGTTCATGCCGCTATTGACCTTGAGCCACACGTCGAGTGGCAGTGCGGGCTTGGCGTGGTCGATGATGCGGATCTGCTCGGCGTGGTGGACGACCATCCACAGGTCGTGACGCACGACGGCGTCGAGTTCGTCGGCGTCGAAGATGCCTTCGAGCAGCAGGATCGGTTGTTCGATGCCGGCCTCGCGCAGCTCCAGCGCTTCCTCGAGGAAGGCGACGGCGAAACCGTCAACCTCGGGGGCGAGGGCGCGCGCGCATTCGACGGCGCCGTGGCCGTAAGCGTTGGCCTTGACGACGGCGAGGGCCCGGCCGCCGTGGCGGCCGCGCGCGAGGCGGTAGTTGTGACGCAGGGCGTCGAGGTCGATCAGGGCGCGGGAGGGTCTCATGCGACGGGAGAGAGGTTAAGGCCTTGGGAGCGGGAAGCCGCTACTTTGCCATAACGCGCGAGTCCCAGATCGCGATGACGGATCGCCGGCTGCTTGCCGGTGACCAGATCGGCCATCAGTTGCCCGGAGCCGCAGGCCATCGTCCAGCCCAGGGTGCCGTGGCCGGTGTTGAGGTAGAGCTGGGGATAGGCAGTTTCGCCGACGATCGGGGTGCCGTCCGGCGTCATCGGACGCAGGCCGGTCCAGAATTCCGCGGCGGGCAGGTCGCCGCCGCCGGGGAAGAGGTCGCCGACGACCATTTCCAGCGTGGCGCGGCGGCGCGGGTTGAGCGAGAGGTCGAAGCCAGCGAGCTCGGCCATGCCGCCGACGCGGATGCGGTCGTCGAAGCGGGTGATCGCGATCTTGTAGGTCTCGTCGAGCACCGTGGACACCGGCGCCTTCGCGGCGTCGACGAGCGGCACCGTGAGCGAGTAGCCCTTCAGCGGATACACCGGCAGGTCGAGGCCCAGCGGCTTGAGCATCTGGCGCGAATAGCTGCCGAGCGCGAGCACGTAGCGGTCGGCCGCGAGCACCTCGTCGCCGACCTGCACGCCGATGACGTCGCCGCCGCCCGTCAGCACCTCGCGGATGTCCTGGCCGAAGCGGAACTCGACGCCCAGCGCGCGCGCCTTCTCGGCGAGCCGCGTGGTGAACAGCTGGCAGTCGCCGGTCTCGTCGTTGGGCAGGCGCAGGCCGCCGGCGAGCTTGTCGCGCACCGCGGCCAGCGCCGGTTCGGCGCCGGCGAGCGCGTCGCGGTCGAGCATCTCGAAGGGCACGCCGCATTCCTGCAGCACCTCGATGTCACGCGCCGCGGCATCGACCTGGGCCTGGCTGCGGAAGAGCTGCACGGTGCCGCGCGTGCGTTCCTCGTAGCTGATGCCGGTGTCGGCGCGCAGGTCGCGCAGCACGTCGCGGCTGTACTCGGACAGGCGCATCATGCGCTCCTTGTTCACGGCATACCGGTCGGCGGTGCAGTTCCTCAGCATCTCGGCCATCCAGCGCAGCTGGAAGAGGCTGCCGTCGGCGCGGATCGCGAGCGGCGCGTGGCGCTGGAACAGCCACTTGATCGCCTTCAGCGGGATGCCCGGCGCAGCCCACGGGGTCGAGTAGCCGGGCGAGACCTGGCCGGCGTTGGCGTAGCTGGTCTCGAGCGCCGGGGCGGGCTGGCGGTCGATGACCGTGACCTGGGCGCCGCTGCGGGCGAGGTAGTAGGCGGTGGTGGTGCCGACGACGCCACTGCCGAGGACGAGAACGCGCATGACTGTCTCCGTGACTTTCGATTCATTGAATATCGCCAGTCTATTGATGGTTTAGTAGTGAAATTCACTTAAGTGGCTGCGCGATGAAGTGAATTTATGTATGTTTGGGCGGTGATTTCCTTCGGAACAGTGAAATGCGCGAACTCGACCGCATCGACCGCAAGATCCTCGATCTGCTGCAGAAGGACGGCCGGATTTCGATGACCGATCTGGCGGCGAAGATCGGCCTGTCGGCGACCCCCTGCACCGAGCGCGTGCGGCGCCTGGAGCGCGAGGGGGTGATCACCGGCTACCACGCGCACGTGAACCCGCACGCGCTGGGCAAGAACCTGCTGGTGTTCGTCGAGATCAAGCTGTCGGCGAAGTCCGGCGAGGTGTTCGACCGGGTGAAGAAGGAGCTGAGCTTCGTGCCCGAGGTGATGGAGTGTCACCTCGTGTCGGGCGACTTCGACTATCTGGTGAAGGCGCGCATCACCGAGATGGGCGAGTACCGGCGCCTGCTCGGGAACATCCTGCTCAAGCTGCCGTCGGCGGCGGAGTCGCGCAGCTACGTGGTGATGGAGGAGCTGAAGGAGACGCTGTACGTTCCCGCCGAATGAGCGTCAGATGAGGCCGGGAATCTCGGGGCGGAACAGCGAGTCGGCGAGCGGGGTGTCGAACTCGACCGTCTCGATCTCCGAGCGGCCGATGTAGCGGCCCATCGCGTAGTGATGCTCGATGGCGGGGTAGAGCCGGCCGTCGACGCTGCGGAAATCCTCGTACACGGTGCCGAACACCATCTCGCTGCCGCCCGGGTGGGTGAGGATGCCGCGCGAACGCAGGATGCGGCCTGAAGCCGGTTCGACTTCGGCGACGACGCGCAGGGTGTCGCCGAGCGGCATCTCGATGAAATGCAGGCGCACGTCGCCGATGAGGTGTTCGCCGCCGTCGCGCAGCCGCTCGCGCGCCGCGAACAGGTTCCACGGTAGTGCGATGCGTGCTGCCTGCAGGATCAGCGCGCCGCGAAAGGCCTCGCTCATCGGTTTGCTGCGCTGCCAGGCGACGGGGCCGTCGACGATGCGGATCTCGACGCCCGCGGCGTAGCGGATCTCGTTGCGGAAGCGCTCGGCGCCGCGATAGGCGCGCAACAGGGAGCCTTCGCCGCGGCTGAACGAGATCGTGCGTCCGCGCTGCAGGATGGAGCTCGGCAGCGTCGTCGTGCCGTAGGCGCGTTCGATGCGCTCGAGCAGCGGCCCGAGGTCGGCCGCCGCCGCCGCACCGGCGCAGGCGAGCAGCGCCGCGGCGAGCAGCAGGCGCAGCCAGCGTGCCGGGGCGGAGCTGCCGCGCATCGCGCTATTCCTTCTTCCAGCGGTCGTGGCCGATGAATTCTTCCCAGTCGATGGAGCCGTCGCGGTTCTTGTCGAGCTGGTCGAAGTTCTCGCTCAGGTAGGGGCGGCCGCTGACTTCCTCGCGCGAGAGCTTGCCGTCCTTGTTCGCGTCGGCGCCGTCGAAACGTTCGACGGCTTTCTGGCGTGCGGCGCGCCCCACTTCGCCGAGGCGGTCGTCGCGGTCGAGCGAGGGGATGCGCGACTGGGCCGTCGCGGCCAGCGGGGCGGCCAGCGCGAGCGCGAGCAGGGTGGCGGTCAGGGAATGTGCTGGGGAATTCATGATGGCCTTGATGCCGGAGCGGGGATAGCGTCGGCGTGTCGTACACGCCGGGTGTCGAAACGATGTTCCGCCAAATCCCGGGCGCTGGCAATCGCGAACGGGTAAATGGCCCCGCCCGCGCAGACCGAAGGTGTTCCAGCCTGTAACAACTGTGCCGCCGGGTGTTTCGCTCCTGTATCAAAGCGGATCACTTTTATGCGGCGATCTGCGAGTAATGAGTAGAGAAAATCAGTAAAACAGCCGGCAAATTGCGCTAATCCGGACTTGGCCCGGAGTTTGCGAAACCCCGCCCGGGCACGCCGTCTGGCGTGGCTGCGCGCACCGCAGGTCGCCCTTCGGGACAGGGGCACGGGTGCGGAACGCAAACAAACAAGGCATCAAAACCAAAGGCCAAGGAGGAAAAAATGAGGATTCGTGCGAAATCGGCGGTGTTGGGGCGGACCGCGGTCGCGGGCGCGCTGTGTGCGCTCGGGCTGGGGCAGGCGCAGGCGGTGAGCTTCTCGCAGGGCGACGCGACGCTCGACATCAACGGGACGATCAACGGCTTCTACTCGAGCCGCACGGCCGAAGTCGGCGGCGTGAAGACGACGAACTCGGCGCTCACCAACGGCCTGCTGCCGGGCTGGATCAACTTCGTGTTCACGACCAAGGTCGAAGGGCTGGACATCAAGGCGCACGTCGGCTTCGCGCCCGGCATCAACGACAAGTCGGACGTCGTCGGCCTGCCGAGCAACCCCGGCTGCAGCGGCGCGACCGGGTGTGACAGCCCGTTCACGCAGATCGACACGCGCAACCTGTACTTCCAGTTCGGCGCGCCCGACTGGGGCACGATCAAGCTCGGCCGCGACATCGGTCTCTTCGGCCAGAAGATCATCCTCTCGGACATGACGCTGCTGGGCCTGGGCGGCAACACCTTCGCCGCGACGCCGTTCAACACCACCTTCGGCATGATCGGCCACGGCTACATGTACACCGGCTTCCAGCCGCAGATCACCTACACGACGCCGACGATGGGCGGCTTCTCGGCGTCGGCCGGCATCTTCGATCCGAACAAGTTCGCCGGCAACGAGACCAAGGATCCGGGCTTCCAGGCGATGCTGAACTACGACTGGAAGGCGGGTGCGAGCACGAGCGGTTCGCTGTGGGCGGGCCTCATCAGCCAGGGCACGAGCGGCGCGGGCAGCTTCGACGCGCGTGGCTACGAGCTCGGCGGCAAGATCGGCATCGGCAACTTCGAGGCGGTGGCCTACGGCTTCGACGCGAAGGGGCTGGGCCTGTCGACGGTCGGCGCGCTGTTCTTCTCGCCCTTCGAGAAGACCAAGGGCAGGGGCTACTTCGTGCAGGGCACCTACAAGTTCGGCAAGACCAAGGTCGGCCTGAACTACGGCGAGAACCGCGACAGCGACGGCCTGCTCGCCGACACGAACAAGTTCCGCTCCGCGACCCTGGGCGTGTATCACAGCCTCAACAAGTACATCACGCTGGTGGCCGAGTACAACCGCGAGAAGGGCACGGGCGCGGACGTGTTCCCGGGCGAGCTGAAGACCCGCACGATCTCGCTGGGCGGCATCCTGTTCTTCTGATCGCGTCGATTGCGTTGCAGTATGGCCGGCGACCCGCAGGGCGGGGTCGCCGGCACCGCGGAGAAACCATTCGTTGCAGCGTGCGGTCACGGGCGCGCTATCCTTCAGCATTTTTGCGCACCCGCCTTCCTGCCGATGACCGACCCGACCGACCCCAACTACGCGGCGCAACGCGCCGTTGCCACCGAACTGGTGGCGCTGATCCTGCTTGCCGACGGCGTGCTCGCCAGCCGTGAGCTCGAGGCGCTCGACCGCCTCGGCATCCCGCAACTCCTGGGCGTCGAGCGCGACGCCCTGATCCAGGCCGTGATCGACCATTGCCGCCGCCTGCTGCAGCGCCCCGAGCGCGTCGATCCCGTACGCATGCTGGATATCGAACGCTTCGAGATGATGCTCGACCGCATCACCGATCCCGCGCTGCGCGAAACGGTGTGCCGCGCGATGCTGGTGCTGGCGAAGGCCGACGGCGTGATCTGCCAGCCCGAGCAGACGCTGCTGCGCGACGTCCTCACGCGCTGGGGCATCGCGCTGGAGCAGCTGCGCGACTGATGTCCTCGGCGCACGCCGAAAGGCGCGCGCAGGCTGCGGAAAACTCAGGGCCAGCCGTCCAGTCTACGGTCCTGACGTTGCGGTAATATTGCGCACCTTCCGGTGCGATGCCGCCGTCCGGAGGCCCGCCGGAGTCGTCCTGTCAATGCGTGTTCGAAAACTGCTCAAACCTCTGGCGATCCTCGTCGGCTGCCTGCTGTATGCCGTCCCCGACTGGCTGACCGACGAGTTCGGTTCGGTGACGATCGACCAGGTGCTCTATCACCTGCGTTTCGGCACCGAAGGCCTGATGACCAGCGATCCCGAGCTGACGCGGCGCTTCCTGTGGCGTGCCTTGGCCTTGCCGCTGGCACTGGCGCTGGTGCTGTGGGGGCTGGACGAGTGGGTGAACCGCCTGCGCGCGCACCCCGAGAAGTGGCCGGTGCCCTGGCTGCGGCGCGGATGGTACTGGCTGCGCGTGGGCATGCGCCGCGTCGGGCGCGTGCTGGTGCGCGTGACGCGGCACGGGGCGTCGCGCGCGATTCCGCTGATCGTGCTCGGGGCGGGCGTCGCCTATTTCATCGACAGCTTCTCGCTGGCGCGCTACGTGCGGGCCTATTTCGGCGAGGACTACTTCGCCGGCTCCTACGTCGATCCGGCCCGCGTTTCGATCAAGCGCGGCAAGGAGCAGCCGAAGAACCTTGTGCTGATCTACGTCGAGAGCCTCGAGAACACCTATTCCGACCCCGCGCTGTTCGGGCATGACCTGCTGCACCGGCTCAACGCCTACAAGGGCAAGCCGCGTGTGGTGTCGTTCGACAACTACCACGAGATGCGCGGCGCGCACTTCACGATCGCGGGCATCGTGTCGACGCAGTGCGGGTTGCCGCTGAAGTCGGTGGCGCTGTTCGGCGGCAACGCGCAGGGCGAGCAGATCGAGAGCTACCTGCCTAGCGCGCGCTGCCTCGGCGATATCCTCGCGAGCAACGGCTACACCAACGTCTTCCTCAACGGCTCCAGCCTCGCCTTCGCCGGCGTCGGCAAGTTCTTCAAGGATCACCATTACGCCAAGGTGATGGGGCGCGAGGAGTGGGTGAATGCGGGGGCGCGGCCCGAGCTGATGAGCGGATGGGGGTTGTACGACGACGACCTCTTCCGCAATGCGCGCGGCGAGCTCGACCGGCTGATGAAGACGAAGAAGCCCTTCAACCTGACGATCCTGACGATCGACACGCACCACCCCTACGGCCACCTGTCGGCGGCCTGCGAGCGGCAGGGCTATACGGATTTCGAGGGGATCGTCGAATGCACCGCCGGGCAGGTCGCGGACTTCATCGAGTACATCAACGCCAAGGGCTGGTCGGACCGCATCGCGGTCCTCGTGCAGGGCGACCATCTCGCGATGGGCAACACCTCGTACGACAAGCTCGTGAAGAATCCGAACCGGCGCGTGTTCAACCTGCTGATCGGCGCCGACAAGAAGCTCGTGAAGAACACCGACGAGGTCACGCACTTCGACATGCTGCCGACGATGCTGCGGGCGCTCGGCTTCGACATCGAGGGCGAGCGTGCCGGGCTCGGCTACGCGGCGATCGGCCCGGCCGTCGTGCCGCGGCCGGCGGACCGCCTCGCCCGGATGACCGAGCAGCTGATGAACTACAGCGCGACCTACCGGGCGTTGTGGGAGCTGCCCGCCACGCAGCCCGCTCCGGCCGGCGCGACGCCCGAAGGCGTCGTGGTGACGCCGGTGCCGGTGCCGCCGCGCGCGGCGGTGCAGCGCGACATCGTGCGCGAGCGCTGAGGCGCCGGGGTCAGCGCGCGTCCTGCGGGCGATTCACCTCGACCGAGATGTGGATCAGCTCCTCGTGCGGCGCCAGCGCGCGCTTGATCGAGGTCGGGGTGATCGTCGGGTCGCCGCTGAGCACGCCGACGATGGCAGCGAAGCGGTTGCGGCCGACGCGCCACACGTGCAGGTCGACGATGCGCGGCGCCTCGGGCCAGTGCGGATGGCGCGCGAGGGCTTCGCGGATCTCGCCGACGACCGGGTGATCCATCTCGCGGTCGAGCAGCACGCGGCCGGTGTCGCGTAGCAGCCCGCGCGACCAGCGCGCGACGAGCACCGCACCGACGATGCCCATCACCGGGTCGAGCCAGTTCCAGCCGTACAGCATCCCCCCGAGCAGCGCGACGATCGCGAGCACCGAGGTCGCCGCGTCGACCACGACGTGCAGGTAGGCGGCGCGCAGGTTCAGATCGTGGTGATGGTGGTCGTGGTGGTCGTGCGCATGGGCATGATCGTGCCCGTGGTGGCCATGTCCGTGGCCGCCGTGCGAGTGCTCGCCGGCGCGCGCGAGGATCAGCGCGCACACGATGTTCACGACGAGTCCGAGCACCGCGACGGCGATCGCCTCGTGGAAGCGGATTGCCTGCGGCGCGAGCAGCCGTTCGACCGAACCGATGACCATCGCCAGCGCGACGCCGACGAGGAAGATCGCGCTGGCGAAGCCGGCGAGGATCTCGATCTTCCACGTGCCGAAGGCGAAGCGCGGGTCGTCGGCGTAGCGGCGGGCGGCGGCGTAGGCGAGCGCCGAGAGGCCGATCGCGAGCGCGTGCGAGCTCATGTGCCAGCCGTCGGCGAGCAGCGCCATCGAGTTGAACCACCAGCCGGCGGCGATCTCGACGACCATCGTGATCGCGGTGATGACCAGCACGAGGCGCGTGCCGCGTTCGCCCGCGACGTTGCCGTCGTCGAAGCTGTGGTTGGACGTCCAGTATTGCGGGGATTCGGGCGACATGAAGGGCGCAGGCGTCGTTGAGCGATGGCTCAGGAGTCTACATGCACCGCGAGCCACACGGTTGCCGGTCCGGTCGATTCGACGCGATGGCGGCGGTGGGGGGCGATCGTGACCCAGTCGCCGGCCGCCATCGCCCGGCGTTCGCCGTCTTCGAACGCGAGCACCGCCTCGCCCCGGACGACGATTACCCATTCCGTCTGCGCCTGGTCGTACCAGAAACCCGCGGGGCTCGCGTGGCCGTGCGAGACGATGCGCTCGATGCGCATGCCGGGGCGTTCGAGCAGGGTGTCGAAGGCTTCGTCGCTGCCGGGCGGCGGCAGGTCGGCGTACAGGTTTCCGTGCGTGGGCATGGCGGCGGCTCGCTCTGAAATGAGGTCAAGCATAGCGGCGATGGGCCGGAGTGGGGCCGGAGTGGGGCAAATGCCCGTTTTGGGTGGGGGAAAGGACCCCGTCGGTCGCGAACCGCGTTGCGGCAGGGCGCGGGCGTCCTTGTCTGGATGGCAAAACATTAGCAAAAACAACAGATTGAGAAATCCTGCGCAGGACGTGGGGTGCTGGCATCCGATGTGCTTATTGCCGTGCAAGTGGGAAAATTTCCCACTGGCTAAGGTGAAACCCCCAACCCCTGTCAAGCCGTACGGCGGATTACGCGCCTAACTGCCCTGGAGACGAAAATGCAAGCCAATCTGAAGAAACTACGACTGCACGTGCTGGTCCTCGCCGTTTTCGGCGGTGTCGCCGCCGGTGGGGCGCTCGCCCAGACCGTGAGCGATGATCTCACCGCCGACGGGGTCAAGCTGCGCGGCGACGGCACGGTGGACAACATGCAGCCGGCCGGCGCCGTCAGCGGCGTCGATCTGCGTGGTGACGGCACCGTCGATGATACCCAGCCGGCAGGCGTTGCAGCGGGTGTGAAACTGCGCGGCGACGGCACGGTGGACGACATGCAGCCGGCCGGCACCGTCGGCGGCGTCGATCTGCGTGGTGACGGCACCGTCGATGATACCCAGCCGGCCGGCGTTGCAGCGGGTGTGAAACTGCGCGGCGATGGCTCGGTGGACGACATGCAGCCGGCTGGCGCCCTCGGCGGCGTCGATCTGCGCGGTGACGGCACCGTCGATGACACCCCGCCGGCGGGCGTTGCAGCGGGTGTGAAGTTGCGCGGCGATGGCACGGTGGACGACCACCAGCCGCCGGGCGTCGCACTCGGCGTGAAGCTGCGTGGCGACGGGAGCGTCGATGACAATTTTGGCTCGGTAGTCCGCGAGGCGGCGCGCGCGATGCGGGGAGGCAGGGCGGATCGCCCGGAAAGAGGCGAGCGCGCCGAACGCGCGGAGCGTCCCGAGCGTCCCGAAGTCGAGCGTGCAGAGCGCCCGGAACGGGTCGAGCGCGCAGAGCGCGTGGAACGGCCTGAGCGAGTGGAACGCGTCGAAAGGGTCGAACGGGCCGAGCGGGTTGAGCGTCCCGAGCGCGTCGAGCGTGCCGAACGCGTGGAGCGCCCTGAGCGGGTCGAACGTGCGGAACGCGTGGAGCGCCCGGAACGCATCGAACGTCCGGAAAGCGTCGAACGTCCGGAAAGCGGCGAGCGCCGCGGCTGAGTTCGCGCAAGTCTTCGGCGCCGGTGGCACGCACCGCCGGCGCTGCGTTCAGCGGCTCCGCTTCAGTTCGAACAGTGGCACGGCATCCGGCTGATCATGTCGGGGCGATCGGAATAATGTCATCGAATTGCGCAGGCTATAATCTGCGCGCGACAGCAACCCCTTCGCCCCCGCATGCCGGGGCATGCATAGCGAGATCGAACGGAATGACGGAGATGTCGGGTGTGGCGCCGAGCATTTTGCTGGTGGACGACGAGGCGAGCATCTTGTCCTCGCTGCGCCGGCTGTTGCGGCCGTCGGGCTACACCATCCATCTGGCGGAAAGCGGGAAGGCCGGCCTCGAAGTGCTGGAGCGGGAGCACATCGATGTCGTCATCTCGGACATGCGCATGCCGGAGATGGACGGCGCACAGTTTCTCGAGCATGTGCGAACCCGCCGCCCCGAGGTCATCCGGCTGCTGCTGACCGGCTATGCCGACATGAGCTCGACGATCGATGCGATCAACCGCGGCGAGATCTACCGCTACATCGCCAAGCCCTGGGACGACAACGACCTGATGCTGATCCTGCGCGATGCGCTGGAGCGGCGCCGCCTGCAGAGCGAAAACGAGCGCCTGCAGGCGCTCACGCAGGCACAGAATGCCGAATTGAGGGAACTGAATTCGGGGCTCGAGCGCAAGGTGCAGGAGCGGACGCGCGAACTCGAGCAGGCCAACGCCTCGCTCAAGGGCGCCAACGAGCGCCTGAAGCAGAATTTCCTCGTTTCGATCAAGACTTTTTCGGGGCTGATGGAACTGCGCAGTGGCGGCGTGGCGGGTCACGGCAGACGGGTCGCGGATCTCGCGCGCAAGCTGGCCCTGCGCCTCGAAGTGGATGCGCGGGAGCAACAGGATGTGTTCTTTGCCGGGTTGCTGCACGACATCGGCAAGATCGGGTTCTCCGACGCGATGCTCGCGAAACCGGTTGCGCGGATGACCGGCGAGGAGATGGCGCTGTATCGCAAGCATGCGCTCGCGGGCGAGGCGGCGCTGATGCCGCTCGATGAGCTCAAGGGGGCGGCACAGATCATCCGCTCGCACCATGAGCGCTTCGACGGTCAGGGTTTCCCCGACGGTTTGCAGGGCCTGGCGATTTCCGTCGGCGCGCGCATCCTCAGCGTCGTCAATGATTACGACGGGCTGCAGATCGGCACGCTCGCCGACAAGCGCCTGAACCGCGACGAGGCGCTGGCGATGCTGGTGCACGCGCGCGGCAAGCGCTACGATCCGCAGGTCGTCGATGCGTTCGTCGAGCTGCTCGGCGGGGTCGCGCAGGAGCCGCCGTCGCGCGACATTGCCGTCGCCGCGATCGACCTGCGGCCGGGCATGGTGCTCGCGCGCGATCTGGTCGGGCGCGATGGCGCGCTGCTGCTCGCGGCGGATTACATTCTCGACGAGTCGCTCGTGCGCCAGATCCAGAACTATGCGCGCCGTGAAGGCATCCCCCTGGTGCTGCATGTGCGAGGCGACAAGTGACGAGGGAAATGAACGAAAAGCCGCGCGGTCGGCCTGCGCGTCCGTGCGGCGATACCGAGGAGGACCGATGAGCCGAATCCTGATCGTCGATGACGAGGAAGCAATCCTGAAATCCTTGCGCCGGCTCTTGTCGCTGACGCCGTGTGTCGTCGGCA
This sequence comes from Aromatoleum toluvorans, assembly GCF_012910905.1. Lineage (GTDB taxonomy): Bacteria > Pseudomonadota > Gammaproteobacteria > Burkholderiales > Rhodocyclaceae > Aromatoleum > Aromatoleum toluvorans. Next base: position 44,975 of record NZ_WTVN01000023.1, read on the forward strand.
GCAGGGTCTATTCCCTGCACGTGGATACCTTCAGCGTTGCCGCCGAAGCGCTGGAAAAGGCGCGCCACACCGCCTATGACCTCGTGCTTTCCGACTACCGCATGCCGGGCATGGATGGCGTCAGCTTCCTGAAGGCGTTCCGCGAGATCCAGCCGGATGCCGCGCGCCTGATCCTGTCCGGCTATGCCGATCTCAACGGCCTGATCGGCGCGATCAACGAGGCGGGCATCAGCCGTTTCATGTCCAAGCCGTGGAACGACTACGAGCTCGTCGCCGCGATCGGGCAGGCGCTCGCGCTGCGCGAGCTGACGCTCGAGAACCAGCGCCTCGCCGACCAGGCGCGCGTCGCGATGGGCTCCTTGTCCGCCGCCGAGCTCGAGCGGCGGCGCCTCGAGGCCGAGGAGCCGGGCATCACGCACGTGATCTGGGGGGAGGACGGCTCGGTGCTGCTCGACGAATCGCTGCTCGACGAGTCGGGCCGGGAGCGGAGCTGATGCCCGAACTCGAGCGCGAGAGCGGGCGCCTGACCTTCAAGCTCGTGTATTACGGTCCGGCCCAGGGCGGCAAGACCACCAACCTGATGCAGCTGCATGATCGGGTCGGTGCCGAGATGAAGGGCGAGCTGATGACGCTCGAGACGCAGAACGACCGCACGCTGTTCTTCGACCTGCTGCCGCTGGGTTTTCGTGCCCCGTCGGGACTGACGATCCGCTTTCGCCTGTTCACCGTGCCCGGCCAGGTGGCCCACGACGGCACGCGCAAGGCCGTGCTGTCGCGCGCCGACGGCGTCGTGTTCGTCGCCGATTCGCAGCGCACCGAATCGATCAACAATGGCGAGTCCTTCCAGAACCTGGTCGAGAATCTCGGGCGCGTCGGGCTCGATATCGATCGTCTGCCGCTCGTGGTGCAGTTCAACAAGCGCGACCTGCGGACGATCCTGAGCGAGGAGGAGGTGCGCGAGCGCTACGCGGGGGCGCCGTGGCCGCTGGTGTTCGCGTCGGCGATCCGTGGCGAGGGCGTGCTGCAGACCTTCGCCGCGCTGCTGCGCGGCGTGTGGCGCGGCTACGCACGGGAGCTCGAACTCGACACCACTCACGGCCTGAGCGAGGCGGCTTTCGTTGCCGCCGCCACGGGGGATATGCAATGAGCGTCGAGCCGGGATTCGATCGCGAATTCGTGCTGGCCGAGCTGATCACGCCGCGCGACGCCGACGAGATCTGCGCCCAGCTCGCGACCGTGCTGGGTCTGCCCGTGGCGATGCTGGACGCCGCAGGCGTCCCGTTCGGCGGCGACGCGGCGGCCGGGCGCAGTGCCCGGGCGCCGCTGACGCTGGAGCTCGAGCCGGTCGGCTTCCTCGCCTGCGACTGCGACACCGCGGCATTGAAGGGCGCCGCGCGCGTCGTGCGCTGGGGCTTGCTGTCGCGGGCGCGCTTCCGCATGGTGTCCGACCTGCACCTCGAGGCGGTGCGCGCCGACTATGCGAAGCTGCAGCAGCAGAACGAGGCCCTGAAGGCGTCGGAGGCGAAATACCGCGAGCTCGCGGAGGTGCTTGATGCCAAGGTCAAGGAGCAGGTCAGGATCATCGACGAGCGCCAGCGCCAGCTCTACCAGGCCGAGCGCCTCGCGTCCATCGGCCAGCTCGCGGCGGGCGTGGCGCACGAGATCAACAACCCGCTCGGCTTCGTGACCAGCAACCTGTCGGTGGCCGAACGCTACGTCGCCCGGTTCGCCGCGCTGCGCGATGCGGTGCCTGCAGACACCTGGAAGGCCGCCGACCTCGACTTCGTGCTGGACGATTTCGCCGAACTGCTTACGGACTCGCAGCAGGGGGTCGCGCGCATCGCGCGCATCGTCAAGGACCTGAAGGGGTTTTCGAGCGTCGATCAGCCCGACGTGCAGCTCACCGACCTCAACGCCCAGCTCGAATCGCTGTTTGCGGTGATCGCCGGACAGCAGCCCCCGGGGGTGACGCTGAAGAGTGAGCTGTCGCCGTTGCCGCCCGTGATGTGCCTGCCGGGGCTCCTCAACCAGGCGTTTCTCAACGTGCTGCAGAACGCACTGCAGGCGGTGGGCGAGGGTGGTAGCGTGACGCTGCGCTCGGCGGCCACCGACACCCACATCGTCGTGCAGGTCGATGACGACGGCCCGGGGATCGCCGACGAGGTGCTGCCTTACATCTTCGATCCCTTCTACACGACGCGTGGCGTCGGTGGCGGCACCGGCCTGGGCCTGACCGTCGCGCGCGACATCGTGGTCACCCATGGCGGCACGATCGCCGCGATCACGCGCCCGGAAGGGGGCGCACGGGTCACGGTGGAGCTGCCGCTTTAGGAAACCGATGAGCAATTACGCCGCCTTCTTCACCGGCCAGAAAGACGCCGCCCCGCCGGCCAGCACCGCTGCCGCGGCACGGGCGCGCTACCGCATCCTGTTCGTTGACGACGAACCGGCAATCCTGAAGGCGCTGGTGCGCATCTTCCGCGGCCAGGCGTACGACATCCTGACCGCGTCGAGCGGCGCGGAAGCGCTCGCCCGGCTCGCCGAGGGGCCGGTGCAGGTCATCATCAGCGATTACATGATGCCGGGCATGAACGGTTCCGAACTGCTCAAGCAGGTCAAGGCGCGTCATCCGGACACGATCCGCATCATGCTCACCGGCCACGCCGACACCGGTGCGGTGATGGGGGCGATCAACGACGGCGCGGTGTACAAGTTCATCCTCAAGCCGTGGAACGACGACGACCTGCGGGTCACCGTCTCGCTCGCGCTCGAGCAGTTCGACCTCGTGCAGAAGAACCGTGCACTGACCCAGGAGAACGCGAAGAAAACCAAGGAGATCTCGGCGCTGTCGCGCATGGCGGTATCCAACCGCAGCCAGCTCGGTACGATGCTGCACAAGAAGGGGCTGATCACCAGCGCGCAGTGGCAGGAGCTCGCCCGTCAGCAGGGCATCCAGAAGGAGCCGCTGATCCGGCTCCTGCTCGATCGCGGCTGGGTCGCGGAACAGGCGCTGCGCAAGATCCTGCGCGAGGATCTGCTGGTCGAGGAGGTCTCGCTCGGCGAATTCCGCGTCGATCCGGCCGTTGCCGACCTGATCCCGCGCAGTTTCTGCCGCAAGCAACTGATCGTGCCGCTCAAGCTCGAAGGCCGGCGCTTGCTGCTGGCGGTTGCCGACCCGATGGATGCCGGCCTGCTCGACGATATCCGGTTCACCGCCGGCCTCGACCTCAGGGTCGTGATGGCGGACTCCGCGGCGATCGAAGCGAAGATCGCCGAGGTCTATGGCAGCGACGACGGCGTCGACATCCGCGACATCGCGACCATGGTCGGTGGCCCCGATCCGTACGAGGGCATCGAGATCGTCATCGACGACGACGAGGCCGTGCCGCTCGACGAACTGCTCGCCGCCACCAACGAGCCGCCTGCGATCCGGCTCGTGAATGCGATCCTGCTCGAGGCGATCCGGCTGGGCGCCTCCGACATCCACATCCAGCCCAAGACCAAGAACGTCGTCGTGCGTCTGCGCATCGACGGCGTGCTGCAGGACAAGATCCAGATCCCGCACGCGCTGCACAGTCCGCTCGTGTCGCGGCTGAAGATCATGGCCGAACTGGACATCTCGGAGCGCCGCCGTCCCCAGGACGGACGCATCACCGTGAAGTCGCCGCTGCGCATCGTCGACCTGCGCATCTCGACGCTGCCGACGATCAACGGCGAGAAGGTCGTGATGCGCATCCTCGACCGCAATTCCCAAGTCCTCAGCCTTGCCGGCCTCGGCTTCGGCGAGGCCGGCCTGGCCAAGGTGCGGGTGATGGTCGACAAGCCGCAGGGCCTGCTGCTCGCGACCGGCCCCACCGGCAGCGGCAAGACCACGACGCTTTACTCCCTGCTGCAGGCCAACGCCTCACCCTCGAAGAACTACATCACCATCGAGGACCCTGTCGAGTACTACCTCGATAATGCGGGACAGGTTCTGGTGCGCGAGAAGATCGGCCTCACCTTCCCCGTCGTGCTGCGTTCCATCCTGCGTCAGGATCCCGATGTCGTACTGATCGGCGAGATCCGGGATTACGAGACGGCCGAAGTTGCATTCCATACCGCATTGACCGGGCATCAGGTACTATCGACGTTGCATACGAACTCCGCGCTTGCAACGATCGCCCGGCTGCTTGATCTGGGCCTCAAGCCGTTCATCGTCGCCAGTGCGCTTGAAGGCGTGATTGCCCAGCGCCTGGTGCGTCGGATCTGCCGCCAGTGCCGGCGCGAGGTCGCGGTGGACCGGACCCTGGCAGCCCGTCTGGGGCCGCGCTTCGGCACGCTGCAGGCTGCGTTTGGGGGGGAGGGCTGCGTCCAGTGTGGCGGAAGCGGCTACTACGGGCGGCTCGGGCTGTACGAGATCCTGTTGCCGGATGAACACATGCGCGACCTGATTACCCGTGGTGCCACCATCCGCGAAATGACTGCCCACGTGCGTTCGACCGGGCACGAGTCGCTGTGGGACGATGCACGCAAGAAGGTCGCCCTCGGTGAAACCTCGCTCGAGGAAGTCCTGCGCGTTCTGGGTCCGGAACCGGAATGAATCGTACGACATAGCGACAGGAGTTTCGGGGATGAATAATGCAAATGGCATTGATGCCCTGACGACGGGCAACGCCGAAATCGATGAACGTCTGCAGCGCATGATGCGCGAGCACGAGGCGCGCATCGCGGAGCTGGCGCGCGAACTCGAGCGCGAACGCGCGTTGACGGCGGAGCTGGTGGCGCGCGTGGAGCGCACGCAGAGCCAGTTGCTGCAGTCCGAGAAGATGGCAGCGATCGGCCAGCTCGCCGCGGGCGTCGCGCACGAAATCAACAATCCGGTCGGCTTCGTCAGTTCCAACCTCGGTTCGCTCGCCTCGTACGTGGAGCGCCTGTTCGGCCTGCTCGCCGCCTACGAGCAGCTCGAGCAGGAACTGCCGCCCGATCACGCGGCACGCGCGCAGATTGCGAAGGCGCGCGATGCGGCCGAGATTGACTACCTGCGCGAAGACATTCCCGATCTGCTGCGCGAATCGGCCGACGGCGTCGCGCGGGTCCGGCACATCGTCAACGACCTCAAGGACTTCTCGCGTGCCGACGAGGGCGAGTGGCAGGAGGCGGACCTCAACCGCGGGCTCGAGAGCACGCTCAACGTGGTCTGGAATGAAATCAAGTACAAGGCCGAGGTCGTGCGCGAGTTCGGCGAGCTGCCGAAGGTGCGCTGCATTCCGGCGCAGATCAACCAGGTCTTCATGAACCTGCTGGTCAACGCCGCGCAGGCGATCGATACCTCGGGAACCATCACGCTGCGCAGCGGCGCCTCGGACGAGGAGGCGTGGATCGAAATCAAGGACACCGGCAAGGGCATGCCGCCCGACGTGCAGGCGCGCATCTTCGAGCCGTTCTTCACGACCAAGCCCGTCGGCAAGGGGACCGGCCTCGGCCTGTCGATCTCGGCCGACATCGTGAAACGCCACAAGGGCGCGCTGCTGGTGGATAGCCAGCCGGGCGGGGGCACGCGTTTTCGCATCGTGCTGCCCTTGCGTACGGAAGGCGCGGGAGATCAGACCGCCGCGAAGTGAGTGCGCCGCTTCGCGGTGCTGCTCGTCCGCGAGCGACGAACTTCATGCCATGGTGCAGGCGGGGCCCCCGACCGGTAGCCACACGCGCACCGTGGTGCCCTGTCCGGGGGCACTGTCGACCTCGAAGCGACCGTTGTGCCGCTGGACAATGCTGTAGCTGACGGAAAGTCCGAGACCGGTGCCCTTGCCGACGGGCTTGGTCGTGAAGAAGGGATCGAACATGCGCGCCCGTTCCTGTTCGTCCATGCCGCGCCCCGTGTCGCGGATCTCGACGCACACTTCGTCGCCGCGCTGGCGCGTGCTCACGGTGATCGTGCCGCGCGACTCGATCGCATGCACCGCGTTGAGCAGCAGGTTGACGATCACCTGATGGATCTGCCCGGCCTGGCAGCGCACTGCCGGCAGGGGGGCGCAGTCGCGCACGACATCGGCCTTTTCGGCGATTGTTGCGTGCATGACATTGAGGGTGCTCTCGAGCCCCTGCACGAGATCCGTCTCGGCCAGTTCCCCGTCCTCGTCGACGCGCGAGAAATCCTTCAGGTCGGCGACGATGCGCGCCACCCGGCGCAGGCCGTCGCGGCTTTCGGCGGCCAGCGTGCGCAGGTCGTCGCGCACGAAATCGAGATCGGCCTTCTTGCGCAGCCGGGCCGCGGCGTCGCGCAGGCTGGCGTCGGACCGGCCCGCGATCAGTGCTTCGTAGCCGTCGATGAGCGTGAAGAGGTCCTGCAGGTATTTCTCGAAGGCGCCGATGTCGGACTGGATGAAGGCGATGGGATTGTTGATCTCGTGCGCGACACCGGCCGCGAGCTGTCCCAGGCCGGCGAGCTTCTCGGCCTGCACCAGCTGCCCCTGGGCTTCGCCCAGACGCATGTTCGTATCCCGCAGCTCGGCAACGGTTTCGCGCAGCAGGCGGTCCTGCTCGATGCGCTCGGTGATGTCGTGGAGCACCACGACACAGCCGGGCGATTCATCCGCGGTGCGCAGCGGCGCGCTGGTGTACTCGACGGGAAAGGCATTCCCGTCCTTGCGGAAGAATACCTCGCCGACGCGCCGGCTGACGCATCCGGTGCGGCGCGTCGCGGCGATCGGGCATTCCTCCAGCGGATAGGGGCGCCCGTCAGCGTGATGATGGTGGAACAGCTCGTGCGCAGACGACCCGAGCACTTCATGCTCGGCGTAGCCGAGCATCGCGAGGGCGGCGGGGTTGGCGAACATGATGCGCCCGTCGGCGTCGACCCCGTAGACGCCTTCCGCGAGAGATTCGAAAATGGTGTGCTGGCGGCGCAGCAGGATGGCGATCGCCTCGTGGCTTTCACCCAGTTGCGCGGCGGTGCGCCCGATCGCATCGGCAATACGCGACATTTCGGTCTCGCCCGGGCGACGGGACATCGCCACCGTCGCCGTGCCGGCGGCCATCTCATCGAGCGCGTGCTCGATCGCGGCGATGCGGCGCGTGACGTAGCGCTGCAGCCCGAGCGCGAATCCGCCGAGAAGTACCATCCCGGCGGCGAGCAGGGAGCCCACGAGTATTGCGGAATGCTGTCGCGATTGCTGCAGATCCTGGAGCGCCAGGTCGATGTGGCGATCCTGCGTGGTCGCGAGTTCGCGCAGGTTGCCGAAGAGCGTCGGCTGGAGTCCTGACCAGTCGCTGCCCACGAGCCGCGCCAGTGCTGCGCGATCGTCGGTGCGGCAGGTCTCGCCCGCCCGTGCAAGAAAGTCCCACAGGGCGGGCAGGTGGGCCTCGAGGGTCGCGATCAGCTGTGTTTCGCGGGCGTCGTGCAGCCAGTTGCGGTGGTCGCGCCGAAAAGCCTCCCACCCGGAGCGGAGTTGTGCACCCTCGCGGACCAGGATCTCATGCATCGCGGAGGGGGGCGTGGCACCGAGAAGCACCGCCTGCAGCTGCGCCTGGACCGAAAGCAGGCGCCGCTCGACCTCGCGCAGCGCGGTGCCGGGCGCCAGTTCATGGTCGAAGATCAGCCGTTCGGCGCGATCGGTGTGCTGCTGCGAAAAGACGAAGACCAGCGATAGCGCGAGCATCACGCCGCCGGTGAGCAGCACGTGAAGCGCGAGGCGGCGGCGGATGCTGAGCCCACGGGGCATGTCGGGTCGGTCGGCGTTGAGAGTTGCCGGATATTCTAATGCACGCACCCGGCGCCGCCAGCGGCTGCTGGCTTTGCAGCCGTCTACGTGATTCTACGTGGACGACCGCGCAAATTTGCGAATTTTCCGCGTTGATGCCTGCATTTATGCTTTGACCATCAACAACGTGGTCAAGCTGCATATGCACTCTTCAAGTGTGGTGGCGGTTTTCCCGGCGCGCGCGCGGACGGCAGTCCTCCGTGCGGCTCGCCGCTGGCGGGTCGTCGGCAAGCTGCTGCTGGCGCTCCCGGTTACCGCTGCACATGCGGAGGCGCCGGCGGTGACCCCCGTCAGCTGGATCTGCTGGTACGCGAACGGGACCGCAGTCTCCTGTCGGCTGGGACCGCCGGATGCCTTCATGCCCGCGCCAGCCGAACTTCAGCCCGGTGCTGCCGACGCCGGCGCCTTGCTCCCGGCGGGAAAGCGGCCCTTGCCCCAGATCGTGCGCACGATCCTGCAAGAGCCCGAGAAGCTCGCCGACCGGACCATTTCGATTCCGCTATTCGCCGAGTCTCACGACACGGATTTCGTGCGCGAGCTTGCGGAAGCCGTGATGTGCGGGACGCGCAAGCTGTGCCGCGTGCTGTTCCTCCGCTCGTCGACCGATATCGCGCTGACGCTCGACGCGGTCGAGGATCCCGCTCTCAATTGACGCGGGGCGAACGAGGGAGGGGCAGATAGACAACGCCAATCCGGTTCTGCCGGCGCGAGTCGCCGGCGCTTCTGCGGGCACCCCGACTACCGTGCTTCCTGTAGTGCCCGCCGGGGGAGGCTCCTTTATGCTATGGCGCGACTGTAAAAAAATGTAATTTACGGCGTATCGATGGTGCGTACTCGGGAGAGGGGCGGGGAGAGGGCCGAAACACGGCCGCAGCCATGCAGGACGCCAGAACAATGAGAATGACTCCGACATGAATTTCAGATGGCTTGCCCGGATGCACGTCCGTCTGCTGCTGCTGGTCCTCGCGGCGGTCCTGCCTGCCATTGCGATCATCGTCGATATGGGTGCGGAGCAGCGCCGCGGGGCCATGGCGGCCTCGGAGCGGCTCGCGCTATCCACGGCGCGCCAACTGGCGACACGCCAGCGGGACATGATTTCCTATGTGCACGAGGCGCTGCAGGGGCTGGCAGACGCACCCGAAATCCGGGGCCTGCACTCGACGCGCGACTGCAGCCGCTGGCTCGCGCGCGTGGCGACGCTGGGCAAAGTCTATTCGGGTCTCTTCGTCGTCGACCGCGGCGGGGAAGTCCTTTGCAGCGCCAAGCCCTACGGCGACCGCGTCAATGTGGCGGATCGCGCCTACTTCCGCCGCGCCCTCGAGCGGCGCGACTTCGCCATCGGCGACTTCAACATCAGCCGGATGAGCGGCAAGCCGATCGTGGCGTTCGCGCACCCGGTGTTCGACGAGCGCAACGAAATCTCCGCGGTCGTGGCGCTCGCGGCGGAGCCGCCGGCATTCGGGGCGCTGCTGCGCGAATTGCTGCTGCCGGACGATTCGGTGGTGACGGTCGTCGACAGCCAGGGCGTGATCCTCGCCCGCCTGCCGGATCCGGATGCGCTGGTGGGGCGCACGATCCCGGAACTCACCGAGTTCAAGGCCGCCACCGTCGATGCAAGCGAGGTGGTGACCGAAGCGCAATGGCTCGACCGGGTCCCGCGCCTGACGGCCATCGTGCCGGTGCTCAGCACCTACGGCGACCTGTACGTGCGTGTGGGCATTCCCACCGCGATGGCGCAGGCGAACGCCGCGGCGGTCGCCCGGCACAATCTCCTGCTGGTTGCCGCGGCGGCGGGACTGTTGCTGCTTTTCGGCTGGATGGCGGCGCAGCGGCTGGTGCTGCGGCGGGTGCGCGATCTTGCGGACACGGCCCGACGGATCGGCGCGGGGGACCTTCAGGCCCGCTGCACCCTGCCGCCGGATGGCGGCGAACTGGGAGAACTCGCGCGGGCGCAGAACGACATGGCGGAACGCATCGAGCATGCGATGACGCGACTGCAAATGGCCGCGGAGGAAATCCGGCTGCGCAACCGCGCCATCGATGCGAGCCGCAACGGCCTGGTGATCTACCGCTATGCTCCCCCGGTCGGTATCGTCAGTGCCAATCCGGCGCTGCTCGCACTGCTCGCGATCACGCCCGCGGAGCTCGCCGCGGCCGATCTGGCTGCGCTCGGGCAGCGGGGTTTCGATGCCGGCGGCTGGGAGCAGCTGGAGGCGCTGCTCGTGGCGCGGCGCGAGGGCGAGGTCGGACTGCGCCTGACGCGCGCGGCGGAGGACGTCGTGTGGCTCGACGCCGGCGTGACCCTGGTTGCGAGTGCGGGCGGGGAGGCCGATCACGCAGTCGTCGAATTCCGCGATGTCACCGAGCGCCACCGCTATGAGGAACAGCTCGCCCATCAGGCCAACTACGATACGCTGACCGGCCTGCCCAACCGCAACCTGCTGGTGGACCGCCTGCAGCAGATGCTTTCCCCTGCGCCGCGCGATGGCGGCTGCTTTGTCCTGTGGCTCGATGTCGACCGCTTCAAGGTCGTGAATGACAGCGTTGGCCGCCGGGCCGCAGACGCGGCGCTGGTTGACGTCGCCCGCCGCCTGGCCGACGCGGCGCCGGAGTGCACGACCGTTGCGCGCGTGACAGGGGACGAGTTCGTGCTGATCGCCGACGAGTTGTCGGGCCTGCAGGCGGTGGTGTCGCTCGCCAATCGCCTGCTGGAGGCGGTGCGACAGCCGCTCGTGGTCGGCGGCGAAGTGCAGCGGTTCACTGCCAGTATCGGCGTGGCCGAGCGTGGCGCGGCCGGACAGGGTGCGGATGCGTTGCTGCACAACGCCCGTGTGGCGATGAACCGCGCCAAGGAGATGGGGCGCGATACCTTCTGCTTCTACGACGCGAACATGAACGCCCGGGCGGCGCCGAGACTGCGGCTCGAGCTCGCGCTGCGACGCGCGATCGAGCGGCAGGAACTCCATCTGGTGTACCAGCCCAAGGTCGACCTCCTGACCGGCGAGGTGATCGGCTGCGAAGCCTTGTGCCGCTGGCACCACGCGGAACTCGGGCTGGTGCCGCCGGCGGAGTTCATCCCCGTCGCCGAGGACAGCGGGCTGATCCTGCGGATCGGGCGCTGGGTGCTCGAGACCGCGTGTGCGCAGATGCGCGCCTGGATCGATGCCGGGATCACGTGCCCGCGCATGGCGGTCAATGTGGCGCCGCTGCAGTTCCTGCGCGATGACCTGGTGGCCGAAGTGTCGGCCCTGCTGTCGCGCCATCGCCTCGATGCGGGTGTGCTGATGCTGGAGATCACCGAAAGCACGCTGATGCGCGACCCCGGGCGTGCGGTCGCGGTGATGAAGGGGCTCAAGGCCATCGGCGTGCGGCTGGCAATCGACGATTTCGGTACGGGCTATTCGTCGCTCAGCGCGCTCAAGCACTTCCCGATCGACTACCTGAAGATCGATCGCGCCTTCATCTCCGATCTGACGACCAACGCGAGCGATGCCGCGATCGCGGTCTCCATCATCGCGCTCGCGCGCAGCCTCAACCTGCGCGTGATCGCCGAAGGGGTCGAGAGCGAAGGGCAGCTGCTGTACCTGCGCGGCCGCGGCTGCGACGAGATGCAGGGCTACCACTTCTCGCCGCCGATCGCGCCCGAGGCCTTCGCGGACATGCTGTCCGGCGGGAGGGGGCTGGCGCTGCCGGTTCAGAAGGACCTTCCCGCGCGCACCCTGCTGCTGGTCGACGACGAGCCGTCGATCCAGTCGGCCGTGCGCCGCATCCTGCGCCGCGAGGGATACACGCTGCTGTTTGCCGGCAGTGCCGCCGAGGCGCTGGAGCTGCTTGCGCGGCATGCGGTGGGGGTGGTGATCTCCGACTTCCGCATGCCGGGCATGGATGGCGTGCAGTTTCTCGACAAGGTGCGGGGGCTCTATCCGCAGACCACCCGCATGATCCTGTCGGGTTATGCCGATGTTGCCATGATCACCAGCGCGATCAATCGCGGGGCGATTTTCCGCTTTCTGCACAAGCCGTGGGACGACCGCGAACTGCTGGAGGCGGTGCGCGACGCGTTCGAGTATTTCGAGCTGCAGGTGCTTGCAGCGGCGGCCTGAGGCCTGGCCGGGGGAAAATCCCCGTGGGCTTGGCAAGCTGCTGTTAAAATTCCTCTGTCCTGATCTGTGAGGATCCATCCGTAATGTACGGGCACGATGCTGGCAACCTCGATGGGGCCGCCGCGACGGTCCTGGGGGTGGCGTTACCCGGGGCCGCGGAGGCCGATCCGTGCCGGCGCATCTTCGATACGATCGGCCTGCGCCGGCGCGCGGGCGACGAGGCGCGGCTGAGCGGCTGGCTGCAGCCGCGGCTGCACGCGCTGCGCCTGCCCTCCGTCGCTGCCTATGCGGACCTGATCGCCGCGGGGGGCGAGCCGGGCCGGCACGAGCGTGAACGGCTGATGGAGCACTTCTCCACCGGTGAAACCTATTTCTTCCGCGACCAGGGCCTGTTCGGGCTGCTTGCGGCCCGCATCCTGCCCGAACTCGTCGCACGTCGTTCGGCGCAGCGCACGCTGCGGCTGTGGAGCGCGGGCTGCGCGAGCGGGGAAGAGGCCTATACGCTGGCGATGCTGATCGACGAGATGGCGCCGGAGCTTGTGGGCTGGGACGTGCGCATCGCCGGAACCGACATCAACGGCGACGCCATCGCCCGTGCACGGCGCGGAGCCTATGGCCAATGGTCCTTCCGCACCCTCGACGAGGCGCGCAAGGCGCGGTATTTCCGCAAGAGCGGTCGCGAATGGCAGATCGACGCGCGCCTGCAGGTGATGGTCGATTTCGAGCGACGCGACCTGTTGCAGGACGACGCCGGCGAGGCCGGCGGATTTGACCTGATCCTGTGCCGGAACGTGTTCATCTACCTGACTGCGCCTGCAGTGACGAGCATCGCGGAAAAACTGGCGGCGGCCTTGTCGGAGGGCGGCTATTTCGTTCCGGGGCACGGCGAGCTGCTGGGCTGTGTCCCGCCCGGGCTGGAGGCCCTCGCCTACCCCGACGCGACCGCGTATCGCAGGGCGGCGGCGCCCGCGCGGCCGCTGCCGCCCCGGCCGCCATCGGTGCCATCCTCCGCACCTACCGGCTTGCCACGGACGCTGCCGGGGGCGAGCCTGGGCGGCAAGCGCTCTTCCCGGCAGCACAAAATCGAGCCCAGACCCAAACTCGAGGCGGCGCCGGCGGCCGGGGCGGACGAGATGCTTGCGCAGGCCTGGCGTGCCGCCGACCGCGGTGCGGCGCAGACGGCGCGGGCCGCCTGCGAGCAAGTGCTTGCCGTTTCACCCCTCGATCCGCGCCCGTATTTCCTGCTCGCGAAACTGGCCGAGGAGCGGCGCGCGATCGACGAGGCGCAGACGCTGCTGCGCAAGGTGCTCTACCTCGATCCGGGTTTCGTCGCCGCACATCTCGAACTGGCCGATCTGTGCACACGCTCGGGCGACGTCCGGCGCGCCCGGCAGTTGCGTACGCAGGCGCTGCGCGAACTGGAGAAGATGCCGTCGGACGTCCCCCTGCCCGTGCCGCCGCATGCCACCGCCGGCAGCCTGCTGCGCGGGCTCAGGGCCGCGGCGGGCGACGCGCCGGGTGGGCCGGAGGAGGCGCCGGATGGCTAGCCTGCATCTCATCTTCTCGCACCGGGGGGTGCGCTACGCGCTGGATGCCGCGCTGGTGCAGGAGATCGTGTGGCTGCCCGGGCTGTCTCCGGTGGCCGAGGCGTCGACGCGGGTGATCGGGGCCTTCAACCTGCGTGGGCACGTGATTCCGGTCATCGACCTGGCCCTGTGTTTCGGGCGGGGGCGGTCGGTTCTGCAGGTCGGCGACGCGGTGGTCGTCCTGGCCGTCGAGGGCGAGCGTTTCGGGATTCTTGCCGGCGAGGTGCTCGATACGGCGACGATCGCAGCCGACGACGTCGAGGACGTGCACGACCACGACAGCCTGCTGGGCAACGCGGCGCCGCTGCTGTCCGGCGTCGCCATGAGCGGCGCGGACCTCGCGATGGTGCTCGACGCCCGGGCGTTGCTAGCCGACGCCGCGACGGCGGCGGCGCTGGAAGCGCCTTCCGCCGACGCTGCGCCGGACGATACGACCTGCGCGGATCCTGCCGCCGGGATCTTGCGCACGCGTGCCGACAGGCTGGCCCTTCCGCCGGACGCGCCGGACGCTGCCGGCAGTGCGCCGTTCGTGCTGGTCGGCCTCGATGGCGGGCTCTTCGGCATTCCGGCGGGGGTGGTGCGCGAGATCGTGCACCTGCGCGGCGTCAGGCCGGTGCCATGTTGTCCGGCGCACATTCTCGGCAGCATGAATCTGCGGAGCGAAATCCTGACCGTGGTCGACCTGCGTCCGGCTCTCGGTCTGCCTGCGCGGCAGCCGCTCGCGGCCGTCGTCGTCGTCCGGGGCGGCGATCTCGTGGTCGGGCTTGCCGTCAGCGAGGTGCATGATGTCGTCGCGGCAGGCGCGCACGAGGCGGCGCCTGCGCAGGGCGAATACGACCTGCCGTTTTGCCGCGGCCCCATGCGGGCGGACGGACTGATTTTCAGCATGATCGATATCGAGGCCATGCTTGCGTCGCGCGTGCTTCACGTCGCCGACGAGCCTGGCCGGGACAGACCGGAGCCCCGCAATGCGGCTCCAGAAGCAGGGGAGGAACAATGATCGGAACACTGAATCTGCGCCAACGCATCCTGGCGGGCTACATGGTGCCGCTGCTGCTGTTGATCGGCGTCGCGGTTGCCGTCTACCTGCAGACGCAGCGCCTGCAGGACCTGTCGGCGGACGCGATCGAGGCGGGGCGTGCGGTCACCGCCGCGAAGGAGGCCCATGTCGGGATCGCGCAATACCAGCGCGACATGCGCGGCTATCTGATCGGCCATGACCGCGACCTGCTCGAGTCCGCGACGAAGAACATCGGCCGCGCCAACGAGAACCTCGAAGCGCTGGCGTCGCTTGTCAGGGACGAGGAGCCGCGGGCCTTGCTGCCCGAGTTGCGGAAGATCGTCGATGAGGTCGTGCGCGTCGGCGACAGGTATCGCGAGCTGGGCGAGGCCGGCAGCGGCGCGAAGGCGCTGCAGTACTACCGCCAGGTCAATTTCACCGATCTGGGTACCCAGGTCGATGTCCTGATCGACCGCATCGAGGACTACGAGCTGCGGATACTGGCGCAGCGCGACGGCGAACGGGCGCGTGCCGCGAACAACCTGGTCTCTCTCACGCTGGGGGCGACCCTGGCCGCGATCGTGCTGGCGATCGGCATCGGCCGCACGCTGGCGGCGCGCAGCACGCGCACGATCAGCGAATCCGTGGCGCAGGTGAGCTCCGCGTCGACCGAGATGGCGGCGACCGTGGACGAGCACGAACGCACGGTCACGCAGCAGGTGGCGGCGGTCAGCGAGGTGTCGGCGACGGTGGAAGAGCTGGGGATGTCGGCCCGCCAGTCCGCGGGGCAGGCCGAAGCGTCGGCGGCGGCGGCGCTGCAGGCGCTGGAACTGGCGCGCCACGGCACGCACGCGGCAGACGAGGCGGCGCAATCCACGGCAGCGATGAAGGAGAAGATCGACTCGCTGGCGCACCGCATCCTCAGCCTGTCGGAACAGGCCGGACAGATCGGCGGCATCGCCAAGCTGGTCGGGGAACTCGCCAGCGAGACCAACATGCTGGCGCTCAACGCGGCGGTCGAGGCGGCGCGCGCCGGCGAGCAGGGCAAGGGCTTCGCCGTGGTCGCCAGCGAGATCCGCAAGCTCGCGGTGCAGAGCAAGAAATCCGCCGAGCGGGCCGACGCGCTGGTCAGCGAGATCCAGCATGCGACCAACGGCGCGGTGATGGTGACCGAAGACGGGTCGCGCAGCGCCGACGAGGTGATGGCGGCGGCGAGCCGCGTCACCGAGGCTTTCGATGCGATCACCGGTGCGGCCAACAACGTGTCCGAGAACGCGCAGCAGGTGATGCTCAACAGCAAGCAGCAGGCGGCGGCGCTGAGCCAGGTCACCGACGCGATGCAGAGCCTTGCCGCCGGTTCGCGCCAGATGGCGGCGGGAACCGAGCAGACGAAGGCCGGCATCGAGAACCTGAAGCAGGTCGCGCACGGGCTGAAGGCGATGGTGTGACGGTGACGACGACGCGGAGCGCCGCGCGATGATCGCGGACGAACATCTGCAGGATCTGTTCCGCCAGGAGAGCGGCGACTACCTGCAGCGCCTCGACGACGGCCTGCTGCGGCTGGAGCGCGACGCCGGCGAGGACGCGGCCGTCGAGGCGCTGTTCCGCGACGCCCACAGCCTCAAGGGCGCCGCGCACATGCTCGGCCTGCACGCCGTGGAGCTGCTCGCGCACAGCCTCGAAGACATGCTCAACGCCGCGCGCCGCGACGTCGAGGCGCGCGGGCGCGAACACGTGGAGGAAATGCTGCGCCAGCTGGGCGACATCCGCGCCGCGGTGGACGAGGCGCTGGCGGGCCCGGCCGCGACGCCCGGGCCGCACGCGGCGGCAGCGGCACCGGCGTCGCCCCGCCCAGCCGCGCCGTCATCCTCCGCGCCGCCCGCGCTCGACGCGGTGCGCGTGGACGCCCGCCGGCTCGACACCCTGCTCAATGCATCGGGCGAGCTCGCGACCGGATGCGCCCGCCTCGTGCGCCGCCTGGCCGACGTCGACGCGATCGTCGAGCGCTGCGAGGAGCTGCGGCGCGGGCTCGCGAACGGGCCGGCTGCCGCCGCGCCGGGCGCGCTCGCGCTGCTCGAGCGGCTGGCGCCGGTCGAGGCCATGCTGGCGCGCCTGCGGACCGCCATGGACGACGACCACGCGCAGCTGCAGCGGGTCAGTGGCGAACTCGGCGACGGCGTGCGGGCGATCCGCCTGCTGCCGCTGGCGAACATCTTCCGCCAGTTTCCACGCATGGTGCAGGAACTCGCGCGGGCCCAGGGCAAGCCGGTCGAACTGGTGATCGAGGGCGAGGACGTCGGCGCGGACCGCCGCATCCTGGAGGAGATCCGCGATCCGCTGATGCACCTGCTGCGCAACGCCATCGACCACGGCATCGAGCCGGCGGACGAGCGCGCGCGGGCAGGCAAGCCGGCCACGGGCCGTATCGGGCTGCGCGCGCGGCGGACCGAAAGCGCCCTCGAGATCGTCGTGGACGACGACGGGCGCGGCCTCGACGAGGCGGCGATCCGTGCGGCCGCGCTGGAACTTGGGCTGGAAAGCGCGGCAACCCTCGCCGCGATGGCGCCGGCGCAGCAGCGGGCGCTGGTGCTGCGCGCCGGCCTGACGACGGCGCGCGAGGTGAGCGACGTCTCCGGGCGCGGCATCGGGCTGGATGTCGTGCGCGAAGCGGTCGAGCGTCTGAAGGGCGCGCTCGCGCTCGACTCCGCCCCCGGGCGCGGCCTGGCGCTCACCCTGCGCCTGCCGGTGACGCTGGTGACGGCGCGCATCCTGATCGTCGAGGCCGATCGCTGTCCCTACGGGCTTCCCGTCGAGCAGGTGCGCGGATCGCGCCGGCTGGCCGCGGGGGACATCCTGCAGCTCGACGGGCGCGACGCCATCCTGTTCGACGACCGGCCGGTGCCGCTGGCGGGACTCGCCGAGCTGCTGGGGCTGCCCGCGCCGGCGGCGGGCGCGGAAGGGGGCGCGGGCGCTCGCCTGGCGGTGATCCTCGAGACCGCGGCGGGGTGCTTCGCGGTCACGGTGGAAGCGCTGGTCGACGAGCAGGAAGTCGTGCTCAAGGCGCCCGGCAGCCTGCTCGAGCGGGTACGCAACGTGGCGGGCGCGAGCATCCTCGACAGCGGGGAGATCTGCATCGTGCTCGATCCGGCCGACCTGTTCGCGTCGCTGCGGCGGCGCGCCGCGCCCGCCGCCGGGCCCGCACCGGCCGCACAGCGGCGCAACCGGGTGCTGCTGGCCGAGGACAGCATCACCACGCGCACGCAGGAAAGCCGCATCCTCGAAGCGGCGGGCTACGAGGTCGTCACCGCGGTCGATGGCCTCGATGCGCTGCGCAAGCTCGCGCGCGGCGAGTTCGACGCGGTGGTCACCGACGTCAACATGCCCAAGCTCGACGGCCTCGAGCTGGCCCGGCGCATCCGCCGCGAGGTCCGCCACGCCCACCTGCCGGTGATCCTCGTGACGTCGCTGGCGTCGGACGAGGATCGCATGCGCGGGCTGGAGGCCGGCGCGAACGCCTACATCACGAAGCCCGGTTTCGACCAGAAGGAGCTCATCGAATGCCTCGAGCGCCTGATCTGAGGCCCGCACGGAGGCCCCGCCGATGAAAGGCGCTGCGGGACGGCGGCCGATCCGCGTGCTGCTGGTCGACGATTCGCCGCTGGCACTGGAGGTCGTGCGCCGCATGCTCGATCGCGAGCCGGCGATCGGCGTGTGCGGCACCGCGCGCGACGGCGCCGAGGCGCTGGCGCTGATTCCGCGGCTCATGCCCGACGTCGTGTGCACCGACCTGCACATGCCGGGGATGGGCGGGCTCGAGTTTACGCGCGAAGTGATGGCGCTGCATCCCGTGCCCATTCTCGTGCTCAGCATCGCGGTGCAGCGCGAGCACACCGACACGATCTTCGAGATGCTCGAAGCCGGCGCGGTCGACATCGTCGCCAAGCCGCGCGGCGGGCTGAGCGAAGCGTCCGCGGAGCTCGCCGCCGAGCTGGTGGCCAAGGTCAAGGTGGCGGCCGGCGTCGTCGCGCTGCGCCGCCGTCGCCACCGCGCCGCGCCCGCGCCCGCTGCGCCGCCAGCCGGTGGCGCGGAACGCTCCGGCCTGCGGCCGCGCATCGTCGGCATCGCCGCCTCCACCGGCGGGCCGCAGGCCTTCGAGACGGTCCTGCGCCAGCTGCCGCGCGATTTCCCGCTGCCCGTGCTGTGCATCCAGCACATCGCCGAGGGTTTCATGGAAGGGCTGGTGCAGTGGCTGGCCCGCTCGGCGCCGGTCGCGGTGCGTCTCGCCCAGGACGGCAGCCTGCCCCTGCCGGCGACGGCGTACTTCGCGCCCGACGGCATGCACCTCGAGCTCGACGCGCACGGACGCCTGCGCTGCTCGCCGGAACTGCGCGGCCAGCTGCACCGCCCGTCGGCCGATCTCGCCCTCGCATCGCTCGCGCGCGTGCATGGGCCGGACGCCATCGGCGTGGTGCTGACCGGGATGGGACGCGACGGCGCGGCCGGCCTCGCGGAAATCGCCGCGGCGGGCGGTGCGACGATCGCCCAGGACGAGGAGACCAGCGTGGTCTTCGGCATGCCCGCCGCGGCGATCCGCAACGGCGCCGCGGGCCTGGTGCTGCCGCTCGGACAGATCGCCGCGGCGCTCGGGCGACTCGCGAAGGGCGAAGCGCCCTCGCATCCGACTGTTAACGGAGGACACTCGCGATGACCGCGCCCGCTGCCCTGAATCCCTTGCCGGCAGGCGCCGGCACCGCCCCCGGCCCGGTGCTGATCGTCGAGGACAGCCCGGTGCAGGCGGAAATGCTGCGGCGCGTCGTGGAGGGCGCCGGCTACGAGGTGCAGCTCGCCGGCGACGGGGCGGCGGCGCTGGCGCTGGCCCGCGAGCGCCGTCCGGCGGCGGTGGTGAGCGACGTCAACATGCCGGTGATGGACGGCTACGAGCTGTGCCGGCGCGTGCACGCGGAGGCGGGCCTCGCCGATGTGCCGGTGATCCTGCTGACTTCGCTCGCCGACACCCGCGATGTCATCGGCGGCCTGAACGCGGGCGCCGACTGCTATGTCACCAAGCCTTACGACGAAGCCCAGCTGCTGGCGACCCTGCGCACGCAGATCGATGCGCCGTCGCCGCCGTCCTGCTCGGCGGGGTGCCCGCCGATGCGGCTGCGCATCGGCGACGCCGTGCACGAGGTGCGCCCGCGCGATTCGCGCCAACTGGTCGGCCTGCTGGTGTCGACCTACGAGAGCGCGGTGTACCAGAACCGCCAGCTGCGCAGCGTGCAGGACCGGCTGGTGGCCGCCAACCGCGAGCTGGAGGAGTCGAACCGCACGCTCGAAGCGGCCTACGCCGAACTGCGCGAGACGCAGTCGCGCCTCGTGCAGTCGGCGAAGATGGCCTCGCTCGGCGAACTGGTGGCCGGCGTGGCGCACGAGATCAACAACCCGCTCGCCTTCGTGTTGAACCACCACGCGACGGTGTCGCGCGCGCTGGCCCAGGTCGGGGCGGAAGCGCGGCCGCACCTGACGCCCGAGCGCGCGCGCCTGCTGGACAAGGCGGCGGAGCGCCTCACGGACATGGCAGGCGGGCTCGAGCGCATCCGCGACCTGGTGGTCAAGCTGCGCACCTTCTCGCGGCTCGACGCGGGCGAGATCCGCACGATCGACGTCGCGGAGGCGGTCGAGTCGGTGCTGACGCTGCTGCAGCACCGGCTGCGCGACCACATCCGCGTGACGCGGCGCTTCGGACCGCAGGCGAGCCTGGAATGTTATCCGGGACCGTTCAACCAGGTCGTGATGAACCTGGTCGCCAATGCGGTCGATGCGATCGACGCGGACGCGCGCGACGGCGAAATCGTCATCACCACCTCCCAGGAAGCAGAGATGATGCACATCGAGATCGCCGACAACGGCAAGGGCATGTCCGACGCGGTGCGCGAACGGATTTTCGAGCCCTTTTTCACCACCAAGGGGGTCGGCGAAGGGACCGGACTGGGCCTGTCGATTTCCTTCGGCATCGTGCGGCAGCACGGCGGGACCCTGGAGGCGTTCAGCCAGGAAGGCGTCGGCACGCGCATGGTCGTCCGCCTGCCGCTGCGGCAGAAGGTGCCTGCCGCGGCGACGAATACGGGAGCGCAGACATGACGGATACGACACCCCCCGCCGGCCGCGAAATGCCCGAGGCGTCCTTCGCGTACATCAGCGAACGCCCGGTGGTGCTGGCCGTGGACGACGAGCCGCAGATCCTCGCGGCGATCGTCGATACGCTCGAGGACGAGTGCATCGTGCACACCGCGCCGTCGGCCGAAGCGGCGATCGCCCTGATCCCCACCCTGCCGGACCTGTCGGTGCTGCTGTCCGACCAGCGCATGCCGGGCATGTGCGGCGACGCGCTGCTCGCGCAGGCGCGCGGGCTGTCGCGCGCGGCGGCGGTGATGGTCACCGGCTATGCCGATCTGGATGCGGTGGTGCGGGCGGTGAACCGCGGGCGCATCTTCGGCTACATCACCAAGCCGTGGAACCAGGAGCAGCTGCGCCTGATGGTGCAGTCGGCGCACGCGCATTACCGCCTGCAGCGCGAGCTGCTCGCCGAGCAGCGCCTGCTGCGCGAATTCATGGACAACACCACCGACCTGGTGTTCTACCAGGACGGCCGGCAGCGCTTCATCCGCGCCAATGGATGCTGCGCGCAGCTGCTCGGCCGCGATGCTCCGGACGCGCTCACCGGCCATAGCGTCGCCGAGCTGCTCCCCGGCGCGGAGCTGAACGGGCTGTTCGACCCCGCCGAGCATGCGCGCGTGATGTCGAGCGGCGAGCCGTCGGCCGAGCAGTGCGTGCGCGTGCCCGTACCGGGGACGGCGGAGTGGCGCTGGTATTCGACGACGCGCGCGCCGATCCGCGACGATCGCGACGAGGTGGTCGGCGTGGTCGGCATCTCGCGCGACGTCACCGAGCGCCTCGGCGTGCTGGAGGCGCTGCGGCTGCGTGAGCGGGCGATCGAGGCGAGCGTGAACGCGGTCACCATCGTCGACTGCCAGCAGCCGGGCCTCCCGATCGTGTATGTGAACCCGGCCTTCGAACGCATCACCGGCTTCCGTGCGGAGGAGGCCATCGGGCGCAATCCGCGCTTCCTGCACGGCGCGGACCGCGACCAGCCGGGCCTGGACGAGATCCGCGTGGCGGTGCGCGAGCGGCGCCACGCGCATGCGATCTTCCGCAACCACCGCAAGGACGGGCGGATCTACTGGGCGGATCTCCACATCGCGCCGGTGTGCGACGAGGCGGGGCGCTGCACCCACTTCGTCGGCATCCAGTACGACGTCACGGAACGGCTGCGCTACCAGGCGGAGCTCGAGCGGCACGCCAATTTCGACAGCGTCACCGGCGTCGCGAACCGCAACCTGCTCGATGACCGCCTCGCGCAGGCGCTGGCGAATGCGAATCGCCACCAGCATTCGGTCGGGGTGCTGTCGATCGATATCGACCGCTTCGGCAGCCTCGTCGGCTCCTTCGGCCACGCGGTGGGTGACGACATCCTGCGTCACGTCGCCGCCCGGCTCACCGCCCTGGTCCGCGAGGGCGACACCGTGGCGCGCGTCGGCAGAGACGACTTCGTCGTCGTGCTGGGCGATCTGCCCGGGGTCGATGCCGCCGGCGTGATCGTGCGGCGGATTCTCGACGATATTGCCCGGCCCTTCGCCGTCGACGGCCACGAGTTCGCGGTCACGGCAAGCGTGGGCGTGTGCCTCTACCCCGGCGACGGCGACAGCCCGGCGGTGCTGCTGCAGCATGCCAACATCGCGCGACTCGAGGCGCGCAGCGCCGGCGGCAACCAGTACTGCTTCGACACTCCGGCGATGAACGCGGCCGTCGTGCAGCGCCAGGCACTCGAACAGGCGTTGCGCGGTGCGCTCGAACGCGGCGAGTTCGTGCTGCACTACCAGCCGCGCGTGAGCTTGCAGGACGGCGCCATCGTCGGGCTGGAGGTGCTGCTGCGCTGGCAGCATCCGGAGCTCGGGCTGGTTCCGCCGATGGAGTTCATTCCGCTGGCCGAGGAGACCGGCCTGATCGTGCCGGTCGGCGAATGGGTGATCGGCGCCGCCTGCCGCCAGATCCGGCGCTGGCGGGACTGCGGGCTCGCGGTCCCGCCGGTCGCGATCAACCTCTCGGCCCGCCAGTTCCGCTCCGGCGGGCTCGATCGCACGATTGCCGACGCGCTCGCCGCCGAGGGGCTGGATGGCGCGCAACTCGAACTCGAGATCACCGAGAGCACGGCGATGACCGATGTCGGCGAGGCGGTCGCGGCGATGCAGAAACTCAAGGCGCTGGGCATATCGCTCGCGCTCGACGACTTCGGCACCGGCTATTCCAGCCTGGCCTACCTGAGGCGCTTCCCCATCGACTACCTGAAGATCGACCGCGCCTTCGTGCGTGACGTGGTGACCGAGCCCGGCGATGCCGCGATCTGCATCGCGACGATCCGGCTGGCGCATAGCCTGCGGCTCAAGGTGATTGCCGAGGGGGTCGAGAACGAGGCGCAGATGGAGTATCTGCGGCGGCAGGGGTGCGACGAGATCCAGGGCTATCATTTCAGCCCGCCGTTGGAGGGCGAGGCGCTCGCAGCGATGCTGGGCGAGGGCACGCGCATGGCGCTGCCGGCGCCCGCGGAGGACGCGCCGCCCCCGACGCTGCTGCTGGTCGACGATGAGCCGCACGTCCTGAGTGCGCTCAAGCGGCTGCTGCGCCATGATGGCTACCGCATCCTGACGGCGGCCTCGGCACGCGAGGGGCTCGACATCCTGGCCCGGGAGCCGGTGCAGGTCCTGCTGTCGGACGAGCGCATGCCCGGCATGAACGGCAGCGAGTTCCTGATGCGCGTGAAGGAGTTGCACCCCGACACGGTGCGCATGGTGCTCTCGGGCTATGCCAACGTCGATGCCATCACGCGCGCGATCAACAACGGGGCGGTGAGCAAGTTCCTGCTCAAGCCGTGGGACGACGAGGAACTGCGCGTCACTGTCCGCGAGGCGTTCGCGCATGCCGGCGCGGGCCAGGTGCCGGAATCATGAGGCGGGGCCGTGGGCAGGCCGCAGCGTGGCAATTACACGGTCTTCGGGACGGGTGACATGGCGGACAATCTGCCGGACGGGCCGAACGCGGGGGTCGATGCCGCGCTGTATGCCGGCCTGGCGGAAATTGCCGCCGGTACGTTTCCCAAACGCTGCGCCGCGTGCGGCCGCAGTTATCGCGACGTCGATGATTACGTCGCCCAGACGCAGCGCGTGGGCCGCGGCGGCAGCGGCCTCAAGCAGGCCGTGGACGACGACGGGCAGGTGATCGTCGAACTGTTCCGCAACTGCGTGTGCGGTTCGACGCTGATGGAGTTCTTCCACGACCGCCGCGATGTCGGCGAGGCGGGGCTGCGCCGCCGAGCGCGCTTCGACGAACTGATCGGGATGCTGGTGGCCCGGGGACTCGAGCGCGAACGGGCACGCACCGAACTGCTCAAGCTCCTGCGGGGGGAGCGGTCGGCGATCCCGAGGGCGCGCCCGCCCGGTGGCGGCGGCGTTCCCGAAGACGGGGAATGAGGGCGGCCCCGGGGAACCGTGCCGGCGTCAGCTGCGCCGCTTCAGCTCGAACAGCGGCACGACGTCCGGCAGGTCGACCGTCGGGCGATCGGGCTCGGCTTCGGTCAGCGGTTCGCAGGGCTTGAGCGTCGCGAGGCTGCGCACCGTGAGGTCGTGGTAGCAGCGCGTGCCGTCGACCTTCCATTCCATCTCCTGCGCCGTGAGCGCGCGCACGACCTTGGCCGGAACGCCGGCGACCAGCACCTGCGGCGGGACCTCCATGCCGGCCTTGACGAAGGAGCAGGCGGCGACCATCGCCGATTCGCCGATCACCGCGCGATCCATCACCACCGCGTTCATGCCGACCAGCGCGTTGCGCCCGACGTGGCAGCAGTGCAGGATCGCGCCGTGGCCGATGTGGCCGTTTTCCTCGACGACGGTGTCGATGCCGGGGAAGCCGTGCATCACGCAGCAGTCCTGCACGTTGGCGCCTTCGCGCAGGATGATGGGGCCGAAGTCGCCGCGCAGGCTCGCGAGCGGGGCGACGTAGCAGCGCGGGCCGACGTGGACGTTGCCGACCAGCACCGCGTCCGGGTGCACGTAGGCGCTGGGGTGGACGACCGGACGCAGGCCGTCGATCTCGTAGCAGGGCATGGCGGGGAGTTCCGGAGATGAAAGGGGGCGCCGCGGCGCCCCGGTTGTCGGCTGCCGTGCCGCTTACTCGACGTGGTAGCGGCGCTGCACGACGCGGAAGCGGTTGGCGACGAAGGCGCTGTCGGCGTAGCTCGCGTTCGCGGCCGGGTTCATGCCGACGCCGTGGTAGTCGGAGAAGCCCGCCGACTGGTTCACGAACACGCCGCCGGTGAGGTTGATCGACAGCGCGACCCCCGCACGCCAGGTCGCCTCGGTCATCGCGTCGACGACTTCGGCTTTGCTCGAATACACGCCGACCGTCAGCGCACCGTGCTCGCGCACGATGCGCTCCGACAGCGCGACTGCTGCGGCGCCGTCGGCGGTCTTCACGACGAAGGCGATCGGGCCGAAGCGCTCTTCCATGTAGGCTTTTTCATCCGCGGCGTCGCATGCGAGCAGCACCGGGCTGCGCACTTCGGCGCCGGGGAATTCGGCATGCTCGATTTTCGCCGACGCGCGCACGACGCGGCCGTACTCGGGCGCCTCGGCGATGCGGGCGAGCGTGTCGGGCGACTGGATCGCGCCCAGCACCGCGGTTGCGACCGCGGGGTCGGCGAGGAATTTGTCGATGGCGGCGGCGAGGTCGGCGCACACCTCGTCGTAGCTCTTGTGGCCCTGGTCGGTGTCGATGCCGCCGGCCGGCACGAGGAGCGCCTGCGTCGTCGTGCACATCTGGCCGGAGTACAGGCACAGCGTGAAGGCGAGGTTGCGCAGCATCGCCTTGTACTGGTCGGTCGATTCGATGACGACGTTGTTCACGCCGGCGAGCTCGGCATACACCTGCGCCTGCTTCGCGTTGTCGATCAGCCAGCGGCCGAAGCTGTTGCCGCCGGTGAAGTCGATCGATTTCACCGCCGGATGCCTCGCCAGCGCCTGCGTGGCCTCGCGTTTGTCGAAGGCCGCGAGCGTGACGAGGTTGGGGTCGAGGCCGGCCTCGGCGAGCACTTCACGCGCGATGCGCACGGTGATCGCGGCGGGCAGGATCGCGTTCTGGTGCGGCTTGACGATCACCGGGTTGCCGGTCGCGAGCGCGGCGAAGAGGCCCGGGTAGGTGTTCCAGGTCGGGAAGGTGCCGCAGCCGACGACCAGCGCGACGCCGCGCCCGACGATCTCGAAGTGCTTCGTCATCTTCAGCGGCGGGTTCTTGCCCTGCGGCTTCTCCCACACCGTCTCGTGCGGGATGAACTTCATCTCGCGGTAAGCGTAGGCGACCGCTTCGAGGCCGCGGTCCTGCGCGTGCGGGCCGCCCGCCTGGAAAGCCATCATCCAGCCCTGGCCGGTCGTCAGCATCACCGCGTGGGCGATCTCGAAGCTGCGTTTGTTCAGGCGCTCGAGGATCTCCAGGCACACGCCGGCACGCCCCTGCGCGCCGATGCGCTGCCACCCGGGCATCGCGGCCTGCGCGGCGGCGATCAGCGCGTCGGCGTCGCACACCGGATAGCGCACGCCCATCTCGACACCGTAGGGCGAACGCTCGGTCGCCATCCAGTCGGGCTGGCCGGGCTGGCCGAGTTCGAAATCCCGGCCGAACGTGGCCTCGACCGCCTTGCGCCCGTCTTCCTGCGCCGTTTCCCCGTACACCCTGGGGCTGGGCATCTCGGGGTAGGGCGTCCAGTAGCCGCGGGCGTGGATCGCCTGGACGGCGGCTTCGAGGGTCGCGTGGTGCTTGTCGAACAGCTGGGCGGGCGTGGTGCTGTGCGCGGCGTGGGACATCGAGGGTCTCCTCTGGTGGCGGATCGGGGCTTCTGCGGCCCCCTGCGGATCGGTGGCGCTGACCTCGTTATAGCGGCCGGCGCGTTGTTGCGCTGCGGGGAAACTTGTCAAGCAAAAAACTGTTGTCTTTTGATCTGGATCAAGCTTACTATTGATTGACCGGTCGGTCAAACAAAGGCCGGACTACAAAGAAAGCTCGGAAACCGGGCGATTTCCCCGCCGTCGGGAAGCCTCGACGCTTCCGGGCGACCCAGAAAAGGAGACTCTGCAGAATAGCCGCCATGAAGGCATAGGGGCGCTTGTGCAGAGGAACGACAGGAGGAGACATGGGCAGCGAGTTGGGTAGCGAACGGGGTAGCACCGATTGGAACATGCAGGGCGAGACGATCCGCCTGGATGTGCTCGAGGGCGTCGCGACGCTGACGCTGAATCGCCCGGACCGGCTGAATTCCTTCACGAAGCAAATGCACGAGGAAGTGCGCGAGGCGCTCGCCAACGTGAAGGCGGGCCGCGACGCAGGCGCCGTGCGCGTGCTGGTGCTGACCGGTGCGGGCCGCGGCTTCTGCGCCGGGCAGGACCTGTCGGACCGCGCGGTCGCGCCGGGCGCGGCGCCGGTGGACCTGGGCGAATCGGTCGAGAAGAACTACAAGCCGCTCGTGCTCGCGCTGCGCAGCCTGGAAATGCCGGTGATCGCCGCCGTGAATGGGGTCGCGGCCGGCGCCGGCGCGAGCATCGCGCTCGCCTGCGACCTCGTGTATGCGGCGCGTTCGGCGAGCTTCATCCAGTCCTTCAGCAAGCTCGGCGTGGTGCCCGACACCGGCGGCAGCTGGATCCTGCCGCGCCTCGTCGGCCCGGCGCGCGCGATGGGCATGGCGCTGCTGGGCGAGAAGCTGCCGGCCGAGCAGGCCGAAGCCTGGGGCCTGATCTGGAAGTGCGTCGATGACGAGGCGCTGATGCCGACCGTGCGCGAAATCGCGGCCAGCCTCGCGAAAGGGCCGACTTTCGGCTACGCGAAGACCAAGCAGGCGATCTGGGCGAGCTCGACCAACGACTTCGAGACCCAGCTCAACCTCGAGCGCGACCTGATGACCGTGTGCGGCAACTCGAACGACTACCGCGAAGGGGTCGCCGCGTTCATGGAGAAGCGCAGCCCGAACTTCAAGGGTGACTGAGATGCTACAGCCCCCACGCTCACTTCGTTCGCTGCCCCCCGAGGGGGCGCAGGCCTCCCTTGGGGCGGCCCAGCGGGAGGCCTGGTGCCCGCGTGAAATTGAAGCGAGGGGCGCGTGATGGCGCCCCTCGGCAAAAACGTGAAGGTGCTGGTCGTCGGCGCCGGCGCGATGGGCAGCGGCATCGCCCAGGTCGCGGCGCGCGCGGGCCACACCGTGTATCTGTACGACGGCTGCGCCGAGGCGATTACCGCCGGGCGCGCGGCGATCGAAAAGGACCTCAGGTTCCTCGTGGCCAAGGGCCGGCTGGGAGAGACCGAGGCCGCGGCGACGCTGGCGCGCGTCGTGCCGGTGACGACGCTGTCGGAGGCCCGCGACGCCGCTCTCGCGATCGAGGCGATCGTCGAGAACCTGGACGTCAAGCGCAAGCTGTTCGCCGAACTGGAAAGCACGCTCGGCGCGGACGCGATCATCGCGAGCAACACCTCGTCGCTGTCGATCAACGCGATGGCGGCGGGGCTCGCGCGTCCCGGACGCCTCGCCGGCCTGCACTTCTTCAACCCCGCGCCGCGCATGGCGCTGGTCGAGGTGGTGTCGGGCCTGACCACCGACCGCGACGTCGCCGAGACCCTGTACGCGACGGCGCGCGCGTGGGGCAAGATGCCCGTGCATGCGACTTCGACGCCGGGCTTCATCGTGAACCGCGTCGCGCGGCCCTACTACGCCGAGGCGTTGCGCGTGCTTGCCGAGCACGAGGCGGAGCCGGCGACGCTGGATGCGATCCTGCGCGAAGGCTGCGGCTTCGCGATGGGTCCCTTCGAGCTCATGGACCTGATCGGCCACGACGTGAACTTCGCGGTGACGAAGTCGGTGTTCGACGCCTACTTCGGCGACCGCCGCTTCGCGCCCAGCCCGTTCCAGCAGGAGCTCGTCGCCGCCGGGCGCCTCGGGCGCAAGACCGGGCGCGGCATTTTCGAGTACGGCGAACTCGCCGCGAAGCCCGTGCCGCAGGACGAGCCGGCGCACGAGGGCGAAGCGCGCATCACGGTGGTCGGAGACATCGGTGCCGCGGCGCCGCTGCTGGCGCGCCTGGAAGCGGCCGGCATCGAGGTGCGGCGCGAGCCGGGCATGCCCGGGCATCGCGGCTGGATGCAGATCGGCGCCGCGCGCGTCGCGCTCACCGACGGCCGCACCGCGACCAGCCGCGCGGCCGAGGAACGCCAGCCCAACCTCGTGCTCTTCGACCTGTGCCTCGACTACTCGACCAGCACCCGCATCGCGCTCACGCGCGCCGACCAGTGCGGCCTCGGCGCGCTGCGCGGCGTCGCCGGCACCTTCCAGAAGGCGGGTTTCAAGGTCAGCGTGATCGACGACGTCGCCGGCCTGATCGCCCTGCGCACCGTCGCGATGCTCGCGAACGAGGCCGCCGACGCGGTGCTGCAGGGCGTCGCCAGCGCGCGCGACGTCGATACCGCGATGCGCTACGGGACCAACTACCCGAAGGGCGGGCCGCTCGCGTGGGCCGACCAGCTCGGTGCCGGTTTCGTCGTCGAGGTGCTGGCGAACCTGAAGGAACACTATGGCGAGGAGCGCTACCGCGTGTCGCCGCTGCTGCGCCGCAAGGCCCACAACGGGGAGGCGATGTATGACTGAGGCAGGCTATCGCGACCTCACCAACGGCCTGCCCCCGCAGGCCGTCGCCGAGCGCGTGCGCGACGGCATGGCGGAGAACGACCGCGTGCTGCACGCCAACGGGATCCGCTTCGAGGCCGTCGGCCCGGGCTACGCGAAGCTCACGATGACGGTGCGCGAGGAGATGCTCAACGGCTTCGACATCTGCCACGGCGGCTTCATCACGGTGCTTGCCGACGCGGCCTTCGCCTACGCGTGCAACAGCTACAACGAGCAGACTGTCGCCTCCGGCATCAGCCTCGACTTCATGGCGCCCGGCCGTCCCGGCGACGTCCTGTGCGCCGAGGCGAAGGAAGTGTTCGCGGCCGGGCGCACCGGGGTGTACGACGTCAGCGTGACGAACCCCCGGGGCGAGCTGATCGCGGTGATGCGCGGCAAGTCGTACCGACTGAAGGGGAGGGCGGTCGTCGAGCTGTGAAATGAACGGGGTTTGACGCGGGTCACTCCGGGATCCCCCGCAGGCGGGGAATAATTCCGGATTCATACGAAATCCGTGCAGACCGAAGAATCTTGGAGGAGAGAGAGCAATGCCCGTGAAGACCCCGTCGCCCGGCGACCTGGAACCGATCGAGAAGGCGAGCCAGGACGAGCTGCGCGCGCTGCAGCTGGAGCGCCTGAAGTGGAGCGTGCGCCACGCGTACGACAACGTGCCGCACTACCGCAAGGCTTTCGACGCCAAGGGCGTGCATCCGGACGACCTGAAGACGCTCGCCGATCTCGCGAAGTTTCCCTTCACCGCGAAGAGCGACCTGCGCGACAACTACCCCTTCGGCATGTTCGCGGTGCCGCGCGGGAAGCTCGCGCGCGTGCATGCGTCGTCGGGCACGACCGGCAAGCCGACGGTGGTCGGCTACACGCTGAAGGATATCGACACCTGGGCCGACGTCGTCGCGCGCTCGATCCGCGCCGCGGGCGGGCGCGCCGGCGACATGGTGCACGTGTCCTACGGCTACGGCCTGTTCACCGGCGGCCTGGGTGCGCACTATGGCGCCGAGCGGCTCGGCTGCGCGGTGGTGCCGATGTCCGGCGGCCAGACCGAGAAGCAGATCCAGATGATCCAGGACTTCCGCCCCGACATCATCATGGTGACGCCGTCCTACATGCTGACCATCCTCGACGAGATGGAGCGCATGGGCATCGACCCGAAATCGACCTCGCTGCAGGTCGGCATCTTCGGCGCCGAGCCGTGGACGCAGGGCATGCGCGAGGCGATGGAGGCGCGCTCGGGGCTGGAGGCGGTCGACATCTATGGCCTCTCCGAAGTGATGGGCCCGGGCGTCGCCAGCGAGTGCGTCGAGTCGAAGGACGGTCCGGTGGTGTGGGAAGACCATTTCTACCCCGAGATCATCGACCCGAAGACCGGCGAAGTGCTGCCCGACGGCGAGGAAGGCGAGCTGGTGTTCACGACGCTGACCAAGGAAGCGATGCCGGTGATCCGCTACCGCACGCGCGACCTCACGCGGCTGCTGCCGCCGACTTCGCGCAGCATGCGGCGCATGGCCAAGATCACCGGGCGCAGCGACGACATGCTGATCATCCGCGGCGTGAATCTTTTCCCGACGCAGATCGAGGAGCTGATCTGCCACATGCCCCAGCTCGCCGCGCAATACCTGCTCGAGGTCGACAAGAAGGGTCACATGGACACGCTCACCGTGAAGGTCGAGCTGGACCCGGAAGCGGTCGTCGGCCGGCATCCCGAGCAGAAGGAGGCGGTCGGCGAGGAGCTCGCGCATCGCATCAAGACCTTCTGCGGTGTGTCGGCGAAGGTCGTCGTCGGCGAACCGTTCTCGCTCGAGCGCGTGACGGTCGGCAAGGCCAAACGCGTCGTCGACCATCGCCCCAAGGAATAAGAGGAGGAGACAACGGAATGTATACCCAAGCACTGGACATCCCGCAGCAGGGCGCCGACAAGGGGCCGAAGGCGGTCGAGAATCCCGCTTACCAGGCCGAGTTCGACGCCAAGATCGATGCCGGCGGCTACATCGAGGCCAAGGACTGGATGCCCGAGGCCTACCGCAAGACGCTGGTGCGCCAGATCAGCCAGCACGCGCATTCCGAGATCGTCGGCATGCTGCCCGAAGGCAACTGGATCACGCGTGCGCCGACCCTGAAGCGCAAGGCGATCCTGCTCGCGAAGGTGCAGGACGAGGGCGGCCACGGCCTCTATCTCTACGCGGCGGCGGAGACCTTGGGCGTGTCGCGCGACGAATTGCTGGATGCGTTGCACACCGGCAAGGCCAAGTACAGCTCGATCTTCAACTACCCGACGCTCACCTGGGCGGACATCGGCGTGATCGGCTGGCTGGTCGATGGCGCGGCGATCATGAACCAGATCCCGCTGTGCAAGTGCAGCTACGGTCCCTATGCGCGCGCGATGGTGCGCATCTGCAAGGAGGAATCCTTCCACCAGCGCCAGGGCTACGACCTGCTGCTGACGATGATGAAGGGCACCGACGAGCAGCGCGAGATGGTGCAGGACGCCGTGAATCGCTGGTGGTGGCCGTCGATCATGATGTTCGGCCCGCACGACAAGGACTCCGTGCATTCGGGGCAGAGCGCGCGCTGGGGCATCAAGCGCATCTCCAACGACGACCTGCGCCAGAAGTTCGTCGATGCGACCGTGAAGCAGGCCGAGGTGCTGGGCGTGACGATGCCCGACCCGGCGCTGCAGTGGAACGCCGAACGCGGGCACTACGACTACGGCGCGATCGACTGGGACGAGTTCTGGAACGTCGTGAACGGCCACGGCCAGGGCAACGTCGACCGCCTCGCCGCGCGTGTGAAGGCGTGGGAGGACGGCGCCTGGGTGCGCGACGCCGCGCTGGAGCACGAACGCAAGCGTGCCGCGCGCGAGGATCAGGCGGCCTGACAGGAACATCCCGAACACACCGACAGAAAGGGCGGCCCCGGCCAGCCCTCACGAGAGGAGAAGAGACATGGAACGCAAGGAATGGCCGCTGTGGGAAGTCTTCGTGCGCAGCCGCAACGGACTCGATCACAAGCACTGCGGCAGCGTGCACGCGCCCGACGCCAAGCTCGCGCTGCAGGTCGCGCGCGACGTGTACACCCGCCGTCAGGAAGGCGTGAGCATCTGGGTCGTGCAGGCGGACCACATCGTCGCGTCGGACCCCGACGCGAAGCCCGAGCTGTTCGACCCGGCCGAGGACAAGATCTACCGGCATCCGACCTTCTACCAGCTGCCCGACGAAGTGAACCACATGTGAGAGGGCTGCACCGATGACGACCCCCAACCCCGCCCCGCTTGCCGCCCATCTCGAATACGTCACCCGCCTCGGCGACAACGCGCTGATCCTCGGCCAGCGCATGTCCGAATGGTGCGGCCACGCGCCGGTGCTCGAAGAGGACATGGCGCTCGGCAACATGTCGCTCGACCTGATCGGCCAGGCGCGCATGCTCCTGACTCACGCCGGCAAGCTCGAAGGCCAGGGCCGCGACGAGGACCAGCTCGCCTTCCTGCGCACCGAGATGAATTACCGCAATCTCACGCTGTGCGAGCTGCCGAACGCCGACTTCGGCCGCACGATGGTGCGCAACTTCCTCTTCGCGAGCTTCCAGGTGCTGCTGTGGGAGCGCCTGCTCGCGTCGCACGATAGCGAGCTCGCCGCGATCGCCGCGAAGAGCATCAAGGAAGCGCGCTACCACGCGCAGCACGCCGGCGACTGGGTCGTGCGCCTGGGCGACGGCACTGCCGAATCGCACGAGCGCACGCAGGCCGCCCTCGACTACCTGTGGCCCTACACCGCAGAGTTCTTCGTCGTGACCCCGAGCGACGAAGCTGCCGCCGCGGCGGGCATCGGCCCGGCGTGGAGCGAGCTCGAAGCGGCGTGGGAAGCGGCGGTCGTGCCGGTGCTGAACGAGGCGACGCTGACCGTGCCCGCGCGCACGCCGTTCAAGTCCTGGGGCAAGTTCGGCCGCCACAGCGAGCACCTGGGGCATCTGCTGTCCGAGATGCAGTACATGCAGCGCACCTATCCGGGAGCGCAATGGTGAGCACGAACGTAGGGCGGAAAAGCGTAGCGCCTTCCGCCGTATGCCATCCGTGCGTGTACGACGTGCGGCGCATGCGGCGGATAACGCTTCGCTCATCCGCCCTACAAAAGCGACTCACGAGCAATGACAGGTAGCGCGACCATGTTGACCGAAACCCAGGCCTGGGACGTCCTCCACGCCGTGCCCGACCCCGAGATCCCGGTGATCTCGGTGACCGAGCTCGGCATCGTGCGCGCAGTCGTCGCGCGCGACGGCGGCCTGCATGTCGTCGTCACGCCGACCTATTCGGGCTGCCCGGCGACCGAGGTGATCTCGCAGAGCATCCACGACGCGCTGGTCGCGGCCGGCGCGGGGGAGGTTTCCGTCGAGACGCGCCTCGCGCCCGCGTGGACCACCGACTGGATCACCGAGTCCGCGAAGGAAAAGCTCCGCGCCTACGGCATCGCGCCTCCCGGCGGCGATGCACCGGTCGCGGGCCCCCAGCCGATCCGCTTCGTGCCCCGCAAGCTCGCCTGCCCGCGCTGCGGCTCGACCGACACGACGCGCCTGTCGCAGTTCGGCTCGACCGCGTGCAAGGCGCTGTACCGCTGCCAGAGCTGCCTGGAGCCGTTCGAGTACTTCAAACCCATATAAGGACCGAGTCGCTCGCAGAAGCGATCGAGGAGACAAGAGACATGACGACGACGCACAGAACGCCGAAGTTCCACCCGCTCAAAGTCGCCGAGGTGCGGCGCGAGACGCCCGAATCCGTGAGCCTGCGCTTCGAGATCCCGGCCGAGCTCGCCGACGACTACCGCTTCGAGCAGGGCCAGCACCTCAACCTGAAAGTGAAGGTGAACGGCGAGGAGCTGCGCCGCTCGTATTCGATCTGTTCCGGCGTCGATGACGGCGAGTTGCGCGTCGCGATCAAGAAGATCAACGGCGGCGTGTTCTCGACCTGGGCCAACGACGAAGGCATCAAGGCCGGCGACGTGCTGGAGGTGATGACGCCCGAAGGCCGCTTCCACACGCCGCTCGACGCCAGGCACGCCAAGCACTACGTCGCCTTCGCCGCCGGCAGCGGCATCACGCCGATCCTGTCGCTGGTGAAGACGACGCTGCGTGCCGAGCCCAACAGCCGCTTCACGCTGGTCTACAGCAACCGCCGCCAGGCGAGCGTGATGTTCGCCGAGACGCTCGAAGACCTGAAGAACCGCTACATGTCGCGCTTCACGCTGTACAACCTGTTCTCGCGCGAGGAGCAGGAAGTGCCGCTGTTCAACGGGCGGCTCGACGGCGAGCGCGTGCGCATGTTCCTCGACACGCTGATTCCTGCCGACACGATCGACGAAGCCTTTATCTGCGGCCCCGGCGGCATGATCGACGAAGTCGAGGCGGCACTGCTCGCAGGCGGCCTCGCGGCCGAGCACGTCCACCTGGAGCGCTTCGGCGTGCCGGCGACCGCCCCCGAACACCACGCCGAACCGGGCGATGCGACGCAGGCGAAAGTCACCGTGATTGCCGACGGCCTCAAGCGCGAGATGGAGTTCCGCGCCGAGGATCCGTCGATCCTGGATGTCGCGCTGCGCGCCGGCATGGACCTGCCGTATTCGTGCAAGGGCGGCGTGTGCTGCACCTGCCGCGCGAAACTGCTTGAGGGCAAGGTGCGCATGGACAAGAATTTCACCCTCGAGCAGCCGGACATCGATGCCGGCTACATTCTCACCTGCCAGTCGCACCCGCTCACCGAGCGCGTCGTCATCAGTTTCGACGAGCGCTGAAGGCCGCGACGGCAGACATCTCCCCCGACACGGAATCCCGCATGGCACGAGGCAAGGCACCCACTTTCGAACTGCAGCGCGCGACGATGTTGCGCGCGGCGGCGGGGCTCTTTGCCGAGAAGGGTTTCCACAACGCGTCGATGGCCGCCATCGCGCAGGCCTGCGGGGTGTCGAAGCCGCTGCTGTACCACTACTACCGCGACAAGGAGCACCTGCTGTTCGACATCGCCGACAGCTACATCGACGAGCTGCTCGCGATCGTCGCGGCCGTGGAGGCGCGCAAGCTCGCCGCGGAAGACCACTTCGCGGAACTCGTGACGCGCTTCATGGAAGAGTACGAGCACGCGCAGGATCAGCACATGGTGATCGTGCAGGATGTGAAGTTCCTGCGCGAGGAGCAGGCCGCGAGCGTCGCCGGCAAGCAGCGCCGCGTCGTCGCTGCCTTCGCCGACGCGCTGGCGCGCGTGGAGCCGGGCCTGAAGGGGCGCAAGCTCGACAAGGCGGTCACGATGATCCTGTTCGGGATGATCAACTGGACCTTCACGTGGCTGCGCGCCGACGGTCCGCTGACCTTCCGCGACATGGCGCCCATCGTCACGCAGATCTTCCTGAACGGCGTGCGCGGTCTGATGAGAAAAGAGGAGCCGGCAGCGAGCGAGGCCGGTTAGCGATTGCGCGGCAACGGGAGAAAGTCGCTTGAAGCAAGCGACGGCGGTTATGCTCCCCGTGCGACCTCCGGTGGTGCGATCGATGTCGTGAATTTGTGACACAGATCAATAGTTTGACTGGCAATAGTTTGTATCGTAAGCAATAATCGCCCGACGCGATCGCGGCTTCCCTCAGGCCCGATCGCCCAATAAATCACGAGGAGGAGACACACCATGAAACTGCGCACTTCCCTGATGGCTGCGATCGGCCTTGCCTTTGCCGCAACGGCCGTGCACGCCGAGATCAACGTCGGCGTGACGGTGTCGGCGACCGGGCCTGCCGCGTCGCTGGGCATTCCGGAAAAGAACACGATCGCGCTGATGCCGACGACGATCGGCGGCGAGAAGGTCAATTACATCGTCCTCGACGACGCCTCCGACACGACTTCGGCGGTGAAGAACGTCCGCAAGCTGATCTCCGAGGACAAGGTCGACGTCATCCTCGGCTCGACGATCACGCCGAACTCGCTGGCGATGATCGACGTCGTCGCCGAATCGGCCACGCCGATGATCTCGATGGCCGCGTCCGCGCGCATCGTCGAACCGATGGACGACAAGAAGCGCTGGGTGTTCAAGACGCCGCAGAACGACGCGCAGATGTCGACGGCGATCGTCGAGCACATGACCAACAACAACGTGAAGACGGTCGCCTTCATCGGCTTCTCCGACGCTTACGGCGAAGGCTGGCACGAGCAGTTCGCGTCGGTGGCCGACGCGCGCAAGCTGAAGGTGGTCGCCAACGAGCGCTTCGCCCGCACCGATACCTCGGTCACCGGCCAGGTGCTGAAGATCATGGCCGCGAAGCCCGATGCCGTGCTGATCGCCGGCTCCGGCACGCCGGCCGCGCTGCCGCAGAAGGCGCTCAAGGAGCGCGGCTTCACCGGCAAGATCTACCAGACGCACGGCGTCGCCAACAACGACTTCCTGCGCGTGTGCGGCAAGGACTGCGAGGGCACCTTCCTGCCGGCCGGCCCGGTGCTCGTCGCGGCGCAACTGGCCGACGCCAACCCGGTGAAGAAGAGCGCGCTCGAATACATCACCAAGTACGAAGCCGCTCACGGCAAGGGCAGCGTGTCGACCTTCGGCGCGCACGGCTGGGACAGCGGCCTGCTGCTTGCCGCGGCCGCTCCTGCTGCGCTGAAGAAGGCCAAGCCGGGCACGAAGGAGTTCCGTGCCGCGCTGCGCGACGCGCTCGAAGGCCTGAAGGAAGTGCCCGCCGCGCATGGCATCTTCACCATGAGCGCCAATGACCACCTGGGCCTGGACCAGCGCGCACGCGTGATGGTGCAGATCCAGAACGGGGCCTGGAAACTCGTCAAGTAAGTCGTCAAGCAAGTCCTTTCCGAGCTGAAACCGCGCATCACGGGCAAGGTCCCGTGCTGCGCGGCCTCCTTCGTCGCTGAAAGAGCCGGGGCATCCGCTTCCGGCCGGAGTTCGTCCATGGATTTCCAGATAGCGCTGTTGCTCGCGCAGGACGGCATCACCAACGGTGCGATTTATGCGCTGCTCGCGCTCGCATTGGTGCTGGTGTTTGCCGTGACGCGGGTGATCTT